>NZ_FOWL01000002.1:0-382868 GCF_900115445.1 Variovorax sp. OK605
ACGCCGTTGTCGACCTCGTCGCGCTTGACCCATTCGTTCAGCGTCTGCGGCACACAGCCGATCTTCGGTGCAATCGATTCGATCGCCGCCCACAGCGACGGGTACTCCCCACGGTGCTCCTGCACCATCCTCACCGCGCGCTCACGCACCTCAGGTGAAAACTTGTTCGACTTCTTCATGGCTCAATCCTCTCAGAGTGTTGAGCCTCCACAAAATCCGGGGCGATTCACAGGCTCAAATGGACGTCATCTCGGACGTCCTGGAGACAAAAGAGCAAACGCTGAATGTGGCGCGTGCGCTTCTTACTTTGATTCGACCTGCAGTTGATGACGTGCAGACTGTCCGCGCTGCACTTTCGAAGGACGACGCGTTGCAAAGAGCCTTTACTGAAGTGTCTAAGCTAGGCGGACACCTCACGTATCACCGGCTTCCGACTGAGCGCGAGCGAGACCTGAACCCCGGACTTCGCACCATCGCAATGCCGATTGGGCGCTTAGATGGCCTGTCTGCAGTGAACAATATTGAGATTGGCGCACTTCTCGCGATCCGGGTTGTCGGTCACCTCGAAACTCTCGATACGAGAGCTATGCTGAAGTTCAAGGGCAAAGAGTTAGAACGCTACACCAAGTTCATCGGCGAGATGGGCAATACGGTGCGGCGTGGGCAATCTTTCCTAGATGATGCCGCGCGCTTCCTGCGCCCCCAGAATTGGGTGATGTTCGAACAGTTTTGCCGCATGAGCAAAGTAAGGTTCGGCGACAAAGGGGAGCAGGCGTTTAAGACGATCACCGATCATGTCAGCCGCCCGACACCCCTCTGGATTCAACCTCACGCTTAGATCGTTCGCAGCTTCCGACCTGCCGTTGGCCGCAACGACCGAGCACGACTTCGCAGGAGCAACGAACACTCGCGCGATGGCGTGCAAAACTGAACCGAATCCCAGCCTCGCGCGTGGAAGGGAGGCGAATCGGGCGGCCGCACACGATCAAAGGCACTCGTGGCGTGCAAGACCGCGGCGCCATGATGCATTTACGCGACAGTTTGAGTTTTGTCGGTAGTTATGTCGGTACCTTTGGGATGCGACACCCAACTTTCTAGCATCCATGCGGGCTCCTGGCCCATCTCGGGTTCCGACAAGCGGCACCACACAGAAAACCCCTGAGTCTTCACCGGCCCAGGGGTTTTTTCTTTATGCCGAGCCCTGGGCAGAGGCCGTCTGCGCCACGCCCTGCATCAGCAGGCCTAGCATCGCCAGCTGCGCGACCAGCGCGGGCCGGCGCGCCGAGCGCAGGTTCTCCAGCACGGCGCCCAGCAGCGCCGCGGCGCGCGCCAGCCCGGCTTGCTTCAGCCGCAGCACCTGCGCCTCGGCCCGCGTCAGTGCGCCCCCGCCCTGGTGCCGCAAACCCTGGCGCAACCACTGCGCCAGCAGCTCGAGCGTTTCACTGGCCAGCGCGTGCAGCGCGGGCGCGTCGTCGACCTCGCTGTCCAGGCCCAGCGGCTGCGGCGCCACCGCCTCGACCTGCAGCACCACCGCGCGCTGCGCCGTCAACAGGCTCAGCGGCTGCATCACGGCCTGGCCGCCTTGCAGGTGCACGGTGCCGGCCACGGCGCGCAGGGCGCCGTATTCACCGGCGAGGCTGCGCGCCAGCGCATCGACCGCGCCGGGGGCCACCGCGCGGTGCGGCAGCGCGAGGTGCAGCCGGCCTGCGTCGCTGCCCTCCGACGAGCCGTCCTCGGGCGCCTGCACCAATTCCGCATGCAGCACCTGCGCCGCCGCGTCCCAGTGGCTGCCCACCACTTCCATCCGCTCGAACGCCACCACGTGCAGCTGGCCCGAAGCCCCGGCCGACGCGCCGTTCGCTGCCTGGCGCGGCCGCACGAAATCCGGCGGCGCCTCGCGCAGGTGCGCCACCAGCGCGGCCACGCTCTGCTGGCGCAGCGGCGCGACCAGGTCGTTCCACGAGGTGGGCGACAGCGGCAGCACGCCTGTCTGCCGCGCGCCGGCCGTGATGTCGACCAGCCCGTTGGCGCGCCGCGTCGCGGTTTTGGTGATGACCTGCCCGCTCGCGAGCTGGCGCAGCGGAAAGCCCGCCACGCGCCGGTTCATCAGCGCCTGCGCCGCGCCGCCGGCCGCGGCATCGGCCGCGCGCGACCACTGGCGCTCGAGAACGGTCACGTTCTGCGTGTCGGGGTCGGCGAAGAGAACGCTCGCGCCTTCTTCCGCGTCGTCGGACCAGAGCTCCGCGCCGAGCGACACCAGCCGCAGGTGGTCGAGCGCGACCTCGCCCTTCACGCCCACGCCGAGGATCTGGCTGGCCAGCAGCGCAGGCCTTTCCCTTTGCGAAGGCCGGGGCTGCTCCGCATGCGCCGCGGCCAGCAGCCGCGCCCACAGCTCGGCCAGCACGCGCACCAGCCGCAGCGGCTCGAAGCGGCTGCTGCGCGCCTGCTGAGCCTGCAGCAGTTGCCACAGCTCGTCGAGCGCGTCGTCGATCCAGTTCCAGCCCAGCGCGCGCGACTGTTCGCGCACGGCCTCGAAGCGCGCGGCCAGCGCCATCAGCGGCTGGCTCGAACCGTCGAGCCAGAGCGAGAGCAGCAGGGCGTCGATCTGCGTGCGCAAGGCGCGCGCCGCGTCGCCCTGCATCAGCAGTTGCTGCGCGACAGGCGCGTTGTCCGCGCCGGCCGACGCGGGCGGCAGCACCTCGACCATCACCTCCGCCGAGCCCGGCGCGAGCGGGCCGGCCTGCCGGAACGCCCACACCGCGATGGCCACGTGCGCGCAGCCGCTGCCCTGCTTGCAGTCGCAGCGCGCATGCACGAGCGAGCTGCGCGAGAAGAAGCGCACGCTGCACATCGGCAGCCGCGCCACCGGCGGTGCGCTGGCGCTGCGCCAGGCCTGCACGCCGACCACGGGCCGCGCGGCGGCCAGCCTGTTCGCCTGCTCGCGCACGGACGGCGCAAGGCTGGCCGCCAGCGCGGCGTCGTCGAACTGCGCGGGGTTCCAGGCACCGTCCGGCTCGGCCGGAGCCTCCGTGGCCGAAGCCGGCGCATCGGCCGCTGCAGATGCAGGCGACGAAGCCGCCTGCGCCTGGTACGCCAGCACCAGCATCACCCGGTGCCGGCACATGCCGCTCGCGGGGCAGCTGCACTGCGCGTCGCGCAGCGAGCGGCCCGGCGGCAGGCTGGTGCGCACGCCGTCGTCGAAGCTCGCCGTCACCGTGCCGTCCGCATTGCCTTCCAGCGCCGGCAGCAGGCCGGCCGCCACGTCCTTCTGCGCGCGCTTGACGAAGCCCGCGTTGGCCAGCGCGGTCAACGCTTCGGGTGTCAGCTCGAGCAGGTCGGGGCGGGTTGCGATGCCCGCGCTCATGCCTGCACCTTCTCGGCCAGCCAGCCCGCGAGCTGGCCCGGCGTCATCGCGCCGATCTGCGCGCCTTCGCGCACCAGCCGCGCGGCCATCTCGCGGTCGTAGTTGGGCTCGGCCTTCGAGTCGAGCGCGGCCAGGCCCAGCACCTTGGCGCCCGACTCCACCAGCGCTTTCACGCGCCGCACCAGTTCGTGCGGGTTGGCGCCTTCGTAGAAGTCGCTCACCAGCACCACGATGCTCCTCGACGGATTGGCGATGAGCGACTGCGCGTAGCCCACCGCCTTCGCGATGTCGGTGCCGCCGCCCAGCTGCACCTTCATCAGCAGCTCGACCGGGTCCGACACGTCGGCCGTCAGGTCGACCACCGCGGTGTCGAAGGCCACCAGCCGCGTGCGCATGCCGGGCAGCTGCCACAGGCAGGCGGCCATCACGGCGCTGTGGATCACCGAGTCGACCATCGAGCCGCTCTGGTCGATCAGCAGGATGATGTCCCACGGCTCGGCATGCCGCCTGGTGCGGCTGATGAACACCGGCCGTTCCACGTAGAGCTTGCGGCGCTCCGGGTCGTAGCGGTGCAGGTTGGCCGCCAGCGTCTGCTTGAAATCGAAGTTGCGCGCGATCTTCATGCGCGAGCGCCGGCGCCGGTCGCGGCTGCCGCTGAAGGCCTGGCGCACCTCGGTCGCGAGCTTTTCCATGATGCGGCGCACCACCTCGGCCACCAGCTTGCGCGCGGCCGCCAGCACCTCGGGGTTCATCAGGTGCTTGGTGTGCAGCACCGCGCGCAGCAGCGACTCCGAGGGCTCGATGCGCTCCAGCACCTCGAGGTTGGTCACCACCTCGTCGATGCCGTAGCGCTCGACCGCGTCCTGCTCCAGCCGCTCGATCACTTCCTTCGGAAAGAGCGTGTGGATGGTGTTGATCCAGTCCGGCGTGCTGAGCGCCGACGGGCCCAGGCCCGCGCTGCGTTCGCCGCGGCTCGCGCGGTCGCTGTCGCGGCCGTAGAGCCAGTCGAGCGCGGCATCGGCGGCCTGCGCATCCGCGCTCAGGCCGCCGCAGGCCGACTCGGCCGGGTCGCCCAGCAGCAGGCGCCAGCGCTGCAGCGGGTCGGGAATGTCGAGGCTCATGGGCTTGGGGCTTCCTCTGTGTCTTGCAGCGTCACGCCCCAGGCCGCCAGGCGCGCGAGCACGGCGTCTTCCACGCGGCGGGCCTCGGCCAGTTGCTCGGGCGCGGCCTCGCCGTGGTGGTGGGCAGTGAGCGCGCGGCGCGACAGGTGCGTGGCGTCGTGCAGCGCCAGCACCTGGTCGGCCAGCAGGCCGCGCTCCTGCGGCGGCAGCCACGAAAAGGCGCCGCGCAGGCTGGGCATGGCGCGCACGAAGTCGGCGTTGTCCAGCGCCTGCACCGTGCGGTCCATGCCCGCGATGAAGGCGGGTTCGGACGCGAGCACCTCGCGCGCCAGCGCCAGCAGGCCGGTGAGCGCGTCGCCGAGCACCGGCGCGGGCAGCGAGTGCAGCAGCTGCATCGCTTCGTTCACGCCCTCCTCGTGCGTCTGCGCGCTCGCCATGCGGCCGGCCAGGCTCAGCGTGGCACCGAGCGCGGCGCCGCGGCTGACGGGCGCGGCGCTGCCGTCGGCGGCCTTGCGCTGCCACACCGCGAGCGCGCGCGCGGGCTCCACGTCGAGCAGCGAGGGCACTTGCGCCGTGGGTGCGCTGTGCGCGTGATCCTGCGCGTGGGCCAGCACGTCGGCCACGATCTGGCGCAACGCGCGGTGGCCCTCGATGTGCGATTGCATGTCGGCCGGCGCAACGTCGGCGGGCGGCTCCAGCAGCCACAGCGCGCGGTCGAAGCCCGCGCCGATCACCACGCGCAGCACCGGCGCGTCGGCCATGCCGAGCATCTGGCCGTGGCGCAGCAGCGTGTGCAGCACCGACAGCGCCGGGCCCAGCGCCTCGAAGCGCGGCTCGGCGGCAATGGCGCCCTGCAGCTCGCGCAGCAGCGAATCGCTGAGCGCCGACAGGCCCGCCCATGCGGCCTGGTTGAGCCCGTCCGCCAGCGGTGCGATCTGGCCGCCGGCCTGCCGCAGGTCGTCTTCCAGCCGGGCGCGCGCCGCGTCGTGCAGGCTCGCGCCCCAGGCGCCGGCCTCGATCAGCGCGGCCTGCTGTTCCATCGGTTCGCCCAGCGACCACAGCTCGGTGCGCTCGCCCGACATCGCGAGCTTGGGCCCCTGCGTGCGGCGCACGCCGGGCAGGCGAAGAATCGACAGCCGGTGCAGCACGCGGCTCTTCGCGCGATCGGTCTCGCCCAGCAGGTCGAGCTTGAGCGGGCCGCGCAGCACGATGCCGTGCGCCGCCAGTTCGGCCTGCACGGCGGCCACCAGCGGTGGCTGCGGCGTGCCGGGCGCGAGTCGTCCGACGGTGTCGCCGGCCAGCACGTCCATCGCCTGCACCAGCACGGGGTCGGTGCCGGGGCGCATCGCGCCGCGGTAGGTCCAGGGCAGCGGCGCGTCGAGCGCGTCTTTCACCAGCGCGCCGGCCAGCGCGTCGAGCCAGTCGGAGCGCAGCGGCTTCTCGTGGCCGCGCAGCCGCGCGAGCCCTTGGGCGCGCAGGTGCACGGCCATCAGGTCGGCGGTGGAGGCGGGCAGTTTCTTCTCGCGCAGGCGCTGCATCACGTGCTGCAGCGCGCGGTGCGCCGCGCCTTCGGGGCCGAGCTCCCACACCCACTGGTAGTAGGCCGGCGAGGGCATGCCCGAGGCATAGCCGGCGAAGGCGTCCAGCCGCTTGAAGGTGTAGGGCACGAGGTAGGAGCCGAAGCGCAACGTGGCGCCTTCCTCGCCCTCGGCAGGTTCGAGCGACGGCTGTGGCGTGGCCGGCAACGCCGCCGGCATGCTTGCCCAGAGCCGTGCCAGTGCCGGCGCGTGATAGCCGCCGCACACCACCAGCGCCTGCGCGCGGCCGGGGTCCTTCGCATCCGCCGGCTGCGCCATGGCCCACGCGATCCAGCGCGCCATCATCTCTTCGCGCGCCCGGTTGCCCAGCGAGCCGGGGTCTTCGCCGCGCAGGTGGTCGAAGTAGGTCGCGAGGCGCTGCGCCAGTTCGGCCGCATCGCAGCCGTCCTCGAACAGGTGGTCCCACAGCGCGTCGCGGCCCTGCACGCTGAGCTTCTCGGTCAGCGCGCGCTCGTAGGCTTCGGCGCGCTCCTCGTGCTCGTGGTCGGCCACGTCGGCATAGCGGTTCTCCATGTGCGAGAAGGCGTCGTGCCAGGCCGGCAGGTCGATGAAGCGCACCGCGGCGCCCACCTCGCGGGCCACCACCAGCGCCTGCCACTCGGGCGAATGCTCGGCAAAGGGCGACCACGAGCCGTGGTGCCGCTCGTCGTCCGACAGGTAGCTGTAGATCGCCACCGGCAGCCGGTGCGGCAGGTACAGCTCGTCGAGCCGTTCGTTGAAGTCGGCCGGGCCTTCGATCAGCACGTACGCGGGGCGCAGCGTGCGGATGCGCTCGGCCACCAGCCGCGCGCAGGCAGGGCTGTGGTGGCGCACGCCGACGATGTGGGGCTGTTGCATCGGCGCGTGTTCAGGGCAGGCGGTGGCGTGCTTCGTAGTACGCACGCCAGTGCGTGCCGTTGCGCTTGGCCGCCTTCTGCTCGAAGTAGCGCCGCAGCTTGGCGCGGTCGTCCGCGTTGTCCTTCACCACCGTGCCGGCGATGCAGTCGACCAGGTCGGCCGGCGAGCCTTCGCGCTGCTCGAGGAACCAGGCGCGCACGCCCACCGCATGCGCCACGTTCACGGCCTCGGCGGTGGACATCACGGCCGTGAGCTTGTCCATGGCCGCGTCGTTCGCGTTGCCATTGCCGTTGCCTTTTTCGGCCTTGCCCGGCGCGCCGCGCAGGTCGCGGAAGGTGGACACCAGCAGCTCCAGCACCGGCGCGGGCACGGTCTTCGGAATGCCGCTCTGCGCCAGCAGCCGCGCGGACGACTCCTGCACCAACGCGAGTTCGCGGTCGAAGTCCAGGATGGGGAACACCGTCTCGAAGTCGAAGCGCCGTTTCAGCGCCGCGCTCATCTCGTTCACGCCGCGGTCGCGCGTGTTGGCGGTGGCGATGATGTTGAAGCCCTCGCGCGCATAGAGCATGCCGTGCTCGCCCGAGAGCTCGGGCACCGCCATCACGCGGTCCGACAGCATGCCCAGCAGGCAGTCCTGCACCTCCAGCGGCGCGCGGGTGATTTCCTCGAAGCGCACCACCTGGCCGCGCTGCATGCCCAGGTACAGCGGCGCCGGCACCATCGCGCGCGGGCTCGGGCCTTCGTTGATGAGCAGCGCGTAGTTCCAGCCGTACTTGATCTGGTCTTCCGTGATCGACGCGCCGCCCTGGATGGTGAGCGTCGAGATGCCCGAGATGGCCGTGGCCAGCAGCTCCGACAGCATCGACTTGGCCGTGCCCGGCTCGCCCACCAGCATCAGGCCGCGGCCGGTGGCCAGCGTGACGAGCATGCGTTCGATGCTGGCCACGGGCGCGACGATCTTCGGCGCGATGTCGAGCGCCGCGTCGCCCAGGATGAACGAGCGCGCGGCCTTCAGGCCCAGCGCCCAGCCCGGCGGGCGCGGGTCCTTGTCCTGCGCCCGCAGGCGGGCGATCTGCGCGGCGTACTGGATCTCGGCCGGCGGGCGCTGCAGCGTGGAGGAAGCAACAGGGGCAGCAGGGGCAGCCGTGGCAGCAGCGGCATTGGAAGACGAAGCGTCTTTCGGTGTCTTGTTGGCAGTGGCCATTTGGTCGATCAGGCCCGCAGGCCTTCCATGTCACGGATGAGTTCGCTGGCGGAAATCGCATCGAGCTTGTTCAGCGTCTCGGCGTCGCGCATGTCGCCCCAGCCCGAAGGCTTACCGACCTGCACCTGGCCCAGCGTCTGCTCGGGGTACTCGTCGACCATGCCGACGATGATGCCGGGGTCCAGGCTCAGCTCGATCACGCGGTTGGTGCCCAGCGGCTTGCTGAAGTACCAGATGCAGCCGGCGTCCTGCGCCTGCCCGCGGCGCCAGCCCTTGTTGGCCAGGCCGAGCACGCGGCCGGTGGGCACCTTGGCGTCTTTCCAGCGCTCCAGCTTCAGGCTCTTGAGTTCTTCTTCGGTCAGCGTGTAGACGTCGCGCCCGATCTGCGCGAAGGGCTGCAGCAGTTCGTAGTCGGCAAACACCTGGCCGAAGGCCGCGGCGTCGGCGGCCGGCAGCTCCAGCGCATGCGGCACGCCGATGCGCACGTTCGCGCCCACGGGCAGCTCGAACGGATCGTCCTGCGCCGTGGTGCGGCTGCCGTCCTCGGCCACGCGGAAGCAAGCCTTCAGCGTGCCGCCGTAACTTGCCTCGCCTTCCACTTCGTACACGCCCCAGATCAGCCGCTGCACGATGTGGCGCACCAGCGGGTGCTCGACCAGGAAGATGCGGAACACCTCGGGCGTCCAGCGCCGGCGCGCGCACATCGCCACCTCCAGGCGCAGCAGCTGCTGGCTCGCGATGGTGCGCGCGTCCTTCTTGAGCAGCTTGAAGCGTTCGACCGCTTCCTTGCTCAGCTCGGCGTCGTCGGTCTTCTTGGGCTTGGGCAGGTCGGGCAGGCGCGCGCCGTCCACGCCGTCGGTGGTCTCGCGCACGTAGGGCTTGAGCGTTTCGTCGAAGCCCACCTTGAACGCGCGCGGGCCGAAGTCCAGCCGCATCGTGCCCTGCTCGTCCAGGCCGAGGTCGGGCGCGAGCCGGTCCTCGAGCTCCTCGGTGCTCAGGCCGCGCGCCTCGGCAATGGCGTCGATCTTCTCGCGCGCCTTGTCCTGCAGGCCCTTGAACTTGACCTTCTGCGCAATGCCGTTGAGCAGCATCAGCGCCACGTCGCTGCCGATGGCGGCCAGCACGTCCAGGCCGGTCACGGCGCGCGCATGGGCCGACTCGCCGGGCCAGGCGCGGATGAAGGGCGTGAGCTTGCGCGCGGTGTCGTCGTTGCCGAAGAAGCCCAGCGCGGGCAGCGACCAGCCGTCCTTGCTCGGGCCGCCGGCTTCGAGCCAGGCGGTGAAGGCGTCCCACGCGAACTCGGCCAGCGAGTCGGCGTCGCAGGTCTCCTTCACCACGGCGATGCCGCCGTAGATCTCCTCGTTGGTGGGGAAGGTCAGCATCTGGCCGAGGTGGTCGAGCGCATCGTCGGGCAGGGCCTTGCCGTTGGCGAGCGTCGGGCGGCGCCAGCCGCGCGGCTGCCAGAACTCGGGCAGCTTGGCGCGCTTGGTGGGGAAGCGGTCGAGCGGACTTTCGTCGAGCACCGCACGCAGTGCCTCCACCACTTCGGGCTTGCCGTAGCGGCCGGCCACGTCGAGCAGCAGCGCCTCGTGCCCGTTGGCCTGCAGCAGGCGCAGGGCCGAGCCCGCGCAGTCGCGTGCCTCGCCGGCCTTGCCGAGCGCGGGCGCGATCAGGCCGCAGGCCGCGTGCTCCGGGTGCTTCAGCAGCCAGGCGCGGCCTTCGGCGCGCAGCGTCTTGAGCTTGGCGAAGGCGCGCGCGGCGGGCACGGCCAGTTCGGCTGCGCCGTAGTTCAGCGCGTACTTGAGGTTCTCGGTGGGCTTGGAGCGCACCATGGCCACCAGGCCCGGCAGCACGGCCATGCCGTGCGTGGCCAGGATCAGGCCGATGTCGTCGCTCTCGGCTTCACCGGCCACGGCGTTCCAGAACGGCACGCCCACGGCGGCCGGCAGCAGCGCGCTGTAGCTCGCACGGAAGCTGAACCAGTAGTAGCGCTCCTTCTTGCGCTCGGCCACCATCGCGCGCCAGTCGGCAATCAGCGCGTCGGCGTTGCCGGCAGCCACGGCGGCGGCGGCAGACTTGGCGAACGGCAGCAGCGGCTTCTTGTCCTTGTCGAAGCCCAGTTCGTCGAGCAGCTCGCCGACGTCCTTGCGCGCGGCGGCGTGCCGGTTGACCTCCCACGAGTTCAGCCGCAGCGCGCTCTCGCGCTCGCCTTCGCCCCATTGCTCCACGGGTGCCAGCGCCAGCGGTTCCAGCAGCTGCACGGCAGCCGCCTTCTTCTGCACCTTGGCAAGCCAGGGCGGCGCGGCCAGCACGCCGGGCAGCTCGCTGGCCTCCGCCACTTCGGTGGGGCCGGCAAGCAGCGCGAGCAGGCGGTCGATGGCCGCTTGCGCACCCGCGTCGAGCCAGGGGCGAAGCACCGGCAGCGACGCGCCGTGCGCACGCAGCAGGCGCGTGAGGCTGGGCGTGACGAGGTTGGCGTCCTTGCCGCCGCCCGCCACCAGCCGCGACAGCGCCGGAAGCGCCGCCATCGGCCAGCGGTCGACCGACAGCGCGAACCGCGACAGGGCACTTTTCGAGGTGCTCGCGACGCGGGCCAGCGCCAGCACCGCATCGGGCGTGCCGATGCAGGCCAGCGCGTCGCCCGTGGCGTCGCCGGCGGCGCCGCGTTCGAGCACCGCCACGGCATCGACGCCGCGCTCCTGCACCAGCGTGCTGGTCATGGCGCTGTTGCCCCAGAAGCCGCTCGAATAGCTCAGCCGCACCTTCGCGGCGAGCGCGACGGCGTCGGGGTCGGTGGCGGTCAGTTGCAGCCAGTGCAGCGTCTCGGGCGCGTTCTTGTCGGCGGCCAGCGCATGCACGATCGCGTTGGAGATCTCGGGCGCATCGGGCAGCAGCATCGCCAGCGCGGCTTGCCGGCTCGGGTGCACCTTGGGCAGGCCGGCCTCGATGCGGTCGCGGCAGTCCTGCCAGACCTCGGGCGCGGCCAGCGCCAGCTGCGCGCGCAGCGCCTGCTCGCCTTCGCCGAGCGGGCCGTAGTAGCTGCTCCCCATCTGCCGCGTGACGTTGCTGCTGAAGGTGCTCTGGTGCTTCTTGGTGGCGCGATCGTAGGCGGTCTGCACCTCGATCTGCTGCGCGTCCAGCGCCAGGTCGACGGTGCCGGGCAGCCCATATTGCTTCACGAGGTACTGCACCAGCGCCTGCCCCATCTCGCTGCTGTTGTATTGCCCGCCGGTGGCCAGCGCGAACGCCAGCAGCACGGTGTCGGCCTCGGCGTCGGGCTGCGGAATGGGCTGGGCGCTGCGGTCGATCATGCGCTGCGTGGCCGCGCGCAGGCCGGCGTCGGTGCCCGTCATGTTCACGTCGAGGTCGAGCTTGCGGCGCACCGGCAGCCAGGCCGCGGCCGCGCTCACGGCCTCTTCGAGCGGCTTGGGCGGAAAGCGCCGCGAGGGGTAGGCCTCGCGCGCCATGTCGGGCGACAGCCGCACGGGCGTGCCCGCGGCGAGCCAGGGCGGGGTGTCGGCATCGGCCTGCGCCGTCAGGTCGGCTGCGCCAGCGGCCGAGCCGCCGGATGGCGTGGCCGATGCCGTCGCGCCCAGCTCCCTGGCGATCGCCTGCGCGTTCTTCGGCGGCGTGCAGGTGGCGCCCCAGCCGTCCAGCAGGCCCGCGGACTTCAGCTGCTTGAAGGCCAGCGCCGCGCCTTGCTCGCTCACGCCGTGCTGGCGCTTCAGCGTGCCGGCGGAGAGCGTGTCCTTGAGGGTGAGGGCGCCGGCCTCGATCTGCGCGCGCACGGCTTCGAACACGCGGTCGGCCTGGCTGTCGATGCTTTCGGCGGGGCCTTCGGCGGCTCCGGTGTCCGATGCGTCCGCAGTGGTCGTTGCGGCAGGTGCGGCCGTCGTCTTTTCCGTTGCCTCGGCCTTCGGCTTCGCCTCGGTCTTGCCGATGGCCGTGCCGGCCGCCACGCCCACTTCGCTGTAGCCCTTGCCGGCCTTCTCGGTCGCCAGCTTGCCCAGCGCCGTGGTGGCCTTGGCGGCATCGGCGAACGACTTGGTCTGGCTCTGGCCCGCGGTGCCGATGCGGCCCCAGCGGATGTTGAGCTCGGTGTCCACCTGCTCGACTTCCCAGAACTTGCTGGCGGTTCCTTCGATCAGTTCAAAACGGCGCATGGAAAAAACGTCCTCCTGTGAATCGGCGACGCGCCCGTGCATGACGGCCGGGCGCTGGAAAAGGGGCGAATGAATGCGGGCGGCCGCGGCACACCGAAGGCCGAGGTCGCCGCCGAGAATAAAGACCCGATGTGAAAGCCGTACCGCTCAGCCACGCGAAGGCCTGGCCCCCGGTGGTGCTGAAAAAACAGGCGGTGCGGATGCATGAAATCTCATGCATCAATCATGCACTGTCGCTCGCGTGGCGCGAGGTAAGAAGAAGGTTTGAAAGCGCGCGGCGCAGGGCGGACGCAGGACGACGCGCGAGGCTCAGCCGTGCGACGCGCCCGACTTCTCGCCGGCGAACGCATACGACGGACCCATGCGCTGCCGCTTGCAATGGCGCAGCGCGCCGCCGGCCGATTCGAGCAGGCTGGCCAGCGTGTGGCCGTCGGCCGGATGGCAGGCGATGCCCATGCTGAGTTCGCCGCCCGCGAGCAGCCGGCCTTCGTAGGCCACGGGCGTGGCGCCCGCGGTCTCGATGCGGATGGCCATCTCGGCGAGCTTCTGCCGCGTGGGGCTGCCGGCCAGCAGGATCGCGAACTCGTCGTCGTCCAGGCGCGCCACCATGTCGTCCGCGCGCACCTGCTGGCGCAGGCGCAGCGCAATGGCGGCCAGCACCGCGTCGCCGCCGGCACGGCCGTGGCGCTCGTTCACGCGCTTGAAGCCGTTCAGGTCGACCCGCATCAGCGAGAACGGCCGGCCTTCGCGCAGCCATTCCTCGCCGCGGCTCTCGAAGCCGGCGCGGCTGGTGGCGCCGGTGAGCACGTCGGTGCCCATGGCGCCCATGAGTTGCTGGTTGCGTGCCTCCAGCGCCTTCTCGGCATGCAGCACGCCGCGGATGCGCGCGCCCACGGCCGCGGCCAGCAGCGCGAGTTCGGCGATCACGCCCAGCTCCGCGAAATTCAGTTGCCCGGGCGCGAGCGGCTGGTCGCTCCAGGCCGGCAGGTGCGTGACCGAGATGCCGGCCAGCAGCAGCACCGCGCCGGCGCAGAACAGCGCCACCGGCAACGGCATGCGCTTCGAGGCCAGCAACGCGCCTGCCACCAGCACCACGGTCGACGCCACCACCAGCGCCTGCACGGTGCGCAGCGTCGATGACAGCCGTGTGTCGAACGCGGCGTAGAGCGCGGTGAGGGCGAGCGCGGCGATCAGCAGCAGCGCAACCTTGTCCAGCCGCGGCGCGAAGTGCCGCATGCGCAGCAACTGCCGCGCGAACTGCAGCCGGCACGCGGCCCACAGCACCAGCGCCACCGCGGCCCAGTGCGCGAGCGGCTCGTCGGCCGCGAAGTTGTCCAGCCCCGCGAAGGCGGCGAGCGCGAAGCCGCAGGCCAGCACGTACCAGGCATGCACCAGCGTGCCGAACACCAGCAGGAACACGAGCCCGCAGACCATCAGGCCCAGGAGCGCGCCATGACCCAACGGAACCAGTGAACTCCATGCGCCGGTCATGGCTGGTGCCCCGCGGCGGGCTGGCAGGGGCGGCGGGGGCAGGAACAGGGGCGGGAACGAAGCGGCATCCGGGCGGGGTCGGGACAAAGGCACGAGTGAAATTCGGGGTAACTGATCGTATCGCCGAAGCGGTCGCTCGCTATACGCTGCGTCTCAGAAGTCGGTCGCCCCAAAGGGTCAGTTGCGAAAGTGCGAAAGTGCGAAAAAGCAGGAAGCGAGAAAGTGCGCCGCCCGCTACACCGCGCCCACGCTGCCCGTCACCGGCAGCACGATGCCGGTGATGTAGCTCGCGCACGAAGGCGCGGCGAGGAACACATACGCAGGCGACAGCTCCTCGGGTTGCGCGGGCCGCTTCATGTCGGTCTGCTTGCCGAAGTCCTTCACCTTCGCGGCCGGCTTGTCGGCCGGGTTCAGCGGCGTCCACACCGGGCCCGGCGCTACCGCGTTCACACGGATGCCCTTGTCCAGCAGGTTGCTGGCCAGCGCCTTGGTGAACGCATGGATCGCGCCCTTGGTGGTCGAGTAGTCGAGCAGTTGCGCGCTGCCTTCCAGGCCGGTGACCGAGCCGGTGTTGATGATCGAGCTGCCCTTGCGCAGGTGCGGCACGGCCGCGCGCGCCATCTGGAAGTAGCCATACACGTTGGTGCGCAACGTGAGGTCGAAGCGCTCGTCGCTGATGTCCTCGATCGATTCGGCGTGCAGCTGGAACGCCGCGTTGTTGACCAGCACGTCGAGCCGGCCGAAGGCCTTCACCGCCTTGTCGACCGCCTTCTTGCAGAACGCGGGCTTGCGAACGTCGCCCTTCACCAGCACGCAGCGCGCGCCTTCGGCCTCGACGTGGCGGCGGGTTTCGTCGGCGTCCTCGTCTTCGTCGAGGTAGACGATGGCCACGTCGGCGCCTTCGCGCGCATAGAGCACCGCCACGGCGCGCCCGATGCCCGAGTCGCCGCCGGTGATCAGCGCGGCCATGCCCTTGAGCTTGCCGCTGCCCTTGTAGTCGGGCGCCTCGAAGCGCGGGCGCAATGCCATGTCGGCTTCGTTGCCGGGCTTCTCGAGGTGTTGGGCGGGCAGGGGCGCCTGCGGCTGGTTCCTGGGGCCGGCCTGCACCGGCGTCTTCCTCGCGGGCGCCTGCTTGGGCCCGGGCTTGGGCTTGCTGGCGGCCTTCGTGTCCTTCGCGTCCTGCGTGCGTTGCACGGTGCGGTGGCGGGCGGCGGTGCGGGCGGTGGTCATGGGCGCGTTCTCCTGTGTCGCGTGTTGCTGCTGCGTCGGAGCGCTCACCGTAAAGCGCTTGCCCATGGCAGGCGTAGGAAGGCGTCGCGACCGGGCGCCCGCCGTGTCGGGCGCTGTCGCGCTCTCTCGTTCCTCTCTCGTTCTCTTTCAACGGCTGACGACGCCTGCCTACGCGCCGCGGCGCGCGCGTCGGCGACAAACGCAGCGCCATGCCCACGCACAAGAACGACGCCCACCAGCACACGCCCAGAAAGCACCCCTCCATCGGCGAGTTGACCCACCGCAACATCGAGGCCATCCTCTGCCTCGAGGAAGGCAACCGCCGCTCCAAGCCGATGCTCTACCGCGTGGTCGCGCGCATGTCGCGCTTCTGCGGCACGGTGGCCTTCCTGTGGTGGAACCTGGGCTTCTTCGCGCTGTGGATCGGGGTGAACCAGTGGGTGTGGAAGGTCGACCCGTACCCCTTCACCTTCCTGCTGTTCCTGGTGTCGATCGAGGCGATCGTGCTGGCCATCATGATCCTCATCAGCCAGAACATGTCCGACGAGGAGAACGAGCGGCGGCACCACCTGGACCTGCAGATCAACCTGCTCAACGAGCGCGAGATGACCGCCTTGCTGCGCCTGGTGACGCGCATGGCCGAGAAGATGGAGCTGCCGCCGGACTCGCACGACGAGGTCAAGGCGCTGGCCCAGCGCACCGACCCGAGCAAGGTGCTGCACCAGATCGTCGCGGCCGAAGCCGCGCACAAGGGTGACTGAAGGCGGCCGGCCCGCAGGCGGTTTCTCTAGAACTCCGCCCCTTCGACCAGGAAGCGCAGGCGGCGCACGCCCTGCCACTCGTCGGCATCGAGACGGAACGCGAGCTTGACCTTCGGCGGCAGCGGGTCGGTGTGGCTGAACCAGATCGCGTCGATCGGCTGCCCTTGGTGGCGCAGCTTGAGCGCCAGGTGCTTCTCGCCCACCAGCCGCTGCGACACCACCTCGACCTCTTCGCTGAAGGTCGGCGGCGCGAAGCCCTGGCCCCACACCTCCTTGTGCAGCGTGTCGACGAGGTCGATGCGCATGTACTCGCGCGAGATCGGCCCGTCGGTCTCGATCTGGCGCGTGAGCGCGGCCTCGGCCAGCCACTCGCGCGCGACCTGCGCAAAGCCCTTCTCGAAGGTCTCGAAGTGCTCGCGCGCCACGGTGCAGCCGGCCGCCATCGCGTGGCCGCCGAAGCGCAGCAGCACGCCCGGATGGCGCTTGGCCACCAGGTCGAGCGCATCGCGCAGGTGGAAGCCCGGAATGGAGCGGCCCGAGCCCTTGAGCTCCTGCTCCTTGCCCGGCGCGCCGCTGGCGGCGAAGACGAAGGTGGGGCGGTGGAAGCGGTCCTTGATGCGCGAGGCCACGATGCCCACCACGCCTTCGTGGAAGCCCGCGTCGAACACGCTGATGGCCGGCGGCGGGGCGGCGATGCCTTCGACCGTGTCGTCGGCCGAGAACAGCGACTCGGCCAGCAGCAGCGCCTGGTCGCGCATGCCGCCCTCGATGTCGCGCCGCTCGCGGTTGATGCCGTCGAGCATGCGCGCGAGTTCGTCGGCGCGGCCCGCGTCGTCGGTCAGCAGGCACTCGATGCCCAGCGTCATGTCGGCCAGCCGGCCGGCCGCGTTGATGCGCGGGCCCAGGGCAAAGCCGAAGTCGAAGGTGGTGGCCGCCGACGCGGTGCGGCCCGCGGCCTTGAAGAGCGCGGCCACGCCCGCGGGCATGAAGCCGGCGCGGATGCGGCGCAGGCCCTGCGCCACCAGGCGGCGGTTGTTGGCGTCGAGCTTCACCACGTCGGCCACCGTGCCGAGCGCGACCAGCGGCAGCAGCGCATCGAGCTTGGGTTGGGAGGCGGTGTCGAACACGCCGCGCTTGCGCAGTTCGGAGCGCAGCGCCAGCAGCACATAGAACATCACGCCCACGCCGGCGATGCTCTTGCTCTCGAACTCGCAGCCGGGCTGGTTCGGGTTGACCAGCACGTCGGCCGTGGGCAGCTCGGGGCCGGGCAGGTGGTGGTCGGTCACCAGCACCTGCAGGCCGCGCGCCTTGGCGGCGGCCACGCCGTCGACGCTGGCGATGCCGTTGTCCACGGTGATCAGCATGTCGGCGCCGCTCGCAGCCACGCGCTCGGCAATGGGCGGCGTGAGGCCGTAGCCGTCGACCACGCGGTCGGGCACGAGGTAGGCCACGTTCCTGGCGCCCAGCAGCCGCAGGCCGCGCACGCCGACCGCGCAGGCGGTGGCGCCGTCGCAGTCGTAGTCGGCCACGATGCACAGGCGCTTGTCCTGCGCGATGGCGTCGGCGAGCAGCACGGCGGCGTCGTGCGTGCCGCGCAGGGTGTCGGGCGTCAGCAGGCGCGCGAGGCCGTCGTCGAGTTCTTCCTTGGCGCGCACGCCGCGGGCGGCGAACAGGCGCGCCAGCAGCGGGTGCACGCCGGCCTGTTCCAGCGCCCACACGGTGCGCGGCGGGATCTCGCGGGCTATGATTTTCATAGCGACTCCAGCACGACGGACGCGCGCTTGCGGTCGAACAGGCTCTTGGCCCAGCGCGCCAGGCCGCGCGGCTGCACGGTGTAGCGCTGCGCTGCGCGGTCGCCGCACAGGGTGAGCGACACATCGGCGCCGCGCGTGTAGTCGGCCAGCAGCGAGGCGACCGGGCCGGCGTCGAGCGCCCGCCAGGCTTCGGCCCAGCCCACGCCGTCGTCGCGCAGCGCGGGCGTGCGCAGCGCGTCGGCCACCTCGGGTTCGGGGCTCGGCGCGGCCGGTGCCTGCTTCAGCGCGCCGGTGCCGCTGAGCCAGAAGGAATTGATGGGCGGCACGCCGCGCGCGGCGCGGTCGTCGTTCACGCGCTCGGTGTACAGCAGCATCTGCATCTCGTTCTGCAGGCGGCGCAGCGGCCGCGCGGCATCGGCCAGCGGCGACCACTGCGAAATGGGATAGCCCACGGCGCGGTCGATCGAGGCCGTGACCAGCCCGTCGAAGATGCGCGCGCGCGCCAGCCAGCGGCCGGGCACGGGCGAGGGGTGCAGCGCGATGCCGTCTTCCTCGAAGAAGGGCCGGGCCACGGCCAGCAGCGCGGCCGACTCGGCCGCGTCGATCTCGATGGCCGACGGGTCGCCCAGCGCCACGTCGTCGATGCCCACCTGCCAGTTGCACAGCGTCACCACGCCCCAGCCTTCGGCGTCGTCCCGCGCGGCAATGCCCAGCGTGCGTGCCTCGAGCGCGGCCCAGGGAATGCAGCCGTCGGCGGCGGCGATGCCCAGCGCCTGCGCGAGCGCGCGTTCGTGCGGCGGCGAGCGGGTGCTTTCGTCCTGCGTGTCGGTGTCGGCGAGCGTGAGGCGCAGCAGCAGGGTTTCGAGATTGGGGAGCCGAAGTGCCGGCAGTGCCGCGCGGCATGCCGGGGAACCGCGGCCGGCAAAAGGGATCAACAGGTGACGTGGGAGGGTTTCGGCCATCTCCCTATTGTCCGGGAAGCCTCAAGGGAATCCGGGATGCCACAATTCCGACCCTATGCGACTCCCCTATGAACTGCAACTCGGCTGGCGCTACACGCGCGCAGGCCGGGCGACGCGGCGCAACGGCTTCATCTCCTTCATCTCCGGTGTCTCGATGCTCGGCATCGCCCTGGGCGTGGCGGCGCTGATCATTGTGCTCAGTGTGATGAACGGCTTCCAGAAAGAGGTGCGCGACCGCATGCTCGGCGTGGTGTCGCACATCGAGATCTTCTCGCGCGACGGGCAGGCGCTGCCGCAACTCGACGAGATCATGGCCGCGGCGCGCAAGCACCCCGAGGTGGTCGGCGCGGCGCCCTTCATCAACACGCAGGCGCTCATCGCGCGCGGCGAGGACATGAAGGGCACGCTGGTGCGCGGCATCGAGCCCCAGCTCGAACCCGAGGTGACCGACATCAACGGCATCGCCTCCAAGGGCACCTTCGACAAGCTGGTGCCGGGGCAGTTCGGCATCGTGCTGGGCGCCGAACTGGCGCGCTCGCTGTTCGTGCAGCCGGGCGACCAGGTCACGCTGGTGGCGCCGGGCGGGCAGGTCACGCCGGCCGGCGTGGTGCCGCGGCTGAAGCAGTTCACCGTGGTCGGCACCTTCGACTCGGGCCACTACGAATACGACTCCGCGCTGGCCATGGTGCACGAGCAGGACGCCGCCAAGGTGTTCCGCCTCGAAGGCCCGACCGGCATCCGCCTGAAGCTCAAGGACCTCAACGAGGCGCGCGACGTGGCCGACCAGCTGGCCGTGAGCCTGCCGGGCTCGTTCCTCATCCGCGACTGGACGCGCCAGAACAAGACCTGGTTCGCGGCCGTGCAGGTCGAGAAACGCATGATGTTCATCATCCTCACGCTGATCGTGGCCGTGGCCGCGTTCAACCTGGTCTCCACGCTGGTGATGACCGTGACCGACAAGCGCGCCGACATCGCCATTCTGCGCACGCTGGGCAGCTCGCCGCGCAGCATCATGGGCATCTTCGTGGTGCAGGGCGCGATGGTGGGCGTGATCGGCACCGTGGCCGGCCTGCTGCTGGGCCTGGGCATCGCCTACAACATCGACGTGATCGTGCCCTTCCTCGAGCAGCTGTTCCATGCGAGCTTCCTGCCGAAGGACATCTACCTGATCAGCAAGATGCCTAGCGATCCTCAGCAAAGCGACATCGTGCCGATCGCGATCATTTCCCTGGTGCTGGCTTTCGTCGCCACGCTGTACCCGAGCTGGCGCGCCAGCCGCGTGAACCCGGCCGAGGCCCTGCGCTATGAGTGAACAAGCCCCCACGCTCGGCACTGACGTGTCCTCGCTGCCCCCCGAGGGGGCCGTCATCGGCTTGGGGCGGCCCGGCGCCAACGGTGTTGTTCTGAAGGCCCGCGGACTGACCAAGCGGTTCCACGAAGGCCGGCTCGACCTCACCGTGCTGCACGGCGTCGACCTCGACGTTCACGCCGGCGAAACGCTGGCCATCGTCGGCGCCTCGGGTTCCGGCAAGAGCACGCTGCTGCACCTCATGGGCGGCCTCGACGCGCCCACGGCCGGCAAGGTCGAGCTGCTGGGCAAGGACATCGCGCACGCCGACGCGGCGGAGCAGGGGCGGCTGCGCAACCAGCATCTGGGCTTCGTCTACCAGTTCCATCACCTGCTGCCCGAATTCAGCGCGCTCGACAACGTGGCCATGCCGCTGAAGATCCGGCGCGTGGAGCCGGCCACGGCGGCGCAGGCGGCCTCGAAGATCCTCGAGAGCGTGGGCCTGGGCCAGCGCCTGCATCACCGGCCGGCCGAGCTGTCGGGCGGCGAGCGCCAGCGCGTGGCGATCGCGCGCGCGCTGGTGACGCAGCCGGCCTGCGTGCTGGCCGATGAGCCGACAGGCAACCTCGACCGCGGCACGGCGGACAACGTGTTCGCGCTGATGCTCGATCTGGCGAAGCGGCACGGCACGGCGTTCGTGATGGTCACGCATGACCAGGACCTGGCGAAGCGGTGCGATCGGGTGTTGCAGCTGGTGGCGGGCCGCCTGGCCGGCTGAGCTTCTTGACTTGCTCCCTCCCCTTCCGGGGGAGGGCCGGGGTGGGGGCTCGCGGCCTCCAACGCCATGCAGCCTTGAAGGCCGCGAGCCCCCATCCCAACCTTCCCCCAGAGGCGGAAGGAGCTAATGCAGCAGAGCCGCTGCCGGTTCTTCGTCTGCCTGCCTTGCATCGAGCGGCAGCACGCACAGGACTTTCCCGCCCAGCGTCAGCACCAGCCCGAGCCTGCCGCCGATCTGCATGACCTGGCAAACGGCACGCGGCGCGGCATCCTTGGCGATCGCAGCCGGCATCGCAACAGCCCGCGTCGGCGGTTGCCTCAGCATCGCGAACAGCACACGCGCATCGCACTCGGCCAACGCCTGCCGGTACACGTGAAAGACCGCCTCCGATGCGCCGTCGTTCTCGCCCGTGTCCTGCCGCAACCGCAACAGCGCCCGATGCAACTGCTGCCGGCAAGCGGCTTCCGTCTTGCCGCTGGCCGCTGCAATCTCCTTGAAGCTCGCTTCGAACACTTCGCGCAGCAGCACGGCCGCGCCATCGGCGGGCGACAGCCTCGCCGCCAGCAGGCGCAGCGCATCGCGGGCCGATTGCGCTGCCGCCGCGTCGTCCTGCGCGGAGGGCGACTCGCCAGGCACGGCCTGCGCCGCGGCGTCGTGCAGCCAGCGCTGCATCCAGTGGGCGCGCCGCAGCCGGTCGACGGCGATGTGCTGCATCACCGTGGTGAGCCAGGCCTGCGCAGCGTCCGGCGCGGCGCGGTCGCCGGCCTCCAGCGCGCGCAGGTAGGTGTCCTGCACCACGTCCTCGGCCTCCGCGGGGCCGCCCAGCATGCGGGCTGCCGCGCGCACCAGCCGGGCGCGCAGGGCGGGGAATTGCGAGAGATAGTGTTCGTCGAGCATCGCCACAGCTTGCCACGGCGCGCAATGTCACGAAACTGTGGGCTTGTTCGTCAAGACAGTTCAACCACAGGAGCTTTCTTCATGTCCCCCCTGCCCATGTTCTCGATGGAGTCCGACGACGACACCAAGCCCGCGGCCACCGCCGAGCCGCGCAACTCCTACTTGGAAGAAAAGGCGTTCAAGTCGCGCACGCTGCTGATCTTCGGCAGCATCAGCGATTCGGTGGCCGCCGACGTGACGCGCCGGCTCATCGCGTTGGACGCCGACAGCGCCGACAAGCCCATCGACATCCTCGTGAGCTCGCCGGGCGGGCACCTGGAGTCGGGCGATGCCATCCACGACATCGTGCGCTTCATCAGCGCGCCGGTGAACATGATCGGCACCGGCTGGGTCGGCAGCGCCGCCACGCACCTGTTCCTGGCCGCGCCGCGCGAGCGCCGCGTGTGCCTGCCCAACACGCGCTTCCTGATTCACCAGCCCAGCGGCGGCGCGGGCGGGCAGGCGACCGACATCGCCATTCAGGCGCAGGAAATCATCAAGGCCCGCCAGCGCATCGCACACGAGATTGCGCGCGAGACCGGCAAGCCCATCGACGTGGTGCTGGCCGACATCGAGCGCGACCGCTGGCTGTCGGCCGAGGAGGCCGTCGAGTACGGGCTGGTCTCGCGCATCATCCAGCGCAAGACCGAGCTGCACCCCTGACCGGGCTCGATCAGGCCTTGGGCTTGTAGGCCACCACGTCGACCTCGACCTTGGCGTCGACCATCAGGCGCGCCTCGGTGGTCGAGCGTGCCGGCTTGTTCTCGCCGAAGTAGCTCATGTAGATGCGGTTGAAGGCACCAAAGTCGCGCGCGTCCTGCAACCAGACGGTGCTCTTGCACACGTCGTCGAGCGTGGCGCCGGCGAGCGCGAGCACGGTCTTCAGGTTTTCCATCACCTGGCGCGTCTGCGCCTCGATGCCGCCCACCACGATCTCGCCGTCCTTGTTCGCCGGCACCTGGCCCGACACGTAGATGAAGTCGCCGGCGCGCACGGCCGGGGAGAAGGGGCGCACCTGGCGGTCGGAAGCGAGGGGCGGGGCGCCGAGGTATTCGAGGGGCATGGGAGAACTCCTTGGGGGTGAAAGAAAGCGAATGGAAGTGGAGCGAAAACTCGCCGCGAGTATCCCTCCAATCTGAAAATCTATTTCAGAATAGCCCCTGATTAGGGGTTAACACGGATGATTTGGCATGGATAGTGCTTCAAAGTCCGGGCCAGAAAGAAAATTTCTTTCACCGCCCGCCCACCTCAAGCGCACGCCCCAAGAAGGAGTTCCCCATGCCTCACGTCGGTTCTGCCCCGCGCCTCGCCTTGTCCCGCCTGCCCCTGCTGTCCAGGCGCAGCCTGCTCGGCGCCTCCTTGCTCGCGATGCTGTGCGCCGCGCTGCCGCAACAGCAGGCCCACGCGCAGGGCCCGCGCAACTTCGCCACGCTGGCGATGGTGGCCGAACCGCAGACGCTCGACCCGATGGCCTCCACCGCCGACCTGGTCGGCACCATCATGCAGCACGTGTACGAGACGCTCTACACCTTCGACGCCAAGTGGAACGTGGTGCCGATGCTGGCCGAAGGCATGCCGAAGATCTCGGCCGACGGCAAGACCTACGCCATCACCCTGCGCAAGGGCGTGATGCTGCACAACGGACGCGAGCTCACCGCCGACGACGTGGTCGCCAGCCTGCAGCGCTGGATGGACCAGTCGCCGCGCGGCAAGGCCGTGGGCAAGGAAATCGACAGCCTCAAGGCCAAGGGCGCGCTGGCAATCGAAGTCGTGCTGAAGGAACCCTATGCGCCGCTGCTCTCGCAGCTCGCGCTGCCCAGCGGCATGGCCGCCATCATGGCGAAGGACTCGATCGCCTCGCCGCTGAAGGACTTCGTGGGCACCGGCCCCTACAAGTTCAAGGAGCGCCGCCCCGACCAGTTCGTGCTGCTCACGCGCTTCGACAAGTACGCCGCGCGCAAGGAACCCGCGAGCGGCTACGGCGGCAAGCGCGAAGCGGCCATCGAGGAGCTGCGCTTCGTGCCCGTGCCCAACGCCAGCACGCGCGTCGAAGGCGCGCTGGCCGGCCAGTACGACTTTGCCGACCTGCTGCCGGTGGAAGCGCTGCCGCGCCTGGAGAAGTCGGGCGGCAAGACCGTGCCGATCATGACGCCGTCGTTCGGCTTCCCGTACCTCGTGCTCAACACCAAGGAAGGCGTGGCCGCCAGCCAGCCGGTGCGCCAGGCGATCCAGATGGCGCTCGGCGAAGGCGAGATGCTCGCGGCCGGCTTCGGCGACACGCGCTTCTTCGTGGCCGAGGGCAACCACTTCCCCAAGGGCTCGCCGTTCTATTCGGCGGCCGGCGCCGACCAGTACAACCAGCGCAACGCCGCCAAGGCGAAGGAAGCCGCCGCCAAGGCCGGCTACAAGGGCGAGCCCATTCGCGTGCTCACCAGCCGCCAGTACGACTTCCACTACAACATGGCGCTGCTGATGGCCGAGCAGCTCAAGCGCGCCGGCTTCAAGGTCGACCTCAACGTGGTCGACTGGGCCACGCTGGTGCAGCGCCGCAACGACGCCAAGCTGTGGGACGTCTACGTCACGCATTCGGGCCAGTTCCCCGAGCCCATGCTCTCGCCGCCGCAGCTCGGCGACGGCGCGCCCGGCTGGTGGGACACGCCCGCCAAGAAGACCGCGCTGCAGGCCTTCAACGTCGAGAGCGACCCGGCCAAGCGCGGCGCGCTGTGGGGCAAGGTGCAGCAGGTGGTCTACGACGAAGTGCCGTACATCAACGTCGGCAAGTTCAACGGCCTGTCGGCCAGGAGCCCGGCGCTGGACAACTACACGCCCGCGACCTGGCCGTTCTTCTGGAACGCGAAGATCAAGTAAGCCCGGAACAGCCGCCATGCCATCGCGTCGCCAACTTCTGCAAGCCAGCGCACTGGCCTCCGGCCTCGGAGCCCTCGGTCTCACGGCCGCATCAGCACAGGCCGCCCGCCACGCCGCGAGCGGCCCCGTATATGCCTACGTCGGCACCTACAGCGACGGCGGCAAGCCGTGGCGCGGCGGCCGTGGCCTGGGCGTGCACCAGTTCGCGCTCGACGGCGCCACCGGTGCGCTCAGGCCCATCGCCGGCGCACCGGCGGCCGTGGCCAGCGCGGGGGAGGGCGCGAAGCTGCGCAACCCCGCGTCGCTGGCGCGCCACCCGAAGCTGCCCATGCTCTATGCGGCCAACGAGTTCGAGGCCGGCTCGGTCTCGGCCTTTCGCATCGGCGCGGACGGCGCGCTGTCGTTCGCGGCCGAAGTGCCCTGCGGCGGCAAGGACCCGGCCTGCATCAGCGTGCACCCTGAAGGCCGCTTCCTGTTCACCGCCAACTACGCGAGCGGCGACGTCAGCGTGATCGCGCTGCGCGCCGACGGCACGCCCGACGCCGGCACCGCCGCCGTCGTCTACAAGGACGTGGACGCCTGCGGTGCCGGCACGCCCTGCAAGCCCGGCGCCGACGTGGTGCCCGCGGCCGCGCGTTCGCACGAAGGCTTTGCCACCAGCGACCACGATGGCCCGCACGCGCACATGGTGCACGCCGACCCGAAGGGCAACTTCGTGCTGGTGGCCGACCTGGGGCTCGACCGCGTCATTTCCTACCGCTTCGACCGCATCACCGGCGTGCTGAGCCAGCCCAGCACGGTGGCCGTGTCCGAAAGTTCGGGCGCGCGCCATTTCGTGTTCCACCCGAACGGCAAGTGGCTGTACCTGGTGAACGAAGAGGCATCGACCATCGCCTTCATGCGCTACGACGACGCCACCGGTGTGCTCACATTGGTGAGCGAGACCTCGGCGCTGCCCAAGGACTTCAAGGGCACCAGCTACGCATCGGGCATCCGCATGCTGCCGGATGGCCGGCACTTCGTGTCGCTCAACCGCCTGCACGATTCCATTTCGCTGTTCAGGATCGACGCGCGCACCGGTGCGCCCACGCTGGTGCGCGAGGAATGGTCGCGCGGCAACTACCCGCGCAGCTGCACGCTCGACCCGAGCGGCCGCTTCCTCTATGTGTGCCACAACAAGCAGGGCGACAACGTGACGGTGTTCCGCGTGAAAGGCGGCGACATTCAATTCACCGGCCAGTACGTGCCCGTGGGCAGTGCGGCCGCCATCGAGTTCTCCGCGTGATGAAGAAGTCGATGCTCCGCTATATCGCCTCCCGCGCGGCCGGCATGCTGGTCGTGCTGGCCATCGTGGCCGTGCTGGTCTTCGTGCTCACGCGCGCGGCCTCGGGCGACCCGGTCTCGGTGCTGCTGGGCGACCAGGCCACCGCCGCCGACATCGCCCGCGTGCAGAAGGAATACGGCCTGGACAAGCCGCTGCCCGTGCAGTTCGGCTACTGGCTGCGCGAGGTGCTGCAGGGCAACCTGGGCACCTCCATCTTCCTGCAGCGCCCGGTGACGCAGGCGCTGTGGGAGCGCTCCGAACCCACCACGCTGCTCGCGCTGATGGCCGTGGCCATCGCCGCGCTCATCGGCGTGCCGTGCGGCATCGTCTCTGCCGTGTTCCGCGGGCGCGTGGCCGATCAACTCTTCACCGGCATCGCGATGCTGGGCGCCAGCATTCCGAGCTTCTGGCTCGGCATCGTGCTGATCCAGATCTTCGCGGTGTCCTTCGGCTGGTTCCCGGTGTCGGGCTACGGCGCGCCCGACGCGGCGCTGGCCGAGCGGCTGCACGCGCTGGTGCTGCCGGCCGCCGTGCTGGGCCTCTTGAACTCCGCGCTCATCATCCGCTTCACGCGCGCCTCGATGCTCGACGTGCTCGGCGAGGACTACGTGCGCACCGCGCGCTCCAAGGGCCTGAGCGAAAGCACGGTGGTGCTCAAGCACGCGCTGCGCAATGCGCTGGTGCCCATCGTCACGGTGATCGGCCTCACGGTCGCGCTGATGATCGGCGGCGCCGTCATCACCGAGACCGTGTTCGGCCTGCCCGGCGTGGGCAACCTGGTGGTCAGTGCCGTGCTGCGGCGCGACTACCCGGTCATTCAAGGTGCGTTGCTCGTGATTGCCGCGATCTATGTGCTCATCAATTTCTCGATCGACCTGCTGTACGCAGTGGTCGATCCGCGCGTGAAGGTCTGAGCGATGCGCATGCCTCGAATGCTCCGCCAGCTGATGCATCGCCGCATCGTGATGGTTTCCGCCCTGGTGCTGCTGGTGATCGCCATCATGGCGATCGGCGCACCCATCTTCGCCTCCGCCGACCCCAACGACACGGCCGTGCTGCAACGCCTGAAGGCGCCGAGCGCCGAGCACCTGCTGGGCACCGACGAGCTGGGCCGCGACATGTATTCGCGCATCGTGCACGGCGCGCGCTACTCGCTGGCCATTGCCGCGCTCACGGCGCTGGGCGCGGTCATCGCCGGCACGGCGCTGGGCCTGATGGCCGGCTTCTTCCGCCGGCTCGACACGCCGCTGATGCGCGTGGTCGACGCGATGATGTCGTTCCCCGACATCCTGCTGGCGATTGCGCTGGTGGCCATCCTCGGGCCCTCGTTGTTGAACACGGTGCTGGCGCTGGTGCTGGTCTACACACCGCGCGTGGCGCGGGTGGTGCGGGCCTCCACGCTGGTGGTGCGCGAGCTGCTGTTCGTGGAAGCGGTGCGCGCGCTGGGCGTGCGCACCTCGCGCATCCTGTGGCGCCACATCCTGCCGAACCTGATGTCGCCGATCCTGGTGCAGGTGTCGTTCATCTTCGCGTACGCCATCCTGGCGGAAGCCGGGCTGTCGTTCCTGGGCGTGGGCGTGCCGCCCGAGATCCCGACCTGGGGCACCATGGTCGCGGGCAGCCAGCAGTACGCGCACCAGGCTTTCTGGGTGGTGCTGTTCCCGGGCCTGGCGATCATCTTCACGGCGCTGTCGCTGCAACTGCTGGGCGACGGCGTGCGCGACCTGCTCGACCCCAAGCTCAAGAAGACCTCGTGATGAACAACGCCAATCAAGCCCCGCGTCTCACGGTCAGCAACCTGAGCACCAGCTTTCCCACCGAAGACGGTCTCGTGCGTTCGGTGGCCGACGTGAGCTTCTCGATCCAGCCGGGCAAGACCACCGCGCTGGTGGGCGAGTCGGGTTCCGGCAAGTCGGTCACCAGCCTCACGCTGATGCGTCTCTTGCCCAAGACCGCGAACGCGCAGGTCAGCGGCAGCGCGGCCTTCGTGACGCGCGAAGGCAAGTCGCTCGACCTGCTTCAGATTGGCGAGCGCGAGATGCGCTCGCTGCGCGGCAACCAGCTGTCGATGATCTTCCAGGAGCCGATGACCAGCCTGAACCCGGTGTTCACCATCGGCGAGCAGATCGCGGAAAGCGTGCGCCTGCACAAGGGGCTCGACCGCAAGGCCGCCATGGCGCATGCGCTGCGCATGCTCGAGCTGGTGGAGATCCCGGCCGCGGCGCAACGCATCCACGAGTACCCCCACCAGCTGTCGGGCGGCATGCGCCAGCGCGTGATGATCGCGCTGGCCATGGCCTGCGACCCAACACTGCTGATCGCCGACGAGCCGACCACCGCGCTCGACGTGACCATCCAGGCGCAGATCCTCGAGCTCATGCGCCGGCTGCAGGCCGAGACCGGCATGAGCATTCTCTTCATCACGCACAACCTCGGCGTGGTCGCGCACCATGCCGACGACGTGGTGGTGCTGTATGCGGGCCGCGTGGTCGAGAGCGCGCCGGTGCGGCCGCTGTTCGCGCAGCCCGAGCATCCGTACACGCAGGGCCTGCTGGCCTGCCTGCCGGGCAAGGCACGCCTGCCCGGCCAGCCCAAGCCCAAGCGCCTGTTCGCGATTCGCGGCCAGGTGTCGAGCCCGCTGGCGCCGCCGCCGGGCTGCGCGTTCGAGCCGCGCTGCGACCAGTCGCTGCCCGAATGCAGCGCGGCGATGCCGCCGCTGATCGAGACGCACCACGGCCGCGAGGCCCGCTGTGTTCGCGTGCAACCGGTGCAGGCGCAGGCGAGGGTCGCATGAGGTGCCCCCAGTCCCCGCCTTGCCCCCTCTCCCGCGTGCGGGAGAGGGTTGGGGTGAGGGTGCCCCCCGCGGCCCTCGCAAGCACCCTCATTCCCCGCCTTCTCCCGCACGCGGGAGAAGGCGCCAATACAAGAAGCCCACGATGACCACCGCCGCCCCTCTCATCGAAGTCCGCGGACTCAAGAAGTACTTCGGCAGCAGCGACCGCCCGGTGCGCGCGGTCGACGACGTGTCGTTCGCCATCCAGCCCGGCGAGACGCTGGGGCTGGTCGGCGAATCGGGCTCGGGCAAGAGCACCATCGGGCGCACCGTGCTGCGCCTGCTCGAACGCACGAGCGGCCAGGTGCTGTACCGCGGCGACGACATCGGCGCGCTGTCGGCTGAGCGCATGCGCAAGCTGCGCAGCAAGCTGCAGATCATCTTCCAGGACCCCTACGCCAGCCTCAACCCGAAGATGCGCATCAGCGCCATACTGGGCGAGGCACTGTCCACGCACGGCCTGCACAAGGGCGCGGCCGCGCGCGACAAGCGCATTGCCGAGCTGCTCGAGACGGTGGGCCTGCGCGCCGAGCATGCGAGCCGCTTCCCGCACGAGTTCTCGGGCGGGCAGCGCCAGCGCATCGGCGTGGCGCGCGCACTGGCCGTGGAGCCCGAGTTCATCGTGGCGGACGAGCCGCTGTCGGCGCTCGACGTGTCGATCCAGTCGCAGGTCATCAACCTGCTGGCCGACCTGCGCGAGCGGCTGGGCCTGACGATGCTCTTCATCTCGCACGACCTCGACGTGGTCGAGTACCTGTGCGACCGCGTGGTGGTGCTGTACCTGGGCAAGGTGATGGAAGTGGCCACCACCGACGAGCTGTTCGCGCGCCCCTCGCACCCCTACACCCAGGCGCTGCTGGCCGCGAGCCCGAAGCCCGACCCCGAGGTGGCGACCGAGCGCATCGCGCTGAAGGGCGACATTCCCAGCCCCATCTCGCCGCCTTCGGGCTGCGTGTTCCGCACGCGCTGCCCGCACGCCATCGAGGCCTGCGCGCAGACCGTGCCGCCGCTCGACGAAATTTCGGCAGGACACTACAGCGCCTGCATCCGCAAAGAACTGCTCTCCAACATCGCCGCATGACCATGACCGACACAGCCGCTGCCTCCAGTGCCTTGAACGATTTCAACGATCCGATCCTCAGCGACCGCTTCAAGGGCTACCCGCGCACCCAGGCCCCGCGCCGCCGCAGCGAAGTCGGCACCGCCGGATGGAACGTGCTGGCCGGCGACCTGCCGCTGCCGCTGGCCGTGCTCAAGCGCGAAGCGCTCGAACACAACCTGGCGTGGATGCAGGCGCGCGTGCGCGAATGGGGCATCGACCTGGCGCCGCACGGCAAGACCACCATGTCTCCGCAGCTGTTCCAGCGCCAGCTCGACGCCGGCGCCTGGGGCCTCACCTTTGCCACCGTGACGCAACTGGCCGTGGGCGTGGCGGCCGGCGCGCGCCGCACGCTCATCGCCAACCAGGTGGTGAGCGACGAAGACCTGGGCGGCATCCAGATGCTGCTGAAGGCGAACGCGGGCCTGCGCATCGTGTTCCTGGTCGATTCGCTGGCGCAGCTCGCGCTGATCGAAGACTGGGCCGCGCGCCATGCCGGCAGCGTGCCCTTCGAGGTGATGCTGGAGATCGGCGTCGAAGGCGCGCGCACCGGCTGCCGTACGCACGAAGAGGCCGTCACGCTGGCCTCGGGGCTGCGCGCCAGCAGCGCCGTGAAGCTGGTCGGCATCGAGACCTACGAAGGGCAGGGCGCCACCGGCGCCAGCGAGCCCGACGCGGCCTATGCGAAGACGCTGATGGACCGCGTGGAAGCCGTGGCCCGCCATTGCGACACGCAGAAGCTGTTCGAGACCGACGAGGTGCTGGTCTCTGCCGGCGGCTCGGCCATCTTCGACCTCGTGGCCGGTCGGCTGAAGCCCGCGTTGGGCGCGCCGGTGCGCGGCCTGCTGCGCTCGGGCTGCTACGTCACGCACGACCATGGCTTCTACAAGCGCATGGTGAGCGTGGTCGACGAGCGCCTGGGCTGCGACTGCGGCGAAAGCCTGGCGCCGGCGATGGAAGTCTGGGCCACCGTGCAATCGCGCCCCGAGCCGGGCCTGGCGATCCTCGCGGTGGGCAAGCGCGACATCTCCTTCGACCTGTCGCTGCCGGTGCCCATCGCGCGCGCCGCGCGTGGCGCGCTGCAGCCGCAGGGCGTGCCCGCCGGCTGGAAGATCACCGCGCTGAACGACCAGCACGCCTACCTGCGCTGGGACGCGAGCGAGGAGGCCGAGGCACCGAAGGTCGGCGACCGCGTGGGCCTGGGCATCTCGCACCCCTGCACCACCTTCGACAAATGGCACTGGATGCCGGTGGTCGAGCAGGACTACCGCGTGAGCGACGCCGTCGCCATGCACTTCTGAACACGCACCGATGACCCCCTCATTGCTCCAGAAGATCGCGCAGATCCGCAGCGACGCCCCGGCGACGCGGCGCGCGATTCTCGACCTGATCCTCGAGGACCCCGACCGCGTGCTCGAGGAAAGCTTCGAGCAGCTGGCCGAGCGCTCGCGCAGTTCGGTGCCCACCATCATGCGCACCTGCCGCGACCTCGGCTTTGCCGGTCTGCGCGAGTTCAAGCTCGCGCTGGCGCAGGAACTGGCGCTGGGCGGCTCGCCGCTGCACCGCCGCGTGAACATCGAGGACGCGGCCGACGAGGTGGTCGGCAAGATCGCGCGCAGCGCGGCGGCTTCGGTGTCGGGCGTTCGCGGGCAGCTCGACATGCAGGTGCTCGACGGCGCGGTGGCGGCCATCGCGGCGGCGCCGCACGTGGACCTGTACGGCGCGGGCGCCACCTCGTGGTTCATGGCCAACGACCTGCAGGCGCGGCTCTTTCGCCTCGGCCTGTCGGCCAACGCCTGGGCCGACTACCACCTGCAGCAGGTGGCCGGCGCGGCGCAGCGCCCCGGCGGCGTGGTGATCGCCATCTCGCACGTGGGCGGCATGCCTTCGCTGCTCGACGCGGTGGACATCGCGCGCGGGCAGGGCGCCAAGGTAATCGCGCTCACGCGGCCCGGCACGGCGCTGGCGGCCAAGGCCGACTTTCTGCTCGGCCTGTCGGTGCCCGACGACGCGGTGATGCACGTGGGCATCGACGCCTACCTGACGCACCTCACCGCCATCGAGATACTGACCGTGCTGGTGGCCCAGCGCCGCGGCGAGCCCGCGGTGCAGCGCCTGCAGCGCGCCCGCGAGGCGTTCCAGCGACACGGCATCGACGCCACCACGCACCCGTTGCAGAGCTGGGACGGCGGCGGCATCAACCACAGCAAGGGAGCCGCATCGTGAGTGCGACCGCAAGCAAAGCCATCCTGCTCGAAGCGGGCCTCGTGGTCGACGGTTCGGGCGGCCCTTCGTGGCCCGGCGACGTGCTGCTGCAGGGCGACCGCATCGTCGCGCTGGGCGAGGGCCTGCGTGCCCGGCTGCCCGACGGCCTGGCGCTGGCGGACGTCGAGGTCGTCGACTGCCGCGCCAAGGTCATCGCGCCGGGCTTCATCGACGCGCACACGCACGACGACGCCATCGTGCTGCGCGACCCGCTGTGCCTGCCGAAGGTGTCGCAGGGCATCACCACGGTGGTGACGGGCAACTGCGGCATTTCGCTCGCGCCGTACCGCACGCCGCAGTCGAAGCCGCCGCTCACGCTGCTGGGCGCGGAGTCTTTCAAGCACGCGACCATGGCCGAGTACCGCGCCGCGGTCGACGCCACGCAGCCCGCGCTGAACGTGGCGGCGCTCATCGGCCACACCACGCTGCGCTTCGCGACCATGCAGGCGCTCGACCGCCCGGCCAGCGCCGACGAGCTCGCGCGCATGGAGGCGCTGCTCGACAGCTGCATGGCCGACGGGGCGCACGGCATGTCGTCGGGCCTGTTCTACGAAGAAGCCTTTGCCGCGCCCGCCGAAGAGGTGACGGCGCTGGCGCGCGTGGTGGCGCGCCACGGCGGCGTGTACGCCACGCACCTGCGCAGCGAGATGCAACAGATCATCGAGGCGCTGCACGAGGCGGGCGATTCGGCCTTCAACGCGGGCGTGCCGCTGGTCATCTCGCACCACAAGTGCGCCGGCCCGGCCAACTGGGGCCGCACGAAGGAGACCCTGCCGCTGATCGAATCGCTGGCCCGGCGCCAGAAGATCGCGATGGACGTGTACCCCTACGTGGCCGGCTCCACCGTGCTGCGCGAGGACCTGGTCGACGGCGTGATCGACGTGCTGCTGACCTGGTCCGACCCGCACCCGGAGATGACGGGCCGGCTCATTTCCGACATCGCGCGCGAGTGGGGTACCACCGAGCAGGAGGCCTGCCTGCGGCTGAAGCCGGGCGGCGCCTGCTATTTCCAGATGCAGGAAGAAGACGTGGAACGCGTCATTGCGCACCCGCTCACCATGATCGGCAGCGACGGCCTGCCGCACGACCGCCATCCGCACCCGCGGCTGTGGGGCGCGTTTCCGCGTGTCTTTGCGCGCTACTGGCGCCAACGCCGCCTGTTCACGCTCGAACAGGCGGTGCACAAGATGACCGGCATGACCGCGCGCAACCTGCGCATCGCCGACCGCGGCCTGCTGCGCGCGGGCGCCATGGCCGACGTGGTGGTGTTCGACCCCGAGACCATCGCCGACACCGCCACCTACGACCAGCCGCACGGCGTGAGCGAGGGCGTGGAGCGGGTGTTCGTGAACGGCGTGCTGGCCTACCGCGGGGGCGGCGACGAACCCGCGCGGGTGCTGGCGAGGGCGGGGCGGATGCTCACGCGCGGCGCCTGAAATGCCGGGCGGTGCCTCCGTCGTATCGGCTTGGATATAACCCTTCGACTTCTAAAGTTCTAACGTTCCGGGCAAAAATCGGTCAAACTGACGCGTTTTCAGGGGTCAGTGCGGTTGCAATCCCAAGGAGCAATGATGGACAAGGACGCTGAGAGCCTTGGCGCCGATTTCGAGTGGTGGCAGAAGCTCACCGACGACTACGAAGCTGCGCTGGGTGACCTTGCCAGAGGCGAGCCGGGCGCGCGAGAGCGGGTGGTCCTGCTGGCGAACGCCTTGCGGCGGATGGACCGGGAGCCGGTCCACATGGGCCGCCTGGGCTGAGCATGGGCCACGCGGCGCGCCGTCGGCGCCCGCACCGGGCTCGACGGCGGCCCGGTCATCTGGCGCGTCCGAGGCCGTTTTCAGCGTGCCTCCGGCCGCCAGCCGTCCGACTGCGTCTGCATGCCTGCGCATGGCCCTTACGATGCGGGTCCCTCCACGAGACCCCTTCCCCATGCATCCTGCCGCGCGCCACCTCGTCTTCCACGGTGCCATCGTCCTGCTGTTCGGCCTGTTGCTGGGCGCGCCCTATGCCAAGGCGATCAAGCGCGATGCGGCGGCGCGCATCGTCAACTCGTGGCGGGTGGCCCACCTGAGCCTGCCCATCGGGGCCACGCTGATGCTGGCCACGGCGGGCGTGCTGTCTTCGCTCGCGGTGCCGGGCTGGGCCATGTGGCTCATCGCCGTCGCGCTGATCGTTTCCGCCTACGGGTTCTGCGTGTCCACGCCGCTGGCGGCCATCTCGGGGCAGCGCGGGCTGTCGTCCGATGGCGCGACAGGGCTGGGCAGGCTGGTCTACGCCGGCAACATGGTCGGTGCGATCGCCTCGGTCGCGGGTGCCGCGGCGCTGCTGGGCGCCGCGTTCGTTTCGCTCTGACGGCGCGTGCGCCGGACGTCCATCCATATCCATCGCGCGACCCGTCAATGAAGGAAGAACCCATGAATTCCCGAAGAAGCATTGTTCTCGCCGGCAGCGGGGCGCTGCTGGGCGCGGCCACGGCCGGCTGCGCGTCCGCATCCGCCTCCGCCTCCGCCGACTGGCCCGCGGCCGACCCGGCGGGCCGGAACATGCTGGGCGAAGCCCTCGAGCAGGTGCTGCTGGACGCAGGCCGCAGCGTGCCCGCGCTTCGCGGCATCGTCGTCGTGCGCAACGGCGCACTGGCCGGCGAGCGCTGCTACGCGGGCGCCTCCGCGAACGACCTGCTGCCCGTCAACTCGGCGACCAAGAGCGTCTGCTCGATGCTGGTCGGGCAGGCCCTGGCGCAGGGAAAGATCCGCAGCCTCGGCGACACCGTCGCCGACCTGCTGCCCGAGCCCGCGCGCATGGCACCGGATGCACCGGCCGCGCGAGTCACGCTGCGCCAGATCCTCACGGGCACCACCGGCCTGGCCTACGACTGGCGAACCCAGACGGCAGCGCTGATCGATGCAGCCGACCCGGCCGCCTTCGTGCTGGGCCTGCCGCGCGACAGCGAGGCGCCGGGCTCGTGGTCTTACAACGACGCCGCCGTGTCGCTGCTCACGCCGATCCTCGAGCGCGCGCACGGCATGCCGATCGCCGACGTGGCAAGGCGCGACCTGTTCACGCCGCTGGGCATCGACCATTTCTCGTGGCGCAGCGACAAGTCCGGCCATGCAACGGCCTACATGGGCCTGGCCCTGCGCACGCGCGACCTGGCCAAGCTCGCGTGGACCATGGCCGACGGCGGCCGGTGGAAGGGCGTGCAGGTGGTGCCGGCCGACTGGGTGGCGGACAGCACGCGCCGGCACGGGCCCGCGCAATGGCGCAACCCGCCGATCGCCGACACGGGCTATGGCTACCTGTGGTTCACCGGCACGCTCGACGGCCGCGACGTGGCCTGGGGCTGGGGCTACGGCGGGCAGTTCGCGCTGCTCGTGCCGTCGCTGCGCCTGGTGGTGGCCACGGCCGCCACCGCGCCGGCACCGAAAGACGTGGGCGCGCAGACCGCAACGGTGACCAGGCTGGTGCAGCAGGTGGTGGCGCTGGCCGCAGCGTCGGCCTAGCCGCTCAGCCGCCGGCGGCTTTTTCTTCCTCCTCGGCCTCGCCTTCCCCCTGCGCCTGGAACATCCGCGTGAAGTCGCAGCACGCCTGCGCCAGCATCACGATCGACGAGGTCAGGGCGCTGCGGTGCTCGCCCTTGTGCATGGCCACGTAGCGCACCACGGGCAGGGCCGGCGTCACCTCGATCACCGCGAGCATGCCCGCGGCCACCAGCGGCTGCAGGCACTGGCGCGGCAGGTAGCTCACGCCCAGGCCCGACACCGTGAGCCCGGTGAGCGCCACCAGGTTGCTCACCACGATCACGTTGGCGGGCTGCACGCCTTGCTCCTTCATCCACGCGTCGTAGGCGCGGCCGGTGCCCGAGTTGTTGCCCTGCACCAGCATGCGCTGGCGCGCCAGCTCGTGCAGCCGCACGGTGCCGCCGGCGGGCACCACGCCGGGCTTGCACATCCAGGCGCTGCGCACCTGGCCGATGACCTTGTGCGACATGCGCGAGTCGGCGAAGGTGTCGGGCACGATGACCAGGTCGAGCTCGTCGGCCAGCAGCTTGTCGCGCAGCTGCAGGCTGTCGTCCACGTCGGGCTCCAGGATCACCTTCGGGTAGTGCTGCTGGATCAGCCCCACCAGCCGCGGCAGCCAGGTCATGGCGGTGAGCTCGGTCACGCCGATGCGGATGCGCCGCTCCACCACGCCGGGCTTGCCGAACTGCTCCACGGCCGCGTCGCGCTGCGCCAGCAGCTTCTGCGCGAGCACGAACATCTCCTCGCCCTTCTCGGTGAGGCGCGCGGTGCGCTGGCTGCGGTCGAACAGCTCGGTCTCGAACAGCAGCTCCAGCTCGTGCACCCGCTTGGAGATGGCCGACTGCGAGGTGTTGAGCTGGCTGGCCGCCTGCGCGAAGCCGCCGAGCCGGCCGATCCAGTACAGGGCTTCGAGTTGCTTGAAGGTCATCACGGTGCGTGGCTGCGGCGAGGGCAGCGAAACTTGATTGAAAGATCGCTTTTGTTCATGCGATTCGATCACAAAAAATCGCTTTTGGAAATTCATCGAGAAGCCGAAGATTCGCCCAGCCGGCCTTCAACCGCCTTCTGGCCCTCTTCATCGACTCTTCAAGGAACCACCATGGACTTCAGGAAACTGCCCCTCGCACTCGGCCTCACCCTCGCGTTCGCCTGCGGCGCCGCCAGTGCCCAGGACGGCGGCACGCTGCAGAAGATCAAGGAGAGCGGCACCATCCAGATCGGCGCGCGCGACAGCCAGATCCCGTTCTCGTACAAGCTCAGCGCCGACAGCGCGCCCATCGGCTTCACCAACGACATCTGCCTGAAGATCGTCGACGCGGTGAAGGCCAGGCTCGGCCTCGCGAAGATCGAGGTGCGCTACACCATGCTGAACTCGACCAACCGCATTCCGCTGCTGCAGAACGGCACCGTCGACCTCGACTGCGCCACCACCACCAACACCACGCAGCGCCAGGCGCAGGTCGACTTCGCGCCCAGCCACTTCGTGACCAACATCACCGCCGCGGTGAAGAAGGCCTCGGGCATCAACTCGCTGGCCGACCTCAACGGCAAGAACGTGGCCACCGTCTCGGGCAGCACCTCGATCCAGCTGCTGCGCGGCGCACGCAAGAGCGGCGCCATCGAAGTGAACGAGATCGCCGGCAAGGACACCTCCGACGGCTTCCTGCTGCTGTCCACCGGCCGCGCCGACGCCTATGTGCTGGACGACGTGCAGCTCGCCGGCATGGTCGCCAGCGCCACCAACCCGGGCGAATACAAGCTGCTGAAGGAGTCGCTGCGCCAGGAGCCCTACGGGATCATGCTGCGCAAGGACGACCCGCAGTTCAAGGCGCTGGTCGATGAGACCGTCACCGGCCTCATGAAGTCGGGCGCCATCGAGCAGCTGTACACCAAGTGGTTCCTCTCGCCCATTCCGCCGAAGAACGCGAACCTGAACTTCCCGATGTCGGACGCGGTGCGCGAGATCTACAAGAACCCCAACAACAAGGGCGTCTGAGCCATGCTTTCCGAACACCCCCACGGCCTGGCCTTTTCCGACGCGCTGATGCGCGAGGTGAAGGCGCGCTTCCTGCAGGTCGACCATGACCACCACGGCCGCGAGCGCCTGTACTTCGACAACGCCGGCGGCTCGTTCCGGCTGAAGGCGGCGCTGGAGCGCTTCGCCCAGGTCGACGCCATTCCCGACAACGCCGAGCGCATCCACGCCACCGCCGTGGAGCTGCAGGACATCCAGGCCAGGGGCTGCGCCGACCTGCGCACCATCCTCAACGCCACCGGCGGCAGCGTGTACGCCTCGCTCACCGCCTCGGGCGCCATGTTCGACATGGTGCGCGCCATCGCCGAGAACGTGCCGGGCACGAACATGGTCACCACCGTGCTCGAGCACCCCTCGGCCTTCGACGCGATGAGCCTCTACGCCCAGCGCCTGGGCCGCGAACTGCGCGTGGCCCGGAGCAACCCCGTCACCGGCGGCGTGGACGTCGAAGAGATCGTGCGGCTGGTCGACAAGGACACCTGCCTGCTCAATGTGATCTACGCGTCGAACATCTCGGGCGCCAAGCTCGACATGGAAGAGATCGTGCGCCGCGCGCGCGCCATCAAGCCCGACCTGTACATCGTGGTGGACGCCGTGCAGCACGCGCCGCACGGCCTCATCGACCTGCAGAAGACGCCGGTGGACGGCATCAACCTCGCGCCCTACAAGTTCTTCGGCTGCCGGGGCTCGGGCCTGACCTGGGTGTCCGACCGCGCGGCGCTGCTGCCGCACCACAAGCTGGCCGCCAAGAAGCCCGACTACTGGGACCTGGGCAGCTCGGCGCCCTGGCAGTTCGCGGTGCTCACGGAAATCGTCGACTACGTGTGCTGGCTCGGCGCGAACTTCACCGATGCCACCGACCGCCGCGCGCTGTTCGTGGCAGGCATCACGCACATCGAGCTGCACGAGCGCGCGCTGCTGGCGCTGCTGCTCGACGGCAACGCCAACGTCACCGGCATGCGCGAGATGCGCGGCGTCGAGGTTTTCCTCGACCACGAGGACCTGACCCGGCGCGACCTGATCCTGGGCATCGGCTTCGAGCACATCGACTGCACGCAGGCGGTGGTCGCGTACGGCAAGCGCGGCGTGACGGTGTACGAGCGCGTGGCCACCAGCCTTTACTCGAAGCGCATGCTCGAGTCCTTCGGGCTCGCGGGCACGGTGCGGGTGTCGCCGCTGCACTGCAACTCGGTGGCCGACATCGAGAAGTTCCTGCGCATCACACAGGAGATCGCCACGGACCGAGGCTGACATCGGGTTGTCACAAACTGTCATATTCGGTAGGTAGCATGTTTTTCGACCCCCGCTCACAGGGGGCGAGGAGCATGAGATTTGGAAATTCGAAAGCTGATCGCGCCCGTCCTGGGCGTGGTCCTGCTGGCCGCGGTCGCATCCGGTGTCTGGTACTCGAACACCCGGCTGCACGATGAGTCGGCCACCGCCGCGGCGGCGCGCATCGAGCAGGACAAGCAGGTCACGCTGCGCGGCCTGATCGGCTCCGAGAAAGAAACCTTCTTCGCCGACCCGCGCGTGCAGAAGGCACTGGCCGCGCAGGGCATCACCGTCACGGTCGAGAAGGCCGGCTCGCGCGCCATTGCCAGCCGCTACGACGCCAGCAAGTTCGACTTCGGCTTTCCCTCGGGCGCGCCCGCCGCGGCGCAGCTCAAGGCGCTGGCCAAGGCGCCCAACGTCTTCAACCCGTTCTACACGCCCATCGTGCTGGCCAGCTGGCGGCCGATCGCGGAGATCCTCGTGGCCAACGCCATCGCCGCGAAGCAGGGCGACTTCTACTACGTGGTCGACCTGCCGGGCCTGATGGCCATGATCGAGAAGGGCACGCGCTGGAAGGAGCTCAAGGCCAGCAGCGCGTTCTCCACCAGCAAGTCGCTGCTGATCAACTCGACCGACGTGCGCACCTCCAACTCGGCCGCCATGTACCTGGCGCTGGCGAGCTACCTCGCCAACAGCCAGCAGATCGTGCAGAGCCAGGAAGACGTGGACCGCGTGCTGCCCGTGGTGGCGCCGCTGTTCCTGCGCCAGGGCTTCCAGGAGCAGTCGTCGGCCGGCCCGTTCGAGGACTACCTGGCGCTGGGCATGGGCAAGGCGCCGCTGCTGGTGGCCTACGAGTCGCAGATGGTCGAGTTCTGGCTCAAGAACCCCGACCGCCTGAAGAGCGACATGGTGCTGATGTACCCCAAGCCCACCGTCTATTCGAAGCATGTGCTGGTGCCCTACACGCCCGGCGGCGCACGCCTGGGCGCGGCGCTGGAGAACGACCCGGCCCTGCGCGAGCTCGCGCACGAGTACGGCTACCGCACCGGCGGCGACACCAAGGGCCCCGAGACCTGGGCCGCGCGCGGCGTGAAGGTGCCCGAGGTGCTCGTCGACGTGATCGACCCGCCGAGCTTCGAGTGGCTCGAACGAATGACCACGGGCATCGAAGCCCGCTTCAAGTGAACAACCAAGGAACGCCCGAATGAACGCGCCTGTCACCGCAACCACCGCCACGCCCTCCGCCAGCACGACCACCACCACCGCCGCGGCACCCTTCGACCTGCAGCCCCCGCAGGCCTTCACGCTCGAGCCGCCCGCGCCCGTCGTGGTGGTGCCGGTCGAGTCGGCCAGCGGCAAGGTGCGCCTGAAGCCCGAGGACGTGGCCGAGCTCGACGCGCAGGTGGCGCGCTTCATCGACGACATCACCGCGCACGACAGCCAGCACCCGCAGTTCAAGGAAGCGGTGGAGCGCATCCACTCCATGGGCAGCAAGGACATCGAGGCCTCCGCGTCGGTGTCCAACCGCATGCTCGACCGCCCCGTGGGTTCGCTGCGCAACGGCCTGTTCGACAAGGGCGCGCAGATCGGCCAGTCGCTGGTCGACCTGCGCCGTCAGGTGGAAGACCTCGATCCCTCGAAGCAGGGCGACCTGTTCTCCGCGCGCAAGCTGCTGGGCATCATTCCGCTGGGCAACAAGCTGCTGGCGTACTTCGACCGCTACCAGTCGTCGCAGACGCACCTGAACGCGATCATCGAATCGCTCAAGCGCGGCAAGGACGAGCTGCTGCGCGACAACACCGCCATCGAACAGGAAAAGGTCAACCTCTGGACGCTGATGGAGCGGCTGGAGAAGTACGTGCACATCGGCAAGGCGCTGGACGGCCAGCTCGACCAACGCGCGCGCATGCTGGACGCCACCGACCCCGAGAAGGCCCGCGTGATCCGCGAGGAGATGCTGTTCTATTCGCGCCAGAAGGTCACCGACCTGCTCACGCAGCTGGCGGTGAACATCCAGGGCTACCTGGCGCTGGACATGATCCGCAAGAACAACCTGGAGCTCATGAAGGGCGTGGACCGCGCCACCACCACCACCGTGGCCGCGCTGCGCACCGCGGTGATCGTGGCGCAGGCGCTGTCCAACCAGAAGCTGGTGCTCGACCAGATCAGCGCGCTCAACGCCACCACCGGCAACCTGATCGCCAACACCAGCGAGATGCTGCGCGACCAGAGCAGCGCCATCCACCAGCAGGCGGCCTCCAGCACCATCGAGATCGCCAAGCTGCAGCAGGCCTTCGCCAACATCTACCAGACGATGGACACCATCGCCGACTTCAAGAGCCGCGCGCTCGACTCCATGCAGACCACGGTGGACACGCTGACCAACGAAGTGGCCAAGAGCCGCACCTACCTCGACCGCGTGCGCCGCCAGGACACGACCGAGGCGCTGCAGTCGCCGCGCGGCGAGGTCGCGCTGTGAGCCTGCGGGTGCTGTCGCGCCGGCTGGCGCTGGCGGTTCTCGCGGCCCTGTCGCTGGGCCTTGCGGCCTGCGGCAAGGACGACGTGCAGGCCGCCGCGGGCAACGGTGCCGCGCCCGCCGCGGACACGGCCGCCTTCACCATCCTCGCGGGCTCGGAACTGAAGGACCTCGAAGGCCCCATCGTCGATGCCGCCAAGGCCGCGGGCGTGGACGTGAAGTTCTCGTACGCCGGCACGCTCGACATCGTCGAGCGCATCAACGCCGGCGAGCGCTTCGACGCCATCCTGCCGCCCAACGGCGCCTACCCCGCGCTCGCGTTGCAGGCCAAGCCGCTGGCGCGCGACAAGCTCTTCTACTCGCGCATCGCGCTCGGCGTGAAGAGCGCCAAGGCCGCGCAGCTCGGGTGGACCCGACGCCCGCCGGGCTGGGCCGAGATCGCCAAGGCCGCGGGTGCCGGGCAACTGCGCTACGGCATGACCAATGCCACCAGCTCCAACACCGGCATGAGCGCGCTGTTCGCCGTGGCCTCCGCGCTGGCCGGCAAGACCGAAGACCTGGGCGAACAGGACGTGGACGAGAAGACGCTCAAGGCCTTTCTCTCCGGCCAGAAGCTCACCGCCGGCAGCTCGGGCTGGCTGGCCGACGCGTATGTGAAGGACCCGTCCGCCATCGACGCGATGGTCAACTACGAGGCCGTGATCCTGCGCGCCAACGAGAAGCTGCCCAAGGCCGACCAGCTCACGCTGATCTACCCGCGCGACGGCATGATCTCGGCCGACTACCCGCTGATGCTGCTCAACGCCAACAAGCGCGAGGCCTACACGCAGCTGGTGAGCACGCTGAAGGCCGCGCCGTTCCAGCGCGATGCGCTGTCGGCCGCCTTCCTGCGCCCCGCCAACCCCGAGGTGGCCGCCGCGGCCGCCTTGCCCACCGCCGCCGTGGCCGAGCTGGGCTTTCCCAACCGGCTGGAGGTGATCGACGCGGTGCTGGGCACCTACCAGTCGCAATGGCGCAAGCCCGCCACCTCGATCTTCGTGCTCGACCTGAGCGGCTCGATGTCGGGCAAGCGGCTGGCTTCGATGCGCGAGGCGCTCAAGCTGCTGTCGGGGGCCGATGCCGCAAGCACCTCGACGGCGACCGCCAGCGCCCGCTACAGTGCCTTCCAGAGCCGCGAGCGCGTGGTGCTCATCACCTTCGCCACGCAGGTGCAGGCGCCGGTGTGGGTGCGCTTCGACGCCGACCACATCGAGGCCGCGCGCAGCGAACTGCGCCAGCAGGCCGATGCGATGAAGGCCGACGGCGGCACCGCCATCTACTCCGCGCTGGCGGCGGCCGAAGACCTCGCGCGCCAGGAACAGCAGCGCGAGCCCGACCGCTTCGTGAGCATCGTGCTGCTGACCGACGGCGAAAACAACTCGGGCCTGAAGCCGCAGGAGTTCCGCGACCGCTATGCGGCCGGCGGCCTGCCCGCGCGCATCTTCCCGATCCTGTTCGGCGAGGCCAACGTGAGCGAGATGCAGCAGATCGCGCAGCTCTCGGGCGGGCGCGAGTTCGACGGCCGCAAGCTGCAGCTGGGGCAGGTGTTCAAGGAAATCCGGGGCTACCAGTGAAGCCGGAGCGTTCGCTGAAGCTGCGCGCGCTGCTGTTCCTCTACGGCAACGGCAACATCCTGGGCTGCGCGCTGGCGCTGCTGGGGCCGGCGCTGCTGTTCGCCAACGTCATCGACCGCGGGTGGCTGCTGATCACCGCGGGCCTGTACGTGGCGGGCTGGCTGATGGGGCGCAGGGCACCCGCGCTCGAGCGCCGCATCGAGGACAGCCTGAGCGTGGAGCAGACGCTGGAGCGGTTGGACCGCGTGGTCGCGCAGGCGCAGCCGCACCTCACCGAGGACATGCGCAAGAGCCTGGACAACGTGCGCGGCTCGGTGGGCGAGGTGCTGCCGCGGCTGGTGGGCGCGGCCTTGAACGGCGACGACCTGTTCACCGTGCGCGAGACCGTGCTGCGCTACCTGCCCGAGACGCTGGCCAACTACGTCGCGCTGCCGCCGGCCTTTCGCATCACGCACGCGGTGAAGGACGGCAAGACCGCGCGCCAGCTGCTCGGCGAGCAACTGGGCCTGCTCGACGGCAAGCTGCGCGAGATCGTTGCCAACGTGGCCTCCAGCGACGCGGCCGCGCTGGTGGCCAACGGGCAGTTCCTCGAGAAGAAGTTCCGCCAGCCCGACTTCCTGGCGGGCTGAGCCTGCCCGCTCAGAACGGGTAGTGGCGCGGCGTGGTCTGCACCGTGATCCAGCGCAGTTCCGTGAAAGCCTCCACGCCCGCGCGGCCGCCGAAGCGTCCGTAGCCCGAGGCCTTCACGCCGCCGAACGGCATCTGCGCCTCGTCGTGCACGGTGGGGCCGTTCACGTGGCAGATGCCGGCCTCGATGCGCTGCGCCACGTTCCACGCGCGCGCCACGTCGCGGCCGAACACGGCGGACGACAGGCCGAACTCGTTGTCGTTGGCAATGGCCACGGCTTCTTCGACACCGTTCACGCGCACCACGGCCTTCACGGGCGCGAAGGACTCCTCGCGGTAGATGTCCATGGCCGGCGTCACGTGGTCGAGCACGGTGGCGGGCATCAGCGTGTTCTGTGCCTTGCCGCCGCACACCAGCTTGGCGCCCTTGGCGAGCGCGTCGTCGATGAGCGCATTGCAGCGCTTCACCGTGCTCATGTCGACCACCGAGCCCAGCACCACCGGGCCTTCGCGCGGGTCGCCCAGCGGCAGCGCCTGCGCGCGCGCCGCGAACCGCGCCACGAACTCGTCGGCCACCGCGTTGTCGACCACGATGCGTTCGGTCGACATGCAGATCTGCCCCGAGTTGGCGAACGAGCCGAAGATGGCCGCGTCCACCGCCGCGCCGATGTCGGCGTCGTCCAGCACCACGAAGGGCGCCTTGCCGCCGAGCTCGAGCACGGCCGGCTTCAGGTGCGTGGCGCAGGTCTGCGCGATGAGCCGGCCCACGCGTGTGGAGCCCGTGAAGTTGACGCGCCGCACCGCCGGGTGCGCCACCATGGCCTCGACCACGGCGCCGGCGTCGGCGGGCGCGTTGGTCACGAAGTTGACCGTGCCCTGCGGCAGGCCGGCCTCGCTCAGCGCCTCGACGATGAGCGCGTGCGTCTCGGGGCACAGCTCCGAGCCCTTCAGCACCACCGTGTTGCCGCAGGCCAGCGGCGTGGCGATGGCGCGCGTGGCCAGGATCACCGGCGCGTTCCACGGCGCGATGCCGACCACCACGCCCGCGGCCTGCCGCACGCCCATGGCGAGGCTGCCCGGCACGTCGGACGGGATCACCTCGCCCGCGATCTGCGTGGTGAGCGACGCGGCCTCGGTCAGGATGCCGGCCGCCAGATGCACGTTTAAGCCGGCCCACAGCGCCGAGGCGCCGGTCTCGCGCGCCATGGCCTGCACGAAGGCGCCGGCGCGCGCCTCGAGCGCGTGCGCGGCCTTCAGCAGCAGGCGGCGGCGTTCGTTGGGGCCGGTCTGCGACCAGCCGGCAAAGGCGCGGTGCGCGGCCTCCACCGCCAGCACGGCGTCGGCCGGCGTGGCGGCCGGGGCGCTGGTGGCGACGCTGCCGTCCAGCGGGTTGCGGCGCTCGAAGCGCGCGCCGCTTTTCGCGTTGCGGTATTCGCCGTCGATGAACATGGAAATGTCGGTCATGGGGTGTCCTTGCAGGAAAAGAGGAGGGGTGAGGGAACGAGGGGGCGAGGGCGGGTCAGGCCACGCCCAGGTAAGCCTGGCGCACCGCGTCGGAATGCAGCAGCGCCTGCGCCTCGCCCGCGGCGACGACGCGGCCGCGCTCGAGCACGTAGCCGCGGTCGGCGGCCTGCAGCGCCTTGCGCACGTTCTGCTCGACCATGAGCACCGTCACGCCCTGCGACGCGATGCGCCGCACGATGGCCAGCAGCTCGTCGACCATGCGCGGCGCGAGGCCGAGCGAGGGCTCGTCGAGCATCAGCAGGCGCGGGCCGCTCATCATGGCGCGCGCCACCGCCACCATCTGCTGCTCGCCGCCGCTCATGGTGCCGGCGAGCTGCGTGGCGCGTTCCTTCAGGCGCGGGAAGTCGTCGAAGGCGCGCGCGAGGCGCTCGGTGCGCAGGCGGGCCGGAACGAGCCAGCCGCCGAGTTCGAGGTTTTCGGTGACGGTCATCTGCGGAAACAGCTGGCGGCCCTCGGCCACCAGCGCGAGGCCGCGGCGCACGCAGGACGTTGCATCGCCGCAGGGCAACGCAGCGCCGTCGAGCAAAGCCTCGCCCGAGCGCGGCAGCAGGCCGGCCAGCGCTTTCAGCAGCGTGGTCTTGCCCGCGCCGTTGGGGCCGAGCACCACGGTGACGCCGGGCGTCACGTCCAGGCTCATGCCCTGGATGACCTGGAAGCCGTGGTAGCCGGCCGAGAGGCCGCGCACGGTGAGTTGGCTGGGGGGGATCATGGGAATACCTCCGTGCTTCGCACTGCGGTGCGAGCTTGCTTGGGGCGGCCCGGCGCGGCGCTCATGCCGTGGCCTCCATTTCATCGCCCAGGTAGGCCTCGACCACTTCTGCATTTCGCACCACCTCGGCCGGTGTGCCGTCGGCGATCTTGCGGCCCTGGTGCAGCACCAGCACGCGCTCGACGTACTTCAGCAGCGTGGCCACCGCATGCTCGATCCACACGACCGTGAGGCCGTGCTCGTCGCGCAGCTTTCGAATGCGCCGCGCCATCGCGTCGACCTCGATCTCGGTGAGCCCGGCCGCCACTTCGTCGAGCAGCAGCACGCGCGGCCGGGTGCCCAGCGCCATGCCGATCTCCAGCAGCCGCTGCTGCGACGGCGTGACATCGCCCGCGATGTTCCGCGCCAGGCCGCCCAGGCCCAGCATGTCCAGGATCTCGCCCGTGCTGCCCAGCCCCGCGATGGGCGCGCGATGCCTGCCTGCGAACTGCATGCCGAAGCGCACGTTGTCCTCCAGCGTCATGCCGGCCATCACGCGCGGCGTCTGGAAGGTGCGCGCGATGCCGTGCGCGGCGTACAGGTGCGGGCCGCGGCGCGTGAGGTCCACGCCGCCTTCGACCCGCAGCGTGCCCGAGGTCGGCATCACCACGCCCGAGATGGCGTTGAAGAAGGTCGTCTTGCCCGCGCCGTTCGGCCCGATGATGCCGACGATCTCGCCCGCGCGCAGCGTGGCGCTGACCGCATCGACCGCGGTGAGGCCGCCGAAGCGCACCGTGAGTTCACGGGCCTCCAGCAGGATCTGCGGTTCATTCATGGCCGTGCCCGCGCAGCACCGCCGCCTTGCGCTGCCACAGCGACGCGAGGCCGTTGGGCAGGTACATCACGCACAGGATCAGCAGCAGCCCGAGCACCATCATGTAGCCGTAGGGCAGCTGCAGCCGCAGCGTTTCCGACAGCAGGCTGAAGACGATGGCCGCGGCCACCGGACCGCCGATGCTGGCCGCGCCGCCGATCATCGCGATCAGCACCGTCTGGAAGCCGATGAAGGGGCTGAACACCGCCGGCGGGTCGATGTAGGTCCAGCGCACCGCCATGGCCGCGCCGACCGCGCCGGCAAAGGCCGCGGTGAGCGCGAAGCCCATCACCTTCACGCGGCGTGTATCGACACCCAGCGTCTGCGCGCGCTGCTCGTCGGCACCGATGCCCGCCAGCGCCAGGCCGAAGCGGCTGCGCTTGACCAGCAGCGCCGTGGCAATGGCCGCGCCCGCGATCGCCAGCACCGTGAGGTACACCGTCTCGTTCGACGGCACCACGGCCAGCACGCGGCCCACCGTACCGGAGACCTGCTTCTCGACGAAGGTCACGGCATGGCGAATGAGCTCGGTCATGCCAAAGGTGAGCACCGCGAAGTAGGTGCCGCGCAGGTGCAGCACCGCCGCGCCCATCACCACCGCGACCGCACTGGCAATGGCCGCGCCGCTCAGAATGACCAGCGGCCACGGCATCACGTCGAGCAGCGTGGCGCTCGCATACGCACCCAGGCCGAAGAAGGCCGAGGTGGCCAGCGAGAGGTAGCGCGTGGCGCCGCAGAACAGCGACCAGCTCGTGGCCAGTGCGATGTACATGAGGCAGCCGAGCGCGACCGAGGCCGCGAACTCGCTGGCCACCCACGGCACGGCGGCCGCCAGCGCGAGGCCGATGCACAGCATCCACCACGGCTTGTTTTGAAAGAGCGAGATCATTTTCTGGAGAACAGTCCGTTGGGCCGCCAGATCAGCACGCCGATGAACACGGCGTACGACAGCAGCATCTTGAGCGAGGGGCTCGTGTAGTACATGCCCAGCGCTTCCACCACGCCCAGCAGCAGGCCGCCGACCAGGCTGCCCGCGATGCTGCCGAAGCCGCCCAGGGTGATGACGATGAGCGCGGTCACGGTGTAGGGCTCGCCCATGGAGGGAGAGATCTCGTAGGTCATCGACAGCAGCGCACCGGCCACGCCCGACAGGCCCAGGCCGATGCCGAACATCAGCGGGTGCAGCCGCCTGGTGTTGATGCCCACGAGTTGCGCGCCGGTGGGCGACTGCATGAGCGCGCGCACCGCCTTGCCCAGCAGCGTGAGCTTCAGGAGCGCGATGAGCGCGATGCTCAGCGCCAGCGCCACGCCGAACAGCACCAGCTTGTTGGCCGTGAAGCGCATCTCGCCCAGCTGCACCGGGTCGGCCAGGTAGTCGTAGCCGCGCAGGTCGCCGCCCCACACGAGCAGGGCGGTGTTCTGCACCAGGAACATCAGGCCGAAGCCCACCATGAGGCTGCGCGCCTCGAACACATCGACGTTCGGCGCGCGTGCCGCCACCTGCCTGAAGCACAGCCAGTGCACCGCCATGCCCAGCGCCATCAGCAGCGCGAAGGCCACCGGCATGAACAGCAGCGGCGAGATGCCCCAGGTGCTGTGCGCCCACCAGGTCGCGAAGGCGCCCAGCATCAGGAACTCGCCGTGCGAGATGTTCATGATGCGCATCAGCCCGTACTGCAGGTTCAGCCCGATGGCCACCAGCGCGTAGATGCCGCCCGTGATCAGTCCGCCGGCAAGAAGCTCGGCCCATCCGGAAAGGGACACGTTCTTACTTCCAGGCCGGCTTGGGGCTGAGCTGCGCGGTGGCGCGGTCCTTCGGCCAGACCACCTCGAAGTCGTTGCCCTGCCACTGCGACACCGTGCCCGGAATGGACGCGTTCTCGCTGCCCTCGAAGCGGATCGGCCCGAGGATGGTCTTGAACTCGTTCTTCGCGATCTGCTCGCGCAGCGCCTTGCGGTCCAGGCCCACCTTCTCCACGGCCTGCTGCAGGATCTGCAGGCCCGCCCATGCGTGGCCGCTGGCCCAGCGGTCGGGCTCCTTGCCGAACTTCTTCGTGTGCGCGTCGAAGTAGGCCTTGGCCTCGGGGCTGGTCTTGCTGTTCCACGAGCCCATGCCGATCACGCCTTCGGTGTTGGCCGCCATCACGTTCTTGTAGAGCTGGAAGGCCGTGCCCACCGACGCGTAGAAGTACTTCGGGTTGAAGCCCACCTCGCGCGCCTGCCGGCTCGCAAGAATGGTGTCCGGCGGGTAGGTGATGCCGATGAAGGCGTCGGGGTTCAGGTCCTTCATGGTGCGCAGCACCGGCGCCAGGTCTTTCACGCCCAGCGGGTAGCTCTTGCGGTCGAGCACCTGGATGCCGGTCTTCTTCAGCGCGTTGTTCAGCGCCGCGAAGTTCTCCAGGCCGAACAGGTCGTCCATGTAGACGATGGTGAGGGTCTTCACGTTCTGCGCCACCAGCATGTCGACCAGTGCGCCCATCATCTTGTCGGGCTGCTGCAGCAGCGAGAAGAAGAAGGGCAGGCGCATGTCGATCAGCTTGCGCGACAGCGCCGTGGGCGCCAGCAGCGGGTAGCCGAAGCGGTTGGCCAGCGGGGCCACCGCGAAGTTGGCGCCCGACCCCCACGGCGGCAGCACCAGGTCGACCTTGTCGCTGCCCATGAGCTTCTCGAAGGTGCGCACGCAGGTCTCGGTCTCGCTGCGGTCGTCGTAGCCGATGAGTTCGATGGGGCGCTTCACTCCCTTCACCGACAACCCGCCCGCCGCGTTGACCTGCTCGGCCCACAGCAGGTAGTTGGGTTCCTGGCTCACCTGCGCGCCGGCGGCCCACGGGCCGGTGCGCGCAATGGCGTAGCCGATCTTCACGGGGCCGCTGGCGCCGGTCTGCGCGAACAGCTGCGGCGCGACGGCGGCGGCGCCCAGCGCGGTAGCGGTGCCCTGGATCCAGCGGCGGCGATTGGGGTGGTGTTGCATGAGGTCTCCTACGGGGCGTCGGGGTGCGCCCGCTTCCCGGAATCGTAGAAATCCGGGGCTCGCGCTGCTGTGCCCGCCGTGCACAAAGCACTTGACGCAGCGTGCACGCGCCTAGTGGTTAACCCGCAAAGCCGGAGGGCTTCGATGCCCTTCACAATGCCCAGCATTCGGGCCGCGGCCTGCAACCTTTCGTTTTCTGCCTCGCTGCACCGCATGACCACGTCCCTGCTTCTTTCCACCGACGAGATCCCGCCGAAGGAGCGCGGGCCGCTGTGGTGCGAATGGGTATGGCGCCACTTCGGCGGGCTGGGCTCCGACCTGTACGACGACACCGAGTTCGACGGTCACCTCGCGGCCTCGCACGCCGGCGACGTGATCCTCACGCGGCTCGAGGCCAACCGGCATCGCGTGCTCAGGACGACCCAGATGGCGCGCCTGAGCGAAGCGCCGTACCTGAAGATCGTCGCGCCCTGGCAGGGCTCGGCCGAGGTCACGCAGCGCGGCCGTGCCGCCGCCGTGCGCTCGGGCGGGTGGACGCTCTACGACACCACCGCCGACTACACCGTGGCCAACCCCGAGCGCAGCGACCACCTCATCGTGATGCTGCCGAAGGACCAGCTCGCCTCGCCCGCGTTGCCCCTGAACGACCTGGTGGCGCGGCGCATCGGCGGCGCCAGCGGCATCTCGCGCGTGGCGCTGGAGACCATGCGCAGCACCTACCTCGAGCTGCCCTTCATGAGCGAAGCGGCGGCGCGCGGCGCGGGCGAGCTGCTGATCCAGCTGGTGCGCCTGTCGCTGATGGAGCTGGCCGGGCAGGAGACGCCGCAGACGCAGCGCGAGGCCCTGAAAGACCGCATCCGCCGCCACGTGGCGCAGAACCTGCGCGACCCGGCGCTGTCGATCGACAGCATGGCGCTGGCCTTGCGCTGCAGCAAGCGGCTGCTGCACAGCGCCTTCTCGGACGACGACGAAACGCTGAACGGCTACATCCAGCACCAGCGCCTGGCCGCGAGCATCCGCGACCTGATCGACCCGGCGAACGTGTCGCGCTCCATCACCGACATCGCACTGGCCGCGGGCTTCGGCAACCTCTCGCACTTCAGCCGCGTGTTCCGCGAGCACACCGGCGGCAGCCCGAGCGAGTTCAGGCGGCAGGCGGCGCCGCGCTAGGACTGCGAGCGCAGTTCCCGGTTGCGGGGGGTGTGGCATTCTTGGCCATGGCCAACCGCGCATACCTGTTCAACACATCCATCCCCGTTTGCAACCGGGCCCAGCTCGACGAGGCGTTGGTGCGCGACGGGTCGCCCTATGCAGAGGTGGCTGAAGGCGCCAATCAGATTCCCGTGATCTGGTTTTTCTGCTTCCGCAGGGAAGACTTGATTCCCGCAGCCTTCAGCTTCAGGCAGAACGGCAGCGTCGTGCAGCAGAAGGTCCTGTTGCCGTGTGTTCCTGTCGAGAAAGCGGTGCGCAATCTGGTGGAGGCCCGCGCGTGGTTCGATGCTTTCGTTGGAGACAGTGCACTCGTCGAGGACTATTGGCAGGCTGCGGTCGAATCGTTGCAAGGGCTCGCCCTGCCATTGCTCGTGATGGACCCGACCGAGGTTTTTCTGCTCAACGATCCGGAGGAAGATGCGCGCACTTTCGTGACTGCCTTGCAGGGAGGCGAAGCGGCATTCGAGGCCATCAGGCAGCTGTCGTTTTATGAACAGCACCAGCCGCCGTATGCGTACAAGGAGTTCATGTCGGGCGCAGCGCTGGACCATCGCGGTCGACGGCGCAACTCCGCGGCGCTTCTTGGAGGCTTCGTCGTGCCGCGGGCGGTAGCTGTCGATGCTGCGCCACTTCCGGCCCCGGCTCCGGCTCCGGCTCCGGTGCCACCTGATTTCACGCACAGGTCCGTGCCGTCGATCACGGTGGAGCGTGCGCCGTCATCCATTTCGTTCGATGCGGCCGCAGCGATGGCTTCCGCGCGTCGCGCTTGCGCCCCACGGGATTCGCATGAGAAGAAGGGCGAAGCCGAGCCGAAGCCATGGTGGAAGATCTGGTAGAGGCCAAGCCAGGGTTTCTCGTTCACTGCACCGCGTCATCCACGCTCCACGGCGCATACACCTCCGCGTGCAGGTCCGGCGAGTTCACCTTCGCCAGCAGGTCGCGCACGTCGTCCTTCACGCGCGCCAGTGACAGCCGTGCGCCGCGCGCACGCACATAGGCCGCGAAGTCGCACAGCGCCTCGATGCTGGTCGCGTCGAGGTCGGGCGATTCCTCCAGGCTCAGCACCATGCGCTCCAGGCCCGGCATCGCATCGACGCGCGCGCGGATCGACGCGAACACCGCGTCGGCATTGCCGAAGAACAGCGGCACGTCGGGCCGCGCGATCAGCGTGCGTGGCGGCACCACCGCCTCGGGGTGGCGCGCGGTGTCGACGTAGTCGTGGCTCTGGCCCAGGCGCCCGAGCCAGCTGACCGTGGTGCGCGAGAAGCCGCGCAGCAGCAACAGCAGGCTCACGCCGATGGCCGCCAGCAGGCCGTTGAGTACGCCCAGCACCAGCACCGCGGCCACCGCCACGACGGTCACGAGCCGGTCGCGCCGCCACTGGAAGTAGGGGCGCAGCGCGGCGGGGTTCAGCGTGTGGCTCACCGCGTGGATCACGATGGCGGCCAGCAGCGGCTCGGGCGTGTGCGCGATCCACGGCAGCAGCGTGAGCACCGCCACCAGCACCACCAGGCCCGCGACGATGCCCGCCGCGCGGCTGCGCGCCCCGGCCGATTCGTTGGCCGAGGTGGCCGAGTAGCCCGCGCCCACCGGCATGCCCTGGAACAGGGCCGAGAGAAGGTTCGCGCCGCCCAGCGCCAGCAGGTCGCGGTTGGCCGACACGTTGTCGCCGTGGCGCAGCGCGAAGGTGCGGATCGAGCCGTACGACTCGGCGTACAGGATGAGCGCCATCGCGAACGCCAGCCCGCCCAGGTTCTGCCATTGCGCGCGGTCCATCTGCGGCACGCCCGGGTGCGAGAAGTCGAGCGAGATCGGCCCCACCGCCGCGACGCCCCACGCATGGCACAGGCCCTGCACGTCGAGCACGATGCCGCCCACGATCACCAGCAGCGCGGCCGGCACCGCGCGCCAGCGCGCGAGGCCGCGCAGCAGCACGAGCGCCATCAGCGCCATGGCCGCGCCGGCCAGGTTCCAGTGCCGCCAGTCGCCGACCAGGCCCGCAAGGAGCCGGAAGAAGTCGCTGTGCGCCGGCTGCACCGCCAGCACCTTGGGCAACTGCTTGACCACGATGGTCAATGCCAGCCCGAGCGCGAAGCCGCGCAGCACCGGCTTGGCGATGAGGCTGGACACCGCACCGAGCTTGGCCACGCCCGCGATGACGAAGAACACGCCGGCCAGCAGCACGATGCCCGCGCCCATCGCAAGCCGCGTCGCGGTGTCGGCGCCCGTCACCGACATCGTCGCGGCGAACAGCACCGCCGCCGACGACGAGGTGGCCGAGACGATCGCGAAGCGGCTGCTGCCGAAGAGGCCGTAGACCAGCAGGCCCGCGAACAGCGCGATCACGCCGGCCTGCGGCGGCAGGCCCGCGATGCCCGAGTAGGCGACCGCCTCGGGCAGCAACAGGCCCGCGATGGAGACGCCCGCCACGAGGTCGGCGAGGCCGGGGCGGCGGGAGGCCGTGCCCGTAGCGGGAGGAGGCGGGATCGGCAGGGGCTGGGGGGGCGGTGGGTTGGCGGCGGTCATGACAAGGCCTGTCGTTGTTGTCGCCGCAAGCTATCAGGTGCTGGCGGACCGGAAGCTGACAGCATGCGCCATGTGCGCGGCGCCCGCGGACCGCAGGCCGTTGATGCCCGCGGGGTCGTAGCGCGCAATGCCCTGGTGCCCGTCGAGATCTTCCTTCAGCAGCAGGCCGGTGTCGAGCAGCAGCGCCTTCAGCGTTGCGGGGTCGAAGCCGCTGAGGAAGGCTTCGCCGGCGGCTTGCACTTCGCCGCGCAGCTTGCGGAAGTCTTCCGCGCCGGCATGGCCGGGCGCGAGCGCGGCCTCGTCGATGTAGGTGAAGACCAGTTCGCTCTGCGCGCTCGTGCACGCGGCAATGGAGCGCAGGGCGGCCAGGTTGGCCTCCCTGGTGAGGTACACCGTGACGCCGAGCCATGAGAAGAAGGCGGGCTGCGTCGCGTCGAAGGTCGAGCGTGCCAAGGCACTGCCGAGGTCTTCCACCGACAGGTCCGCCTCGATGAAGTGCATCGAGGCCGACCCGGCCACGCCGCACGCCTGCAACTGCTGGCGCTTCAGCCGCTGCGTGTCGGGGTGATCGACTTCGTACACGTTCAGCGCATGGGCCCAGGCCGGCCGGCGGCACACGAAGCTGTCGAAGCCCGCGCCGACGATCACGTACTGCGCGACGCCCCGTGTCACGGCGGCCTGCAGAGCATCTTCCGTGTAGCGCGAGCGCAGCACCACATCGGCATAGGCGGCGTTCGCGCGCAGCGCCGCGTTCAGGGCGTCGTCGGGCGAGACGCCCGCGCCGCCCGCCGCGTTGCGCTGTGCCATCGCCCGCTCGGCAAAGGCGGCACGCACGGTCGCCGGCACCAGGCGGTCGCCCCACGGGTCGTCCAGCAGCGGCGCAGGGTCGCCGCGCGAATGGAGCGCGCGCATCAGCGAGGTGGCGAGGGCGGTGCGGCTGGCTTGCGAAGGGGTCACTGCATGGTCTCCAACAGGGAAAGGATGCGCAGTGTCCGCCGGTGCATTGGCTCTGTACAGTGCATTCTTTCAAGCAAATACATGCACCAGATGAATTCGACGGACATGAATCTGCTGGCGGCGCTCGACGCGCTGCTGAGCACCGGCAGCGTGAGCGCGGCCGCCGAGCGCATGCACCTGAGCGCACCGGCCATGAGCCACACGCTCGCGCGCATCCGCGAGGCGCTGGGAGACCCGGTGCTGGTGCGTGCCGGCCGCAAGCTCATTCCCACGCCGCGCGCGCAGGCCATGCGCGAGCCGCTGCGCCGGCTGATGGCCGATGCCCTGTTGCTGATGCAGCCCGACGGCGGGGTGCCGCTGGCACAGCTGGAGCGCGAGTTCACGGTGCGCGCGCCGGAGGGCATGGGCATCGTCTACGGCGCGACCCTGCTCGCGGCCGTGCGCCGCGACATTCCACGCGCCCGCCTGCGCTTCGTGCCCGAGAGCGACAGCGACGCCATGGCCTTGCGCGAAGGCCGCATCGACCTCGACGTGGGCACGCTGTTCGACAAGGGGCCGGAGATACAGACCTCGCTGCTGTACGAGCAGCACATCGTGGGCGTCGTGAAAGCGGGGCATGAACTGCTGCAGGCGCGCGTCACGCCGAAGCGCTTCGCGGCTCAGCAGCACGTGGCGCTCACGCGCCGCGGAAAGTCCAGGGAGCCGGTGGACACCCTGCTGGCCGAACACGGCTGCGCGCGGCAGATTGCATTGACGGTGCCGAGTGCCTACGGTGCGCTGATGGCCGCCGCGCGCTCGACGCTGGTGGCCTGCGTGCCGGAGCCCCTGGCGCGCGCGGTGGCGGCGAGCCTCGACCTCGCGATCTTCAAGCTGCCGGTGGCGGTACCCGTCGAACAGGTGCTGCAGGCATGGCATCCGCGCGATGCGGTGGACCCCGCGCACCGTTGTCTTCGCGATTGCGTGGCGGTGGTGTCGCGAGAGACGCGCTTCGGCCCGCTGGCAAAGCGCGACCCTTCGCAGCCGATGCACGGGCGTGCCATGGCCGCGCATCGCGCGCTGGTTTCGAAGGCGCGATGAATGCTTTAGAAGAGGTCGGGCACCCGCGCTGAATAAGTTAAATCTTCCAGGCTAAGCCCTTCGTACAAAGGCCGCTTCGCACCTTGAAAAAGAGGCGTTGGCTGACACGCCGCGCCTCATTCAGGACGCATCGCGCTGGTATGGTCCGCGGGTAGTTTCTTATCGCCCGCTGTCGTTGCATTGGGCTTGCCACATGCCCATTCGTCACGCCCGCATCTTTCCGCGTTATTCGTTCTATTGCGTCCTCGGCGGGCTCGCCGCCATCTACGTCTTCTGCGCCATGATGCTGGTGCCGGTGAAGGTCTACATCCTCCCGTACCTCATCACGCCGGACTTCATTCGCCACAAGGGCGCGATCGTCGTTCTCTTCCTGGCCATTCCCTGCGCGATCTACCTGATCTGCTGGAAGGGCAGCGACTTCTTCGCGTGGTTGCGCACGCCGCAGCAACTCACCGTGGGCGACAGGGGCCTGCAGCTTGGCGAGCGCACGCTGGCCTTCGCGGAGGTCACGCGCATTCGCCATCGCCACAACCGCAACCATGTGCTGCTCACCGGCCGCGACGGCAAGACGCTGCGCCTGCGGCTGGACCTGTGGGACAACGCGGGCGACTTGCTCTGCGAAGTGGAAGAGGCCGTGGGCGAGGTCATGGCGCACGACGTGGAGCGCCGCCTGCATGCCGGCGAGACCGTGAAGTTCGGCGCGCTCGGCCTGCAGGCCGAAGGGCTGATGCACAAGGGCCAGCTCATTGCGTGGTCGAGCATCGACACCATCCGCACGCAGTCCGACGAGGACGGCATGGAGGCCGACGAACACCTGGTCATCGTTGCCAACGGCAAGACCCGGAAGATCGACCGCTCGAAGATCGACAACGAGCCCGTGCTGCTGGCCTGCCTGATGCAACGCCTGCCGGCGAACTGAATTTGTTTTTCGTTTCTTTCCCAACCACTCCAACAGACGCGCACAGCGAAACCGACAAATGGAAATCTACAGCTCCGCCGCCCAACAAGAGAAGACCCGCCAGGACCGCCCCGTGTTCTATTCGCGCTCGCGCATCATCGGCGGCATCGTGCTGTGGTCGGTGGTGACCGTGGTGCTGGCGGTGCTGTGCATCCGCGCACAGGACAAGAACATCGGCATCCTCCTGGCGGCGTGTTTCGCGCTGCTCACGGCGTGGCTGACCTTCAAGTGCTTCAACACGCTGCGCAACATCGCGCAGCCGGCGCTCGTGGTCGGCCACCAGGGCCTGACCTTCGAGAACGGCATGCTGCTGCCTTGGAACAACATCGTGGAGAACATCTGGGTGAACCAGAGCTACATGGGCATCCCGATCAGCAAGCAGATCCAGATCAGGACCGACCTGCCCAAGCCCAAGGCGCGCGTGTTGCGCCGCGCCACGGCGCTCGAGATCTCGGGCGACGAGTACCTCGCGCTGTGCGATTCCTATCGCTGACGCACGGTCGGCTTGCGGCGGAAAGAGCCCTTGCACGGCGGGGCTGTTCGGGGGCGTTCGATAAACTGGCCGGGTGAAATCTTCTTCCGAGCCTCCCAGTAGGCCGCTGGCCCCGCCAGCTTCCGCCTGCAACGTTGCGCCGCAACGTTTGCGCAACGCCTCCTCCCCACCTTTCCCCTCCCGTCGCCCGACATGGCCCGCGCCATGCCGGGCCGCACCCGCTCGCGCCCTTCGTGCCTTGCGCCTGACTCCCCATGATTGAACTTCTCACCGACCCGGCCGCCTGGATCGGTCTTCTGACGCTGGTCGTCCTGGAGATCGTCCTGGGCATCGACAACCTGATCTTCATCGCCATCCTGGCCGAGAAGCTGCCGCCGCACCAGCGCGACAGGGCGCGCCTCATCGGCCTGAGCCTGGCGCTGTTCATGCGCCTGGCGCTGCTGTCGGTGGTCTCGTGGCTGGTCACGCTGACCACGCCGCTCTTCACGGTGTTCGGGCAGGGCTTCTCGGGGCGCGACCTGATCCTGCTGGTGGGCGGGCTGTTCCTGCTGTTCAAGGCCACCTCCGAGCTGCACGAACGCCTGGAGGGCGTGACGCACACCACGGCAAGCTCGGCGGCCTACGCCAGCTTCACGCTGGTGGTCACGCAGATCGTGGTGCTCGACGCGGTGTTCTCGCTCGACGCGGTGATCACCGCCGTGGGCATGGTCGAGCACCTGCCCGTGATGATGGCCGCGGTGGTGATCTCCATCGGCATCATGCTGTGGGCGTCCAAGCCGCTCACGCGCTTCGTCAACGCGCACCCGACGGTGGTGGTGCTGTGCCTGAGCTTCCTGCTGATGATCGGCCTGAGCCTGGTGGCGGAAGGCCTGGGCTTCCACATTCCCAAGGGCTACCTGTACGGCGCGATCGGCTTCTCCGTGATGATCGAGACGCTGAACCAGTGGGCCAAGCGCAATGCCATGAAGCACGAGGCCCGCCGGCCGCTGCGCGACCGCACGGCAGAGTCGATCATTCGCCTGCTCGGCGGCCGCGCGCCCGGCGAGCCGGCACTGGCCGGCGCCGCGCCAGACGCGGCCTCCGCGCCCGAGCCCACCTTTGCCGTGGAAGAACGCAACATGGTGAGCGGCGTGCTGTCGCTGGCCGAGCGCAACGTGCGCTCGGTGATGACGCCGCGCGCCGACATCTCGTGGGTCGACCTGAACGACGACCCCGAGGCCGTGCGCGAGCAGCTGCTCGACACGCCGCACGGCATCTTCCCGGTGTGCCGCGGCTCGCTCGACGAGGTGGTCGGCGTGGCGCGCGCCAAGGACCTGCTGGGCCAGCTGCTGCGCCACGGCCGCATCGACGAGAACGGCGGCCTGCGCGCGCCGATCTACGTGCCCGAGTCGACCACGGCCATCCGCCTCATCGACACGCTGCGCGGCGCGCGCGGGCAGCTCGCGCTGGTGAACGACGAGCACGGCACGCTCACCGGCGTGGTCACGCCCATCGACGTGCTGGAGGCCATTGCCGGCGAGTTTCCCGACGAGGACGAGACGCTGGAGATCCTGCAGACCGCGCCCGACGCCTGGACCGTGTCCGGCAGCGCCGACCTGCACCTGCTGGAGCAGGCGCTGCAGACGCACGGGCTGGTGAGCGACGACGACAGCTACACCTCGGTGGCGGGCTTCCTGCTGGCGCGCTTTCGCGGCCTGCCGCCCGCGCATGCGAACTGGGTGCACGACGGGTACGATTTCGTCGTGACCGATGTCGACGCGCAGCGCATCCGCACGGTCGAAGTCCGCCGCCTGCCGGTGGACGACCCTGAAACCTGAAAGACCTCGATGGTGGCCCCCATGAACAATGCCCTGCACCGCCAACCCGTTGCGCTCGACAAGGCCTACCGCCTGATGAACCACGGCCCGACCGTGCTCGTGAGCGCGGCGCACAGCGGCCAGCGCAACATCATGGCGGCGGCCTGGGCCATGCCGCTGGACTTCGCGCCGCCCAAGGTGGCGGTGGTGCTCGACAAGAGCACCTGGACGCGCGCGCTGCTCGAAGGCGCGGGCACCTTCGCGCTGCAGGTGCCCACGCGCGCGCAGCTCGACCTGACGGAGGCGCTGGGCAACAGCTCGGGCCGCGAGATCCTCGAGAAGTCGGGCCGCGACAAGTTCGCGGCCTACGGCCTGGAGACCTTCGCGGGCGTGGCCACCGACGCGCCGCTGCTCGAGGGCTGCGCGGCCTGGCTCGAATGCCGGCTGCTGCCCGAGGCGCACATCCAGGAGCGCTACGACCTGTTCCTGGGCGAGGTGATCGCCGCGCAGGCCGACGCGCGCGTGTTCGCCAACGGGCGCTGGAACTTCAGCGGGCACGACGAGCTGCGCACGCTGCACCACGTGGCGGGCGGGCACTTCATCGTCGACGGCGACGCGGTCGATGCGCGGGCGTTGCCGCCCAAGTCACTCTAGGGCCGGACGCGATGCGTCCCCTGGCGATCCCGCTGGACAGTGCCCGCATCGGCGGCGCGTCCATCACAGTGAAGGCGGGCTACGAACTGCTCGACGAAGACGAGAAGGGCGCCCTGCTGCGCATCGCCGAGGTGCCGCAGGCGGTGGGCTGGCTCGCGCCGGGCGACCTGCTCGTGGCGGCCTTCGACCGGCAGCGCAAGTCGCTCAAGGCGATCCGCAAGCCCGAAGAGAAGGACCGGCTGCGTTTTCATCGCGGCCACGGCCGGCTGTACGACGAAGAGCGGCAGCGCGCCATGCGCCTGGCCGCCAGCGACGAGTTCCTGCGCCAGCACGGGCAGCTGATGGCGCTCATTCGCGCGCAGCACGCGCAGAGCGACAAGGCGCCGCCGGTGGTGCCGCTCGATGCGTACTTCGACGGCAACTCCGAAGAAGAGTCGATCGCGCCGAACCAGTGGGGCTATGGCCGTCCGCCGCTCGCGCAGCTGTGGGAGCGCCTGCGCACCATCGCGCAGCGGCCCGACGTGCAGGTGCTGCTCGTCGGCATCCACGACGAATGGCAGGAACTGGCCGAGGATTCTCTCGATTGGCCGCCGGCCGAGAACGTGCACATCTACACCCGCGCATCCGCGCAGGACGCCGAGCAGTGGATCGAAGGGCTGGAGGCCGACGGTGTCGTCCAGGGCTGGCCCTGCGGCCGGCATCCCGCCGCGCCCGAGCCGTTGCCCGGGTACGCCGTGCTGACCGTCTGCTGGGACTAGCCGGGCGAAAAGATCAGGACGGCGTGCCGCGCGCCGCGCGCGGCACCAGCATCGCCCGCAGCGCCAGCACGCCGCACAGGGCCGCCAGCAACGCCACGGCCACCGCCCACAGCAGGCGCGACGGCGTGATGGCGTCGAGCCGGTCGGCCAGCAGCAGCGTGGTGGTGTTGTAGGCCGCGTGCAGCGCGATGCAGGGAATGAGCGAGCGCGTGCGCTCGTACAGCCAGGCGAGCACCGAGCCCATCACGAAGCCGACCACGAACTGGTAGATGTTCATGTGCGCCGCGCCGAACAGCAGCGCCGACATGAAGATGGCCTGCCAGCGCGAATAGCGCCGCAGGAAGCCGCGCAGCACGATGCCGCGGAACAGCATCTCCTCCAGCAGCGGCGCCATCACGCACACCGCGAGCACGGCCGCCACGCTGCCGTCGGCCATGCGGCTGAAGTACGACTCCTCCCAGGCCGAGGGCGGCACCAGCAGCGTGAGCAGCTGCAGCACCGAGGTGAGCGCGAGCAGCAGCGCCGGCACCAGCAGCAGCACCGGCGGCACCACCAGCATCAGCGTGGCGCGCGCCGAAGAGGCCGACTGGTGGAACAGCTCGCGGTAGGTGAGCTTCTGCAGGTGCATCACCACCGCGAACACGCAGCCGTTGCCCAGCACCGACGACAGCACGCCGATCTGCATGATGTTGAGGCCGAGCCAGCCGTTGGCATCGCGCAGCGCGGCACCCACGACGAACTCGCACAGGAACAGCGCGACGAAGAGCAGGGCGGCTTGCGCGGCCGAGGGGAAGGGCGCGCTTTGGGGGGAAGGCATGGGGCGGGGCGCCCCCGGAACGGGCGCTGGCGGACGATGGCGGACGGTGGCGCGGATGTTACGCGACCGGCCGCGCGTCGTTCGGGGAGGCCTGCGCCTCGCGCTGCAGCAGCCGCGAGAGCGGCGACAAGGCAATGCCGCCGTCGCGCCCGGGTGGCGGCAGCACCAGCGCATGCAGCACGCTGTATTCGCGCAGCCGCGCGGCCCCGTGCGGGTCGCCCGCGTGCGTGCCGGCGGCGGGGTGGCACATGAGCACGTCGCCGTTGCGGCAGGCCGCGAGCCAGTCGGCCACGCGCTGCGCGTAGCCGCAGGCGTCGCCCGAGAAGTCGTACACGCCCAGCAGGCGCCGGCTCATCGGAATGCCCCGCTGTGCCGCAAGGGCCTCCATTCCGGGTCCGCCCAGCGCATGCACGAGCGCGGCCTTCCAGCGCCCCGGCCCATGGCGCCAGCCCGGCGCGGTGCCGCGCACCCATGGCGGTGCCGTGGGGTAGCGCTGCGCGATTTCCTCCAGCACCAGCTCGCGCACCACCGGGAACTGGTGCACGTGCCGGTGGCCGTCGACGAAGGCGGGGCCGCGGCCCATGGCGTCCTCGAAGCGCGTGAACTGGTCGCGGATGTCGGCCCGCAGCGCCGGCACGCTGGCCGTTCGCGTGTACGTGCGCGCCAGCAGGCCGGCCAGCCCGGGCTCGGGCCCGTCCGGGCGCGCCGGCGGCGTGAGGTCCAGGTGCAGGCCGACGTCGAGCTGCGCGGGCGCAATGCACCGCAGCGCCCGCGCGCCCGCCAGCCATGCGCCGCGCCGCACCATGGCGCTGGTGGCCGAGAGCTTGCCCTGCCCGGCCAGGTCGATCACCGCCGCGTTGATGCCGGCGCCCATGCCGAAGTCGTCGGCGCAGATGCAGATATGGCGCGTTTCAGCCATTGCCGCTCGTCTCTGCGGCGGGGGCCGGGGTTCGGACCGGTGCGGCCGGTGCGGCCACGTCGAGGCAATGCGCGTCGCCCGTCGCGCTGCCAGCGAAGCGCCATGCCGCGGCGCCGTCGTTGACCGCCACCAGCTGCGCCTTCATCAACCACGGGTTGGCCAGGTGCGCGGTGTTCGCGCCCACGATCCAGGTGGCGCGCGGCACGCAGAGCGTGGACGCGAGCCGCGTGCGGTCCAGCAGCGTGGCCGCGGCGCGCTCGGGGTCGAAGCGGCCGGCGTCGGAGATCTCCTTGCGCCAGTTGTCGCGCGGGTCGCGCGCGGCGGCCTGCCAGTCGTCCGACACCAGCACCGGCTCGCGCAGGTTCCAGTAGAACGGAATCTCGTAGTAGTAGCTGTCGAGCATCAGCACGCGTTCGCCCGGCGCCACCGACTGCCCCGGCGGCAGCCGCAGCCGCGTGCCCGGCGGCGTGGAATGGGTCGCGATGGCCGCCACGCAGGCCACGCACACCGCGGCCGATGCCAGCGCGGTGAGGCGCACCTTGTTGCGGACCTTGCCGAGCAGTGCGTCGGACGAGCGGCCCGCGAACACGCGCTGCGCGATCAGGTACGCCAGCGGCGGCAGCGCCGGCAGCACGTAGCCCACGAGCTTGGAGCGCGGCAGCGAGAAGAACACCACGATGACCGTGAGCCAGATCCACATGAGCCGGTCGATGCCGGTGCGGCGCGAGCGCTTGTCCTCGTCCTGGCCCCGGGGCACCAGCACCCACGCGAACCACGGCAGCGTGAGGCCCGCGAGCACCGGCAGGTAGAACCAGAAGCCGTGCTCGTTGTTGAAGCCCGACGAAGCGAAGCGCCTGAAGTGCTGCGTGATGACGAAGTAGTCGAAGAACTCCGGGTACTTCATCTGCATCGCGACGAACCACGGCCCCGCCACCGCCAGCAGCACGACCCAGCCCGGCAGCCACAGCGCGAGCCGCAGCGCCGCGAGCCGCTGCGTGGCGGCGCACCAGCCCACGATCACCATCGCGGGCAGCAGCAGGCCGATCAGCCCCTTGGCCAGCAGCCCGGCCGCGGCAAACAGGTAGGCACCCGCGAGCAGGGCGCGCCACGGTTCTTCCTGCTCCCTGGCCAGCACCGCGCCGGCCGCCAGCAGCACCGTGCACGAGATGCAGCCCGCCACCAGCATGTCGAGGTTGGCGAACTGCGCGCCGATGAAGAAGAAGGGCGTGGTCACCAGCACCACGGTCGACAGCAGCGCCACGCGGGCGTTCGACCAGCGGCGCAGGAACAGGAACAGCGCCGACGCCGCCGCGGCCGCGCCCAGCACCGAGGGCAGCCGCGCCGCCCATTCGACCGGCCCGGCGACCGACATCGCGGCCGCGCCGATCCAGTAGAACAGCGGCGGCTTGTGGAAGAAGGGCAGGCCGTCGAGCCGCGGCACCAGCCAGTCGCCGGAGCGCAGCATGGCGAGCGCCACGCCGCCGTAGCGGCCTTCGTCGGGTGCCATCAGCGGGCGCGCCCATGCCGTGGCCAGAAGCCATGCAAGCAGCGCCACGATGAGCCAGACCGGCTGGGGCGCGGTCCACCCCCCGGAGTCGCTGCGCTTCATGGCTTGCCGTTCTCCAGGCCGGTGCCGTGCTCGCGGCTCACCACGTACAGCGGACGGCCCTTGACCTCCTCGTAGATGCGCGCGATGTACTCGCCCACGATGCCGGTGGAGATCATCTGGATGCCGATGAAGAACATCAGGCTCACCACGATGGTGGTCCAGCCGGAGGCCGGGTTGCCGAACATCAGGTAGTCGAGGGTCACGTAGGTGCCGTAGCCGAAGGCCGGCACCGCGAACAGCAGGCCGACCACGCTGACCATGCGCAGCGGCCAGGTGGTGAAGGCGGCGAGGCCGTCGATGGCCAGGCGCACCAGGCGGCGTGCGTTGAAGCTGCTCTTGCCCTGCGCGCGCGGCGCGGGCGTGTAGGGCATGGCCACCGCGCGAAAACCCACCCACGCGTACAGGCCCTTCATGAAGCGGCTGCGCTCGGGCAGGCTCATGAGCGCGTCCACCACCTTGCGGTCCATCAGGCGGAAATCGCCCGCGTCCTTGGGCACCACGAAACGGTCGGAGGCGTTCACCAGGCGGTAGAAGAGCCGGCTGCCGAGCTGCTTGAAGCGGCTCTCGTCACGGCGCTCCTCGCGCACCGCGTAGACCACCTCGGCGCCGGCGGCCCACTGGGCGACCATCCGGTGGATGAGGTCGGGCGAGTGCTGCAGGTCGCCGTCGAGCAGCACCACGGCGTCGCCGCCGGCGGCGGCCAGGCCCGCGGTGAGCGCGGCTTCCTTGCCGAAGTTGCGCGACAGCGAGATGCAGCGAAAGCCCGTGAGCTCGCACCATGCGCGGGCCACTTCGGCGGTGTCGTCGGTGCTGCCGTCGTCCACCACGATGATCTCCCAGCGCAGCCCGGTGGCCCACAGGATGTCCTCGAGCCGGGGCAGCAGGTGCCTCAGGTTGGCGCCTTCGTTGAAGCACGGAATGACGCAGGAGATGCTGCGCGGCTGCGCTTGCGGCGGGGCCGAAGCGGGCGTGGACGTTGACGTGGATGTGTCGGCGGCCGCACCGAGCGCCTGGGGCACCGCGGGCGCCGGGTGGGTGAGCGGAATGCCTGCGCCCAGGCCGGCGCGCGAATGCCTGGCGACGATCGGTGAAATCATGAATGCCTCCACGGCGAACGTTCCGCGCGCCGAAGGCCGGCGCCGCGTCCCGTTCGCATTGCGAAAAAATGAAAGACCCAGTGCCCGATGGCGAGCGCGCCCGCGATCACCGCGCCGAGCAGCAGCCCCGCGACGATGTCGAGCGGAAAATGAACGCCCACGTACACGCGCGCCCACCCGGTGGCGGCGGCCACCGCCAGCAGCGGCAAGCCCAGCCGGCGCAGGCTGGGGCGCAGCAGGAAGGCCAGCGCCACCATGAACATCACGGCGGCGTGCGTGCTCGGCAGCGAGCCGCGCCCGGCGTGCGCGATGTACGCGGGCGCCAGCCCCAGCACGAAGGGGCGGGGCACGTCGAGCTGCATCGCGATGGCATGCGACAGCAGCGAGGCCAGGCCCGCCGCCGCCGCGACGACGCACAGGTAGGCGCGGTCGGCACGGTGGCGCCACAGCGCCACCACGAGAATGGCCGCGCTCAGCCATGCGCCCCACAGCGCGAAGGCCGACGCCACCGAAAGCACCCACGGCGTGGGCTGGCTGCCGGCCGCGAGCCACTGGAACAGCGCGAGGTTCAGCGCGTTCATGGCGCCACCACGGGCAGGCCGCGGGAAAACAGGGGCGCAGGGCGGCGCCCGGTGCGCCGCGCGCACCTGGAGAAGCTGGACATGGTCAGGACCTTTCGACGAGGAAGGAAGGCCGCGCCGCGGACGTGGCGTGGCACGTCCTGACGTCACACGACGTCATGCAGCGAGGCGGCGCGACGCGCGGGGCGTCGTTCGTTTCTCAGGCGAGGAAAGGCGGGGCGGCGGGTGGCGGCAAGCGCCGCCAGGGCACCGCGGGGGGCGGCGCGCCGCCGTGCGGCGGCACATGCTCGGGGGCTTCGCGCACGACCGGCACCACCAGCCGCCCGGCTGCGAGCACCAGCGGCAGCATCGCGAGCACCATGGCCATCAGGCCGCTCAGTGCGAAGTCGAAGGCGTCGGGGTGGTCGATGCTGGCCGGGGCCTGCGCGAACACCGTGGTCTCGCGGTCGGTGGGGTGGTCGGCGCGGTCGTCGGCCTCGAACTGCGAGGCGTCGCTGGCGCTGCGCACGCGCAGCATCGGCTCGTCCTCCAGGCCGTCGCAGCGGAAGTGCACCGCGATGAAGGGCTGCAGGAAGATCAGCAGGATGCCCGCCACGCACCACAGCCTGTGGTGTGCTTCGGCGAAAAGGCGGACGCGTGCGAGCAGCATGCCCGGATGCTAGGAGACTCGTGTGAACAGAACCTGATCGTGCGGGTCAGCATCCCGCAAGGTGGCGGATGACGCCAGTGTTACAGCACGAAGGGGATGAAACGCCGCGTGCCGCGCATGTAGTCGCGGTAATCGTCGCCGAAGTGCGCGATGCACTCCTGTTCGTCGCGCACCGCCGTCAGGAACAGCAGCACCGTGGCCGCCACCACCAAGGCCAGCGTGAACCACGTGAACTGCTTGAGGAAGGCGCCCCATGCGAGCAGCATCAGCGCCGTGTACATCGGATGGCGGATGTAGCGGAAGGCGCCGCTGCGCACGATCGAGGAGGTCTTCTCGAAGCCGTACAGCGCGGGGTCGTCGCTGCGCGCCTCGGTCGGCTTGCCCTGCGCCTTGAGCAGGCGCACCGCGTGCAGCGGCAGCCAGATCGACAGCGCGAAGAACAGCGTGGAGACGACCTGCTTCGGCGAGAACGGATCGTCGTGCCACATCGGCAGGTTCAGCACGATCAGCACCAGCATGCATTCCCACGCGAAGAAGCGGTAGAAACCGTGCGACCCGGGCCGGCTCAGCGGCCCGCGCGACACGTACAGCAAGGCGGCGGTGCCGGCGGCAAGAAGGACGATCTGGAACCAGAAGAGCATGGCGGCCGAATTTACACGGCCTTGCACATGCCCGGGGGCATCAGGCCGTCGTTGCTTCGGGTTTCTTGGAGACCAGCGTCAGGATGTCGTAGCTGGCCACCAGCTCGCCGTCCTGGTTGGTCACCTCGACGTCCCAGGCCACCACGCCCTGGCCCTGGCCGGCGGCGTCCTTCTTGTTGCGGTCGATCTTGCGCTTGCAGGTCAGGCGCGCGCGGATGGTGTCGCCGATGCCCACCGGCTTGACGAAGCGCAGCGTGTCCAGGCCGTAGTTGGCCAGCACCGGGCCCGGCGCCGGCGACACGAACAGGCCGGCCGCGGCCGACAGCACGAAGTAGCCGTGCGCGATGCGCTTGCCGAACGGCGACTCCTTGGCCGCCACTTCGTCGAAGTGCATGTAGAAGTAGTCGCCCGAGATGCCGCCGAAGGCCACGATGTCGGCCTCGCCCACCGTGCGGCGGTGCGTGAGCAGCGAGTCGCCGATGCGCAGGTCTTCGAAGTAGCTGCGAAACGGGTGCACCGCGCTCTCGCGCACGGCCGCGCCGCGCACGTGTTCGCCGGTGACGGCGGCCAGCATGGTGGGCGAGCCCTGCACGGCGGCGCGCTGCAGGTAGTGCTTCACGGCGCGCAGGCCGCCGAGCTCTTCGCCGCCGCCCGCGCGGCCCGGGCCGCCGTGCTTGAGCTGCGGCAGCGGCGAGCCGTGGCCGGTCGATTCGGCGGCGGCTTCGCGGTCGAGCACCAGCAGGCGGCCGTGCCAGGCGGCGGCCACCGGAATGGCCTTGGCCGCGATGGCCGGGTCGCGCGTGACCAGCGTGCCCACGAGGCTGCCGCGGCCGCGCGCGGCCAGGGCCAGCGCCTCGTCGATTCCGTCATAGGGCATGAGCGTGCTGACGGGGCCGAAGGCCTCGACGTCGTGCGCCGCGTCGTGTTCGAGCGGCTTGCGGCTCAGCAGCAGCGTGGGCGCGAAGAACGCGCCCTGGGCCACGCCGTCGCCCACGGGCGAGAAGCCGTCGCGCTCGCCGTACACCAGCTCGGCGCCCTGCAGCAGCGTGGCCACGCGTTCGGCCACGTCGGCCTGCTGCGCGTGCGAGGCGAGGGCGCCCATGCGCACGTTGTCGAGCGAGGGGTCGCCCACCACGGTCTTGGCCAGCCGCGCGCGCAGGCGCTCGGCCACCGCGTCCAGGTGCTGGCGCGGCACGATGGCGCGGCGGATGGCCGTGCACTTCTGGCCGGCCTTGGTGGTCATCTCGCGCGCCACTTCCTTCACGAAGAGGTCGAACTCCTCGTCGTCGGGCGTGACGTCGGGCGCGAGGATCGCGCAGTTGAGCGAGTCGGCCTCGGCGTTGAACGGGATCGACTGGCGCACCAGGTTCGGGTGCACGCGCAGCTTGGCGGCGGTGTCGGCCGAGCCGGTGAAGGTGACCACGTCGGGCCCCTCGAGCCGGTCGAGCAGGTCGCCGGTGCTGCCGATCACCAGCTGCAGGCTGCCTTCGGGCAGGATGCCCGACTGCACCACCAGCCGCATCATGGCCTCGGTGAGGTAGCTGGTGGCCGTGGCCGGCTTGCCGATGCACGGCATGCCCGCCAGGAAGCTGGGCGCGAACTTCTCGAGCAGGCCCCACACCGGGAAGTTGAACGCGTCGATGTGCACCGCCACGCCGCCGCGCGGCACCAGGATGTGCGTGCCCGCGAAGCCGCCCTTCTTGCCCAGCGGGAAGGCCGGGCCTTCGTGCACCAGGTTGCCCGAGGGCAGCTCGTTGGTGCCGATGCCGGCATAGGCGCTGAGTGTGCCCGCGCCGCCCTCGATGTCGATCCAGCTGTCGGCGCGCGTGGCGCCGGTGTGGGCCGAGACGGCGTACAGCTGCTCCTTGTTCGCGGCCAGGTACTTGGCCAGCGCCTTCAGGCGTTCGGCGCGCTGCTGGAAGTCGAGCTTCATGAGCGCGGGGATGCCGGTGCGGCGCGCGTAGGCGAGTGCCTCGGCGAAGTCGATGGCCTCGGCGTGCGTGGCGGCCACGGGCTTGCCGTTGACGGCGCTGTGCAGCTGCTGGGAGGCCTGCTGGCCGATCCAGCGGCCGGCGATGTAGCTTTGGAGGGTGGCGGTCATGTGCGGTGTCCTTGTATGGCTCCTTCCCCTTGCGGGGGAAGGTGGGGATGGGGGCAGCGCCCAACGGGCGCTGCGCTTCGTTCGAGGCCGTCGTGCCCCCGCCCCGACCCTTGCCCGGAAGGGGAGAGCGCCAGGCAGGGCGGCACGAGGGTCATTCCTTCTTTCCGATACCCAGGTACGTATCGATGATCCGCTGGTCGTGCAGCAGGTCGCGCGCCTGGCCTTCGAGCGCGATGGCGCCCATCTCGAGCACATAGGCACGGTCGGCCACCTGCAGCGCGGCGCGCGCGTTCTGCTCCACCAGCAGCACCGAGACGCCATGGCTGCGCAGTTGCGAGACCACGCGCAGCACCTCGCGCACCACCAGCGGTGCGAGGCCGAGCGAGGGTTCGTCCAGCATCAGCAGGCGCGGGCGCGCCATGAGCGCGCGGCCGATGGCCAGCATCTGGCGTTCGCCGCCCGACAGCGTCGAGGCCATCTGCGGGCGCCGCTCCTTCAGGCGCGGGAAGATGCCGAACACCTCGTCCATGCGCGCGCGCTGGTCGCGCTGGCCCTTGCGCCACTGGTAGAAGCCGCCGAGCAGCAGGTTGTCCTCGACCGACATCTCGCCGAACAGCTCGCGCCGCTCGGGGACCAGCGCCACGCCACGCGACACCATGGTCTCCACGCTGGGGCGCGCGATGCGTTCGCCGTCGAGCGCCAGCTTGCCGGTGGACGGCAGCAGGCCCATGGCCGCGCACAGCAGCGTGGTCTTGCCGGCGCCGTTGGGGCCGATGACGGTGACGATCTCGCCCTCGTTCACATGCACGCGCACGCCGTGCACGGCCTCGACCGTGCGATAGGCGACGCAGAAGTCTTCGAGTTGAAGGATGGGATGGCTCATCGTGCGTCTTCCAGCAGTTCGTCGTCGGCGCCGCCGAGGTAGGCCTCGAGCACGCGCGGGTTGGCCTGCACTTCGGCCGGGGTGCCGGTGGCGATGACGGTGCCGAATTCGAGCACCGTGATGCGGTCGGCCAGGTTCATCACGAACTCCATGTCGTGCTCCACCACGAGGATGCCCAGGCCTTCGGCGCGCAGCTGGCTCAGCAGCACGGAGAGGGCGCGCTTTTCCAGGTGGCGCAGGCCGGCGGCGGGTTCGTCCAGCAGCAGCACCGACGGCTGTCCGGCCAATGCACGCGCGATTTCCACCACGCGCTGCTGGCCCAGCGAGAGCGAGGCGGCGGGCGTGTCGGCATGCGCGCCGAGGCCGCAGCGTTCGATCTGGCGGCGGGCCTCGGCCATCAGCGCCGCCTCTTCGGCGCGGTCCAGCCGCAGCGCGGCCGCGAGCCAGCCGCGCCTGGCGCGCAGGTGGGCGCCGAGCGCGACGTTCTCCACCACGCTGCGCTGGCCCAGCAGGCGCACGTGCTGGAAGGTGCGGCCCAGGCCGCGCGCCGCGAAGGCGCGCGAAGGCTTGCCCGACATCGTCTCGCCCACCAGGCGAACCTCGCCCGAACTGGGGTCGTCGACGCCCGAGATCATGTTGAAGAAGGTGCTCTTGCCCGCGCCGTTCGGGCCGATCAGTGCGTGGATCTCGCCGGCCTTGAGCGTCATCGAGATGGCGTTGTTGGCCACCAGCCCGCCGAAGCGCTTGCTGACGTCGTCGGCCTGCAGCACCAGCGTGCCGGAGGCGGGCAGGGTGCGCTGGGCGAGTTGAGCGAGTTGGGCAGGCGCACCAGTCGCGGCGGTTGCTTCAGGCACCGCCTTGGCCACCGGCCGCACCCAGCGGCTCAGCAGCCGCGCGAGCGTGGGCCACAGGCCGTCGGCGAAGCGCTGCAGCACGAACAGCATCAGCAGGCCGAACACCACCACCTCGAAGTTGCCGCTGGTGCCCAGCAGCGCGGGCAGCACGTCCTGCAGCTTTTCCTTCAGCAGCGTGATCAGCGTGGCGCCGAGCACCGCGCCCCACAGGTGGCCCGCGCCGCCGACCACCGCCATGAACAGCATCTCGATGCCGATGTTCAGGTTGAAGGGCGTGGGGTTCACGAAGCGCTGCATGTGCGCGTAGAGCCAGCCCGACACGGCCGCCAGCAGCGCGGCCAGCACGAACAGCTTGATGCGGTGGCGGGCGGTGTCGACACCCATCGACTCGGCCATGAGCCGGCCGCCCTTGAGCGCGCGGATGGCGCGGCCTTCGCGCGAGTCGAGCAGGTTGTGCATGGCCCACAGCGCGAGCAGCAGCACCGCCCAGATCACCACGCCCAGCTTGCGCGGCGTGGCCAGCGAGAAGCCCGCCACCACCAGCGGCGGAACGCCGGTGATGCCGGTCTGCCCGCCCAGGAACTCCATGTTGCCCAGCAGGAAGTACAGGCTCAGGCCCCAGGCGATGGTGCACAGCGGCAGGTAGTGGCCCGACAGCTTGAGCGTGACCGCGCCGAGCGCCCAGGCCAGCAGGAAAGTGGCCACCAGCCCGAGCAGCAGCCCGGCCCAGGGCACCAGCGCCGAGCCGGCGAAGCCGCCGAGCCAGCCGGCCGCGGTGGGCGAGGTGCAGATCCACGCGGTGGCGTAGGCACCCATGCCCACGAAGGCGGCCTGGCCGAACGAGGTCATGCCGCCCACGCCGGTGAGCAGCACGAGGCCGACCGCCACCAGCGCGTACAGGCCGATGTTGCTCAGCACCGAGACCGTGAACTCGGGCAGCCAGCCCCAGGCCAGCGCGAGCGCGACGATGCAGGCCAGCGTGAGGGTGCGCGGCGTGACCAGCGGGCGGCCCTGCGCGGCGGCTTGGGTGGAAGCAGGAGAAGCAGCAGAAGAAGCAGCAGAAGTAGACGAAGACGGATTCATTCTTCGTCCTCCACATGATGGCTGCGCAGCGAACGCCACCACAGCACGGGAATGATCAGGGTGAAGACCAGCACCTCCTTGTAGGCGCTGGCCCAGAACGACGAGAACGACTCCAGCAGGCCCACCAGCAGCGCGCCCGCGAGCGCCAGCGGGTAGCTGGCCAGGCCGCCGACGATGGCCGCCACGAAGCCCTTGAGGCCGATGAGGAAGCCGGTGTCGTAGTACACGGTGGTGATGGGTGCGATGAGCAGGCCCGACACCGCGCCGATGACGGCCGCGAGCGCGAAGCTCAGGTCGCCCGACAGTTCGGTGGGAATGCCCGACAGCCGTGCGCCCACGCGGTTGATGGCGGTGGCGCGCAGCGCCTTGCCGACCATGGAGCGGCCGAAGAACCAGAACATGGCGATCACCAGCACCAGCGTGACGCCCACCACCACGACCGACTGGCCGCTGACGGGAATGCCGCCGATGTCGAAGCGCGCGTCCGAGAACGGCGTGGTGCGCGAGCCTTCGGCGCCGAAAAAGTACAGGCCCAGGCCGACCAGCACGCCGTGCAGCGCGACCGACACGATCAGCAGCATGAGCACGCTGGCGTCGGCCAGCGGACGGTAGGCCAGCCGGTAGAGCAGGGGCCCGAGCGGCGCGATCAGCACCAGAGTGGTGGCGGCCTGCAACGCCATCGAGGTGGGCTTGAAGCCGAGCACCAGCACCGCGGCCACGGCCGGGAACGCCACGCACCAGGTGAGGGCCGAGAACCAGTCGACGACCGTGCCGCGCTTCCAGCGCCAGGCTTCCACCGCCAGCACGGCCACGGCCAGCGCCAGCAGCAGCCACAGCGTGGCCGGCGTGCGGCCGGCCTGCAGCGCGGCCATGGTGAGCGCACCGAAGGCGACGAACTCGCCCTGCGGGATGAAGATCACGCGCGTGACCGAAAACACCAGCACCAGCGCGAGCGCCATCAGTCCGTAGACCGCGCCGTTCACGATGCCGTCCTGCCCCAGCAACAGGGCAATCTCCATGTCCATAAAAACTTTCCGACTAGCGTGCGTTCAGCAGGCCGGCGATGCACAGGAATCGCCGGCCCTTTTTGCGGGAACACCGCGCAACCGGTCGCGCCGGCCCGCGGTGTCCTTTCGTTCGACCCCTGGAGATCAGGGCTGGTATTTCCAGGCGCCGTTCTCGATCTTCACCATCACGCGGGCACGCTGGTCCAGGCCCAGGTGGTCGGCCGCGGTCATGTTGAACACGCCGTGCGCGCCGGCCACTTCCTTGGTCTGCTCGAGCGCGTCGCGCAGCGCGGCACGGAACTCGGGCGTGCCCGGCTGGGCCTTCTTCAGCGCGGCCGGCACGGCCGAGCTCATCAGCAGGCCGGCGTCCCAGGCGTGGCCGCCGAAGGTCGACACGGAACCCTTGCCGTAGGCGGCTTCGTACGCGGCCACATAGGCCAGCGCGGACTTCTTCACCGGGTTGCTGGCCGGCAGCTGGTCGGCCACGAGCACCGGGCCGGCGGGCAGGAAGGTGCCCTCGACGTCCTTGCCGCCCACGCGCAGGAAGTCGGCGTTGGCCACGCCGTGCGTCTGGTACATCTTGCCGTTGTAGCCGCGCTCCTTGAGCGTCTTCTGCGGCAGCGCGGCCGGCGTGCCGGAGCCTGCGACCAGCACCGCGTCGGGCTTGGAGGACATGATCTTCAGCGCCTGGCCGGTCACCGAGGTGTCGGTGCGCGCATAGCGCTCGTTGGCCACGACCTTGATCTTCTTCAGCTCGGCGGCCTTGGCGAATTCCTGCGACCAGCCTTCACCGTAGGCGTCGGAGAAGCCGATGAAGGCAACGGTCTTCACGCCGTTGGCGGCCATGTGCTCGGCGATGGCCAGCGACATCATGATGTCGTTCTGCGGCGTCTTGAAGACCCACTTCTTCTTGGCGTCCATCGGCTCGATGATGCGGGCCGAGGCGGCCACCGAGATCATCGGCGTCTGCGCTTCGCTGGCCACGTCGATCATGGCCAGCGAGGCCGGCGTGGTGGTCGAGCCCAGGATCACGTCGACCTTGTTCTCGGCGATGAGCTTGCGCGTGTTGTTCACGGCGGCCGTGGTGTCGGACGCGTCGTCCAGCACGATGTAGTTGATCTTCTGCCCGCCGATCGTCTTGGGCATCAGGGCGATCGTGTTCTTCTCGGGAATGCCCAGCGAAGCGGCCGGGCCGGTGGCCGAGATGGTCACGCCGACGTTGACGTCGGCCCAGGCCGAGAGGGCCGTGGCGCACAGGGCAGTGATCAGCAGGGGCTTGAAGAATTTCATGGTTGGCTTGTCTCCGGGTTGAAATAAAAGTTGAGGCCTGAAGTATCTCAGCGCTCGTCGAACGAGAGCGTGACGCGTTCGGTCAGGGGGTGTGCCTGGCAGGTCAGTACGAAACCGGCAGCCACTTCATTCTTGTCGAGCGCGAAGTTTCTTTCCATGCGGACTTCCCCGTCCACGCATTTCGCGCGGCAGGTGCCGCACACGCCCGAGGTGCACGAGAACGGCACTTCGAGCCCGGCCGCGGAGGCCGCGTCCAGGATGCTGGGCTGGCCTTCGGTGTAGGTGATCTCGCGCTGCAGGCCGTCGCGCACGATGGTCACGCGCGCCTGCTTGGCGTCGCCCGGCTGCGCCTCGTGCACCACCGCGCCCACCTGCGCGGCCGAGGGCAGCGCGACGCCGAAGCGTTCGATGTGGATGCGCGCCTCGGGCACGCCGGCGTCCAGCAGCGCGGCCTCGGCCTCGTCGTTCATCTGGAACGGGCCGCACACGTAGACGTGGTCGATGCGCGCGGCGGGCACCACGCTTTTCAGGAATTCGCCGATCTTCTCGCGGTTCATCACGCCGAAGCCCAGGGGCGAGTCGGTGTGTTCGTCGGAGAACACGTGCTGCAGCACCAGGCGCGTCATGTAGCGGTTCTTCAGGTCCTCGATTTCTTCCTTGAACATCGTGGACTGCAGCTGGCGGTTGCCGTAGATCAGCGTGAAGCGGCTCGCGGGCTCGCGCGCCAGCACCGTCTTCATGATCGACAGGATGGGCGTGATGCCGCTGCCGCCGGCAATGCCGACGTGGTGCCGCGCCGAGGACGGCTCGATCGGCACGAAGAAGCGGCCCTGCGGCGCCATCACCTGCAGGGTGTCGCCGGGCTGCAGGCTGGCGTTGATCCAGTTGGAGAACACGCCGCCGCGCACCTTGCGCACGCCGACGCGCAGCTCGCCGTCGTCCAGGCCGGCGCAGATCGAATAGGAGCGGCGCAGGTCCTGGCCGTCGATGTCCTTGCGAAGCGTGAGGTACTGGCCCTGCGTGAAGCCGAAGACTTCCTGCAGGTCGGTGGGCACTTCGAAGGAGACGATGACGGCCTCGGCCGTGTCGGGCTCGATGGCCTTCACGCGCAGGGGGTGGAAGAGGGTGCTCATCGTGTGGGGTGCCTCAGATAGGCTTGAAATGTTCGAAAGGTTCCCGGCAGGCGATACAGCGGTACAGCGCCTTGCAGGCGGTGGAGCCGAAGGCCGACAGGCGCTCGGTGCGCTCGCTCGCGCAGCGCGGGCAGGCGATGCGCTCGCCGGCGATGCGGCCGAACAGCTTGATCGGCATGGCGGTGTTGGCGGCGGCTTCGGGCGTGAGGTGCGCCGGCGGCGCGATGCCGTAGGCCTTGAGCTTGGCGCGGCCTTCGTCGCTGATCCAGTCGCTCGACCAGGCCGGCGCGCGGCGCAGCGTGGCGCGGGCCTGGCCCAGGCCGGCCTGCGCGATGGCGGCCAGCACGTCGTGCTCGATGGCCTCGGTCGCGGGGCAGCCGGAGTAGGTGGGCGTGAGCACGATCTCCAGGCCGTCGTCGTGTTCGATCACGTCGCGCACGATGCCCAGGTCGCAGACCGACACGGCCGGCACCTCGGGGTCGAGCACCGTGTGCAGGACCGCCCAGGCCGCATCGACGCGCGAGGCCGTCATGGCGCCGGAGGTCACCACACGCCCCCGGGGAAGCTGCGCTGCAGGTGCTGCATCTCGGCCAAGATGTAGCCCATGTGCTCGCTGTGCACGCCCTGCTTGCCGGTGCTGCGGAAGGCCGCTTCCTTGGGCATGGCGAGGCCGGCGGCGTCGAGCACGTGCTGCATCTCGGCGAGCCAAGGCTCGCGCAGCTCGCTCCATGCGGGGCCGAGGCCGCTGGCGCTGGCTTGCGCCTCGACGTCGTCGCTCTCGAACAGCTCGGGCATGTACAGCCACAGCTGCTTGAGCGCCTTCTCGGTGCGGCGGCGCGACTCTTCGGTGCCGTCGCCCAGGCGCACGACCCAGTCGGCCGAGTGCTGCTGGTGGTAGCGCGCTTCCTTCAGCGCCTTGCCGGCGATGGCGGCCACCTCGGCGTCGTTCGATGCGGCCAGGCGCTGCCACAGCAGCTTGAGCAGCGTCGACACCATCGTGTTGCGCACCACGGCGAAGGCGAAGTCGCCGCGCGGCAGCTCGGCGATGGTGAGGTTGAAGTAGTCGCGCTCTTCGCGCAGGTAGGCCAGCTGGTCTTCATCGTGCACGAGGCCTTCGCCGGCGCCTTCGGCTTCCAGCTTGCCGGCGTGCGTGAGCAGCGCGCGCGACTGGCCCACCAGGTCCAGCGCGATGTTGGCCATCGCGATGTCTTCTTCCAGCGCGGGCGCGTGGCCGCACCACTCGCCCAGGCGCTGCGCCAGCACCAGGCAGGTGTCGCCGATGCGCAGCAGGTATTGCACGGCCGGCGTGCGGTTCAGTTCGATCGATGCTTGCATGGCGTGCCGCTCACATGTGGTCGACCGACTTGGGCAACGCGTAGAAGGTGGGATGGCGGTAGACCTTGTCTTCCGCCGGGTCGAAGAACATGTCCTTGTCGCCCGGGTCGCTGGCCACGATTTGCTCGGAGCGCACCACCCAGATGCTGCTGCCTTCCTGGCGGCGCGTGTACACGTCGCGCGCCATCTGGATGGCCATCTTCGAATCGGCGGCGTGCAGGCTGCCGCAGTGCTTGTGGTCCAGGCCGGCCTTGCTGCGCACGAACACTTCCCACAGGGGCCATTCTTGTTTTGCTTCGGTGCTCATGCTGCTTCCTTCATCGGTTGTTTGTTGGCGTGGGCCATCGCGGCTTCGCGCACCCATGCGCCGTCTTCCCAGGCGTCGACGCGGGCCTGCAGGCGCTCGCGGTTGCAGGGGCCGTCGCCGCCGATCACGCGCCAGAACTCGCTCCAGTCGATGGCGCCGAAGTCGTGCGCCTGGCGCTCTTCGTTCCACTTGAGGTCGGGGTCGGGCAGGGTCACGCCGAGGATGGCGGCCTGCTCCACGGCGGCGTCGATGAACTTCTGGCGCAGCTCGTCGTTGCTGAAGCGCTTGATGCCCCAGCGCATCGACTGCGCGGAGTTGGGCGACTGGTCGTCCGGCGGGCCGAACATCATGATCGAGGGCCACCACCAGCGGTTCACCGCGTCCTGCACCATCGCCTTCTGCGCGTCGGTGCCGTGGGTCATCATGGTCAGCAGGGCTTCGTAGCCCTGGCGCTGGTGAAAGCTCTCCTCGCGGCAGATGCGGATCATGGCGCGCGCATACGGTGCGTACGAGCAGCGGCAGATCGGCACCTGGTTCATGATGGCCGCGCCGTCCACCAGCCAGCCGATGGTGCCCATGTCGGCCCAGGTCAGCGTGGGGTAGTTGAAGATCGAGCTGTACTTGGCCTTGCCGCTGTGCAGCGCGTCGAACATCTGGTCGCGCGAGGTGCCCAGCGTCTCGGCCGCGGCGTACAGGTAGAGGCCGTGGCCGCCTTCGTCCTGCACCTTGGCCAGCAGGATGGCCTTGCGCTTCAACGTGGGCGCGCGGCTGATCCAGTTGCCTTCGGGCAGCATGCCGACGATCTCGGAGTGCGCGTGCTGGCTGATCTGGCGCACCAGCGTCTTGCGGTAGTGCTCGGGCATCCAGTCTTTGGCCTCGATGAAGTCGCCCGCGTCGATGTGGGCGTCGAAGCGCTGCTCGAGCTGCATTTCCTCGGCCGAGCGCACGGCTTTCTGCTTGCCGTCGCCTGCGTCCTTGCCCATGGTGTCCATGGCTTGTGTGTACATCGCGGTTCTCCTTGAAAGGTGAAAGGGTCGTCGAGTCGGTTCAGTAGCTCAGCTGTTTGGTCGACTCGACGTGGCGGTCCACGTCGGCCGGCGTCAGCGCTTCGCTCTTGCAGCCGAAGTCCTTGAAGAGCGTCATCTGGTCGGCATAGTGCGCCGATTTGCGGCCGTCGGGTGCGACGAAGCCGCTCTGTCCGGGCGGTGCGGCGGTGCACAGCGCGACGCCGTTGGCACCGAGCACCACCTTGTCGTTCTGCGAGCCGCGGTTCATGAAGCTCGGCAGCGTGAGCAGTTCGTCGGCGCTGGCCTGCGGCGCGCCGATGAAGTTGCTCGTGAGGAAGGCGTGCTTCACCACGGGGGTGCGCCACTTGGCGGTGTCGCTGCCGTAGCGCTTCTGCAAGTCGGCCATGGCTTCGGTGAGCGTGGCACGCAGCACGGCGTTCTTGTCCTGGCCGTTGAAGAAGTCGTAGGTCTGCGGCACGCCGGCCTTGGGGCCGAGCAGTGCGTTGTAGACCAGCTTCAGCCCGTTGCCGGGGCGGATGCTAGCGACCTGCGTGGCGTTGGCATAGCCGTTGCCCGCATAGGCGGCGAACACCTCGGGCGGCAGGTCGTCGGCCAGCACCGTGCGGTAGAGGATGGGCAGCCACGTCATCATGAGCGTGGTGGCCGGGCTGTCGTAGACGCCGCGCTCGGCCGGGTCTTCGTTCAGCGCGTTCCAGCCGGCCAGCATCTGCGCGGCGCGGCGCGCGGGGTCGGCGGGGCGCAGGTTGCGCGTGGCCTCGACCGCGAACGGCACGATGTAGCGCGCGTTGGTGTCGGCATAGGCCGTGGTGCGGGTCAGGCCCCACAGTTCGTCGGGCGTGAGCTTGGGCTTGGCTTCGAGCCGCGCGGTGAATTCACGCACGCGGTCGACCACCGAGTAGTTGCCGCCGTCGCTCACCGCGCCGGGTGCCGACTGGTTGTTCCAGTTGGCGACGTAGCCCTGCGCCGGGTTGTAGGTCTTGGGGTCTTCGCCGAAGGGGCGGATGCCCAGCCACTCCATCGAGCCGTCGCCCACCGCGGGCAGGCGGATGTCCTGCGAGGCGGGGCGCAGCGGCAGGCGGCCGGGCGACACATAGCCGATGTTGCCGCTGGTGTCGGCGTAGTACCAGTTGATGGTGATGGCCACGCGCGAGGCCTGCTTGAGCCACTGGTCCCAGTTCTGCGCCTGCATCGAGTGGATCCAGCCGAGCAGCGATTCGAGCTCGTAGCCGTCCCAGCTGCGCTTCATCGAATAGGCGGTGCCGTTGGGAATGTCGAAATTGGTGACGATGCCGTGCACGGTGGCGTACACGTCCACGCTCTGGTCGGGCTGGCCCTTGACCTTGATGACCTCGGTGCGTTGGGTCATCGGGCGCATGGCGCCGTTGAACAGGTACTCGTGCGGGTTGGCCGGGTTGAGCTTCTCCTGGTACATGTCGTTCACGTCCAGCGGCCCGGCGGTGGCGCCCCAGGCGATCTTGCCGTTGGTGCCGAACAGCACCACGGGGTGCGCGAACGGCGTGTTGCCCGTCACGTCGAAGCCCGCGCCGTGCAGGCCGATGCCGAACACATACGAGGGGTTGAACCAGTTGAACTGCGGGCCGTTGATGAAGACGGTGCTGCCGTCGGTGGTCTTCTTCGGGCCGGCGATCCAGAGGTTGCTGGCGATGGGGCGCGTCCACGGCTGGGCGACGCCGCGGCGTGCGGCGTCGGTCTCGTTGCGTGCGACCAGCAGCTCGGGCGACACCGCGGCGAGCTGTGCAGCGTGCGCGGCCGTGGTGCCGGCGGGCGCGATTTGCGCCGCGGCGGTGGCGCCCGTGCGCGGCACGGTCGTCGGCGCGAGCGGGTCTTCGACCCAGCGGATCTGGTCGAACAGCTTGCGGCCTTCGATGTCGCCGCGCGCCTTGCGCAGCTGCTCCAGCAGGCGCAGGTTGGCGACCTCGCTGCTCACGTTGGAGTAGCGGTTGGCCATGGTGCCGACCCAGATCATGGCCACGTCGTAGCCGGTCCAGTCGGCCTTGGGCATGAAGCCGGCGTCGTTGTATTCCTTGGGCAGCAGGGTGGCGGGCGCGGCCAGCACTTCCTTCACGCGGGCGTTGAAACCGGCGGCATAGCCGTCGAAGATGGCCTTGTCGTCGGGCGACAGGCGCGCCATCTGCGCGCGGATCGAGTCGGGCGTGAAGCTCGCGCGGCTGCCCTGGTCGAGCGTCACGTACTTCGGCCCCATCACTTCCGACACCGTGCCCAGCACCGCGCGGCGCGCCATCTCCATCTGGAACAGGCGGTCTTCGGCGACCGCGTAGCCGAAGCCATGGAACAGGCCGCGCACGTCGTTGGCATACACGTGGGGCACGCCGTAGGCGTCACGCTTGATGGTGACCTTGCCGACCGGTGCGGTGGGCGTGGAGGTGGCGGCGCAGCCGGCCAGCGCCACGGTGGCGCAGGCGAGGGCGATGCTTCGGAGGCTCGATGTCATCGGGGGCAAATCTTCTAGAAGTTCGAAGGGACGGGCTTCAGCGCGGGCGCGTGTCGATCACGCGGCGCGCCTTGCCGGTCTGGGTGCGTTCCATCTCGTTGGGCGCATGGACCACCACGCGCGTGGAGATGCCGATGAGCGTCTTCACGCGGTGCTGCACCCAGTCGCCGATGGCGGCGCGGTCGGCCGACGCGGCGTCGGCCGGGTTGAGCTCGCAGTGCACCTCGACCTGGTCGAGCTTGTCGGCGCGGCTCACGTGCACCTGGTACAGGCCCGACAGCGCCTGGTGCGCGAGCACGATCTCTTCGACCTGCGTGGGGAACACGTTCACGCCGCGGATGATCATCATGTCGTCGCTGCGACCGACGATCTTGCCCATGCGGCGGAACGAGCGCGAGGTGGGCGCCAGCAGGCGCGTGAGGTCGCGCGTGCGGTAGCGCACGATGGGCATGGCCTCCTTGCTCAGCGAGGTGAAGACCAGTTCGCCTTCTTCGCCGTCGGCCTTCAGCTCGCCGGTCTCGGGGTCGATGATCTCGGGGTAGAAGTGGTCTTCCCAGATGACCGGGCCGTCCTTGCTCTCCACGCATTCGCTGGCCACGCCCGGGCCCATCACTTCGGACAGGCCATAGATGTCGACCGCGTCCAGGCCGGCCTTGGCCTCGATGTCGCGGCGCATGGCCTCGGTCCACGGCTCGGCGCCGAAGATGCCGATCTGCAGCGAGCTGTCTTTCGCGTCCAGGCCCTGGCGTTCGAACTGCTCGATGATCACCTGCATGTAGCTGGGCGTGACCATGATGATGTTCGGCTTGAAGTCCTGGATGAGCTGCACCTGCTTCTCGGTCTGGCCGCCCGACATCGGGATGACGGTGCAGCCCGCGCGCTCGGCGCCGTAGTGCGCGCCCAGGCCGCCGGTGAACAGGCCGTAGCCGTACGACACATGAATCATGTCGCCGGGCCGCCCGCCCGCCGCGCGGATGGAGCGCGCCACCAGGCCGGCCCAGGTGTCGATGTCCTTCAGCGTGTAGCCGACCACGGTCGGCTTGCCGGTGGTGCCGGAGGACGCGTGGATGCGCGCGACCTTTTCGCGCGGCACGGCGAACATGCCGAAGGGGTAGTTGTCGCGCAGGTCGCTCTTCACCGTGAACGGGAACTTCGACAGGTCGGCCAGCGACTTCAGGTCGTCGGGGTGCACGCCCTTGGCGTCGAAGGCCTTGCGGTAGTGCGCCACGTTGTCGTAGGCGTTCTGCAGCGTGGCGCGCAGGCGCGTGAGCTGCAGCGCGGCGATCTCGTCGCGGCTGGCGGTCTCGATGGGGTCGAGCTCGCCGGGGGCGGGGTGTTTGACGGTCATGGTGCTTGTCTCCTCAGGCTGCGACAGCGGGGCGGCCCTTGGCCGTGTACGAGCGGCCGCGGAAGATCGCGATGCGCTCGCCGCGCTGGTTGGTGATTTCGGTGTCGTACACGCCGGTGCGCCCGGCCTTCGACACTTCCTGGCAGCGCGCGGTGAGCAGGTCGCCCTCGCGCGCCGGGGCGATGAAGTCGATGGCGAAGCCCGAGGCCACGGTCAACTCGTTGTACGAGTTGCAGGCGAAGGCGAAGGTCGAGTCGGCCAGCGTGGCCATGAAGCCGCCGTGGCACATGGCGTGGCCGTTGAGCATGTCGGGGCGCACGCGCATCTCCAGCGTGGCCTGGCCGGGGCCGACCTCGACGATGCGCATGCCCAGGCCCTTGCTCGCGTTGTCGTTGGCGAACATGCCGTCGCGCACGTACTCGGCGGTCTGCTGGGGCGTGCGGGTGGTGTCGGAAGTGTGGGATGTGGTCACGGCTCAGCGGTCCTTGAAGATGGGTGCGCGCTTGGCGCGGAAGGCCTCGACGCCTTCGCGGTAGTCGTCGGCATTGCCCATGGCGCGCTGCACGCGGGCTTCCTCGTCGAGCGCGGTCGCCAGGTCCATGTCTTGTGCGTCGGCCATGGCCTGGCGCGTGGCGACCAGGGCACGCGTGGGCATGCCGGCCAGCTTGAGTGCCAGCGCGGCGGTGGTTTCGGTGAGCGCCGCGTCGTCCACGCATTGCCAGATCAGGCCGATGCGCGCCGCTTCCTCGGCGGGCAGCTTGTCGCCCAGCATCGCGATGCCCAGCGCGCGTGCCGAGCCCACGAGGCGCGGCAGCAGCCAGGTGCCGCCGGTGTCGGGCACCAGGCCGATCCTGGTGAAGGCCTGGATGAAGCTGGCCGAGCGGCCGGCCACCACGAGGTCGCAGCACAGCGCGAGGTTGGCGCCCGCGCCGGCGGCCACGCCGTTCACGGCGGCAACCACCGGCACCGGCATCGAGCGCAGGCGCGCGACCAGCGGGGCGTAGTAAGTGGAGATGACGTGGCCCAGGTCCTTGGGCGCGGCGCCGGGCGCCGGGTCGGGCGCGACCGAGGGGTCCGCCAGGTCCTGGCCGGCGCAGAAGGCGCGGCCGGCGCCGGTGAGCACCACGCAGCGCACGCCGGCATCGGTTGCCGCCGATTCCAGTGCGGCCATCAGCGCGGCATGCAGCTCGGTGGTGAAGCTGTTGAGCGCCGCGGGGCGGTTGAGGCTCAGCGTGCGCACCGCGCCGGCGTTGCTGATGAGAACCAAAGGCTCAGTCATGGCGTGTCTCTTTCATCCTTCGTGGGAGCCGTTCAAAGCGCAAACACTATTGACCGACCGTTCGGTTGATTTTAGGATCGACCTCGGCAACGGCACAAGCGGGGGCTATTCAGGGCAAACCCTAGGACCCGCGAAAACTTGTGCCAACCCGAGACAACAAGGAGACCGAATGCCCAGCTATTCCATCGACGGCGTGATCCCGGTCGTCGACCCGAGCGCGTACGTGCACCCCACGGCCGTGCTGATCGGCGACGTGATCGTCGGCCCCCGCTGCTACGTCGGCCCGTGCGCGAGCCTGCGCGGCGACTTCGGGCGCATCGTGCTGGAGGAGGGCGCCAACGTGCAGGACCACTGTTGCATCCACGGCTTTCCGGAGAACGACACGGTGGTGGAGGTCAACGGCCACATCGGCCACGGCGCGATCCTGCACAGCTGCATCGTGCGGCGCGACGCGCTGGTGGGCATGAACGCGGTGGTGATGGACGAGGCCGAGATCGGCGAGAAGTCGATCGTGGCCGCCTGCGCTTTCGTGCCGGCCGGCATGAAGGTGCCGCCGCGCTCGCTGGTGGCGGGCATTCCGGCGAAGGTGCGGCGCGAGCTGAGCGACGACGAGATCGCGTGGAAGCTCGAAGGCACGCAGACCTACCAGGCGCTCACGGTGCGCAGCCTCGCGAGCCTGCACGAGGTGGCGCCGCTCGCGCAGGTGGAGGCCGGCCGGCCACGGCTGCCGCAGACCGACGTGCGCTCGCTCATCGCCACCAAGCGAGGCGAACGGGGCGAACGGGGCGAGGGCGGCTGAGCGCGCCGGTGCTTCGTGCAAGATCGCCTGTTGCCTTCAACCGATCACCCGATCAACCCAGGAACCCGACCCGATGCCGCGTGGAAGATCCGCCACCTACGACGACCAGCGTGAACTGATCCTTGCGCAGGCCGCCCAGCTGTTCGCGCGCAGCGGCTACCCGGCCACCTCGATGAACCAGGTGGCCGAGGCCTGCGGCCTGTCGAAGGCCACGCTCTATCACTACTACAAGGACAAGAGCAGCCTGCTGATCAGCATTGCCGAGACGCACGTGTCCAAGCTGGCCGCGCTGGTGGCCGAGGAAGAGGCTTCCACGCACACCGACGAGCAGCGCCTGCGCCGCTTCATCTATCGCATCGTCGAGGAATACGCCGGCGCGCAGGACGCGCACCGCGTGCTGACCGACGACGTGCGCTTTCTCGAAGAGGCCGACCGCGAGCGCGTGCTCGACAAGGAGCGCGAGGTGGTCGCGGGCTTTGCGCGCGCGGTGTCGGCGATACGCCCCGGCGCGCCCAGCGACGAGCTCGCCAAGCCGCTGACCATGCTGCTGTTCGGCATGATCAACTGGATGTTCACCTGGATGAAGCCCAACGGCCGGCTCGACCACACGGCGATTGCGCCGATCGTGGCCGACCTGTTCCTGGGCGGCATCGGCGCGGTGAAGTCGCCGGACTATGCGGCCATCGAGGCCGCGAAGGCCGCAATGGCCACAGCGGCCACAGCGGCTGCAGCGGCCGCCCAGGCGGTCACCGAGTAACCGCGTAGCGCGCCGCCGGCTTGCCGCTCTGCGACGCGCCGAACAGCTTGGCGCTCGCATCGGTGAAGCCGGCAAGCAATGCCGCTTCGTTCACCGACGGCATCGTGATCGCCTCGCCCTGGTCGAGCCCGGCCAGCGCGGCGTCCACGCAGTGCTCGGCGGCCATCACCGTGCCTTCGGCCAGGTTCGACACCGGCACGCCCGACAGCTCCCAGATGTCGGTGGCCGTGGCCGCCGGCAGCACCAGCTGCACCTTCACGCCGGTGCCCGCCACCTCGTCCTGCAGCCCGCGCGTGAACGCCAGCACGAAGGCCTTGGTGCCGCTGTAGATGCTGCTGATCGGCAGCGTGTGGAAGCCCAGTACCGAGCCGATGTTGACCAGCGTGCCGCGGTTGCGCGCCTTGAAGGCGGGCAGCACCGCGTGGCTCAGGCGGGCCAGCGCCTGGATGTTCACGTCGAGCATCGACTGCAACTGCCCGGTGGAGGTCTGCGCCACGGGCGCCAGCGTCGAGGTGCCGGCGTTGTTCACCAGCAGCGTGATCGCGGGGTCGGTGGCCACCGCCTGGGCCACGCGCTCGAGGTCTGCCGCCGCGCCCAGGTCGGCCGCCAGCGCCTGCACCTTCACGCCGTAGGCCGCGCGCAGGGTCTTCGCCACTTCTTCCAGCAGGTCGCCGCGCCGGGCCACCAGCAGCAGGTCGTACCCGCGGCGGGCCAGGCGGTCTGCGTAGATCTTGCCGAGACCGGCGGAGGCGCCCGTGACGACGGCGGTGCCGAGGCTTGCTTGTTCGCTCATTTCGAATCCATTCAGGAGTAGGTTGGGTGATCAAGCATGATGATCATCATGTTTGATCGGCCGAAGCATGATGGCTATCATGCTTAGCGTCAAGCCAGTGTTCGAAGTACCCCGCAGCAGGAAGAGGTCACATGCGATACCCCGCAGCAGAAACCGCCGAAAGGCACCAGAAGATCCTTGTGGAAGCCTCGCGCCTGTTCAAGGAGCGCGGCTTCGGCGTCAGCGTGAGCGAGATCATGAAAGCCACCGGCCTCACGCACGGGCCCTTCTACAACCACTTCGAGTCGAAGGAGGCGCTGATGGCCGAGTGCATCGCGCACTCCGCGGACGGTGCGCTGGTCGAGCTCGACGCGGCCGGCGAAACGCCCGAGGGCATGCGCGCCTATGTGCGCGACTACCTGAGCCACGAGCACCGCGACGCGCGCGCCGACGGCTGCCTGGTGGCGGCCTTCGCGGGGCAGGCGGGCAGCGCGCAAGGCGTGAGCACCTCGCTGACGACGTACCTGAAGTCGGTCATCGGGCGCTTTGCCGGCAACTTCCCCTGGCGCACGAAGAAGAACGCCCGGGGCGATGCGATTCGCATGCTCGCCGCGATGTACGGCGGCGTGGTGCTGGCCCGCGCGGTGGACGACGAGGCCTTGTCCGAGGAAATCCTGCGCGAGGTGCTGGCGGGCCTTCAGGCCCTGCCGAAGCCTACCGACACGTAGGCAAGCCTAGAGAATCCGGTTGAACCACAGCAGCGACAGCCCGGCCGACAGCAGCGTGAGCACGGCGGCGCCCATCGCGAACAGCGCGGAGATTTCGGTTTCCTTCTTCTCCACGGTGAGCTTGGAACTCAGCGTGTTGTAGACCTTCTTCAGGTCGTCGGCGGTGCCCGCGTAGAAGTACTCGGCATTGGTCTTGTTGGCGATGGCCTTGAGCGTGTCCTCGTCGAGCCGCACGCGCATCGACCAGCCCTCGAAGCCGATGGTCTCGCCGTCCACCGTGCCCACGCCCACCGTGTAGATGCGCACGCCGCGGTCGGCCGCGGCCTTGGCTGCGTCGAGCGGGTCGACGCCGGTGGTGCGCTGGCCGTCGGTCAGCATGATGATCGCGGCCGAGGTGAACGAGCCGGGCGCCACGGGCGTGAAGTCCTTGAGCTTCTTCTCCGACTGGTCGATGGCCGCGCCGCGCTGGCGGCTCGGTGCGCTGAACTGCTCCACGTCCAGGCCCGCGTCGGGGAACAGCGTGGCCAGCGACACCACGATGGCATTGCCCGTGGCGGTGGCGCGCTGCAGCTGGAAGCTGTCGATGGCGGTCACCAGGTCTTCGTGGTTGGTGGTGGGCAGCTGCGCCACCTGCGCGCTGCCCGCGAAGGCCACCACGCCCACCTTCACGCTGCGCGGCAGGTCCTTGATAAAGCTCTTGGCCGCTTCCTGCGCCGCCACCAGCCGGTTGGGCAGCACGTCGGCCGCGCGCATGCTGCCCGACACGTCCATCGCCAGGATGATGGTCTGCTGGTTCGACGGCAGCACCACCACCGCCATCGGCCGCGCCGCGGCCACCAGCATCGCGGCCATGGCCAGCAGGAACAGCAGCGGCGGAAGATGCCTGCGCAGGCTCTGCGCCGGGCCCATGGCCTCGCGCACGATCGACAGGCTCGCGTAGCGCACCGCCAGCTTCTTCTTGCGCCGCAGCAGCCACAGGTAGAGCAGGATCAGCAGCGGCAAGGCGGCCAGCAGGTAGAGGAATTGAGGCCAGAGAAACGTCATGCTGCCACCGCCTTCATGCCAGCCGAGCCGCTGCGCGTGCGGCGCTTGCGCAGGTCGGCGAAACGGACGATGGCTTCCACCAGGTCGTCGTTGGTCGAGAGTTCGAGGGCATCGACGCCGGCCTTGGCCAGCGCCGCGCGCAGTGCGGTCTCGCGCTCGGACGCCAGGCGCGCGAAGCGCTTGCGAAAGCCGGCGTCGTGCGTGTCGACCCAGAGCTGCTCGCCGGTCTCGGCATCGCACAGCGGCACCAGGCCCAGGTCGGGCAGCTCGAGCTCGAGCGGATCGAACAGGCGCACGGCAATCACCTCATGGCGTTGCACCAGTTGCCCGAGCGGGCGTTCCCAGCCGGGCTCGCTCAGGAAGTCGGACACCACGAACACGGTGGAGCGCCGGGGCATCAGCGCGGCGGCCGACTTCAGCAGGTCGTCCAGCCGCGTCATGCCTTTTTGCACGGGCGCCACTTCGGCCTTGTCGGCGCGTTTCTCCATTGCATGCAGCAGGTGCAGCACATGGCGGCGCCCGGTGCGCGGCGGAATCACGGCCTCCAGGTCGTTGCCGTAGACCAGCGCGCCCACCCGGTTGCCGTGCCGCGTGAGCAGCCGCGCCAGCACGCCGACGAAGCCGGCGGAAATCTCGCGCTTGGCCTTCAGGCCCGAGCCGAAGTCCACCGAGCGGCTCAGGTCGAGCACGAACCAGGCGGCCATCTCGCGGTCTTCGGTGAACACGCGCACGTGCGGCGTCTGCAGCCGCGCGGTGACGTTCCAGTCGATGTGGCGCACGTCGTCGTGGTGCTGGTATTCGCGCAGGTCGGCCAGGTCGAGCCCGGCACCGCGCATCAGCGTGCGGTAGTCGCCCTGCAGCAGCCCGTCGAGGCGGCGGATCACGGTCCACTCGAGCCGGCGCAGCGCGCGCTCGGTCCCGCCGGCCACGGCCGCTTCGGCGGCCAGCCGTTCGTCGTTGGCGGCCGCGGGGGCCTTACGCCACCAGCTTTTCATGTTCGAGCGGCTTGGGGGGAGCGGGCACTGCACGCATGATCTTCTCGACCAGCCCGTCGGGCGTCAGGCCCTCGGACAAGCCTTCATAGGAAAGCGTCACGCGATGGCGCAGCACGTCGGCCACCAGCGCGGTCATGTCTTCGGGCAGCGCATAGCTGCGCCCGCGCAGCAGGGCCAGGGCGCGCGCGCCTTCGGTCAGGCTGATGCTGGCGCGCGGGCTGGCGCCGAAGGTGATGAAACGGCGCAGGTCCTTCAGGCCGTGCTTCTCGGGCGTGCGCGTGGCCGACACCAGCTTCACCGCGTACTGGATCAGCGACGGATCGACGTACACGCGGCGCGCCTCGGCCTGCAACGCGGCCAGCTGCTCGGTGGTGGCCACGGCCGTGGCCTCGACCGGCGGGCCGATCACGCGCTGCACGATCACGAACTCTTCCTCGTCGCTCGGGTAGTCGACCAGCACCTTCATCATGAAGCGGTCGACCTGCGCCTCGGGCAGCGGGTAGGTGCCTTCGGTCTCGATGGGATTCTGCGTGGCCATCACCAGGAAGGGGCGCGGCACCTTGTGCGTCTCGCCGGCAATGGTGACCTGGCGTTCCTGCATCACCTCGAGCAGCGCGCTCTGCACCTTGGCCGGCGCGCGGTTGATTTCGTCGGCCAGCAGCAGGTTGGCGAACACCGGGCCCAGCGAGGTGCTGAACTCGCCCGTCTTCTGGTTGTAGATGCGCGTGCCCACCAGGTCGGCCGGCACCAGGTCGGGCGTGAACTGGATGCGCTTGAAGTGGCCGCGCACCGTGTCGGCCAGCGTCTTGATGGTGAGCGTCTTCGCAAGGCCCGGCACGCCCTCGACCAGCAGGTGCCCGCCCGCGAGCATGGCGACCATCACGCGCTCCAGGAAGCGGTCCTGGCCGACGACCACGCGCTTCACCTCGTAGAGGATCTGCTCCATCAGTTCGGCGGTGCCCGCGGGCGTGGGGTTGGCGGTCTCTGTGCTCATGCGAAGGGCTTTCGTAGAGGGAAAGAAAGAAGGCTCAGAACGGCGGCGAACCCGCGGCGGAGGCAGCGTTCTCGATGGGCACCGCGAAGCCGATGCCGATGAAGGTGCGCTGCTGCGTCGGGTTGAGGATGGCGGTGACGATGCCCAGCACCTCGCCGTCCATGTTGATGAGCGGGCCGCCCGAGTTGCCGGGGTTGGCGGCCGCGTCGAACTGGATCAGGTTGCCGAGTTCCTGCTTGCCCTCGGGCGAGCGGAACGAGCGCTTCAGGCCCGACACCACGCCGGCCGACACCGAAGGCCCGATGCCGAACGGAAAGCCCACCGCGGCCACCTGGTCGCCGGGGCGCAGGTCGGCGGTGGAGCGCATTGTGGCGGGAATCAGGTCGTCGGGAATCTTCTGCGCCTGCAGCACCGCGAGGTCGTTCTCGGGTTGCACGCCGGTGATGGTGGCCACGGCTTCCAGCCCGTCGTAGAAGGTGACCTTGATCTTGTCGGAGCCCGCGACCACGTGCAGGTTGGTCAGGATCACGCCCTTGTCGACGATCACCACGCCCGTGCCCACGCCGCGCTCGACTTCGTCGCTCGGCCCGCCGTCGTTGGGCGCTTCGGGCGGCTTGCCCTTGGCCACGTTGCGCCCGCGCTTCTGCGTCCTGGCCTCGGGCGTGTGCTTCTCTTCGCCGTAGCTCACCACCCGCACCACCGAAGGCCGGATGATGTCGGCCGCCTTGGCCGCGGGCGAGGGGAGGGTGTTGGTCTGGAGCGTGCGCAGCACGGCCGCGTCGATGTCTTTCTGGGTGAGGGCCTTGGCGCCCGGGCGAGGCGCCCACAGCGCGGCGCCGGTGACCAGCGCGGCCGACAGGACGAAGAGCAGCGCGAAGCTCTTGCGCCCGGGTTGCCAGCCGGTCTTCGAAACGGAGGGGATGGGAGAAATGGGAGGTTGGCGGGACGCCGCGGCAACCGCCGTTGCGCCCGCTTCGGACGATGCGAGCCCGTCCGCCTGATCGGCCGCCTGGTCTGCGGCCGGTGGCGGCGTGCGGGGCGAACGGCTGTAGAAAGCTGGCCTGCGCATCGGGGCACCTCCGGCAAAAATATCGCGTGAAGGAGTTCACAGTAGCACGCTTTCCGCGGCTGTGCATCCCTTCGGGCATCATCGTGCGATGGCTACCTTCGTCGATACCCACTGCCATCTGGACGCGCCCGAATTCGGTGCGGAGATGCCCGCGATCCGCGCGCGCGCTGCCCAACGGGGGGTGGCGATGTGCGTCATTCCCGCGGTGGCGGTCTTCAATTTCGCCACCGTGCGCGAGCTGGCGCATGCGCAAGGCGACAGCTACGCGCTGGGCATCCACCCGCTGTGCACCGGCGATGCGAAGGACGAAGACCTCGACACGCTCGACGCCGAACTGAGCGCACGGCGCGACGACCCGCGGCTGGTGGCGGTCGGCGAGATCGGGCTCGACTATTTCGTCGAAGGCCTCGACGGCCCGAAACAGGAGCGTTTTTTTCACACTCAGTTGCAACTGGCACGCAAGCACGGGTTACCCGTGCTGATCCATGTGCGGCGTTCGGTCGACAAGGTGCTCAAGCATTTGCGCCAGACGGCGGGCGGGCGCCCGTGGCTGGGCATCGCGCATGCATTCAACGGCAGCGAGCAGCAGGCGCAGGCCTGCATCGACGTCGGGCTGAGGCTGGGCTTCGGCGGTGCAGTGACCTTCGAGCGTGCTTTGCAATTGCGCAGGCTGGCCGCGACCCTGCCGCTCGCGTCGATCGTCATGGAGACCGATGCGCCCGACATTCAGCCGCACTGGCTCTACCGCACGCAGGCCCAGCGCGACGCTGGCGAGGCGCAGGGCCGCAACGACCCCGGCGAGCTGCCGCGCATCGCGCAGGTGGTGGCCGGGCTGCGGGGCATCGGCATCGAGGAACTGGCCGAAGCCACCACCCGGAATGCGCTCGAAACGCTGCCACGGCTCGAAAGTCTGATGCGCTTGTCGGAACGCCCGCCGCACCCGGCGTAGGCCAATGTCCCGACCTGCAACCAAGTGTGCAGATGCCGTGGATTTGCTGTCATCCTTGAGGTTCGGAAGTTCGTTGCTTAGACCAGTGGCAAGTCAGTCACTTCAAAACTTCATCCAACAAGGAGCCTTTACATGACCACGTCTTTCATTCGCACCATGCCCGTCGTCCTCGCGCTGGCGCTCGCCTCCATCGGCGTGTCGGCCGTGGCTCAGACCGCTGCCCCCGCCACCGCCGAGCCCACCACCACCGAGAAGGTGAAGGAAGCCGGCTCCGACGCTGTCGATGCGACCAAGCGCACCACCAAGAAGGCCGTCAACGCCACCGAAAACGGCAGCAAGAAGGCCTGGAACGCCACCAAGCGCACGACCAAGAAGGCCGTGAACGCCACCGAAAACGGCACCGAGAAGGCATGGGACGCCACCAAGCGCACCACCAAGAAGGCCACCAACGCCACCAAGAACGCGGCCAGCAAGACCGGTGAAGCGGTCGAGAACACCGGCCACAAGGCAGCCGACGGCATGCGCAGCACCGGCGCCGCCATCGGCGAGAAGATTCCCGGCACGGCCGAGAACGAAGCCGCCAAGAAGTAAGCCCGCACAGGCCTCCTGGGCCTTTATCGGTGCCTCGAAAGAACCCGCTTCGGCGGGTTTTTTCATGGGCCGCGAAAGTGGCACGATGCCGTCCATGAATTCTTCCGCCGCGCCCGGTGCCGTGCTCACCGGCCTCGCACCCATCGTCTCGCCGAACACCTCGGTGCTCGTGCTCGGCAGCTTCCCCGGGGTCAAGTCGCTCGAACGGCAGCAGTACTATGCACACCCCCAAAACCAGTTCTGGAAGATCCTGCAAGCCGTGTGGCCCGACATTCCCCAGCCTTCGGGCGCCGACAGCTACGCAGCGCGCTGCCAATGGCTGCTCGACCGCGGCCTGGGCGTGTGGGACGTCTACGGCGCCTGCGAGCGCGAGGGCAGCCTCGACTCGGCGATCCGCTCGCCCGTGGTGAACGACATCGCGGGCCTGCACCTGCCGAAGCTCGCCGCCATTGCGCACAACGGTGGCGAGAGCTTCAAGCACGCACGCCACACGCGCACCCTCGGGGTGCCGGTCCATTCGCTGCCATCCACCAGCCCCGCCAACGCGTCGTGGAGCTTCGAGCGCAAGCTCGCGGCCTGGCGCGAGGTTCTAGTCGCCCACCACCTTCTCTGATGGCATCGAGCAAAACACCCGCCAAACCTCCCGTCCTCCCCGAAGTCAATTTCTCCGACTGGGGCGACATCCGTTACCTCCACCTGGGCACCGAATGGGTCCAGGGCTCGATGAAGCTCGACGCGCCCTTCGAGATCGAACTCGAGTACGTGCAACGCATGATGGCCTGGCTGCTGTTCGCCGACGGCAAGACCGTGGCCAGCCGCCATGCGATGCAGCTCGGCCTGGGCGCGGCCACGCTCACCAAGTTCAGCCGCAAGATCCTGCGCATGCGCACCACCGCGGTCGAGCTCAACCCGCAGGTGGTGTCGGCCTGCCGCGGCTGGTTCAAGCTGCCGCCCGACGACCCGAAGCTGCGCGTGGTGATCGCCGATGCGGCCGCGGAGATCCGCAAGCCCGAGTGGCACGGCACGGTCGACGCGCTGCAGGTCGACCTGTACGACCACGAGGCCGCCGCACCCGTGCTCGACAGCGAAGAGTTCTACGCCGACTGCCGCGCGCTGCTCACCGAGGACGGCTGCATGACCGTCAACCTCTTCGGCCGCTCGTCGAGCTACGAACGCAGCCTCGAGAAAATTGCCGGTGCCTTCGGTGCCAATGCCGTGTGGGCCTTCAAGCCGACGCGTGAAGGCAACACCGTGGTGCTCGCGCAGCGCACCGCGAGCCGGCCCAAGCGCGAGCTGCTGGCCGAGCGCGCACAGACGATACAGACGCGCTGGAACCTGCCCGCGCCCAAGTGGCTGCGCGTGTTCAAGCCGATGCAGGTTTCGTTGTGAAACATCTTCATGCCCCCGGAAGAGGCCTTTACGCTTAACTTCCTACGGAAATCGGTAGTACGGAAGGTGTGCCTTCACTAATGGAATATTGACCGGGGAGGGACCCTCGGCACACGATGGCCCGCCAGTCGATTACCACCGCGTCATCCACTACCCGGGTCATTGCGTGTTCCAAGCCTGCTTTCTATCGCCCTTGCCGAGCGAGCTGCACACCGGCCATGGCGTCGATGTGTCGGGCCAGCCTCTCGTCGGGGCGTCGCCCCGCTTCGTCGGCATGCTCGGCCAGTTGCGCCGCGTGGCGGCCAGCGATGCGCCGGTGCTCGTCGAAGGCGAGACCGGTTGCGGCAAGGAGCTCGCGGCACGCGCGGTGCATGCATGGGGCCAGCGCAGCAAGGGGCCGTTCGTGCCCGTCAACTGCGGCGCGCTGCCCGACCACCTGCTCGAGGCCGAACTCTTCGGCCACGAGCGCGGCGCCTTCACCGATGCCAAGGCCTCGCGCCGCGGCCTCGTGGCCGAGGCCAACGGCGGCACGCTGTTCCTTGACGAGGTCGATGCGCTGAGCGCCAAGGCGCAGGTGGTGCTGCTGCGTTTCGCGCAGGACCAGCGCTACCGGCCGCTGGGCAGCGCGCGCGAGCTGCGCACCGACGTGCGCCTGGTCACCGCCACCAACCAGCCGCTCGACATGGCGGTGGAAGGCGGCTGCTTTCGCGCCGACCTCATGTACCGGCTGAAGATCCTCCACGTGCGCCTGCCCGCGCTGCGCGAGCGTCCCGGCGACGCGGAGCTGCTCGCACACCATTTCCTGGAGGCCTTCTGCGCCAAGTACGGCCTGCCAGGGCGCCGCTTCGACGAGGTCACGCTCGAGTGGCTGCGCCGCCAGCCGTGGCCCGGCAACGTGCGCGAGCTCGAGAACTGGGTGCACCGCGAACTGCTGATGGCCGACGGCAACACGGTGGGGCACGCGTCGCATCCGGTGCATCCAGCGCATCCGGCGCTGGGCGACGACCCGATGCGCTGGCACACCAGTGGCCCCGCCAACTTCCAGGACGCCAAGGCCGAGGCGGTGCGCATGTTCGAGCGCGACTACGTGGTCAACGTGCTGCGCCAGTCCGGCGGCAACGTCACGCAGGCCGCGCGCATCGCGGGCAAGGAGCGGCGCGCGTTCGGCAAGCTGCTGAAGAAGTACGGCATCGACCGCCACGGCGTGGCCGAGGCCGGCTAGCGCCGCTGCCTGCCTTCGGTTGCCTTCAGGGCGGTCCCAGGAAGATGTCCTGGATCACGTCGCGGTAGCTCGCCAGTTCGGCCCCGCGCGCCGTGGCCGCGGTGCCGCGCAGGTCGGTGCTGCGCGTGTTGGTCGCCACCTCGACCGTGATGACGCTCATCGACGGCCGGTCGGTCGCGCGGCCTTCGGTGATGTCCTGCGGTCCCCAGCCGCCCAGCGAGGTGCCGCCCGGCGTCGCGCCGCTCCAGCCGGTGGTCGGCGTGCCGCCCAGGTGGTTGCCCTGCACGCCGCGGCCGAAGCCGCGACGGGCCATGTCGCCCGCCATCGCCAGCGCGAGCGTCTGGTCGCTCGCGGTGCGCGCGGCCGCCAGCGTTTCCAGCAGCGCCACGCCGGCCGTGCTGCCGGCCCGCGTGCGCGCCGCGGCCGACACCGTGTGCGCGTCGCTGAAGATGCCGGCCGCGCTGCGCGTGCTCGAGCCGTGCACGCTCGCGATGCGGCTCGGGCGGAAGCGCTCGACGAGCCGCATCAGCGCGATGTTCTCCGGCAGGATCGCCCGTGCCGGCGAGCCCGCGTCCACCGGCGAGCCCGCGTCCACCGGCGTGCCGCTCGCGGGCGTGGCCGCGTCGAGGCCCTGGCCGGGGCTCGGAAAGTTGCGGTTGGTGGGGGTGCTGCCTTCACGCGTGCGCGTGGCCGCGTTGTCCGGGAAGAGCGTGGGCACGACGATGACCGTGTAGTACGGCCGCAGCAGTGCGTTGTGCAGCGTCTGGATCAGCATCCGAGCCACCTCGATGCCGCCTTGCTCCGAGCCGTGCACGCCCGCGATGACCAGCGCGCGCTCGTCGCTGGTGCCCGGAAAGAAGAAGGCGTCGACCGAGCGCCCGCCCGCCGTGGTGAGCAGCGACGCGCGGATGCCGCCGCGCTCCTCGGCCCAGCCATGGTCGCGCTGGCGCCGCCGGCGCTCGTCGAGGTCGGCCGTGGGCCACAGCGGCTCGGGGCCGTTGCGCACGATGGCCCGCGCCAGCCACAGGTCGTCGGAGCCGGCCGCGAAGATGCGCTCCAGCAGCCGGTCGAGGTCCGCATCGGCCACCGGCGACTGCGCGCGCAGCGCGTCGAACACGCGGCCCTTGTCGGCGGCCGAGAGCCAGATCGCATCGACGCTGTCGGACAGCGGGCTCGCGAGCAACGCGTCGGCCGCGGGGCGGTGCCTGATGGGCTGGGGGTGCAGGCCGAAGGCGAAGCGCGCGGCGGCGTGATCGGCTTCGCGCTCCGCGCCTGCGTCGTGTGCCGTGCCTTTGCTTTCACGCGGGCCCGTGTTGCGAAGTTGCGCGACGTGCGCCAGTTCATGCGCCAGCAGGAAGCGGCCGCCGATGCGCTCGGCGGAAGGCATGGTGCCGCCGAGCATCACGGCCTCGTCCGAGGCGAACGCGCGAGCGCCCGCGCGCCGCGCCGCTGCGTCGCCGGCATGCACGCGCACCGTGTCCAGCGGCAGGCCCAGCCCGCGTTCGAGCGGCGTGCGAACCGCAGCCGGCAAGGGCGTGCCTTGCCGCGCCGCCGCGCAGCGCGGGCACGAGCCGCCGCAGGCACAGGCGCCGGCGGTGCGTGGCGGATCTGCAGCGGTGTGCGAGGCGGCCATGCCCGCAGCCCGCGGGCGCGGCGGTGCCGCCACGGCCTGCCGCTTCGATGCCGGTGAAGGGCCTGTGCCGCCGTGGCGGCTTGCGCGGCCTGTGCGGCCTGTGCGCCCGCTAGCGGAATTCAAGCTGGAAGCTCTCCGCCGCCATCGAGCCGGGTGCGTCATCGCCGTGCGCCGTCTCCTGTCCGTCCGGGCCCACCCAGCGCTGCGGAAAGTGCATGCGCAGCGTGTGCGGCGTGGGCTCGCCCGCGTGCAGGCCCAGCAGCACCCACAGGTCGCAAGGGGCCGCGATGCCGTTCGGGTTTTCGGTGTGCGAGATGTTGAAGTCGATCGACCAGGCCGTGCCGCCCGCGTCGAGCCGCACCGGCGTGGCCGTGTCGGTGGTGAAGAAGCGGCCCGGCACGCGCCCCACCAGCCAGCCGCCGTGCAGCGACGCGGCCGACACCGGCACCGAGGGCGTGAGCCCGATGAAGCTGCCACCGGCCAGGGTCGCGGCAAGCTGCGCGCCGGGCACCACGCGCACGCGGATCTCGTGCGCGCCCGAGGCGGGCCGCAACAGCGCCAGCAGGTCGATCGCCAGGTGCGCGGCGGGCGGATGCACGAAGCCGTGGCCCTCGATGGCTTCGAACGGAAAGGTGGCGGCGGTCATGGCGTGTGCTCGCTCAGGCCACGCGGGTGTCGCCGCTGGGCGTGGGGAAATCGCCCACCGGGCACTCGGGAAAGTCGGGCCCGGCCTCGAAGTCGTAGCCGGTGGTGGTGCGGTCGGTGCGCAGCGTTGTCGCGAAGGCCTGCGATGGGAACGACCGGCAGTCGGGCGACACCGCCACCATCGGGTCGAACGCATGCGTGGTGCCGTTGTAGTTGCGCGTGAAGCCGTAGGTGACGCAGCCGAGCACGCGGTCGGGCGCGTTGTTCTTCACGCACGACACGCAGGTCTCGGCCATCCAGCTCAGGCTGGTGGCGCCCAGCATGCCCGGGGTGCGGTACGGAATGTCGTAGATCGACTCGGTGCTGGTGATGCGCTCGCCCGCGTCGGGCAACGGAAAGCCGGTGGGAATCTGGTGCTCGCCCTGGCCCGCCAAGTACGGGCCCGAGGGCGTGCCGTAGAAGGGCTGCGCGCTGTTGGGGTCGTTGTCGACGAAGTCGGAGCGGCCGCGCGCGTCGTACGGATGCGTGCTGTTGATGATCTGGATCATGTGGAACGCATCGCAGTGGCAGCCGTTGCCGGCCGCGGGCTGGTGCGCGTCGGCCATGAAGTGCAGCTCGGCCGCGATGCCCGAGGCCAGCGCGCTGCCGGCCGCCGCCGGGCCGCGGCGCACGTCGGTGTACGCCAGCGGCATGGCATGCAGCGTGCCCAGGTGCTGGAAGCAGCACGAGACGGGGCACGACACCGCCGCGCGGCGCTGCGTGGGCGAGGGCGGGCCGATGAAGTCGGCGGGCAGCACCTGGACGGTGGGCGCGCGCTGCAGCGAGAACAGCCCTTCGCCGCGCGATTGCTGCACCACGTGCGCGAGTTCGTGCGCGAGCAGGCGCTTGCCGCTGCTGCTGGCGGGCGCGTACTCGCCGGGGCCGAACACGATGTCGTGGCCCACCGTGTAGGCTCGCGCGCTGACGCCCGCCGCACTGCGCGCCGCGTCGCTGCCGGTGTGCACGCGCACCGCGCTGAAGTCGGCACCGAAGCCCGACTCCATGAAGCTGCGCGTGGCCGCGTCGAGCGGCCGGGCGGTGGAGCGCAGGCCGCCGCTGTCGAGCCCGTGGGGCGCGCGCGCCGGCCCGTCGGATCGCGCCGCGCGTTGCAGCCCCACGCCGCGCGACGAAGCCCCCGGCGCCCGGCCGCCCGCGACGATGCGCGCGGCGACGGCGTCGGCCTCGCGCTCGTGAAAGTCGCCGGGCTGGCTCACCGCCGGGCCGTGCGCGGTGTTCGCAGACTTCTCCGGCCTGGCCTTGCAGCGCGGGCATCCGCCGCCGCACGAACACGCCGCGGGCGCGCGCTGCGGCGCCGGCCGGCTCGCGCCCGGAATGTGCCACTCGCGGCGCTGCGTGCGGGTGGGCGCGTGCATGGCCGCCGCCGTGCGGCGCGGCGTGCCGGCGCTGGATTTCTTCGTGGCTGCTTGAAGGTCTGCCATGGCGAAAGCCTCAGGGTTTGGACGCGTCCCACGCGAAATGCGCGTAGGAATCGGCGTTGTCCATCGCATCGCCGACGGACATGCCGGCGTACTTGGCGGTCTCCCATTCGTAAGCGTTGTCGTCGGCGCCGACCACGTCGTGCGCCAGCTCGTGGATCACCGTGCTGGCCTGCAGGTCGGGTGCCGAGTTGAACCAGTACGGGCACACATGCAGGTCGCTCCACACGGTATACACGTAAGCCAGCACGTCCTTGTCACACGAGGTTTCGCACTGGAAGTCGATGGCCTGGCGGATCGCGCCGTCGAGCTTGCGGTAGCGCGCCAGGATCGTCGCGATGTCCTTGCTGTAGGTGGTGTGGAAGTGCCGCGTGAGCAGCGTGGCGACCGGCGCCGGTATCGGGCTGGGCAGCATGCCCAGGCCCGTCACCACGTTGGCGAGCCAGCTGGCGCCCAGGGTGCGCGCCGCGTTGGCGGCGGGCCTCCAGTTGGCGGGGCAGTCGGTGAAGGTGTTGGCCGAGCCCGCGGGGCCGTGCACCACGCCGTTGCGGCGCTCGCCGCTTTGCTGCCTGGCGGCGCAGCGCGGGCAGGTGCCGCCGCATGCGCACGACGATGGAGAAGACGACGAGGCAGATGAAGAAGGCTGCGCGGCGCGCGCGCCCGAACCCGCGACGCCTCGTGCGCGCCGCGGCTCGCTCGTGTTCCTGTACGCGGATTGGAAGACCGGCATCGCGTTCTCCTTCGGCACATGCTCAGGGCTTCTTCTTCGGGCTCTTCTTCGCCGCCGAACGGCCCACGGGCCGCACCGGTGTCACGGGCGACGGTGACGGTGCGGGCGGGGGACTGGCCGCCAGGATGCGCTTCGCGCGCTCGATCAGCGTGGCGGCCATCTGCTTGTCGCCCAACGCGTCGGCCAGCTTGGCGGGTGCGATCTCCACCACGCCCTCGACATCGACGATGCCTGCCGCATTGAGCCGCTTTCGCGTGGCTTCGTCAACGTCCAGCTTCTCCAGCGGCGTGCGCACCTTGGGGGCGGGTGGTGCGGGGGGCGTGGGGGGTGTGGGGGCCGGCGGCGTCGGTGCAGGCGGAGCGGGCGGCGAAGGTGGCGGCGGCGGTGGTGGTGTCGGTGTGCCGGGCGCCGTCCGCGTCCCGAAGATCACCGTGCCGTCCACCGCGACCGACTTCGGCACGATGCGCACCGGCCCGGTCAGCGTCACCTGCACGTTGGCACCGGGGCCGAGGCGCACCGGGTCCTTGCCGCGCACAATCTCCTGCTTGCCGGCCGCGTCGGTCACGCGCAGGAACAGGTCGCCCTCCTTCTCCAGCACGGCCGCCTGCTTGGGGTCGTACACGGCCGAGAAGGCGCCCGCCGCGTCGGTGGTGCCCACCACGTCGACCTGCGTGCCGTTGGCGCGCAGCAGGCCCACCACGTAGCCCTGCTGGCCCTGGCCGCGCGCGTTGACGAAGCGCCCGCCCAGCGTGGCGCCGCCGTCCACCGCCGTGGGCACCTGCACCGTCGCCACCTCGGCGCTGCTGGCGATGACCTGCGAGGTCTGCGCGCCCGCGTCGGCCTGCGCCTGCAGCGCCTGCGCCATCGGGTGGTCCGCGCCCAGCTTCACCGACAGGCGCTGCGCCTCGTAGCTGTAGGCCCTGGTGGTGGCCACGTGCGTCTCGTTGGCCACGGCCATCGAGCGCGCGGCGTACTGGCGCGAGAGGCTGCCCATCTCGGCCGTGGTGAAGGCGTTGTCGGGCAGCGTGCCGCCCAGCTCGCGCGCGTTGGCCGAGAGCGATTGCGTGGCGAACTGCGCCAGCCCCGCGCCGTTGCCGAAGGTGCGCTCGCAGAACGTCGCGTCGAGCACCTGGTTGGGCGTGTCGACCGTCGGCAGCGGGTTGGCGCCGACGCGCGCGGGCCGCGCCACGATGCAGTGGTCGGCCTGGTTGAGCGCGGTGATGTTGGTGCGAAAGCCCTGCGTGAGCGCCGAGATGGTGTGGTTCGCGTCCTCGCGAAAGCGCGAGCCGGTGGCGCGCACCGTGTCGCCCATCAGCACCGCGTTGGCCAGGAAGGGCTCGCGCCGGAACACCGACGAGGTGTTGGCCGAGTAGCCCAGGTCGTCGAAGCACAGCAGCGCCTGCGAGGTGAGCGAACGGTTCACGCTGCCCAGGCGCACGTAGTTGTCGTCGAACAGCGTCTCGCCGCCCGGCAGCACCAGCTCGGCGCGCGCCGCGTAGGCATTGGCGTTGTCGAAGTACTTGCCCAGCGTGCGCGCCAGCAGCCGGTGGATGCCGCCCAGGTTGAACAGCAGCACGCCGCCCACCACGGTGTCGAGCAGCCCGAAGCGCCCGCTGTACTCGCTGTTGAGGTGGTTGTTGGCGATCGACACCGGCCCGAAGGCGTAGCTGGTGAGCGCGCGGCCGGCCGGCTGGTCCACGCGGTTGTCGTGCACGCGCAGCGCCGGCTTGCGCCCGCTGGAAGCGGCGAACTGCGAGGTCAGCGCGCCCGCGAAGCGGATGTAGAAACCGCCGCGAAGGCCCTGCAGGCGGTTGTCGTCGGCACCGACGTCCACCGTGCCGTTGGCCGCCAGCACGTTGTCGGCGATCTCCAGGTCGTTGCCGTAGCCCACGAACACGCCGCACACCGGGTCGATGGCGTTGGGGCCGTTCCCGTACACATGGTTGCCCGAGATCACCACCGACTCGACGATGGCCAGCGACACGCCGCCGCGCCCGATCACCTGCGCGTCCTTGCGCATCGCGTCGGTGAAGGGGTTGCGCAGGTTGTCGTGCAGCCGGTTAGCCAGGATGGTCATGTCGCGCACCAGGTCGGTGGCGCGCAGCAGCGGCGTCAGCGCGAGGTTGAGGATGGCGGTGTCGATGTACGCCAGCAGCACGCCCTTGGGGTCGTTGGCGGGCACGGCCGGCGTCTTCGCGCCGAGCGTGGTGCCCTCGCGCAGCGCGAAGCCGATGCCCGACAGGCCCATCATCGAGATGTCGTTGCCCTCGATGCCGATCTCGTGCAGGAAGCCGCGCCTGGCCGCCGCCGCGTTCACCGCGCGCGGCGCGACGGTCACCGCGTTCACCAGCACGCCGTCGGCATCGCGCGCCTCGGCCACGCGCAGCACGCGGTACTGCGGCGACACGTCCAGCGTGTAGGCGCCCGCGGCGGTCTTCACGCTGGCCATGCCCTGCGCGTCGCTGCGGTCGGTGGCGGTGGTGTCGGCCTCCAGGTACACGTCGACGTCGGGCACGGGCTTGCCCTTCTCGTCCTGCACCAGCGCGATGAACTGGCCGTTGGCCGTGACGTTCACCGCGGCGGCCGGGGCTTCGGGTTCGGCCGCCGCGGTGGCGGTCGAGAGCGAGGTGCTCAGGCTGTTGGTGCCTGTGTTCGCGTTGTTGTTCGTGCGAAGGATGATCACCGGCGGCGGCGGATCGATGTCGCCGCCCAGCGTGACGCCGTTGCCCCCGCCGCCCACGATGCGGTTCTCCAGGATGCGCACGCGCTCCGAGCCCTGGCGCACGTGGATGCCGCCGAACGCGCGGTACGGCTGCCTGGGCACCAGCTTCACCAGCGCGAAGGCCCACACCTTGAAGGCGTAGAGCAGCACCAGCCTGGGAAAGCGGTAGATCACCTGCGGCCGCGCGCACGGGTCGGCCGGGTCGCGTGTCGGGTCGTCGTCGGGCGTGTCGGGGTCGTTGGGCGTGTCGTCCACGAAGGGCAGCAGCACCAGCGTGTTGCGCTCGATCAGCACATCGTCGGCGTTGATCGAGATGGTGGCGCGCCCGTCCACCGTGTCGAGCAGGTGCAGCCGGTTGTCGTCGATCTTCAGCTCGGCCGCCTGCGTCGCGCGGATGGCGTTGGTGCGCGCGATGATGCGGCAGCCGTGCACGCGCAGGTCGCGGCAGCTGCCTTCGGCGCTGCCCTCGATGGCCACGGCAATGCCGTCGTAGGTGACGAGGTCGAGCTCGCGCACCTCGATGCCGTCGCAGTCGGTGAACGACAGGATCGGCAGCGCGCGCGTGTCGGTGCGCGGCAGCACGATGGAGCGGCGCGCGCAGCCGTGGATCACCACGTTGCGCTTGCCCGTGAGCGCGAGGTTGGCGCGGTGCAGGCCGGGCAGCAGGCACAGCTCGCCGCCGGCCAGCGGCAGGTGGCGCGCGGCCTCCTCGAGTTCGTTGAAGTCGCCGAAGCTCGACACGCCGTCGCCGACGAGGAAGGTGCAGCAGATCTTCTGGTTGGTGAGCGGGCGAAAGCGCTTGCGGCAGTCTTCGATGGCGCCCGAGATGTCGGTGTTGCGCCGCCCGGTCCAGTCGATCTCGGCGAGCGCCACGCGGTGGTAGACGATGCCCACGGGCGGCGCGTCGTCCACCAGCACGGCGGGGTTGGCGATTTCGCCGGCGCGCACCGCGAAGGTCCAGTAGTCGCCCGCGCGGTAGTTGCCCGCGGCCGGCGCGTCGAACTGCAGGCGGATGCCGTCGCGCAGCTCCACCGGATCGGCCGCATCGGTGAAGGCCGCGATGTCCTCGATGCCGTTCCACAGCCGGAAGAACACCGAGTCGGTGGTCGAGGGCAGCGCGCCGAACACGGGCGGCACGGCCAGCTCGAGGTCGTGGTCGGTGGTGAGCGTGGCCATGGCGCCGCAGCTCACCTGCCAGGCGCCGATGGCCTCGTCGTACTGCAGGGCTTCGAGGTAGAAGGCGTTCAGGCCCGAATGGATGACCGCCGCGCGCCCCGCGTCGATGGTCACGCGCGGCGGGTTCACCGTGGCGTCGAAGCGCCCGCGCCCCGCGAGCCCGCCGTTCCACTGCGACCACTTGAAGCGCGGCGCGCCCGCCGCGCCCGCCGTGGTGTCGGCGATCTCGATGCGGTACAGGTTGTGCTCGAAGCCCGTGTAGCCGCCGCCGCCCACCACGGGGCAATCGCCCGCGATGGCGATCACCGGCGCCAGCGAGGCGGTGAGCCGGCCCTTGGCCGAGAGGTCGTCGCGCAGCTTGGCGCGGACCGTGTCGCAGTCTTCGTCCGGCCCCAGGCGCAGCAGGCGGATGCGGTAGTTGACGTAGGCGCGCTCGGTGGTGTCGGGCCCGCCGAGCGCGGGCTCGATGAGCCGCTCGGGGTACTGAAAGCCGTGCAGCGATTCTTCCGACACCTCCAGGATCACCGCGTCGCGGACGTTATCGTCGATGCTGTCGGCCGTGGGCAGCGGGCTCGACAGCGGCGGGCCGAAGTACAGCGCCGTGCGCTCGACCAGCGCGGCGGGGTCCGCTGCGGCGCCGGCCAGCCGCGCCAGGATGCCGTCGGCCCATGCGCGCCCCGGGTGCAGCTGCACATGCACCTGCCCGTCGACCACCGCGGCCGACTGCACCTTGAAGCCGTCGGGCTCGGAGGCCGGCACCGCGCACACGCCTGCACCGATGATGTCGCGCCCGGCCTGGCCCTGCCAGCCGAGCTCGAGCAACTGGGCGTCGGTGAAGTCGGTGTCCAGCGACACGCGGCCCTGCTGGTGCAGCACGCCGTTGACGTTGCGCAGCACGCCGTTGGCTGCGGGCGCCACGCCGCGCTCGTGCGCATGCGGGTCGAAGTCGAGGTTGGAGAAGTCGCCTTGCATGAGAGCCCCCTCGTTGTGTCTACGTCACCGGCACGACCAACGGCCGCACGCCGACCGGCATGAACTCGCGCAGCCGCACCTGAAGATTGGTCCACTTGTGCGCTTCGAGCAGGAAGCCGAAGGCGCCCATCGCGTCGTCGTCGGGCCCGCGCGTGCGGATGCGCACGTCGCTGCCGCGCGCCAGCTGCGCGTAGCCCGGGTCGCCGAAGCGCTCGGCCGTGAAGGCCAGCCGGGCACCGCCCGCGTCGTCCCCCCCGTGCAGGCAGAAGTGGTTCGGCGGCAGCCGGTCGGCGTCGCCGCTGAACCAGCTCCACTTGATGCAGCCGTGCTGGTTGTCGAGCACCTCGAAGCGCTGCGCGAACAGCCCGCCCGCGCCGCCCACCCGGCTCACGCGCACCGGGCCGAAGGCGGTGAGGCCCTGGAACTGCAGCGGCGCGGCCCAGCCGTTCGCGGGGTCGGTGGCGGCGCCGATGGCAAAGCTGCCGTTGGCCGGGTCGCCCACGCCGAGGCCGGCGTCCACGATGCTGTCGGCGATGTCCAGGCGGTAGCGTTCGTCCACCGCGATCGCGCCGGTCACCGAGCGCTGCACCACGATGTCGGGCGTCGGAGCGAAGGCGTCGCGGTCGGCCGCCTGCGTGAAGCCGTAGCCGTCTTCCAGGTGCAGCGCGGGCGTCATCGGCGCACGGCTGTCGTCGCGCAATGCGTGGCCGCCGGGGTCGAGCGTGCAACCGATGATTTCGAGCCGCGCAAGGGCAGCGCGGCCGATGAGCGCGCTGCCGGCCGCAAAGCCCGCGCCGGGCGCGAGGTGCAGGCCTTCGAGGCGCACCGCGGGCGCGTCGAGCGTGGCGTCCACCGCGTCGACCGGCCTGAACCCGAGCGCTCGTGCGAGCACGATCACGGGCCGGTGCCCGTCGGCCGCGCGCAGCGTGAGCGAATGCGCGAGCCGCACCGACACGCCACCGTCGATCGCCGTGCCCGCGAGCGCGCCGATGTCCAGCGGGTGCACGCCGCTGTCCTGGATCTCGATGACCACCGGCTGCGTGGCGGCATCGAGGTTGTCCATCTGCGCCTGCAGCGAGGTACCGCCGGGCAGCGCGCTGGCCTCGCGCACCTCGGCGCCCGTGCGCTCGAAGGGCGCGCGCACCACCGGGTGCGCGCCGACCGGGCCGGGGCTTGCATAGGTGAAGCTCGTGTACAGGTGCGGCACGGCGCCGGTGGCCAGCGCGTCGCGCTGCGCCGCCGTGCCCACGCCGATCAGCAGGCGGCCGATGTCGGGGTCGATCACGATCTCGCCGTCGGCCACCGGCTGGCGCAGGCCGGTTTCCCAGGCGCAGAGGTTGTCGCCGCGGAACTGCCAGGCGGTGGCTGCGAAGGCGGCCTGCGCCGACTGCGGCAGGAAGATGTTCAGGCCCACGTTCGCCAGGTCGAGCCCGGTGGGCGGCGCGGCCGTGTCGTCGAAGAAGTCGACGCGCACATAGGCGTCGGGGCGGCCGGCCGGCGCGCCGGTGGTGATGCGCGCGTCGCGCATCAGGTCGGGCACGGCGTCGGGCCGCGTGAGCGGCGCGACCACGCCGCCCGACGCGCCCAGGTCGAGGTCGGCGGGCCGCGCGATGTTGAAGAGCTGCACCGGCCGGTCCAGCGGGTGCAGGTCGAGCCGGACGACGAAGCGCGCGAGCGGCACGGGCTGCGCGCCGAGGTCGGTGACGCCCTTCACCAGCGGCGGCAGCGCAGGCCATTGCCAGGCCGCGAGCCGCCATAAGAAGATCGCCAGGTTCGGCAGGTTGACGTGGCGCACGTCGTCGACCGCGGGCTTCACGTCGGCGGTGTACGCGAAGCTGTCGAAGGGCGTGCCCAGCAACGCCAGCGAGGCCGGGTCGCGAACCGGCGCGGTGCCGCCGCGCGGGACCATGAAGCGCGTGATGCTCTCGCCGCCCCACGGTGGCAGCCCGCCCGCGTCGGGCCGCTGGTGGTTCAGGTGCTGGCGCCAGCCCAGGTTTTCGCGCAACTCCACGCCGCGGCAGGCCCAGCCCGTGAGGTCGGCCGCCAGCCGCTCGATGGCGCCCAGCGTGCCCTTGCGGCGGCGCAGCGCAATGGTGTCGGCCACGTCGGCGCGCAGCGTGCGCGGCTCGCCCTTCAGGTGCGTGGTGCCGAGCAGGTCGCCGAGGTAGGGCACCACCCAGTCTTCGCAGGTGTCGATGAACAGGTTGTCGTAGAGCCGGCCGATGTCGTCGTGCAGCGCGCCGAAGGCCTCCTCGATGGCGCCGAGGTAGGCGCGCAGCGGGTAGGCGGGCGACTGCTCCGCGTCGCGCGTGCGGTAGATCTCGGGCAGGCGGTCGAAGAGCGGGACGGTGGGTGTGCTCATGCGGACGCTCCCTGTCTTTCTCCTTCTCCCCAGATGGGGAAGGAGTGGGGCCCCTGTCTTTCTCCCTCCCCTTCCGGGGGAGGGCAGGGGTGGGGGCCAGCGGCGCATCCACGGGGAGCCCTCCCTGCCCCCATCCCAACCTTCCCCCAGCGGGGGAAGGCGCAAGCCCGAACGGTGAGGCGGTGGATGTTCATGCGCACTCCCCCGCCGACGGCTCGACCGCCGGCGTCAGCGTGAGGTGCGCCGGCAGCAGCTGCAGCAGCTCGCGCGGCGTGCACGGCAGCAGCGCGGCCAGGGGGCGCGGCGGGTTGGGCAGCAGCAGCGTCGTCACATCGGCCACCCCCGCGGCGAAGCGTCCCATCGCAACCACGCGGCACCACAGCACGCCGGGCACGTTCTGCAGCCGGCCTTCGATGCGGCTCGCGTACTCGCGCTCGCCGAGGCGGCGCGCGCGCAGGCCGAACAGGCCGGTGCGCTCGTTGTCGGCATCGCCCGCCAGCCCCATCGCCGCGCGCAGGCCAGCAGCGACGTCTTCCGCGCGGTAGCTCGGGTCGCGCGCATAGGTCAGGTCGGCGAACACGTAGCGCAGCAGGGCCTGCTGCACGATCACCGGAAAGCGGTCGGGCCCGCGGCAGCGCTGCGCATGGGCGAGCGTGGCGCGCACGTCCGCGAACTCGGCCTCGCGACCGGCTTCGAGCAGCACGCGCAGGATCACCGCGGGCACGCCCTGGTACAGGTCCCAGGCCGCGGTCGCCGTCGTCACGCCGGGCACCGACAGGGTCTCTGTCTCGAAGTCGCGCAGGCTCACGAGGCGCCCCAGGCTCTGCACCTTGCCCGGTGCGGCCTCGCGGGCCTTCTCCTGGTCCTCGGGGTCGGCACCGCCCGAGACGATGCCGGCCAGCGACACCTTGTCGAAGCCGTCGGGCCGCTCGCTCGACGAGGGCGTGGCGCCGGGCTTCACCGGTCCGCGCGCACCCGTGCCGCTGCGGTAGCGCGCCACCACGTTCTTCACGCCCGACGGCAGGCGCGCGCCCATCTCGCCGTCGCCGAACTGCACGAAGCTGCGGTTCTCGCCGTCCTCGCGCACGATGTAGATCTCTTCCTGCGGACCGTGGCCGAAGAAGCTGTCGACGCGCGTCCACAGCCGCGCGCCGACCCAGACCTCGAGGAAGGGCGTCTGCGGCGGCACGGCGCCGTTCGACAGCCAGTAGGTCAGCGGCGACTTGGGCAGTGCGAAGGTCTGCAGCGGCTGCCGCGCGTCGCCGTTGCCGAGCACCGCGTCGGATTCCTGCTTGCCCTGCGTGGCGTCGGCGAGGTTGCCGAACACGGTCACGGGCGGCTTCGTCTCGTCGAAGTCGGCGCGCGTGAAGGGTGCGGGCGCGCGGTCGAACGACAGCGGCCACATGCGCGCCGGGTCTGGCGCTGCCTGCGAGAAGTCCGCGGGCCCATTGGTGCATGTCAGTTCCACGCTGCGGCCGTCCGCATGCGACAGATACAGCTTGCGCCCCGCCAGCGCCCTGGCCTGCGCCGCGCTGCCGTAGAAGTTCAGCGCCTGCGTGCCGTTGGCGAAGGCCGTGCCGGCGAAGGCGGGCAGCGGGCGCAGCTGCAGCATCGGTCCCTTGGTCTCGTGCAACCGCAGCGTACGCAGGTCGGCCAGCGCCGGGAAGGCGGGAAAGGCCGAGGTCCAGTCGGGCGCGATGGCGCGGTCCAGCCGCACGAAGCTCGCGGGCATGTTGAGGTTGCCCCAGCGCGCGGGCTGCGAGCGCACCGTGGCCAGGGTGCGCGTCACCGCGATGGGGAACCCGACCGTGCCGGTGATGAGCGCCGTGCCGCCCGCGGCCAGGTCGTGCACCTCCTGCTCCAGAGGAAAGGTCTGCGGGTCGAGCACCATGTACGGGCTGGTGTAGCTGACGGTCGCCTTCGTGCCGCGCACGAAGGGCGTGGTGCTCACCGTGGTGACGGGCGCGCTGCCGCCGGTGCTCTCCACGAACTGCGGCGGCGCGCTCGCGCCGAAATGGCGAAAGCTGCGCCCCAGCAGGAAGGCGCGGCAATGCGTGAACCAGCCGTGCGTGAAGTTGCCCGCCAGCGTGAGGATCACGCGGCCGAGCTGGCGCTCGACCTTCTCCACGACCACGATCTCTTCGCAGCTCTGGTTCAGCGTCCAGCCCAGCGCCAGCTGGAACTGCAGGCCCAGCAGGCTCTCCTCGGGCACCAGCACCAGCCGGTCGCCCTTCTTGAGTTCCACCGCCTCGAGCGAGGCCGAGTCGCCCGCGCCGCCCACCGTGGCCAGCTCCACGCGCGCCTGCCCCGCGCCGATGATCCAGCCGTACTGCCGCTGGCGGTACAGGTTGAAGCGACCGAGGTGCGGCCAGGCGATGAGCTCGCCGGTGGTCTGGAAGTCGGCCGGCGCGCTCACGTCGCGCAGGTCGGCCTTCACCGGGAAGCCCGCGCGCAGCGTCACCGGCTGCGTGCCGCGCGCCTCGAACGCGAAGGTGGCGCGCCCGCCGATGCCGGGCGCGAGCCGGTAGCCCGTGAGCCGCACCAGGTCGGCCACGCTGGTGCGCCAGGCGGCGGTGCGCAGGTAGGCCTCGTTGGCGTAGTGCTCCTGGTAGAAGCTCAGGATGTCGCCGAGCACGGCCGCGCCCTGCAGCAGCGCGATGGCCGGGTCGTCGGGGTCGCGGTGCGTCCATTCGGCCAGTTCGGGCGCGGCGTCGATGTGGCGCGTCATGGCCTCCACGAAGGCCGGGTAGCGGCCGATGCGCCACGCGATGCGCGGCAGGCCGGGCCGGTTGAAGGGCAGCCGCGGAAACTGGAAGTCGTCGGTGATGAGCGGATCGCAGGCCATGGCTATTGCCTCCCGCCCTTCACCTCGATGCGCACCAGGCCGCGCTCGAGGTGGTCGGGGTCGTTGGCGCAGAGCACCACTTCGTCGAAGCCCATCTCCAGCACCTCGGTGCCGGGCACGCCGGGCGTGGGCGCGTCGAAGCGCTTCATGGTGACCGACACCAGGTGCTCGACGCCGGCCACGCGGTGCACGCGGCCTTCGACGGCGCTGCGGTGCAGGTCCTGCCCGAAGGTCCATGCGTCGGGGTGGAAGAAGCCGGGCCGGCCGTCGGCGGTGTGGCCGTCGCAGAACTCCTGCTCGAGCACGAAGCGCAGGTCTTCGACCCACTGGTCGGGCTGCGCGCACACCACGATGCGCAGCTCGATGGGGATGTAGTGCGGCGGGCGAAGCTCCAGGTCTTCGCCGATCAGGCGCACCGCCTCCAGGTGCGCGGCCACGTCGGTGCGCAAGGCGTCGTCGAGCGTGGTGCTGCCCGCGGGGTCGATCACCACGCGCACGGTGCGCCAGCTGCCGGTCCAGGCGTAGCGGGCCACGGCGCGCGACACGCGCGGCACCTCTTCGGCGCGGCGCACGTAGTCGGCCAGCGTCACGGCGCGCAGCTGGCGCGCGCGGTAGGCCTCGGGCGCGTTGCGGCGGATGCGCTCGGGCAGCTCGGGGTCGCGGCCGTCGGTCACGTCGAAGGGGTTCCAGGCGTTGGTGAACGCGCCCTGGAGCGCCCCGGCCAGGTCGGCGAGGTTCACGAGCTGGTCGGCGCCCACGTTGCCTGCATGGCCGCCACCGGCCTGGCCGGTCTGGTACTGCGTGTGCAGCTCGGCGCCGAAGGGCAGCAGCTGGCCGTTGACGCCGTTGCCCAGGCGCAGCGTGCTGCGCCGCCGCTCGTCGGTCTCGACCATGAAGCGGCGCCCGAACGAGGCCGAGTCGTCGCTGTGCACCAGGCTCTCGGTCTCGCTCCACGCCTGCGTCTCGATGCCCGTGACCACGCTCACCTGCAGCGTGGAGCGCGCGGGCACCTCGCCGTCGACCGCACCGTCCATTGGCGTGGGCAGGTAGGCCAGCGGGCCCTCGGGCAACGGGGCGAGCACCCAGTCGTTCGGGTCGCCGTGGCGCTCCAGCCGCTGGTAGTAGCGGTGCTTGTGGCTGGCGGTGTCGCTGGGCAGCAGCGCGCCGGGCTCGAAGAAATCGACCGCCATCGGCAGGCCTTCATGCACGGGCACGAGGTTGCCGAAGAACAGCGAGATGTCTTCCTTCGGCACGCCCGCGCAGAAGGTGGTGAAGCTGTAGTCGAAGCGCAGGCGGTCTTCGTCGCGCCACTGCAGGCGCACCAGCCAGGTGTCGGTGACGGGGTCGTGCACGGTCTGCGCGGCGCCGTTGCCCGCCAGCAGCCGCAGCAGCTGCCGCTTGGCGCGGTTGCGCCCGGGCAGCAGGCCGGTGAGCGGGTTGAGCGCTTCGGCAATGAGCAGCTGCCGCAGCGCGCCCGTGCGCACCAGGTCGCGCAGCGCATCGGCTTCGGCCTGTCCCGCGCCGGGCACCAGCGGCACCACGTCGGCCACGCTGCTGCCCGCGCGCAAGGCGGGTTGCGCGTTGCGCCAGGTGTGCATGCGCAGCCGGTTGACCAGCGGGTCGAAGCGCTGGCGCTGCGCGGGCGGCAGGAAGCGCTCGCGGCTGGCGAAGAACACCGCGTCGTCTTCGGCCGGCGCCACGCCGGTCCACACCAGCAGGTCCTGGCCGTCGAGGCGGAAGGGCGCCTGCCCGGCCACCACCTCGAGTGCGAGCCAGCTGCTGGCCTGGTTGCCTTCGTGCACGTGGTAGTCCATGAGCCGGGCCTGCCGCGCGAGCGTCACGCGCTTGCGCGCGGTGGCCAGGAAGGCCTCGGCCATCGTGCGGTCCTGGTGGTCGGCCAACTCGTCGGCGGCGGCCGCGAACAGGTCGATCAGCACCTGGTCGTGGTCGGCCTCGCTGGTGCTCTTCCAGCCCGGCACGCGCTCGGCCATGGCGGTCATCAGCGTGTGGCGAAAGGAATCGTAGTCGCGCGCGAGGTAGTCGATCTTCGGGCCGGGGCGCAGCGGCGGGCCGTCCTGCGGCGGCGCGCAGTCGTTGGTGAAGCAGCCGGGCCTGAACTTGAAGCCGATGGCCGAGAAGAAGGGGTCGATGCGGCTGCCGTCCCACACCAGCTCGAGCGTGTAGGTCGAGTAGTCGCCCACCGGCGCCACGCGCAGCGACAGCCGCGTGGCATCGACCCCCGTCACGGCCGTGACCTTGACCTGCCCCGCGGCGGCGCCCGCCGGCACGCGCGTGCCGCCGCGCACGCGGAAGATCTGGCCCGCGCGCGCCGGCGTGGCGGTGATCTCCGCCAGGATCGCGGCCACGTGCAGCTGGTTGAAGAAGCGCAGGTCGAGGTCCGCGTGGCCGGGGTTGGCGCCGGGCGGCAGCGCCACCAGCACCAGCTTCATGCCGTTGAGGTTCTTGCTCGCGAGCACGTCGGCGCGGTCGTCGACGAGTTCCTGGAAAACCACTGCACTCATGATCCGGCCCTCTGGAACTTCACGATGCGCGAATCGGGGCTGCCCGCCGGCCGGTACTTGATGGTGACGCACAGCATGGCAAGGCCGTCGTCCCAGTCGACCTCGATCAGCTCCACCGTGAGCCGGTGGCCGAGCCAGCGCGACAGTGCCTGCGTGATGCGCGCCTTGACCACGCCGCGCAGCACGTCGGAGGCGGGCTCGAACACCAGCTTGCGCAGCCCGGCGCCGAACTCGGGCAGGAAGAGGCGCTCGGCCGGCGCGGTGAGCAGCAGCTGCAGCAGCTCGTCGCGCACCTGGTCGGCATCCGACACCGGCGCGGCGGTGCGGCCGTCGCGCGCAATGCGGAATGGAAAGGCGAGGTGGCGGCCGTTGGGAAGGGTGGCCATGGCTAGATTCCCATGGCGCGCGTCTGCGTCTGCACCACGATCGCCACGCCCTGCGGCGCCTGCAGGGCGTTGTAGCAGACGCCGACGCTCGACTGCAGCAGGAAGCCGACACCGTGCAATGTTGTCTGCACGGCGCCGCCGCTCCAGCGGATGAGCAGGCAGGGCATCGGGTTCGGGCCCGAGAAGAAGGTGCAGCCGACGACCGGGTGCACGTCGGTCTCCAGCAGCGCGGGCGCGCCGTCGATCACCGCCTCGGTGTTGGCGGTGAAGAGCTGCGCCATGCCCGCGTGCGGGCACATCACGGTGCTGGTGGTGGTGAGCAGCGGGATCATGCGTGTCTCCCCGTCGCCGCGCTCATGGCGGCACCCCGAAGGCCATCGCGCCGTTGACCAGGCTCACGCCCGCCAGCCCGACCTTGATGAGCCCGTTGTTCAGCGAGATGTCGCTGCCGCTGATTTCCAGCTTGCAGGCCTGGAAGCTCATGGCGATGCCCGAGCCGCTCAGCACGATCTCCGCGCCGCCGCTGTGCACGATCTTCACTTCGTCGCTCTCGTCGTCGAGCACGATCCTGTGGCCGTTCTGCGAGACGATCACACGCACCTTCTCGCCCTGCGGGTCGGGCCGCTGCCCGTCGGCGAACCAGCAGCCGGACCACAGCGGCAGGTCGAGGCTGCCGGCCTCGAACTCGATCCACACCCCCGAGCCGACGGCCGGCAGCATCACCATGCCGTGGCCGTCGCCCGCGAAGGGCAGCACGGGCATGGCCCAGCCGCATTCCTCGCCGTCGAGCAGGCCGGGCAGGACGGCCTTGATGCGGCAGCGGTTCTCGGGGTCGGAGACGTCGCTCACGAGGCCGCGGTACTTGCCGTAGTAGGTGGAGCCGATGCGGTCGACAACGCGCTCCAGGGTGAGTTCGGCTAGATCGATCATGGTCAGAAGATCCCCACGCTGGCTGAAACGGACGCGCTGAGCCCGCCGCCGAGCGCTTCGGCCACGGCCGCGCCGGAGACGGTGCTGGTCGAGTCGGTCTTGGCTTCGAGTTCCTGCGTGTAGAGCGAAGGCGTGATGCGGTGCACCACGCGCGTGATGAGGTAGTCGCCGCTGTAGGGCGTGGCGCCCGCGTCGACGCGCACCTTGCGGTACGGCGTGAGCACCGCGCCGTAGCAGCCGGGCACCACGCGGCTGCGCAGCGTGTAGACATAGCCGCGGCGCCGTGCCTGGCCCGTGACGGCGGCGCTCGGGTCTTCGCGGTGGTTGTCGGCCGGGTGCAGCAGGCGGCGCGGCGTGAGGTCGGCGGGTTGCGCGGGCAGGTCGCGCATCAGGCCGAGGTCCTGCGCGCTGGTCTCGAAGCTGGTCACGCCCTGGTCGTTCACGCGCAGCACGCGCGAGCGGGTGCGCTCGGGGCCGCGCGGGTCTTCGGTGATCTCGGCGTCGGCCAGGTTGCGCTCGATGCCGATCATCACCAGCGCGGGCAGGTCGGCGGCGTCGCCGGGGTCGGGCAGGAAGCATCCGATGCTCTTGCCGCCCTGCTGTTCGGCCGGCAGCACGTAGGCGTGGCGGTCGTTGTGGCGCGCCAGCCGGCGCAGGAAGGTGAGCACCGTGCCGCGCCGCGTGGTGGTGGCGGGCGTGCCCTGCGTGGGCGGAATGCGCGTCTCGCCGATCACCTGCGAGAAGCGCTCGAACAGGGTGGCCGCCACCTCGCTGTCGCTCTTGTTCTCGAAGGGCTTCTCGGCTTCCTCGTCGCGGTCGAGAAAGGCGCTGTCGTCGCGCACCACCATGGTCGCGGTGCTGCGCCCGGGCTGCGCGTCGAGCCCGGCGTCGACGCCGGCGAGCGGCCCGTCGATCAGCGGCACGAAGCGCCCGTTGCCCAGGTCGAGCTCCACGCGCACGCGCGAGAACGGCGTGGCCGTGTCGCCGGGCCAGTGCTGCCAGGTGCCGCGCTCGTCGAGGCACAGCGCCATGCGCACGTGCGCTTCCCAGAAGGCGTCCATCTCCTGCGTGACCTCGATCTGCTCCACGCGCGCCAGCTCGTCCGCGCTCGCGGCGCGGTCGCCGAACCAGATGCGAAAGCGCATGTCGGCCATCAGGTCTTCGGCACGGCCAGCGTGTCGCCCGGGGTTTCGACGAGGGTGCGCCCGTCGAGCGCGGTGTTGGCGTCGCCCACGTGCCAGAACTGCGTGGCGTCGCCCTGGTTGGCCTGGGCGAAAAGGTCGAGGCGGTCGTGCGCCTGCACGGTCTGCGGGTCGCCGGTGACGGGCGTGAGCTTGCGCAGCCGCAGCGCCGTGACACGCTCGCCGGTGGACGCGAGCGTTTCGACGGTGGCCACGTTCGCGTAGCGGGAGTTGGCGAGGAACATGGGCAGCTCCTAGAGGGGAATGAGGTCGGCCACCTGGTCGACGGTGTTGGCCAGGTTGGCGACGGCCTGCGCTTCCTTGGCGATGGTGGTGAAGGCCAGCGCGCCCTTGGCGAGCACGTCGTCGGAGCACTCGTCCACCGCGATCACGCTCAGCGAGATGTCGACCTCGGCGCGCAGCGGGTTGAGCACGGCGTCGTACTCGAGCTCGCCGATGGTCATCGAGTCGATGGTCACGGGCAGCACGCGCGTGAGGCCCCAGATGAAGAGGATGCGCGGGTACTTCTCGCGCGGAATGGGCTGGGCCGCCGGCGCCGCGCCGCCGCCCGCGATGGCGCTGCCGATGGCGTCGATGGCCGCGCCCACCAGGCCCGCGAGCTTGCTGCTGGGGAGCACCATCTTTTCCAGCGCGCTGAGTTGCGGCCCGATGCCGAAGGTGCGCGCCAGCACCTTGTCGTCGGCCAGCAGGTTGGCGGCGCTGAAGTGGGCCTTGAAGCTGATCTTCTCGAAGGTGTGCTCGCCGGCCTGCGTGGTCTCGCGCTGCGTGGCGCCCGACGGGCGCGGCGGGATCTGCAGCACGCGCGACAGCGACTCGGGGTTGTACTGGAAGATGACCACGTTCGGAATCGGGCCGATGAGGTCGGTGCCGTATTCGATGAGGGCGCCGCGCAGCAGGTTCATGGCGTGGCCTTCGGCGCGGCGCGGGCGGTGCTGGCGGCGCGGGGGGTGCTGGCTTGCCGCGCGATCTGCCGTGCGATGCGGGCGGCGAGCGCCGCGGGTTGCGGCGATGCAGGGGAATCGATGCGGCCGGCGTCCAGTCTGTCCATGGAGCGGGTGCTGAAGTCGCGCTGCTGCAATGCGCGCGACAGGGCAGGGCCGAGGAGGCGCGCGGCGGCCTGGGCGGTGGCGGGGTCGATGCCGCGCAGGTCGAGGTCGAGGCGGTCGATGACGATGTGTCTGGTCATCTCGTTGGCTCCCGTGCTTCTTTCGGGGTGTGTGCAAAGGACACCGGGTACTCCCCTGCACGAATGTCCCCCGGCTTCGCCTCCTCCTTTATTTCGCGCAGGGGAGCACCCGGCATCCTGCGCACAAGGGCACGCTGCCGGTGCTCGCCGTCGCCGGGATCGCGCCCTGAATGACGCTGAATCGAAGAACAGGCTTTCATTCCGGGCTCCTCGGCGCCGCAACCAGCGACGCATACGGACCGAACTGGTCCAGGCTGTGCGCCCTTTCGAGCTTCGCGTACTCGCGGTGCACCGCACGAATGACGGCCGGCATGCCCAGCGCACGCGGCGCTCCTTCGTTCGCGCTTTGCAGGCACGCCTGGAACACGATGCCGCGGATATGGCCGCCGGCCAATGCGAAGTTCTGCGCGAGAAAAGGCAGGTCGAGCGCGCTCGCATCGACACCGCCCGGCATCGCACCCTGCCAGATGCGCAGCCGCTCGGCCGGGCCGGGCAAGGGCAGTTCGAGCACGAAGCGCAGGCGGCGCAGGAAGGCTTCGTCGAGGTCCTTCTTGCGGTTGGTGGCGAGGATGGCCAGGCCCTTGAAGCGCTCCATGCGCTCCAGCAGGTAGCTCACCTCGAGGTTGGCATAGCGGTCGTGCGCGTCCTTCACCTCGGTGCGCTTGCCGAAGAGGGCGTCGGCCTCGTCGAAGAACAGGATCACGTCGGCCGAGTCGGCGGCGTCGAACAGGCGGCGCAGGTTCTTCTCGGTTTCGCCGATGTACTTGTTCACCACCTGCGACAGGTCGATGCGGTAGATCGGCAGGCCGAGTTCGTTGGCGATGGCCTCGGCCGCCATGGTCTTGCCGGTGCCGGGCGGGCCGGAAAACAGGGCCGCGAGGCCGCCCTCGTTCCACGAGCGCGCCGTGCCCCATTCGTAGTGCACGCGCGTGAGGTTGCGCATGGCGGCGACGATCTCGCCGAGCTGGCGGGTCTGCTCCGGCGGCAGCATGAGTTCGTCGAGGCGAAAGCGCGGCACAACCGGTTGCGCGAGCGCGCCCAGGTCGAGGTCGGCGCGCGCGGCTTGCAGCAGCGCCTCGGCGGTGGGCACGGTGCCGCGCGCCGCGAGTTCGTCGCCGACGCGGTGGATGGCCTCGCGCTCGTAGCGAAAGCGCCGGGCCACCTCGCCCAGCAGGGTCTCGTCGCGCACGCCGGGCAATGCACCGCGCCAGCAGGCGAGGCGCTCCGCGTGCGTCATCGGCGGCACTTCCACGGGCGGCAGCGCGTGCGGCCCGAGGCTGCGCAGCGGCTCGCGCTCGCGCAGGCCGATGAACACGGTGAGCGGCAGGGCGGGCAGCGGCGGCGGCTCGGCATGGGCGTCGTGCGCGTCGTGCGCACAGCCGTCGGCCAGCAGTTCGATGGGCAGGTACACGGCGCAGCCGCGCAGCCAGGCCGTGACCAGCAAGGGCTGCAGGTGTTCGCGCGCCAGCGCGGGGCTGGGCTGCACGACGGGCACGCCGGCCGGCGCGCAGGCCGCGGCCGCGACTTCGGCCAGCGGCGCGCCGGCCACACCGACCAGCGGCTGCAGGCTCATGCGCGCGCCGGGCGCGGTCACGCGCAGGCCGGGCGGCGCGGCGACGTCGCTGCACGGCGGCACCGCCTGCAGCGAGGCCGGCGCTTCATGGCCGGGGAACAGCAGCTCGCGCGCGACCGGCCCCGCGACCGCCAGCGTGGCATGCCAGCCCGCGCCGTTCGCCGACAGCACGCCGTGGCGCAGCAGCGGATGCGCCGCGTCGAAACCGCGCACGAGGTCGTCAGGCTCGTCCCACAGGCGCTGTGCGAGCGCCAGCGTGGGCTCGGTGCGGCCCGGGTCGTTGAGGCAGGCCGCGATCACCTGGCCGGCCGCGCTGTCGACCACCGGCAGCAGCGCCATCGCGAGCACGAAGCGCTCGAGCGGCGTGAGGCCGAGCGCCTGCACCAGCCACGTGAAGGAGCCGCGCGGGCCGCCGGCTCGCACCGGCGCGGCCGGCGCTGCGATCAGCTCGCCGAGGTGGCGTGCCGTGACGTCGCTGGCGAAGAAGCTGCGCTTGTCGTTGGCGTAGCGCAGCAGGTCGAGCGTGCCCAGCGCGCGGTCGGAGAACGGCGGCAGCGCGCCGCCTGCATCGCTTGCTGATTGGGCCACCTGCGCGGTCCGCTCGCGCCACAGCCAGCACACCTCGCGCCGCAGCCGCAGCGTGACCTGGCGCAGCCAGTGCTGCGCCAGCGGGTCTTCGCCGCGCGCGCCGGGCAGGAACACCACGGCGTCGGCGTCGCTGGCCTTGAGCGGGGTGTTCTGCGTCATCACGGCACCGTCACGTCCGGGCTGGAGCGCGCCTGCTGGCCGTTCACGCGCAGCACCACGCGGTACACGCCCGCGCCCACGGCGGCGGCCACGCCGGGCACGGTCAGGGTCCGTTGCCAGGGCGGCGCGGCCGGCGCGCCGGAGGCGATGACGGTGTCGAACTGCCGCACCGCGACGCCGTTGCGCAGCAGCGCGACGATCACGTCGTCGGCGTCGGTGCCCAGCAGGTTGCCGCTGAGCGTGAGGTCGCCGCCGGCCATGGCCGCGCCGGTGAGCGTGGGCAGCAGCCGCGCGGCCACCAGGTTGCTGGAGCGCGTGCGCGTCGGAGAAAGGCGCCGTCGCACGATCAGCGGATGCTCGCCGGCCGAGATGACGGTGCCGTCGGCCACCGGCGTGACGGCGGGCGAGCCCTCGGCCCTGACCTGCATGCGGTCGGGCCGCCGGCCGGTGACGGTGAGCACCACGCCGTCGAGCACGGCTTCGAGGTCGCTGCCGTTGAGGTCGTCGCCGAACAGCGTGAAGCTGTCGCCGGCCTCGAAGGCGTCGGGCTCGACGCGATCGAGCGAAGGCCCGAGCGTGGGCTGCACGTCGACCTGCACGCCCTCGCCGCCGATGATGGTGTTGGGCGTGGTCTCGTAGTTGACGCCCACCAGCAGCGAGGACGCCGGGTCGGTGCCGGGCACGATCATCACGGGGCGCATCTCGAACGCCACCGAGAGGCGGTAGCGCTCGTCGGTGCCCTGCATGATCTTGGAGAGCAGCTCCACGCCGGAGTCGTCGAAGCTGAGCTTGAGCGGCTCGGGGTTGTTCTCCAGCGCCTGTGCCACGGCGGGCGCGACGGCCGCGTCGAGCGCGAGAAAGTTGAGCTCGTGCAATGCGCCCAGGCCGCGGCCCAGCAGCTCGTGCGCGTCGGCGCTGTCGCTGTCCTCGACGCGGTCGAAGGCGGTCAGCAGGTACTTGAGCACCAGCCACAGCGGCGCGGGCTGGCCGGTGTGCAGCGCGTGGTTGCGCAGGTGCGGGTCGAACCCGGTCTCGTAGAGGAAGAGGTTGAGCTTGGCGTTGGCGTTGTTGCTGGCCGCGTCCTCGGGCTTGCCGATGCTCACGTCGAAGCCGCGCCGGATCAGGTGGTCCTGCAGCAGCCGCGTGACGGCACCGATGGCCCGGCCGGAGTCGACGAGTGCCATGGCGCGTCAGAGCCGGTAGAGCGCGCGGCGCGAGAGGGCCGAGCGCGGGGCGGGGGTGCGCAGCGACGGCGCCGCGGCGGGCGGGCTGGGCGCGGGCGCGATGGCGGCGGGCGGCGGGGCGTCCACGTGCAGGTGGATGGCGCCGATGGTGACCTCGATGGGCTCTTCGCGCGCGGCGGGGGCTGCTCGTGTGCGGCGTTCCGCGCTGGGGACGGGGGCGGTGCGGCGGTTGTTGGACGGGCCTTGTGGCACGGTGCCGCGGTCATCGTCGTCGTCGCCGGCGCCGTCGATGGCGCCCTCCGTCGAAGCGAAGGCTTCGACATCCTGCGAGACCTCCTCGATGCCGGGCGCGAGAACCGGCTGCCGGACGACCGTGCCCTCGCCATCGACCGCCGAGGCGGTGCCCGCTCCGGCGTGCGCCTGCGGGTCCGATGCGACCCAGGCCAGCGCGGCCTGGACGGTGGTGTGCAGAGAGGGCGGCGAGAGATCGACGACGTCGGGCGTGGGCGCTGCTGCGTCACGGGTTGCAGGTAGCGGCGAAGGCGCGCGAACTTTGGGTTGCCACGGCGCATGCGTGGAAGGCACCGCACCGCCTTCGGCCTGGCGAACCGGTGCGCTCGCCGGCTGCAGTCGAACCACCGCCGTGCCCGCGTCGGTGGCTTGCGCTTCACGCTCGGCGTCGATCTCCATCAGGTCGGCGCCAGCTTGGACAGACGGCTGCACCGCCGCCACACTCGCCGCGCCGGCCACCGGATGCCCCGCGGACCGCAGCAGCGCGCCGAAGTAGTTCGTGGTCGTGGTCGTGGTCATGGCAGTCCGCCTCCCGCGTCGTTGTCGATCAGCGCGATGTAGCGCGCGCGCCGCCGCGGCGGCACGGCCAGCGCCTGTTCCTCGGTCCAGCCGTAGTGCGAGGCCAGCTGGTGCACGTCGAGCAGCAGCCCGCGCTGGCGCTGCGCGAGCCTGTGCAGCGCCAGCCCTTCGAGGTCCACCGGCAGCTCGTCTTCGGCCCCGCAGGCCGGGCAGGTGCTGGCCACGCTGAAGGCCACCAGCGGGTCGTGCGCGGCAATGGCTTCGGCCAGCGCGGCCGCGTCGCCGGGCTGCAGGTCGCCGTCCAGGCGCAGCGTGTCGATCACGGCGGCCACGGCGTCGGCGGTGCTCGCATGCGGCCGGGTGCGCCAGTCGCGCAGGTCGTCGCCGGTGGGCAGGCGCAGGGTGGCGAAGCGGCCGCCGGGCAGGGCGATGCGCAGGTGTTCGCCGCGCGCATCGCGTTCGGCGGGCGCGCGCGCCATCAGTTCGGCGAGCGGCAGTTCGACCTCGAAGCGCTCGCCGCAATCCGCCTGCACGCAGCGCAGCACCACGCCCAGCGTGTCGGTCTCTTCCGTCAGCGCCACCAGCCGCAGCAGCGCGCCGATGCGCACGCCCACCGGGCGCGACCACCAGAACGCCGCATTGCTCTTGCCGCCGCAGCAGTCGAGCAGCGCCGTCACCAGCGCGGGCCGGTCGGCCTGCAGCAGGTCGACGTCCAGGGCGATGTCCAGGTCTTCGGCACGTCCGAACGCCCGCAGCGAGATCGACGGTGTGGGCATGGCGTGGCGTCCATGGTGCAGCGGCACGGGAGATCAGCCCGCCGGTTGCGGCACCGCGCCGGTCTCGTCGGGTTCGGGCGAGTCGATGTCGCGCTCCCAGCCCTCGGTCTCCAGCTTCAGGTGCTCGATCGCGATGGCGTTGGCGTTCGAGTCGAGGTCGGGCACGGCGGTGTACTCGCTGACCCAGGCGCGGTAGATCTTGTAGCGCTTCACGGTCTGGCCGCGTTCGTTGTTCATGAGCAGCACCACGTCCTTGCGGAAGTTCTTCAGGTCCATGCCGGCGTCGGTGATGGGGTGGACCAGGTTGGCCCACTTCTCGAACTCCAGGTCGTGCGTGATGCCGCGCTCCAGCGTGATGGCGTCGTAGGTGGTGCGCCCGGGCGACTTGCGGTCGGTGCTGTTGTCGCCGCCCTCGCGGTGCTTGACCACGTCGGTGGTGCGCTTGAGCGCGCCGACCTTGCTGATGCCCAGCACCACGCGGCCGTCCCACATGAGCTGGAACTTGAAGTTCTTGTAGGGGTCGACGCGGTGGGCGTTGACGATGAAACCTTTGGGCATGTTCAGCTCCCTTCAGTTGGATCAGGACAGGTCGCCGATGACTTGCTGGATCGTGATGACCACGAACTCGGCCGGCTTCAACGGGGCGAAGCCCACCTCGATGTTCACGATGCCGAGGTTGCGGTCGGCCTGCGTGGTGGTCTCCTTGTCGCACTTGACGAAGTAGGCCTCCTGCGGCGTCGAGCCCTGGAAGGCGCCCTGGCGGAACAGGCCGTTCATGAACACGCCCAGGTTCAGCCGGATCTGCGCCCACAGCGGCTCGTCGTTGGGCTCGAACACCACCCACTGCGTGCCGCGGTACAGGCTCTCCTCCAGGAAGAGCGCGAGGCGGCGGATGGGCACGTACTTGTACTCGTCGGCCTGCGCGTCGGCGCCGCGCGTGGTGCGCGCGCCCCAGACCACGCGGCCGTACGCCGGGAAGCTGCGCAGCACGTTGATGCCGTGCGGGTTGAGGTTGCCGTTCTCCAGGTCGCTCACGGGCAGGCCCAGGTCGATCACGCCGTTGAGCGTGGCGTCGGTGCCGGCCGGCGCCTTCCACACGCCGCGCGTGGCGTCGGTGCGCGCGTACACGCCGGCCAGCGTGCCCGAGGGCGGCATGGCGCGCGGGCGCAGGCCGTCCAGCGGATCGACGATGCGCACCGGCGGAAAGTACACGGCCGCGTTGCGCGTCTGCGTGACGCCGTTGGCCCAGGCGGCGATGTTGGCGAGCGTCTTGCCCGAGGGCGCATCGAGGATGTAGAAGGCGCGCCGGTTCTCGCACAGGTCGGCCGCCGAGGCGATGACGGCGGCGGCCTGCGCGTCGGTCATGTCGAAGGTCTCGGGGATCACCAGCAGGTTGAACAGGTCGGTGTCGAGCAGCGCCTGCATGCCGGTCTTGGCGAGCGGGCTGCCGACGAGCTCGACCGCGCCGGCGCGCACCCCGTCCACACCGGGCGTGCCGGGCGCGGGCAGCGGCGCGGCCACCACGGCGGGCCGGTGTTCGGCGCTGCCCGTGAACTCGCGCCCGCCGTTGGCCAGGCCCAGCCCTAGCAGCGCGGCCAGGCCGCCGAAGCCACCGCCGCCGATGGTGACGGCCGACGACTCGCCCGCGGCGGCCGAGGCCAGCCTCAGGTGGTCGGTGCCCGCCGTGCCGTCGGCGCCGGTTTCGGATGCCGCGAGGCCCACCACGCCCGCGGCCGTGATGGCGGCGGTGACGGCCGCGATCACGGCGGCCAGGTCGGCGAAGGGGCCCGCGCCCACGGCCAGCGTGAAGGGCGTGGTGCCGTCGAGCACGCCGGTGATGGTGCGCGCGGCGGGGTTGATGGGCCAGGCCAGCGTCGAGCTGTCGGTGCCGACCGCGAAGCCGGTGTCGGCGAACACGAGCGCGCGCCGCGCGAGCGTGACGGCGGCCGAGGCGCCGTTGACCACCGACACCGCGTACTGCGGCGAGTTGGCGTCGAGGTTGAGGTTGCGGTGCGTCTCCAGCGTCTGCAGGGTCACGCCGTCGCTGCCGAGTTGCTGCACCACGAGGTTGAACTCGGCGTCGGGGTTGCGCACGGCGGTGCGGTCGATGGCGATGCGCAGGCTGTTGGCCCAGCTGCCGGGACTGGCCGCGGTGACGTCGAGCACCGGCGCGGGCGTGTCGTCGCTCAGCACGAAGGCGGCGCTCGCGAAGCCGCTGGCCACGCGAACGACCAGTGCCTGGCTGCCGCCGTTGGCATAGAACTGCCGCACCGCGTACGACAGCGGGCTGTCGTGGTCGAGGCCGCCGTAGCCGCGCTCGAAGTCGGAGAAGCTCGTGATCGCCACGGCCTTGTCGGGCACGCCCTTGCGGGTGTAGCCGACGAAGGCGGCGATCGAGGTGGCGACACCTGTGATGGTGCGCACGCCGCTCGCGCGCTCCTGGATGTAGACGCCGGGATATGTCACCTGGACCATAGCGTTCCCTTCGCTCGTGTGGACGGTCAAAGCGCCGGACGGGCCGGTGCGCATCCCTGCACAGGGTGCAATCGCTGTGCCACCGCGCGCCCGTGCGGCGCGCCGGCGCTAAGTGCTTGTCGCGCATGGGAAAGGACGGGCAAACGCGATGGCGCGGGGTGTGGCGGGCGTGTCACGCGCGACCCGGTTTCAGGGTCCGGGGCGGGTCGAATGACACCCGGTGGGCTTGCCGATCGCGCGCAAACCATCCAGACTCGGCGCACCTCGCCCGCAGGCGCGCGCATCCTTGTTGCCGACGCGGTGGCCGAGTCCTGATTTCTTAATTCTTTCCGGTTCATGAGCGCTGTTCCTGTTGCTTCCACTTCCGCCACCCCCGGCGCGGCTTCGCGCCACGAAGGTCCGCTCGAGCTGCGCCGCCTGATCGAGTGGCTCGCCACCGACGGCGTGATTTCCCCGGTCGAAGCCAAGCGCACCATCGCGCGCTGCGCGCAGGCCGAAAGCCGCCAGGCCCCGCTGGTGCGCCTGGCCAATGTGGCGATGACGCGCGAAAACGACGGCAAGCCGCTCGATCTCGAAATGCTCACGCAGTGGCTGGCGGGGCGCGCGGGGCTGTCGTACCTGCGCATCGACCCGATGAAGGTCGACGTGGGCAAGGTGGCCGAGTCCATGAGCGCGGCCTATGCCGAGCGCCACAAGGTGCTGCCGGTGCAGGTGCTGGCCACCGAGCTGGTGGTGGCCACGGCCGAGCCTTTTCTCACCGACTGGATCGCCGAGGTCGAGCGCCAGTCGCGCCGCACGGTGCGCCGCGTGGTGGCCAGCCCGACCGACATCCAGCGCTACACGGCCGAGTTCTTCTCGCTCGCGAAGTCGGTGCGCGCGGCGCAGAAAGCCGGCGGCAACACCGGCGGCGCGAGCTTCGAGCAGTTGGTGGAGCTGGGCAAGAGCAAGCACCTCGACGCCAACGACCAGAGCGTGGTGCAGGTGGTCGACTGGCTGTGGCAGTACGCCTTCGACCAGCGCGCGAGCGACATTCACCTGGAGCCGCGCCGCGAGCAGGGCGTGGTGCGCTTTCGCATCGACGGCATCCTGCATCCGGCCTACCAGATGCCCATGGGCGTGATGAACGCGATGGTGGCGCGCATCAAGCTGCTGGGCCGCATGGACGTGGTGGAAAAACGCCGCCCGCTCGACGGCCGCATCAAGACCCGCAACATGCGCGGCGACGAAGTCGAAATGCGGCTGTCGACGCTGCCTACCGCCTTCGGCGAGAAGATGGTGATGCGGATCTTCGACCCCGACACCGCGGTGAAGGACCTCGACGCGCTGGGCTTCGCGCAGCACGACGCGCAGCGCTGGGAACAGCTGGTGACGCGGCCCAACGGCATCATCCTGGTGACCGGGCCCACGGGCTCGGGCAAGACCACCACGCTGTACTCCACCTTGAAGCGCGTGGCGACCGACGAGGTCAACGTGAGCACGGTGGAAGACCCGATCGAAATGATCGAGCCCGCGTTCAACCAGACGCAGGTGCAGCCGCAGCTCGACTTCGGCTTCACCGAGGGCCTGCGCGCGCTGATGCGGCAGGACCCGGACATCATCATGGTCGGCGAAATCCGCGACCTGGCCACGGCCGAGATGGCGGTGCAGGCCGCGCTCACGGGCCACCTGGTGTTCAGCACGCTGCACACCAACGACGCGCCGAGCGCCATCACGCGGATGATGGAGCTGGGCGTGCCGTCGTACCTCATCAACGCGGTGATGCTGGGCGTGCTCGCGCAGCGGCTGGTGCGCACGCTGTGCCCCAACTGCAAGCAGCCCGACGACACCATCACGCGCGAGAAGCTCGAGACCATCGTCAAGCCCTGGCAGATCACGGGCTCGGTGCGTGCCTACAAGCCGGTGGGCTGCGTCGACTGCCGCATGACCGGCTTCATGGGCCGCATGGGGCTGTACGAACTGCTGAGCATCAGCGAGGCCTTCAAGACCCAGGTGAACAAGGAGCCTGACCTGACCGGGCTGCGCCGCCAGGCCGTGATCGACGGCATGCGGCCGCTGCGGCTGGCCGGTGCGCTGCGCGTGGCCGAGGGCGTGACGACCATCGAGGAAGTGCTGAGCGCCACGCCGCCGCTGGAATAACCCCTTCGTCTTCTGCCCATTGCCGATTGGGACCCTTGAGTTCTTTCGGGTTATCCCTAGGCCCCCGGTTAGTGGAATCCACATCAGGCTGACCGGAAGCTGACTCGACAATCCCGCATCGAAATTGTTCGAGGAGACTGTTCGTGAAGATCAAGAGTCAGAAAGACTTTTTCTCGGGTCTGATGTTCACGGTGGTGGGTGTGGCGTTCGCATGGGGCGCCACCACCTACACCGTGGGCTCGGGTGCCCGAATGGGACCGGGTTATTTCCCGTTGATGCTCGGCATCCTGATGGCCGTCATCGGCCTGGGGATCATGTTCACCGGCCTGACCGTCGAAACCACCGACGGCGAAAAGATCGGCAAGTGGGCCTGGAAGCAGGTCGTCTACATCCTGGGCGCCAATCTCGCGTTCGGCGTCCTGCTCGGCGGCCTGCCGAGCCTGGGTGTGCCGGCGATGGGAATGATCATCGCCATCTACGCGCTCGTGATCATCTCGAGCCTGGCCGGCAACGAGTTCGACCTGAAGAAGGTCATCGCGCTTGCAACCGTCCTGGCCGTGGGCAGCTACGTTGCCTTCATCTGGGCGCTGAAGCTCCAGATCCAGGTCTGGCCGACCTTCATCACCGGCTGAGAAACAAGCGACTCACATCATGGAATTGTTTGAACACCTCTCGATGGGTTTTGGCGTTGCCTTTACCTTCACCAACCTGCTGTACTGCCTGGTCGGCTGCATTCTTGGCACGCTGATCGGCGTGCTGCCGGGCATCGGCCCGGTCGCGACCATCGCGATGCTGCTGCCCGCCACGTACGCGCTGCCGCCCGTGTCGGCGCTGATCATGCTGGCCGGCATCTACTACGGCGCGCAGTACGGCGGCTCCACCACCGCGATTCTTGTGAACCTGCCCGGCGAGTCTTCGTCGGTGGTGACCGTGATCGACGGCTACCAGATGGCGCGCAAGGGCCGTGCGGGTCCGGCGCTCGCCGCGGCCGGCCTCGGCTCGTTCTTCGCGGGTTGCGTGGGCACGCTGATCCTGGCCGCCTTCGCACCGCCGCTGACCGAACTGGCCTTCAAGTTCGGCCCCGCCGAGTACTTCTCGCTGATGATCCTGGGCCTGATCGGCGCCGTGGTTCTGGCTTCGGGCTCGCTGCTCAAGGCCATCGCGATGATCGTGCTGGGTCTGCTGATGGGCCTGGTCGGTACCGACGTGAATTCGGGCGTGGCGCGCTACAGCTTCGACATTCCCGAGCTGACCGACGGCATCGGCTTCGTGGCCATCGCCATGGGCGTGTTCGGCTACGGCGAAATCATTGCCAACCTCTCGCGTCCGGACGACGAGCGCGAAGTGTTCACCGCCAAGGTCTCGGGCCTGTTCCCGACCAAGGAAGACTTCAAGCGCATGACGCCTGCAGTCCTGCGTGGCACGGCGCTGGGTTCGGCCCTGGGCATCCTGCCCGGTGGCGGCGCGTTGCTGGCAGCTTTCGCGGCCTACACGATCGAGAAGAAGACCAAGCTGAAGCCGGGCGAAGTGCCCTTCGGCAAGGGCAACATCCGCGGCGTGGCGGCTCCCGAGTCGGCCAACAACGCCGGCGCGCAGACCTCCTTCATCCCGTTGCTGACGCTGGGCATTCCGCCCAACGCCGTGATGGCGCTGATGGTGGGTGCCATGACGATCCACAACATCCAGCCCGGCCCGCAGGTGATGACCAGCAACCCGGAACTGTTCTGGGGCCTGATCGCCTCGATGTGGATCGGCAACGCGATGCTGATCATCCTGAACCTGCCGCTGATCGGCATGTGGATCAAGCTGCTGTCGGTGCCGTACAAGTACCTGTTCCCGGCGATCGTGCTGTTCTGCGCGATCGGCGTGTACTCGACCAACAACAACACCTTCGACATCTGGATGGTGGGCATCTTCGGTCTGGTGGGCTACACCTTCTTCAAGCTCGGTTGTGAACCCGCCCCCTTGCTGCTGGGCTTCATCCTGGGCCCGATGATGGAAGAGAACCTGCGCCGCTCGCTGCTGCTGTCGCGTGGCGACTGGAGCGTGTTCGTGACGCGCCCGATCTCGGCGAGCCTGCTGGCCGCGGCTGCACTGCTGCTGATCATCGTGCTGCTGCCGGCCGTGAAGTCGAAGCGCGAAGAGGCCTTCGTCGAGGAGTGATCCGAGCCTCGGGCTCTTCAGTGAAAACGGCGCCTTCGGGCGCCGTTTTTGTTTGCGAACGGCGCACGCACGGCCAACTCAAGGCTTGCCGGCACGCGGCGGCTTCATGTGCTGACGCGCCATCGCCAGAAAGGCCAGGGCCGCCGGACTCAACGGATGCTTGGCCAGCCGCACCGCGACCACGGGGTATTCCAGGATGGGCCGCGTGACGGCCACCGCGCGCAGGTTGGCCGGCATCAGCACCTCGACGTAGCGCGGCAGCAGCGCCACGCCCGCGCCCGCCTGGATCAACCCGAAGGCCGTCGACAGCATCGACACGTGGTGCACCACGCGCGGGTACACATTGGCCATGCTCGACAGCTGGCGGCTCACGGCGCGCCAGACATTGGCGTCGGGGTTCACATGGATGAAGGGCTGCGACTCCAGGTGCCGCGCATCGACCACCACGCGCTGCGCCAGCGGATGGTCGTCGCGCACGAACAAGGCCATGCGTTCGGAGAACAGGGGCTCGGTGGCCAGTTCCGAATGCTTCTGGCCGATGTCCGAGCCGAAGCCCAGGTCGGCCTCCTGCGACAGCACGCGCGAAATCATCTGCTCGGCCGTGCTGTCGAGCAGCGTGGTCGCCAGCGTCGGGTGTTGCTGCGAGAAACGCCCGAGCAGCGGCGGCAGCAGGGCACCCGCGGTGAGGTGGCCCACCGCCAGCACCACGCGGCCCTCGCGCAGCTGCGACTGCGAACGGCAGGCGCCGACCGATTCGTCGATGAGACGCAGCGCCCGCACGGCCGTGTCGACCATCATCTGGCCCGCGCCGGTCATGCGGATGCGCCGCCCGCGCACCACCAGCGGCTGCGCCAGTTCTTCCTCCATGCGCTTGATCAGGTGGCTGATGGCAGGCTGGGTCAGTTGAAGCGCCTCGGCCGCCAGCGTGAAGCTGCCTGTTTCGGCCACGGCCGCCAGGGCGCGCAACTGCTGCAGCGAGATCTCTTCCGTGGCGGTGCGTGTCATAAACAGCGTTGATAGTTGAATAAGCTGAATTATCTGGTTTGATGCGCCGACGCTGAATAGCATCCGTTTTTCCCTCCAGACGCTCAGAATCCTGCACATGAAAAGAAACCAGTTCCTCCAGGTGCTCGCCGTTGCGCTTGGCATGGCAGCGTCGTCCGCCAGCCTGGCCCAGGGCTACCCGAACAAGCCCATCCGGCTGATCGTGCCGTTCCCGGCGGCCGGCGCCACCGACCTCTTCGCCCGCACGCTGGGCCAGAAGATGGGCGAGAAGCTCGGCACCACGCTGGTGGTCGACAACAAGCCCGGTGCCGGCGGCGCCATCGGCTCCGACCAGGCCGCCAAGGCCGCGCCCGACGGCTACACGATCCTGCTGGCCACCACCAGCACGCACTCCATCGGCCCGGCCGTCAGCAAGCTGCCCTACGACACGGTGCGCGACTTCACGCCCATCGCGCACGTGGGCGACGCGGCCAGCATCATGCTGGTGCCCGTGAACTCGCCCGCCAAGACGGTGCGCGAGTGGATCGACTACGCCAAGAAGAACCCCGGCAAGCTCAACTACGCGTCGAGCGGCAACGGCACCATCGTGCAGCTCACGGCCGAGCTGTTCAAGGCGCAGGCCGGCGTGTTCGTCACGCACATTCCGTACAAGGGCACGGCGCTGGCCATTCCCGACCTGATCAGCGGCAAGGTCGACGTGCTGTTCGACTCGCTGCCCACCGGCATGCCGCACGTGCGCGACGGCCGCCTGCGCGCGCTGGGCGTCACTTCGCTCAAGCGCAGCCCGCTGGCGCCCGAGCTGCCGCCCATCGCCGACACGCTGCCGGGCTACGAGTCGAACACGTGGTTCGGCTTCTACGGTCCGAAGAACCTGCCGGCCGACGTCGTGGCGCGCGTGAACAAGGCCGCGAACGAAGCACTGGCCGATCCCGAGGTGAAGGAAAAGCTCGCGCGCCTGGGTATCGAGCCCGCGACGCCGGGCACCCCCGACCAGTTCGCGAAGATGGTCGCCGTCGATGCGGCCAAGTGGAAAAAGATCGTCGTCGACCGCAAGATCACCAACGAATGAAGCAGAGCCGCTGACATGAACTTCGACTTCAACAACCCCTACCTTTCCACGCGCATCCCGATCTTCGCGCGCAACGTGGTGTCGACCTCGCACCCGCTGGCCTCGCAGGCCGGCCTGCGCATCCTGCAGCAGGGCGGCAACGCGGTCGACGCGGCCATCGCCACGGCGGCGGTGATGACGCTGGTGGAGCCGGTGAGCAACGGCCTGGGCAGCGACGCCTTCTGCATCCTGTGGGACGGCAAGGAACTGCACGGCCTGAACGCCTCGGGCCCGGCGCCCAAGGCCTGGACGCCCGAGTACTTCAAGGCCAAGTACGGCGCCGACGCCGCCAATCCGCCGATGCGCGGCATCGACTCGGTCACGGTGCCGGGCGCGGTGCGCGGCTGGGTCGCGATGAGCGAGCGCTTCGGCAAGCTGCCGTTCGCCGACCTGATGGCGCCGGCGATCGACATCGCCGAGCGCGGCTACCTGGTGCCGCCGGTGGTGCAGGGCAAGTGGGCCGCGGCCACGCCGATCCTGAAGTCGCAGCCCGGCTTCGCGCAGGCCTTCCTGCCGTGGGGCCGCGCGCCCGAGGTGGGCGACCTGTTCCGCTTCGCGGCCGCCGCGCGCGCGCTGAAGGCCATTGCCCGCACCAAGGGCGAGGCCTACTACAGCGGCGAGATCGCCGAGGCGCTGGCCAAGTTCTCGGCCGAGCAGGGCGGCGCGCTCACCGTGGCCGACCTCGCGGCCTACCAGCCCGAGTGGGTCAAGCCGATCTCGCGCGACTACCGCGGCCACACGCTGCACGAGATCCCGCCCAACGGCCAGGGCATTGCCGCGCTGATCGCGCTGGGCATTCTCGAGAAGTTCGACATTGCCTCGCTGCCGGTCGACTCGGTGGAGTCGCAGCATCTGCAGATCGAGGCGATGAAGCTGGCCTTTGCCGACGTGTACCGCTACGTGTCGGAGCGCAACACCATGGAGGTGACGACCGAGCAGATGCTCGACGACGCCTACCTGGCCTCGCGCGCGCGCCTCATCGACGTGAAGAAGGCGCAGGACTTCAAGGCCGGCAACCCGGTCAAGGGCGGCACCATCTACCTCACGGCCGCGGACGAGAGCGGCATGATGGTGAGCTTCATCCAGAGCAACTACATGGGCTTCGGCTCGGGTTGCGTGGAGCCCGAATTCGGCATCAGCCTGCAGAACCGCGGCCACGGCTTCAGCCTGAAGGCCGAGAGCCCGAACGTGGTGGCACCGGGCAAGCGCCCGTTCCACACCATCATCCCGGCCTTCCTCACCAAGGACGGCCAGCCGGTGATGAGCTTCGGCGTGATGGGCGGCAACATGCAGCCGCAGGGCCACATGCAGACGCTGGTGCGCATGCTCGACTACAAGCAGAACCCGCAGGCCGCCTGCGACGCGCCGCGCTGGCGCTTCAACGCGGGCCTGGAGATCAACGTCGAGGCCGCGATGAACGCGAACACGCTGCAGGGCCTGCGCGAGCTGGGCCATCACCTGGAGGTGATCAACGACTCGTACCAGGACTTCGGCGCCGGCCAGTTCATCTGGCGCGCGGGCGAGCCTTCGGTCGAAGGCTACGTGGCCGCCAGCGACCCGCGCCGCGACGGCGTGGCGGCGGGTTACTGAGCGCGGGGCAGCAAGGCTCCGGGCTTGCCGCGATGATCGGGGGATGAACAAGACAGCCGCAACGGCCGGCATTTCCCCCGCACAGACGCACAAGAAGGGCTACGCGTCGGGCCTGGTCCTTGCCTCGCTGGGCGCCATCGCGTTCAGCGGCAAGGCCATCATCGTCAAGCTGGCGTACCGCCATGGCGTGGACGCCATCACGCTCATCATGCTGCGCATGCTGTTCGCGCTGCCGCTGTTCGCGCTCATGGCGTGGTGGGCGGGGCGCGGCAAGCCGGCGCTCAGCGGGCGCGACTGGATCGGCGTGATCGGCCTGGGCTTCTCGGGCTACTACCTCGCAAGCTTCCTCGACTTTGCCGGGCTCGCGTACATCTCGGCCAGCTTCGAGCGGCTGATTCTTTACCTCAATCCGACGCTGGTGCTGTTCTTCGGCTGGCTGCTGTACCGGCGCCACCCGACGCGCCCGCAGGTGCTGGGCATGGTCGTGAGCTACGCCGGCGTGCTGCTGGTGTTCGGCCACGAACTGTGGACGGGCGGTGGCGGCAAGGGCGGTGGCGCGGCGGCCTGGGGCGCGTTCCTGGTGTTCCTGAGCGCGGTGAGCTACGCCGGCTACCTCATCTACAGTGGCGAGTTCGTCAAGCGCCTGGGCTCGCTGCGCCTGGTGGGGCTGGCGACCACCGTGGCCTGCCTGCTGTGTATCCTGCAGTTCGTGCTGACGCGGCCGATGGGCGTGGCCTTCGAGGTGGCGCCCGAGGTGATCTGGCTGTCGGTGCTCAACGCCACGCTGTGCACGGCGGTGCCTGTCCTCATGGTGATGATGGCCATCGAGCGCATCGGCCCCGCGGTGGCCGCGCAAACCGGCATGATCGGGCCGCTGTCGACCATCCTCATGGGGGTGGTCATACTCGGCGAGCCGTTCACCGCGTGGATCGCGGCCGGCACGGTGCTCGTCATCGCGGGCATCTTCGTTTTCACGCGCAAGGGGCGCTGAGGCCCCTTGCAGGACCTACAAGACCGACTGGAGAAACAACATGGATCTGGGTATCGCAGGCAAGACCGCGCTGGTGTGCGGCGCAAGCAAGGGGCTGGGCTACGGCTGCGCCGAGGCGCTGGTGCGCGAGGGCGTGAACGTGGTGATCGTGGCGCGCGGCGCCGAGGTGCTGGAGGCGGCTGCGAAGACCCTGGTCGGCGCCGCGGGCACGTCGGGCGCGTTCGTGAAGCACGTGGCGGCCGACATCACCACCGAAGCCGGCCGCGCCGCCGTGTTCGCGCTGGGCCATGACTTCGACATCGTCGTCACCAACGCCGGCGGCCCGCCGCCCGGCGACTTCCGCAACTGGGACCGCGAGGCGTGGATCAAGGCGGTCGACGCCAACATGCTCACGCCCATCGAGCTGATCAAGGCCACGGTCGACGGCATGGCCCGGCGCGGCTTCGGCCGCATCGTGAACATCACGTCGAGCTCGGTGAAGTCGCCCATCGACATCCTGGGCCTGTCCAACGGCGCGCGCAGCGGCCTCACGGGCTTCGTGGCCGGTGTGGCACGCACGGCGGTGGCTGCGCAGGGCGTGACCATCAACAACCTGCTGCCGGGCTCGTTCGACACCGACCGCCTGAAGGGCACGATGGCCGGCGCGGCGCAGAAGTCGGGCCAGGACTTCGACACCGTGTGGGAAGCCCGCAAGAAGAACATTCCGGCCAGGCGCTTCGGCACGCCGGCGGAGTTCGGCGCCATCTGCGCGTTCCTGTGCAGCATGCAGGCCGGCTACATGACCGGCCAGAACGTGCTGGCCGACGGCGGAGCCTACCCGGGCACCTACTGAGCGGGTTCACGAAAGCGACGGGAGGCGCATCGTGAACAGGGAATCCTTCAGAAAAATAACACTGGTCTCGGTCACCGGGCTGCCCGACGCGGGCGGCGCGGCGATGGCCCTGCAGCACAGCCAGGCGCAGATGCCCGGCGCGCGTGCGCTGCTGTGCAGCCCGCGCGCGCCCGCCAACCTGGCGCCCGGCATCGTGCACCTGCCGATCGCGCCGCTGAACTACCACGAGTACGGCTGGTTCATGATGTTCGCGCTGTGGCGCGTGGTGCAGACCGAGTTCGCGCTGGTCGTGCAGGAAGACGGCTGGGTCGTCAACGCGGACAACTGGAATGACGAGTTCCTCGGCTGCGACTACATCGGCGCGCCCATCCACCTCGCGCGCATCGACGCGCCGCAGGGCACCTATTGGCGCAACCGCTTCGCGTGGGCCGACGAGCTGCACAAGGCGGAGCACCGCGTCACACCGGTCCAGAACGGCGGCTTCAGCCTGCGCAGCCGGCGCTTCATGCGCGCGCTGGTCGACCATCCGCACATCCGCGTGGAGATTCCGCCGCCCGATGCGGTGGAGGCGCGCGACGGCGAGCCTCTGAAGATGCACTGGCAGCACAACGCGCTGCTCGAAGACGTGCAGCTCAGCGGCGTGCTGCGGCCCGCGCTGGAGGCCGTGGGCATGCGCTTCGCGCCGCTGGAGCTGGCGCGCAGCTTCGCCATCGAGCACGCGGGGCCGCAGCTGCACCACGGCTACAACGCCATGCTGCTGTTCGGCCACCACGCCAGGGTGCGGCAGCTCGCGAGCCTGGCGCCGCTCACGCTGCGTTCGCTCGTTCCGCTGTCGCAGCTCGACGGCTGGTACGGCGAGCGCGACATCCTGCAGATGTTCGAGCGCAACGGCTACCGGATCGAGTTCGCGCCGGAACCCGAAGCGCCCGCCACGCTCGCGACGGCGCAGCGCAAGGTGTACGACTGCATCACCTACAACGGCGAGGCCGACATCCTCGCGGCGCGGCTGCACGAGCTGTCCGGCGTGGTCGACTGCTTCGTGATCGTCGAGGCCGACCGCACCTTCAGCGGCGAGCCGAAGGCGCTGCGCTTCGACGCCGCCGACCCGCGCATCGCGGCGTTCCTGCCGCGCATCCGCTACATCGCCGTGCACGACATGCCGGTGCTCGACGAGGCGGCCGATGCCGCGCCCGTGGCGGGCGACTGGCACTCCGACACGCCGAAATCGGGTTTCTGGATCCGCGAGAAATTCCAGCGCAACCAGGTCATGCGCGGCCTGCACGACGCCGCGCCGCACGACCTGGTGATGGTCTCGGACGCCGACGAGATCCCGCGTGCCGACGTGGTCCGCGCCATGCGCGACGATCGCCGCCACGAGGTCTACGGCCTGTGCCTGGCCTTCTACTATTTCTATGCGAACTACCGCAACGTCGAGGGGCCCGAGGCCTCCTCGGTGTGGACGGTGGCCGCCACGCGCGCGCAGTTCGACGGCCTCACGCCCGACCAGCTGCGCATGCGCGTGCGCAGCGGCGCGCAGCCCGCGCTGATCCTGGCCGACGCCGGCTGGCACTTCTCGTATTTGGCGATGGACGAGGCCGCGGTGCGCGCCAAGATCCGCGGCTTCGCGCACCAGGAGTACAACGCCGCCGCGTTCCTCGACGCCATCGACATCCCCGCGCTGCTGGCCTCGGGCCGCGACCTGTACGACCGGCCGGGCTATGTGTGGCGCGTGGTGGACAAGGCCGAGGCCCCGCAATGGCTGGCGGACCAGCCGGCGCTGTCGCACTTGTTCGCGTGACGCGCCGTAGTCAGCGCCACCAGCGCCATCCCCGCGGTCGGTGCCGTCCGCGTCGCGGCTAGCGCCGCGACGCCACCACGATCCCGCCCACGATCAGCAGGAACGCCGCGCCGTGGTACCAGTGCGGCGGCTCGCGCAGGAAGGCGGCCGAGAGCACGGCGGCGAACAGCGGCGTGAGGTTCATGAAGACGCTGGCCGCCTGCGGCCCCGCGCGCTGCACGCCGGTGCCCCAGCAGCGGTAGGCCACCACCGCGGGGCCGATGCCGATGAACAGCATGGCGGCCACCAGCGGCCAGCCCAGGTCGATGTGCGCGTCGGTCAGCGTCCATTCGCCCGCGGCCAGCGCGCCCGACCATGCGAGGCCGAACACCAGCTGTGCCATCAGGAACGCGGCCCAGTCCTGGCGCACCGCCTTCGGCTCGTGCGTGCGCGCGAGCAGCCAGCTGTAGAAGGCCCAGGCGATGGTGCCCAGGATCATGTACAGGTCGCCCGGCACCAGCCGCAGCCCGAGCAGCTGCCGCCACTCGCCGCGGCTCAGCACCAGCAGCACGCCCGCCATCGACAGCAGCGCGCCGCCGATCTCACGCGCGTTCACGCGGGCGCCGAAGAACAGCGTGCCCACCGCCAGCATCCACAGCGGCAGGCTCGAGCCCACCAGCGTGGTGTTGATCGGCGTGGAGGTCTGCAGCGCCAGGTACTGGAAGGCGTTGTACAGGCCGATGCCCAGCAGGCCGAGCAGCGCGTAGCGCTTCCAGTGCGTCCACAGCGGGCTGCCGCGGCGCAGCACCGGCGCGGCCAGCGGCAGCAGCAGTGCGAAGGCGATGACCCAGCGCACGAAGTTCAGCGTGATCGGCGACACCAGGTCGCGCACCAGGCGGCCGACCACCGCGTTGCTGGCCCAGAGCAGGGGCGGGATGAGCAGGAGAGCGACGGTCAGGGGCGTGAGGCGGGCGGGGTGCTGGGGCAGGGTCGACATGGCCGCCGACTCTACCGGGCAATGATGTCCCGCGCCGCCACGGGACACCCGGACGTGGCAGGATGCGCCTCATCTTTTTTCCTGTGCGTGGAGACTGCAAAGATGATCAGCAAAGCCGTCCGTATCGACCGCCATGGCGGTCCCGAAGAACTGAAGATCGTCGAGGTGGAGGTCGGCGAGCCCGGCCCCGGCGAGATCCGCATCCGCCACAAGGCCGTGGGCCTGAACTTCATCGACACCTACCAGCGCAGCGGGCTCTATCCGTTCGCGATGCCGCTGCAGCTCGGCATGGAGGCCTCGGGCGTGGTCGAGGCGGTGGGCGAAGGCGTGACGCACCTGAAGGCCGGCGACCGCGCCGCCTACGCCAGCCCGCCGCCCGGTGCCTACTGCGAGCTGCGCGTGATGCCCGCCAAGTGCGTGTGCAGGCTGCCCGACGACATCTCCTTCGAGACCGGCGCGGCCATGATGCTCAAGGGCCTCACCACGCAGTACCTGCTGAAGAAGACGCTGCCGGCCGAAGGCCTGCAGGCCGGCGATTTCATCCTGTTCCACGCGGCCGCCGGCGGCGTGGGCCTCATCGCCTGCCAGTGGGCCAAGGCGTTGGGCCTGCAGCTGATCGGCACGGCCGGCAGCGACGCCAAGTGCAAGCTCGCGCTGGCGCACGGCGCGGCGCACGCCATCAACTACAGCACCGAGAACTTCGCGGCGCGCGTGAAGGAGATCACCGGCGGCAAGGGCGTGAAGGTGGTGTACGACTCGGTGGGCAAGGACACCTACGAAGGCTCGATCGACTGCCTGCGGCCCTTCGGCCTGCTGGCGGTGTTCGGCAACGGCTCGGGCCCGGTGCCGCCGATCAACCTCGGCACGCTGGCGTCCAAGGGGTCGCTGTATGTGACGCGGCCCACGCTGTTCACCCACATGTCCACGCGCGAGAGCACGCAGGCCATGGCCGACGACCTGTTCGCGGTGGTGCAAAGCGGCGCGGTGAAGATCCCGATCGAGCAGCGCTATGCGCTGGCCGACGTGCAGCAGGCGCACCGCGACCTGGAAGCGCGCAAGACCACGGGTTGCACGATCCTCACGCTGTGAGGTGCCGGGGCGCCATGCGCGGGCTGCGGGTGCTGCGGGTGCTGCGGTGCGGTAACGCCAGTCTTGTCCTACCCGCGCTGGGGTGTCATGCCTTCGACTTGTGGCGGATGCACTTTGTAGCCTTGGTTCCAAGCTCAAAGGTAACCCGCCGTGATGACCACCATTCGCACTTTCATCGTCGAAGACAACCCCACCATCCGTGAAAACCTGGTGGGCACGCTGCGAGAGGTGGCGCGCATCGACCCCATCGGCCAGGCCGAGTCGGAAGCCGAAGGCACGCGCTGGCTCACGGGCAACCTGTCGCAGTGGGACCTGGCGATCGTCGATCTGTTCCTGAAGGACGGCACCGGTTTTCGCGTGCTCGAGGCCTGCCGCGACCGTGACCCGGGCCAGAAGATGGTGGTGCTGAGCAACTACGCCACGCCCGAGATGCGCCGCAAGTGCGCCATGCTCGGCGCGGACGCGGTGTTCGACAAGGCGACCGAGGTCGAGGACCTGATCGACTTCTGCGTGCGGCAGCGCCAGGCGCACTTCAGCGCTTCGCCTGCGGCGTCCGCGGCGCCGTCTCGCCAGACCCCGCTGCCGCATTGAGCGCGGCGGTGTCGCGCACGATGCCCCACACACGCTCGGCCAGCGGCGAGAGCGCGCGGTTGCGCCGGCGGATGAGCATCACGGCGCGCTGAACGCGCGGCGTCAACGGGCGCACCGCCAGTTGCGCCAGCCCTTCCGGCGGCAACGACATGCCCGGCATCACGCTGATGCCGATGCCGGCCTCCACCATGCGGAATACCGTGGTCGGGTGGCCGAGCTGCTGCTTCACCTCGCAGTGCGCGCCGTGGCGCTCGAGCGCCTGGTCGATCAGGCGGCGGCTGCCCGAGGCATGGTCGAGCAACACCAGCGGCTGGCCTTCCAACGCGCTCCAGCGCACCGACGGTTTCTGCGCCAGCCTGTGCGCGGGCGGCAGCACCAGCATGAAGGGGTCGGCAAGGATCGGCTCGCAGTGCAGGTCGTCGGCCTCCGAGGGCTCGATGACCACGCCGAAGTCGACCTCGCCGCTGCGCACGCTGTCGAGCACGTCCTGCTGGATGCGGTCGAGCAGCAGGAACTGGATGCCCGGCGCCGTGTGGGCGCAGGTGGCGATGCAATCGGGCATGAGGTTGGCCGAGAGCGTGGGGCTGCTGGCCACGCGCACCTTGCCGCCGCGCGCGCTGGCGAGGCCGGCAACGTCCTGCAGGGTCTGGTCGAGGTCGTCGAGCACGCGCTCCAGCCGGGCCGCGAGCGACTGGCCGGCTTCGGTGAGCACCACCTCGCGCGTGGTGCGGTCGAGCAGCTTGAGGCCGAGCTGCGATTCGAGCTCGAAGATCGAGCGGCTGACGGCCGGCTGGCTCAGGCCGACCTGGTCACCGGCGCGGCTGAAGTTGCGGCCTTGCGCGACCGAGCGGAACACGCGGAGCTGGCGCAGGGTGATATTCATGCGTGGGAATCATATATTGATCCGATAAATCCATTTCTCTTTTGAATCGCGTAGCGGTCCAATGGGCGCCATGGCACGTTCACGCTTCCTCCCCGACAACTTCACGCTCGCGCTCGTCTCGGTCGTGACCCTTGCAAGCCTGCTGCCCGCCAGCGGGCGTGTGGCTCATTTCTTCGAAGGCCTGACGACGGTGGCGATCGGGCTGCTGTTCTTCCTGCACGGCGCCAAGCTTTCGCGCGAGGCGATCATGGCGGGGATCACGCACTGGCGGCTGCACCTGCTGGTGTTCGCGAGCACCTTCATCCTGTTTCCTGCGCTGGGCTGGGCGTTGAAGCCCGTGCTGTCGCCGCTGGTGACGCCGGAGCTCTACATGGGGGTGCTGTTCCTGTGCGTGCTGCCGGCCACGGTGCAGTCGGCGATCGCGTTCACCGCGATGGCGCGGGGGAACATGCCGGCGGCCATCTGCAGTGCCTCGGCTTCCACCTTGCTGGGGGTGTTCATCACGCCGGTGCTGGTGAACCTGGTGGTGCTGCCGCACGGCGGCAACGCGTCGTCCTCGTTCGATTCGATCGGCAAGATTCTTCTGCAGCTGATGGTGCCGTTTGCGGCGGGGCACCTGCTGCGGCCCGTGATCGGGAAGTGGGTGCAAAAGCGCGCCGCGGTGCTGAAGTTCGTGGACCAGGGGTCGATCCTGCTCGTGGTCTATACGGCGTTCAGCGCGGCGGTGATCGAAGGGCTGTGGAAGCAGATTCCTGTGAGTGCGCTGCTGGGGTTGCTGCTGGTTTGCGCTGTGCTGCTGGCACTGGCGCTGACGCTGACGACGCTGGCTGCCCGCAGGCTGGGCTTCGACAAGGCGGACGAGATCACCATTGTTTTTTGCGGGTCGAAGAAGAGCCTGGCCAGCGGGATTCCGATGGCCAAGGTGCTGTTTGCTTCACATGCGGTGGGGGCGATCGTGCTGCCTTTGATGTTGTTTCATCAGATGCAGTTGATGGTTTGTGCTGTGCTCGCGCAGCGGTATGCGCGGCGAGGGGCTGACGCTGCTGCTCCAGGTGGTGCGCTCGAAGCTGCGGCCAAGTAGGGTTTGTTTTTCGGGGCCGGGATTCCGCCCGGCGGCGGACCTACTTTTCTTTGCTTCGCCAAAGAAAAGTAGGCAAAAGAAAGGCGACCCCACTGCCCGCGTCCCTCCGCTTCGCTGCGGGCAACCTGCGGTGCTCACGTTTCGCGGGGTCCCACCCAAACTCGCTTCGCTCAGACGAGGGTGGGCCCTGATCCGCGAAACGCTCCGCTCCTCGGCGCGGTCAGAGGGGCTGGGGAACCTTTCAGGCCTTTGCTTCGCTCGGCCTGCGTGCAAGTAACGCGCTTGGCGCTTTACTTGCGTTGCGTTGCGTTGCCGGGGGTGGGTTTCAGCCCTCGATCTTGCCCAGGCGCGATTCCCTCAGGCGGCTGGGTGCCAGTGCGCCGGCCGATTCCAGGATGGGGTAGGCGATGGAGCAGATGTGCGAATTGATTCGCTTCAGGTCGCTGATGAGGTCGATGTGCAGCGAGCTGGTCTCGATGCTCAGGGTGGTGCGGTCCGACAGGCGATCCAGGTGGGTCGTGGCATAGGCGCGCTCCAGGTCGCGGAAGCGGGCTTTCTCTTCGAGCAGCTTCTGCGCGTCGCGCACGTTGCCGTTCAGGAACACGCTCATGCTCAGGCGCAGGTTGGCGACGAGGCGGCCGTGCAGCTCGACGATCTCGGCCATGCCGGCTTCGGAGAAGTTGCGCTGGGGTTTGATCTTCTTGTCCTCGACGTCGATGATCACGCGCTCGATGATGTCGCCGATCTGCTCCATGTTGATGGTGAAGCTGATGATGTCGGTCCAGCGCCGGCTTTCCTCCTCACCCAGCGCCTCGCGCGAGATGCGGGTCATGTAGTACTTGATGGCCGAGTACAGCTGGTCGACGGTGTCGTCGAGCTGCCGCAGTTCCTGCGACAGGCGGGTGTCGTTGTTGCGGATCACGTCGAGCACGCCGATCAGCATGGTCTCCACGATGTCGGCCTGGTGCAGGGCCTCGCGTGCCGCGTTCGAGATGGCCAGCGAAGGTGTTGACAGTGCCGAGGGGTCGAGGTGGTGCGGGCGGCTGGTGCCGGTGGCCTGCTGGGGCATGGGCAGCATGCGCGTCACCAGCTTGGCCACCCATTGCGTGAGGCCGATGAAGCCGACGCTGATCACGATGTTGAACGCCAGGTGGAACAGCACCACGCCATGGGTCTGGTTCGGCAGCTCGGGCTGCACGTAGCGGATCCACAGGCCGATGAAGGGCGCGACGAGGGCCACGCCCAGGGCCTTGAAGAGCAGGTTGCCCACGGTCACCTGGCGCACCGAGACGGCCGCCTTGGCGGTGGTCAGCACGGCCAGCAGGCCGCTGCCGAGGTTGGCGCCGAGCACCAGGCCCAGGGCCACGTCGAGCGGCACCACGTTGGAGGTGGCCATGGCCGCCACCAGCAGCACCACCGCCAGGCTCGAATAGGCCACGATGGCCAGCACCGAGCCGATGGTGATCTCCAGCAGCACGTCGCTGTTGATGGAGGCGAGCAGCGCGCGCACGGCGGGGGAGGAGAACAGGGGCTCGGTGGCTTCCACCACCAGCTGCAGCGCCAGCAGCATCAGGCCCAGGCCGATGAGCACGCGGCCCACGCGGCCGGCCACGGTGTCGGCGCGCGTGATGACCAGCACCACGCCCACGAAGATGAACATGGGGGACAGCCACGACAGGTCGGCCGAGAACAGCACGGAGATGAGCGCGGTGCCCACGTCCGCGCCGCGCATCACCGCCAGCGCCGCCGGCAGCGTGACCAGGCCCTGCCCGACGAAGGACGAGGTCATGAGCGAGGTGGCGGTGCTCGACTGCACCAGCGCGGTCACGCCGATGCCCGAGAGGGCGGCCGTGAAACGGTTGCGCATGCTCTGCACGAGGATCTTGCGCAGGTTGGCGCCGAAGACGCGCAGCACGCCGGTTCTAACGAGTTGGGTGCCCCACACCAGCAGGGCAATGGCCGCCAGCAGATTCAGGAGATGCTTCATGGGTGTCGGGTTCTATCCTTTTCGTTTTGGTTCGTTTTGACCCCATTTTCCACAGATACGCGTTTCAGTCGATCAGCGCTCCGTTGTCGTGGAAAGGATACGGGCCTTCGAAGCTTCCGGAGGCCGCCAGATGGGTGACCAGCCGCCCCTCGGCGGGGGACCAGGCATGGACCCGGAAGGCGGGCGGCTCCAGGGTCCAGGCCGAGTCGGCGTCGGGCGCGAGGTCGAGGCAGACCTGGTGCGCCTGCGCCGGCGAGGTCGAGGCGATGGTGCAGCCGAAGCGCACGTCGATGGCGCGGTGCAGGTGGCCGCAGATCACGCGCTCGACGTTGCTGTAGCGCGCAACGAGCGCCTCGAGCGCTTCGGCGCCTTCGAGCAGGCCGATCTCGTCCATGTGGCCGATCAGCGTGCGAAACGGCGGGTGGTGCAGGGCGACCACCACGGGCTCGTGGCGGCAGGCATCGAGCTGGGTTTCGAGCCAGGCCAGGCGCTTCTCGCACAGCGAGCCGTGGCTGGCGCCGGGCACGCAGGTGTCGAGCGTGAGCAGGCGCAGCGGGCCCACGCGCACCGAGTACTGGATGAAACCGTGCGTGTCGGCGCCGCTGCCCAGGTACGCGTGGCCGGGGAAGCTGCGGCGCAGCTGGTCGCGGTCGTCGTGGTTGCCGGGCATCAGGTAGACCGGCATGGCGAGCGGGGCCAGCAGGCGAGCGAGGTGCTCGTACTCGGCGGCGCGGCCGAAGTCGGTCAGGTCGCCGGTGACGACCACCGCGTCGGGCCGCTGGCGCAGGGCCAGCACCGACTGCACGGCGCGTTCGAGGTACGGCGCGGTGTCGATGCGGCCGTAGGCCAGGCGGCCCGGCTCGCGGATGTGCAGGTCGGTCAGCTGGACCAGCACGGTGAGCTTGTTGTTTTCGGGATTGGTCATGCGCTGGTTTCCTGCGACGTCATCAGGCGGTCGGGGTGGATGCGCAGGCCCACGCTGTCGCCCGGTCCGAAAGGATTGTCGCGCCCCACGTCGGCCACGAGCAGGGGCTGGTCCTGCACCCGCAGGTGCAGCTGCACGCGGTCGCCGAGGAAGGTGCGGCGTTCGACGGTGGCCGCGCCCCAGCCGGGCTGGGGCGTGTTGACCTCGATGTCTTCGGGCCGCACCAGCAGCTTCTCATGGCTTTGCCAGGCGCTCGGGCAGGGCACGTTCGACCCGCCGAGTCGCACGACGCCCTGCGCGATGGCGCTTGCTTCGCGCTCCAGCCGGTTCACCCGGCCCAGGAACTCGGCGACGAAGGGGTGCGCGGGCGCGCGGTAGAGGTCTTCGCCGCGGCCGACCTGCACGATGCGCCCGGCGCGCATCACTGCGAGCCGGTCGGCGATGGCCAGCGCTTCCTGCTGGTCGTGCGTGACGTGGATGGCCGTGATGTGCAGCCGGCGCAGCAGCTCGGCGAGTTCGTCGCGCAGCGATTCCTTGAGCTTGGCGTCCAGCGCGGCCAGTGGTTCGTCGAGCAGCAGCACGCGCGGGCGCACGGCCACGGCGCGCGCCAGGGCCACGCGCTGGCGCTGGCCGCCGGAGAGTTCGGCGGGGCGCTTGTTCTCCAGGCCGCCCAGGCGCACGAGGTCGACCAGTTCGCCCACGCTGCGCTTTTCTTCGGCAGGCGACACGCCGCGGATGCGCAGGCCGTAGCCGATGTTGGCGGCCACCGTCATCTGCGGAAAGAGCGCGTAGCTCTGGAACACCATGCCCACGCCGCGGTGCTCCACCGGGCGTTGCGTGACGTCCTGGCCGCCGAACACGATGCGGGTGCCGGCGTCGGGAGATTCCAGCCCGGCAATCAGCCGCAGCAGCGTGGTCTTGCCGCAGCCCGAGGGGCCGAGCAGGGCCAGCACTTCGCCGGCTTCCACGCGCAGGTCGGTGGGCTGCAGGCCGCGCGTGCCGTCGGCGTAGGTCTTCGCGCAGTTCGCGATGTCGATGGGGATGCGTTCAAGTTCCATGGCGTTTCTGCATCAGGTTGGCAAGGTACTGCAGGGCCCACAGCACGGGAAGAATGACGGCGAAGAAGACCAGCGTGTAGGCCGATCCGATCTCGATGCGCATCGAGGCGTAGCTGTCGGCCAGGCCCACGGGCAGCGTGCGCGTGAGCGGCGTGTGCAGCATCCAGGTGAGGTTGAACTCGCCCACCGACAGCGTGAACACCATCAGGCTGCCGGCCACGATGGCGGGGAACACGGCCGGCACCAGGATGCCCAGGAAGCGCTGGCGGAAGTTCGCGCCCAGCGAGCGCGCGGCCTCCTCGAGCGCGAGCAGGTCGTCGCGCTGGAAGGCCGAGCTCACGGTGCGCACCATGAAGGGCAGCGTGAAGATCATGTGGCCCACCAGGATGAAGGCGAAGCTCTGGCGAAAGGCCGTGAGCTGGCCGTAGGCGAGGATCAGTGCGAGCGCCGTGGCCAGGCCCGGCACCGCGACCGGCAGCGTCAGCAGCTCTTCGAAGATGTGCGCCGCGCGCGAGCGGCTGCGCGCCAGTGCATAAGCACAGGGCACGCCCAGCAGCACGGTGCCGGCCACGCAAGCCAGCGCCAGCGCGAGCGACCAGCCGACGGTGCCGCCGTAGTTCTCCCACACCTCGCCGAGCCAGCGCAGCGTGAGGCCGCTCTTCAGGCCGGTGCTGTAGTTGTTGACGAGGCCGGCCATGACCGACAGCAGCATCGGCGCGATCATGAAGAGGCTCACGATGACCGTCACGGCGAGCAGGAAGGGCGCCTTGGCGTGGGTGTTCTTTCGCAAGGGCATGGTCATGGTCATGGGCATGGAGCAAGGGGGGGCTTCAGCGTGCGACGGGGTTGGCGCCGAAGCGGCGCGCCACGAACAGCACCAGCCAGGTCACGATGCCCAGCGAGATCGACAGCGACGCGGCGAGCGCGAAGTTGGCGTAGTTGGTGAACTCGTTGTAGATGGTGATGGGGATCACCTCGAACTTGCTGGCCAGCGTGAAGGCGGTGCCGAAGGCGCCCATGGAGGTGGCGAACAGGATGGCGCCGCAGGCCAGCGTGGTGGGCGCGAGTTCGGGCATCCACACGTCGCGCGCCACGCGCAGGCGCGAGGCGCCGAGCGAACGCGCGGCTTCCTCGAGCTGCGTGTTCATCGATTCGGCGGCTGCCGTGTAGGTGGCAATGGCGCGCGGCAGCGAAAAATACAGGTACGCCAGGAACAGCCCGAGCAGGCCGTAGGCGAAGGTGATGCGCACGCCGAACAGGCTGTCGCTCAGGTCGGCCACCACGCCTTGCCGCCCGCCGAGCAGGATCACGAAGAAGCCGATGATCACGCCGGGAAACGACAGCGGCAGCGTGAGCAGCGACAGCAGCACGCGCTTGCCGACGAAGGCATGGCGCGCGAGGTAGATGCCGACGGCCGCGCCGAGCACCAGCGTGGCGACCGTCACGGTCACCGAGAGCGCAACGGTGTTGGCCATGCTCGTGAGGTAACGCGCGTCGGTCAGCACGGCGAAGTAGGTGGCCCAGCCTTTGTCGGCGGGCAGCGTGAGCAGGCGCACCACCGGCAGCAGCCAGAAGGCCGCGAAGAAGGCGGCCGCGGGTGCGACGCAGGCGAGCAGGCGCCAGCTTGGGTTCCAGGCGTTGTCTTGCTTCATCTTTTGCCTTCTTTGTGTTTGTGTGTTGTCTTGTTCAGGGCGTGTGCACAGGACACCGGGTACTCCCCTCCGCGAATGTCCCCCGCCTTCGGCTCCTCCTTTATTTCGCTGCGGGGAGCCCCCGATGCCCTGTGCACTTGAGCGCGCCCTGAATAAACGAGCGAACGACAGTTAGCGAACTTCCTTCAAATACTCATCAGAGAAAGCCTTCTGCGCCGCAGCCATCCGCCCGTAGTCCACGCTCTTGGCACGGGCGTATTCGCTCGCAGGCAGGAACTGAGCCTCGATGTCCTTGGGCATGGCAGAGGCGCGAACCGGCCGCAGATACGCCTTGGCCCAGATGGCCTGGCCTTCGTCGGACAGCGTGAAGTCGAGCACCTTCTTCGCGTCGGCCGCGTGCGGGGCCTTGGCGACCAGGCTCATCACGTAGGGCACGGCCAGCGTGCCTTCGCTCGGGATCACGAAGGCGACGTTGGCCTTGTCCTTGTACTTGGCGCGGTAGGCGTTGAAGTCGTAGTCCAGCAGGATCGCGATCTCGCCCGACAGCACGCGCGCGTAGGACGTCTGCTTCGGCACGATGGGCTCGTTCTTCTGCAGTGCCTTGAAGTAGTCGATGGCCGGCTTGAAGTTGTCGAGCGTGCCGCCGCGCGCCTCGTTCACCGCCACGGCGCCCACGTAGCCCACGAAGGCCGAGGCCGGGTCGAGGTAGCCGATGAGGCCCTTGTATTCGGGCTTGAGCAGGTCGGCCCACGACTTGGGAATCGGCTTGCCCTTGAGCGCGTCGACGTTGACCATGAAGCCGAGCGTGCCCGAGTGGATGGTGAACCAGTTGCCGGCCGGGTCCTTCAGGCCGTCGGGAATGTCTTTCCACGCGGCGGGCTTGTAGGGCTCGACCAGGCCGTCCTTCGCGGCCTGCACGGCGAAGGTCACGCCGAGGTAGGTCACGTCGGCCACGGGGCTGGCCTTCTCGGCCGACATCTGCGCGAGCGACTGGCCCGAGTTCTTGTTGTCGGGCGGCACGGTGACGCCGGTCTTGGCCTTGATGGCCTTCAGCTGGGTGCCCCAGTCGGCCCATTCGGTGGGGCAGTTGTAGCAAATGGCGGTCTGCGCCATGGCGCTGCCCGCAGAAAGCGTGGCCGCGAGCGCGGCGGCAAGCAGGCCGAGGCGGGCCATGCGGTGGAAGCGAAGGGACATGGTGGAACTCCTTGGATGGATGGGGCGCGGGAACGAGGTGAGGTCAGTAACTGGCGGCGTTGTTGTCCTCGCGCGCGCAGGCGCACGACTCGCCGTCTCGGAAGGCATGGGGCAGCAGCAGGCTCGCATCGGCCTGCAGCGTGGCGCCGCCGGCCATCGCCTGCATCAGCAGCTCGACGCTGTGGCGGCCGATGTTGCTGTTGGGCTGCGCGATGGTGGTGAGCGCGGGCGTGAGGTCTTCGCCCAGCGCGATGCCGTCGAAGCCGACCACGCTCAGGTCGTCGGGCACCGCCAGGCCGCTCAGGTGCGCGGCGCGGATGCTGCGGATGGCCAGCAGGTCGTTGGAGCAGACCAGCGCGGTGGGCCGGTGGCGTGCCTGCAGCTGGCGCGAGAGCGCATCGACGGCGGTCTCGACGAAGGGCACTTCGATGAGCGGCGGCGCATCGAGGCCCGCGTCGGCCATGCCTCGCAGGTAGCCGCGGTAGCGTTGCTGCGCGCGGTCCGACGCGGCGAGCGTGCCGCTCACCATGGCGATGCGGCGGTGGCCCAGCAGCACCAGCCGCGTGACCGCATCGGCCACGGCGCCTTCGCTGTCGACCGACACGCAGGGGTGGCCGGGGTGGCGGTTGTAGGCCAGCACATAAGGCACGCCGGCCGCCTGCAGGCGGGGCAGGGCAGCCGAGGTGGAGGGGTTCGACACCACGAGGATCAGGCCGTCGACGTTGCCCGCCAGCAGCAGGTGCACGGCGCGGTCTTCTTCGTCGACCTGGTAGCCGGTGGTGACGGGAATGATCGCGTAGCCGCCCGCGATGGCCGCGCGCGCAATGCCCTGCAGGCATTCGGCGAAGGTCGGGTTCAGCAGCGTGGGCAGCACCACGCCGAGCACGCGGCTGCGCTGGGTGCGCAAGGTGCGCGCGCTGGCGTTGGGCAGGTAGTCGAGCTCGCGCGCCACGCGCTCCACCAGCGCGCGGGTGGCGGGCGTCACCTTGTCGGGGAAATTGAAGGCCCGCGACACGGTGGCCACGGAGACTCCCGCCTTGGCGGCTACGGCTTGGATGCTCATCGTGCGGTGTTCATGTAATCGATTACATTGGACCGCCGCAGTATGACTTTGCGATGACAGGCTTTGGAAGCGGGGACAAACCCGCAGGCCTTCGCGGGCGCCCGAAGACCCAAAGAAGAAGGGGCCCCGCGGGGCCCCTTCTGGTGTCTGCTTGCCTGCTCGAAAGCCGAGCCGGCTTATTTGCCTCGGCGTACGCGCCGGATCTCGTCCACGATCAGGCAGATCGCGCCCAGCGTGATGGCGCTGTCCGCGGCATTGAACGCCGGGAAGCCCCAGTTGCCCACGTGGAAGAACAGGAAGTCCACGACGTAGCCGTGCATCATCCGGTCGATCACGTTGCCGATGGCGCCGCCCAGGATGCAGGCCATGGAGAACGAGAACAGCTTCTGCCCCGCGTGCGAGCGCAGCATCCACACGATGAAGATCGCGGCCGCCACGCCGATGCCCGTGAAGAGCCAGCGCTGCCAGCCCGAGTGGTCGGCCAGGAACGAGAAGGCCGCGCCCGTGTTGTGCGCGCGCACGACGTTGAAGAAGCTCGTCACGTAGGTCGAGTCGCCGAGCTTGTAGTAGCCCAGGATCAGCGTCTTGGTGAACTGGTCGATGATCAGGATGATCACCGCCAGCCCCAGCCACGGCCAGATGCTGGCACCGCGCGAACGCGAGGCGGACATGGAGCGCGCGGCGGCCATCAGGCAACGCTCCGCGATTCGCCGGCGCCGAACAGGTTGCTGGTGCAGCGGCCGCAGATCGTCGGATGGGCCGCGTCGTGGCCCACGTCGTCGCGGTAGTGCCAGCAGCGTTCGCACTTCTGGGCGGTGCTGGGCGTGACCACCGTCGACAGCGCTTCACCCGCGGCCAGCGCGATCGCCGAGGTGATGAAGACGAACTTCAGGTCGTCGCCCAGCGAGCCGAGCAACGCGAAGTCGTCGGCCGGCGCCGTGACCTGCAGGTTGGCCTGCAGCGACGAGCCGACCTTGCCTTCGGCACGCACGGCTTCGATGTCCTTGTTCACCACGTCGCGGATCTCGCGGATGCGGCCCCACTTGGCGAGCAGCGCCTCGTCGGGCGCGGCGAACTCGCTGTAGGTCTGCGTGAAGATCGACTCGCCCGGCTTGCCCGTGCCCACGAACTTCCAGGCCTCTTCGGCCGTGAAGCTCAGGAACGGCGCCATCCAGCGCAGCATCGCCTGCGAGATGTGCCACAGCGCCGTCTGCGCGCTGCGGCGCGCCAGCGAGCCCGGGGCCGTCGTGTAGAGACGGTCCTTCAGGATGTCGAGGTAGAAGCCGCCCAGGTCTTCCGAGCAGTAGATCTGCAGCTTGGCCACCACCGGGTGGAACTCGTACACCTGGTAGTGCGCGAGGATCTCGGCCTGGAACTGCGCGGCGCGCGCCAGCGCGTAGCGGTCGATCTCGAACAGCTGGTCGAGCGGCACGGCGTCCTTGGCGATGTCGAAGTCGCTCGTGTTCGCCATCAGGAAGCGCAGCGTGTTGCGGATGCGGCGGTACGCATCGACCACGCGCGCCAGGATCTTGTCGTCGCCCGCGATGTCGCCCGAGTAGTCGCTCGCGGCCACCCACAGGCGGATGATTTCCGAGCCCAGCTTGTTGCTGATTTCCTGCGGGTCGATGCCGTTCTTGAGCGACTTGCTCATCTTGATGCCCTTGGCATCCACCGTGAAGCCGTGCGTGAGCAGGCCGCGGTACGGCGCGCGGTCTTCCAGCATGCAGGCGATGAGCAGCGACGAATGGAACCAGCCGCGGTGCTGGTCATGGCCTTCGAGGTACAGGTCGGCCTCGGGGCCGACGTCGTGGTGCACCGTGGGGTGCGTGCCGCGCAGCACGTGATAGAAGGTCGAGCCCGAGTCGAACCACACCTCCAGGATGTCGGTGCTCTTGGTGTAGCTCGGCGCGTCCTCGGCGCCCAGGATCTCTTCGACCGTGACGCGGCTCCAGGCCTCGATGCCGCCCTTCTCGACGATGTCGGCGGCTTGGTCGAGGATTTCCATCGTGCGCGGATGCAGCTCGCCCGAATCCTTGTGCAGGAAGAACGGGATCGGCACGCCCCAGCTGCGCTGGCGGCTGATGCACCAGTCGGGACGCCCGGCGATCATGTCGTGCAGGCGCGCCTTGCCGTTCTCCGGGTAGAAGCTGGTCTGTTCGATGGCGTCGAGCGCGGTCTGGCGCAGCGTCTTGGGGGCCTTGTCCTTGGTGAACACGCCTTCGCCCTCGTCCATGCGAACGAACCACTGCGCCGCGGCGCGGTAGATCACCGGCGTCTTGTGGCGCCAGCAGTGCGGGTAGCTGTGGGTGATGGTCTCGGTGGTCAGCAGGCGGTTGGCGTCGCGCAGCGCGGCGATGACCACCGGCACGGCCTTCCAGATGTTCTGGCCGCCGAACAGCGGGAAGTCGGGCGCGTAGCTGCCGTTGCCCTGCACCGGGTTCAGGATGTCGTCGTACGCCACGCCGTGGGCGATGCAGGAGTTGAAGTCATCCACGCCGTAGGCGGGCGAGGAGTGCACCAGACCCGTGCCGTCGGTGGCGGTGGCGTAGTCGGCCAGGTACACCGGCGACAGGCGCTGGTAGCCCGCGTCGACGTCGTACAGCGGGTGTTCGAATTCGAGGCCGCCTAGCGCCTCGCCCTTGACCGTGGCCAGCACCTTGCCGTCGAGCGCGTAGCGCGTCATGCACATCTCGACCAGCGAGTTGGCCAGGATCAGCAGGCCGCGCTCGGTGTCGACCAGCGAGTACTCGAGCTCGGGGTTCAGGTTGATCGCCTGGTTGGCCGGGATGGTCCACGCGGTGGTGGTCCAGATCACGGCGAAGATGTCGCCCAGGATCGTGTGGTCGGTGCCGAAGGCCTCGAGCACCTTCTCGCGCTCGTGCGCCTTGAAGGCCACGTCGATGGTCTGGCTCTTCTTGTCGGCGTATTCGATTTCGAACTCGGCCAGCGAGGAGCCGCAGTCGAAGCACCAGTACACGGGCTTCAGGCCGCGATACACGAAGCCGCGCTCGATCACGCGCTTGAACGCGCGCAGCTCGCCGGCTTCATTGGCGAAGTCCATCGTCTTGTAGGGGTGGTCCCATTCGCCCAGCACGCCCAGGCGCTGGAAGTCGGCCATCTGCTGGGCGATCTGTTCCGTGGCGTAGGCGCGGCTCTTGGCCTGCATCTCGTCGCGGCTCAGGTTGCGGCCGTACTGCTTTTCGATGGCGTTCTCGATCGGCAGGCCATGGCAGTCCCAGCCGGGCACGTAGAGCGCGTCGAAGCCTTCGAGCTGGCGCGCCTTGGTGATCATGTCCTTCAGGATCTTGTTCACCGCGTGGCCCATGTGGATCTGGCCGTTGGCGTAGGGCGGGCCGTCGTGCAGGATGAACTTGGGCGCGCCGTGGCGGGCGTCGCGCAGGCGGTGGTAGCGGCCTTCGTCGTTCCATTCCTTGACCCAGCCCGGCTCGCGCTTGGGCAGGTCGCCGCGCATCGGGAAGGGGGTGTCGGGCAGGTTCAGCGTGGAACGGTAGTCTTTGGGGGAGGCAGTGGAAGCAGCGTCAGACATGGTGGGGTACGGCGAAACAGGGGGCTCCGACAGGCTCAGCCCGAACTGCGTTGTGAAGCGTGTCGGTGCGGAAGATAAAGCCGTTCGCCCTGAGCTTGTCGAAGGGCGGCAGCACGATGCGTGCAGGGCTAAATTCGATCGCGCGTGGTCTGGCGATGGGTTTCTGCGTGGGTCGATGCAAAGAACGCACGCGCGTCGCGGCCATCCTTCGCGATGCCCGCAGTGAGGGCCTCGAGGCTGGTGTAGCGCAATTCGTCGTGCAGTTTGTGCAGGAGTTCCACGCGCACGATTTTACCGTAGGCCCCTTCGGCGCCCAGATGGGAGGGCCACTCCAGGCAATGGGTTTCGAGCAGCACCCGTCCGCCGTTGACGTCGTTGGCGTCCAGCGAGGGGCGCACGCCCAGGTTCGCCACCCCCGGCAGCGGCTGGTCGGCCAGGCCGTGCACCAGCACCGCGAAGATGCCGCTGGCGGCCGGTTTCCAGTGCTTGAAGCGCAGGTTGAGGGTGCGAAAACCGTCGTCCTGGCCCGGCGCCGAGGCGCCCAGCGCCCGGCCGAGCTTGCGGCCGTGGACCACGTGGCCCGAAATGGTGTACGGCCGGCCCAGCAGGGTGTGGGCGTCGGCCATGCGGCCTTCGGCCAGCGCCTCGCGCACGGCGGAGCTCGAAACCCGCAGCCCGTGTACCTCGTAGCTGTTCATGCGCGCCACGTCGAAGCCGCGGGCATCGCCGGCCGCGTCGAGCATGGCGTAGTCGCCGGCACGCCTGGCGCCGAAGCGGAAGTCGTCGCCCACCAGCACGTAGTGCGCGCCCAGGCCGTCGACCAGCACGTTCTGGATGAATTCCTCGGGCGACTGGGAGGCCAGCCGGCTGTCGAAGGGCAGCACGATGGTCTGCGCCACGCCGCAGGCGGCCAGCTCGCTGAGCTTGTCGCGCAGCGTGCCGATGCGCGCCGGCGCCAGATCGGGCTTCTTGGTGAGCGCGGCGAAATAGTCGCGCGGGTGGGGCTCGAAAGTGAGCACGCAGCTCGGCAGCCCGCGCTGGCGGGCCTCGGTCTGCAGCAGCGCGAGCATGGCCTGGTGGCCACGGTGCACGCCGTCGAAATTGCCAATGGTGAGGGCGCAGGCAGGGGCCACGCCCGGGTGCCGGAAGCCGCGAAAAACCTGCATCGGTGAGTATCTTTTTGATAGCGCCTTTCGCCCGTCAAATGGGCGAATCAGGCCGATTTGTCACAAAGCCGGTATATTGTGACGCAGTGCGTTGACTGAGGTGTGTTTTCGACGCGCTCCGTGTCCCTGGTCTTTCCGTGGTTCTTCCTTTTCAGGAGGCGTGTGTGAAGGTCTTGAAGCTGTCGGCCCAAGGGCTGCCCCAGTCATGGATTTCGCTGGAACAGGCGGTGATCCACTATGCGGCGGACGAAGTTCGCTGGGAGGTGGGCGCGCAGGTGGCCGTGTTCCGTGGCGGCCACAACGCGATCACCGGCGAGCAGTCGCAGATCGCGATCAACAGCATCATCGGCACCAAGGGCGTGCCGCGCATCAACCCCTTCGCCCAGCGCCCCGGCCTGACCAACAGCAAGCTGTTCTCGCGCGACCGCAACGTGTGCGCCTACTGCGGCGGCCATTTCCACGAAGACGAGCTCACCCGCGAGCACATCATTCCCTTTGCCCAGCGCGGCATCGACACCTGGATGAACGTGGTCACGGCCTGCAAGCCCTGCAACCACCGCAAGAGCAGCCGCACACCCGAGCAGGCGAACATGCCGCTGCTGTACGCGCCCTACGTGCCCAGCCTCTGGGAAGATTTCATTCTGCGAAACAGGCGCATCCTGGCCGACCAGATGGAATTCCTGATGGCGCACCTGCCGCAGAGCTCCCGGCTGCACGACAGCTAGCTGGCGGCTTTCAAGGGAAGCTTCAGCGCTTCCAGTGCGGCGGGCGCTTCTCGATGAAGGCCTGGACGCCTTCCAGCGCGCTCTCGTCCATCATGTTGCAGGCCATGGTCTGGCTGGCGTCGGCCAGCGCGGCCTCGATGCCGGTTTCGAGCTGTCGGTAGAACAGCGCCTTGCCCAGCGCCAGCGCCTGGCGCGGCTTGGCGACGATGCTGGCCACCAACGCTTCGACGGCCGCGTCGAGCGCCTCGGGCGCCGCCACCCGGTTCACCAGTCCCTTTTCCTGCGCTTCCCGCGCGCCGATGAATTCGCCGGTCACCAGCATCTCGAAGGCTTCCTTGCGTCCCAGGTTGCGCGACAGCGTGACGCTGGGCGTGGCGCAGAAGAGGCCCACGTTCACGCCGCTGACCGCGAACCGCGCCTCGCTCGAGGCCACCGCCAGGTCGCACACCGCGACCAGCTGGCAGCCCGCCGCGGTCGCGATGCCGTGCACCCGCGCGATCACCGGCACCGGCAGCCGCTGGATCGACAGCATCATCGCGCCGCAGCGCTCGAACAGCTGCCGGTAGTAGCCCAGCGAGGGCTCGGCGCGCATTTCCTTCAGGTCGTGGCCCGCGCAGAAGGCCTTGCCGGCGGCGGCGATGACGACGGCGCGCACCGTATCGTCGGCCGCGACCTGGCCGAGCGCCTGTTCCAGCGCGCCCAGCATGCCTTCGGAGAGCGCGTTGAACGAAGACGGCCGGTTCAGCGTCAGCGTGAGCACGCCGCGGTTGTCGCGCTGCTGCAGCACGAAGGGGGCGCTCGTGTCGTTCATGGCGTGGCCTCGCAGATCAGTAGGTCAGTAGATCAGTAAGTCAGCTCGAGCACCGTCGTGTGCTCGTTCGCGGTGGGCCAGGTCAGGCCGGTGATGCGCTCGCCGTTGAATTCGCCGGTCACCGCGCGCGGCGCACCGCCGCCTTCCAGGCGCAGGCGCGAGGTCGACACGCCCGCCCCCTTGGGCGGCACGCCGGCCGGCGGGCTCTTGCCGTCGAAGCGCATGGTGTCGCGCTGCACGTCGAAGTAGCCGCGCGGCCGCGTGAAGACCACCACCGACGTCGCGCCGTTGTCGGCCGGCACGATGCGCTCGGGCCGCAGGTTCACCAGCTTGCTGCTTCGCGGGAACGGGCTGCGGTAGATGTGCGTGGTGCCGTAGCTGGGCGTGGCCAGCACGAACTCGTAGGCCGCGTCGCCGCGCGCGTTGAACGGCCCCCAGCGGCCGTCCATGCCGATGGCCTTGGTGTGGACGGCGTTGCTCAGCCGCTCGCCGGTGGCGGGGTCGACGGCGTACACCGTGAGCCGCGCGCCGTTCAGCGGCAGGTTTTCCGCGCCGATGGCATGCCCGTCGAGCACCACGGCCGCCTCCGCCTCGACGCCGGTACTGCGCGGCGCCTGGCCCGTCAGGAACTGCCAGGTCGCGGCGAAGGCGGCGGGCGAGAACGAGGTTTCGCGGTGGTCCACGCGCGGCAGCACCACGTTGGTGGCGCCCTTCAGGGCCGGTCCGTCGAAGCCGATGTGGGTCGGCTTGCCGGGCGCGCCGATCCACACGCCGTCGGGCTGGGCGTACTTGTCGTTGTTGTCGGAGCGCAGCGTCAGCCACTTCACGCCCGGCGTGACCTCGTCGCCGTTGGGTCCCTTCGGTGCATTGAGCTGCTGCATGAAGCCCGAGAGGCCCGAGAACTCGTTGTTCTCGCGGAAGGCCTTCACCGCCCAGATGCCGTGCGCGGGGTTGCCGCCCAGCACCACCTGGCTCACCACGGCCGCGCCGCCGCCGTTCTGCACGTAGTTGCGAATGGTGTTGCCGCCGCGCGAATTGCCGATCAGCACGACCTTGCTCGCCCCCGTGGCCTTCAGCACCTTGTCGACCTGGGCCTTCAGGAACACCGCCGATTCGCCTGTCGAGCTGCGTCCGGGCTGGGCCACGGCGTCGTCGTCGCGCGCGAGCGGGTTCGGCTGGTCGAACGCAAAGAGCCGGTCGCGCGGCCAGCCGTTCGACTCGAAGCGCCAGATCGTCGTTTGCCAGAGGGCGGCCGAATCGCCGTTGCCGTGCACGAAGACGATGGGCGGGCGTTCCGCGTAGGACGGCGAGGGGGCTGTGGCGCAGGCGGTCAGCATGGTGGAGGCGGCGATCGCGGAGGTCGTGGCGACCGCCATGGCAAGGAGGGTGCGGCGGGATTGCATGTTTCGTTCCTGGGGAGCGGATTTCCAAGTGAAAACGCCCGCCGGCGCAAGGCGGGCGGGCGTTGGATGCTAGGGGAAAAAGACCGTCAGGCGAAGACGCCCGCGGTGTCCTGCATGCGCGCGGACACCTCACCCAGGTGATGCAGGGTGTCGCCGAAGGTCATTTCCATCTGCGTGAGCTTGCGGAAATAGTGGCTGCCGATGTACTCGTCGGTCACCCCGATGCCGCCATGCAGCTGCACCGAGTTCGCGGCCACGTAGCGCATCGACGTGCCCAGCTGGTACTTGGCGCGCGCCAGCGCCTGTCGGCGCTCGTCGGCCGGGGCGTTGAGCTTGAGCGTGGCGTAGTAGCTCATCGAGCGTGCGAGCTCCAGCTGCATCTTCATGTCGGCGATGCGGTGGCGCAGCGCCTGGAAGCTGGAGATGACCACGCCGAACTGCTTGCGCTGGTTCATGTACTCGACGGTCAGGGCCACGGTCTTGTCCATGACGCCCACCGCTTCGGCGCAGGTGGCGGCAATGCCCACGTCCACCGCGTATTCGAGCGCGGCCAGGCCATCGGCCGTGACGAGCGTGGCGTCGGCCTTGTCGAACACGACCTCGGCCGCGCGGGCGCCGTCCTGCGTGCCGTAGCCGCGGGCTTCCACGCCGCTGGCGCTGCGCTCGACCAGGAACAGGGCGATCTTGCCGTCGAGCTTGGCGGGCACGATGAAGGCGTCGGCTTCGTCGCCCACGGGCACCACGCTCTTGGCACCGGTCAGCGAATGGCCGCTGCCCGACTTCACGGCCGTGGCTTCGCACAGGTCCAGGCGGTAGCGCGCCTTGCGTTCCTGGTAGGCCAGCACCACGATGGCCTGGCCACCGGCGATGCGGGGCAGCCAGGCGTCCTTGACCTCGGTGCCCGCGTAGCCGCTGAGCACCGCGCCGGCAATCAGCGTCTGCGCGAAGGGCTCCAGCACGATGCCGCGGCCGAGTTCTTCCATGACGACCATGCCGGCCACCGGGCCCATGCCCAGGCCGCCGTCGTCTTCGCCGATGTACAGGCCGCCCAGGCCGAGCTCGGCCAGTTCGTCCCACGCCTCGCGCGAGAAGCCGCCCTTGGCCTCGATGCCGCGGCGGCGCTCGAAGTCATAGCCCTTGTCGACCCACTTGCGAACGGCGTCGCGCAGTTGTTCCTGGTCGTCGGAAAAATTGAAATCCATGTGCGTGTCTCCTCAGCCCAGAACCGTCTGCGCGACGATGTTGCGTTGCACTTCGTTCGAACCGCCGTAGATGGTGGTCTTGCGCATGTTGAAGAAGGTCGACGTCAGCGGCGCGAGCGCCGGGTTGCCGCCCGGGAAGTTGCCTTGCCAGCCGGCTTCCATCGCTTCGCGGATCAGCGGCAGCGAGTAGGGGCCGCCGGCCAGCATCATGAGTTCGGCGTAGCGCTGCTGGATCTCGCTGCCGCGGATCTTGAGCAGGCCGGCCACGTCCAGCGAGTTCTTGCCCGAGGTCGCGGCCGACAGCACGCGCAGCACCATCATCTCGAGCGCGACGATGTCGACTTCGAGCTTGGCGATCTCGTCGCGGAAGCGCGGCTCTTCGTACACGCCCTCGGTCTTGGCGATGCGCTTCAGGCGTTCGAGTTCGCGCTTGGCGCGGTTCACGTCGGCGATGTTGGTGCGTTCGTGCGAGAGCAGGTGCTTGGCGTAGGTCCAGCCCTTGTTCTCTTCGCCGATCAGGTTCTCGGCGGGCACCTCGACGTTGTCGAAGAACACCTCGTTCACTTCATGGCCGCCGTCGAGCAGCTTGATCGGGCGAACCGTGACGCCGGGCGACTTCATGTCCAGCAGCAGGAAGCTGATGCCGGTCTGCGGCTTGCCTTCGTTGCTGGTGCGCACGAGGTTGAACATCCAGTCGCCGTACTGGCCGAGCGTGGTCCAAGTCTTCTGGCCGTTGACGATGTACTTGTCGCCCTTGCGCTCGGCCTTGGTCTTCACCGATGCCAGGTCGGAGCCCGAGCCCGGCTCGCTGTAGCCCTGGCTCCACCACACTTCGCCGCTGGCGATGCCGGGCAGGAAACGCTTTTGCTGCTCGGCATTGCCGAAGGCCATGATCACCGGGGCCACCATGACGGGGCCGAACGGGATGATGCGGGGCGCGCCGGCCAGTGCGGTTTCTTCCTCGAACAGGTGGCGCTGGATGGCGGTCCAGCCCGGACCGCCGAATTCCTTAGGCCAGCCGTAGCCCAGCCAGCCCTTCTTGCCGAGGATCTTGGCCCAGCCTTGCAGATCGTCGCGCGTCAGTTCGAGCGCGTTGTGCACCTTGTGCGAAATCTCCTTGGGGAGGTTTTCCTTGACCCAGGCGCGAACTTCTTCGCGGAACTTCTGTTCTTCGGGTGTGAAGCTCAAATCCATGCGTGCCTCGCTGTGTTGATCGGTTCACCGCAGACGCGGTGTGTCTCCGGAGCCGTGAGTTTTAGCACGGTCGTGCTGCGATCGAGTGTCCGCGCCGCGACAACAAGTCGGCCCACGGATAATCCCGCCTCCCATGAAGAACATCGTGATCCTGATCTCCGGCGGCGGCTCCAACATGGCCGCCATCGTGCGCGCGGCCGAGCGCGAGCGCTGGTCCGGCCGCTTCGGCGCGCGCATTGCCGCCGTGGTGAGCAACAAGGCCGAGGCCGGCGGCCTGGCGACGGCCAAGGCGCACGGCATCGCGACGGCCGTGGTTCCGCACAAGGATTTCGCGAGCCGCGAGGCCTTCGACGAGGCGCTCGCGCAGGCGGTCGACGCCCATTCGCCCGCGCTGGTGGTGCTGGCCGGCTTCATGCGGATCCTGACGCCGGGCTTCGTCGGGCGCTACGCGGGGCGCCTGGTGAACATCCATCCCTCGCTGCTGCCCGCGTTTCCGGGGCTGCACACGCACCAGCGCGCCATCGAGGCGGGCTGCAAGGTGGCGGGTGTCACGGTCCACCAGGTGACCACCGAACTCGACCACGGGCCGATCCTGGCGCAGGCCGTGGTGCCCGTGCTGCCCGACGACACGGCCGCCACGCTGGCCGGACGGGTGCTCGCGCAAGAGCATCTGTTGTATCCGCGAGCCATTGAGGGATGGCTTGCAGATACATCGAGTCACAATCATTAAATTTGTTTATATTCGCGGCTTTTCGGGAGTCTTGACGTGAAAACCCAATCGCTGCTGCTGGCCGCCGCTGGCGCTGTCGTCCTTTTGGTCGGCTGCGCCGCTCCGGCGCCCGCGCCCGCCCCGGCGCCCCCCGCGCCGCCGCCGGAACCGGTCTACCAATGCAGCGCCGATGGCGCCCGTTTTGCCGTGGGCCAGTTGCTCACGCCCCAACTGGAAGCCGCCGCCCGCGTGCGCGCAGCCGCCGGCACGGTGCGGGTGCTCAAGCCCGGCGACGCGGCCACGATGGAACTCAACGGCGGGCGCCTGAACCTCGACGTCGACGCCCGCAACCGCGTGACGGACGTCCGCTGCGGTTGACGGCGATCGGGTTGCTATGAAGAACATAGCAACCCACTGAAGCAGGACGGGCGTACGCAGCCCGACTGCCGTCTAGATCGGAGCGAATCTTGGCCGGAGCGCGCCGTCGATCTCGATGGTTTCTCCGAACATGGCGGCCGGCCGGACCCAGAGTCCGTGGGCGCCGTACAGGGCGCGGTACAGCGTCATCGGCTCCAGCGTTTCGCTGTGGCGCACGGTGCCGATCACCTCGTATTCGCCGCCCTTGTAGTGACGGTAGCGGCCGGGTGGTGTTTCGATCAGGGGCGGGAGGTCTTCGTCGTTCAACGGGGGCTTCTTTCTAAAACAGTCGGGGTTGGCTTGATGTGACAGGAGTCGGATGGATCGCGCTGATTTTGTTCACCTGGTTCGACTGAGCGAGCATGCCAGTGCGGACGACAGTGCGCGCTATCGACGCAGCGTGGCGGCTTTTGCCGCGCTCGGCTACCTGTGGGTGCTGGGCTGCCTCGCGCTTGCGGTGGGCCTCATTGTCTGGGTGCTGTCGTCGATCCGTGAGGAGCGTTTCAGCTTCACGCGCGGCTGGCTGCTGCTGTTCGCGGGCGGCCTGCTCTGGGCCACGCTGCGCGCGCTGTGGGTGCGCTTCGACGAGCCCGACGGCGTGGAACTGCAGCGCGACGATGCGCCCGCGCTCTTCGAGGCGCTGGACCGTATCCGCAGCAAGATCAAGGGGCCGCCGGTCCACCACGTCTACCTCGACGACGAATTCAACGCCAGCATCCGCCAGGTGCCGCGCTTCGGGCTGTTCGGCGGCGCCATCAACTCGCTGAGCATCGGCCTGCCGCTGCTGATGATGCTCGACCGGCGGCGGCTGCTGTCGGTGCTGGCGCACGAGTACGGCCACCTGCGCGGCAACCACGGCAGGCTGAGCGCGTGGATCTACCGCACGCGGCTGTCCTGGCTCAAGCTGGACGCCAACCTGCAGCGCAGCGAAGGCGTGATGGCGGTGTTCTCGCAGGCCTTCTTCCGCTGGTACTTTCCGCGCTTTGCCGCCAAGACCTTCGCGCTGGCCCGCCAGGACGAGTACGAGGCCGACCGCATTTCCGGGCGGTTGCTGGGCACCACGGTGGCAGCTGCCGCGCTGACCGAGATCGCCATCAAGGGCAACTGGTACGCCAACGAGTTCTGGCCCTGGCACTGGGCCCGCGCCGAGCACGAGCCGACGCCGCCGGGGCCTTTCGCCGCGTTGCGCAAGCGCGTGCGCACCCCGCCCGACGAAGACTTCGCCCGCCAGGCGCTGCGCGAGGCGATGCGCCGCGTCAGCGACCTGGAGGACACCCACCCGGTGCTGCGCGACCGGCTCGAGGCGCTCAAGCAGAAGGCGGCGCTGCCGGAATGGTCGCAGCGCTCGGCGCTCGAGTTGCTGGCCGACCGGAAGAAGTGGATCGAGTATTTCGATGTTCGCTGGCGCCGCGCGCATGCGGCCGACTGGAAACAGCACCACGCGCACCGCTCGCGCATCCGCGAGCGCATCTCGGTGCTGGCCGCGCGCGGCGAGCGCAACACGCCCGACGAGATGGTCGAGTGGGCCGATTCGGAGCGGCGGCTCGACCCGGCGGCGCCCGTGCGGTTGCGCTACGAAACCGCCCTGCAGATTGCGCCGGAGCACCCGGGTGCGCTGCGCGGGCTGGCCCAGATGCTGCCGTCGAACGACCGCGCAGCGCGGCTCGCCGTGCTCGAGCGCTTGCACAGTTCCGGCGCGGCCAGCCGCTGGTGGGCGGCCAGGAGCGCCGTGGCGTCGCTCGAGGACCCCGACGCCGGACCGCACGAAGAAGAGGCGCTCAAGCTGTGGCGCGGCCGTCTCAAGGAGGCGGAAGAGGCCGAGACGCGCGCCTGGGAGGAGATCACCGGCACGCCGTTCTTCAGCCAGATCTCGCGCCACGACCTGAACGACTACGAGCTGGGCGAGCTGCGGGCCGATCTCGTGCGCTGCCTGCCGGCGTCGCGCGCCTGGCTGGTGCGCAAGAACCTGCGCGAGTTTCCGTGGCGCCGGGCCTACATCGTGTTCGTCGACCTGCCGGGGCTCGACGACGAGGACCGCTGGCAACTGTGCCGCCAGCTGGAGCAGACGCTCACGCTGCCGGGCGCCGCGCTGGTGCTGTGGGCGGGCCATTCGCCCACGCTGGAAGACATCCAGCGGCAGGCTTTCGGCGAGGTCTGGGGCCGCGCCGCATAGGCTTTCGGCTCGGATCGGGCTGGACGGGCGGGACAGGCCGGATGGCTGAGACAATCGGGGGATGCACCCCAAAGCCCTGTTGGAGGCCACCGCCGATCTGGTCGGCCTTGTCCTGAAATTCGATCACCCGGCCGACCAGGTCGTTTCGCGCTTTTTCCGCGACCACCGCGAGTTCGGCCCGCGCGAGCGCGCGACGCTCGCCGAAACCGTCTACACCGTGCTTCGAAAGAAGCTGCTGTTCGACCATCTCTCGCCCTCGGGCTCCGGCTCGAAGGAGCGCCGCATGGCGATCCTGGGCTTCCACGGCCCGCGAGACTTCCTGAAGAGCGCGCTCAACGACACCGAAAAGCGCTGGCTCGACAACTGCGACGCGGTCAAGCCCGACGACCTGCTCGAGCGCCACCGCCACAACCTGCCCGAATGGCTGGTCGCGCCGCTCAAGGCGCAGCTGGGCGACGGTTTCTGGCCGCTGGTCGAAAGCCTGCAGCAGCCGGCGCCGCTCGACCTGCGCGTCAACGCGCTGGGCGACAAACGGGCGGATGTGAAGGCCGAGCTTGCGAAGGCTGCTATCAAATCGGAAGCAACTCCGTTCTCGCCGTGGGGCTTGCGCATCGAAGGCAAGCCGGCGCTGACCAAGCTCGACGCGTTCGTTCGCGGCGCCATCGAGGTGCAGGACGAAGGCTCGCAACTGCTGGCGCTGCTGCTGGACGCCAAGCGCGGCGAAATGGTGGTCGATTTCTGCGCGGGTGCGGGCGGCAAGACGCTCGCCATCGGCGCCACCATGCGCAACACCGGGCGCCTGTATGCGTTCGACACGTCGGCGCACCGGCTCGACGCGCTCAAGCCGCGGCTGGCGCGCAGCAAGCTGTCGAACGTGCACCCGGCCGCGATCGCGCACGAGCGCGACGACCGGATCAAGCGCCTGGCGGGCAAGATCGACCGCGTGCTGGTCGATGCGCCGTGTTCGGGGCTGGGGACGCTGCGGCGCAATCCGGACCTGAAATGGCGCCAATCGGTCAAATCGGTCGAGGAATTGACGGTCAAGCAGACCGCGATCCTGCAAAGCGCTTCCCGGCTGGTGAAATCGGGCGGCCGTCTGGTTTACGCCACGTGCAGCGTGCTGCCCGAGGAAAACGAGGCCATCGCCGAGGCTTTCAGTGCCGCCAACCCGGATTTCGAGCCCCTGGATGCCGCCGAACTGCTCCAGGGCCTGAAAGTCGAGGGTTTCGAGGCGCTGTGCGCGGGCGGGGAGGGCGGCAGGCGCTATCTGCGGCTGTGGCCCCACCGTCACTCGACCGACGGTTTCTTTGCCGCGGTGTGGAACCGCAAATAGAGGCGGGACTCCAAACTAGGGTTAATCTGTGATTTTCTTGAAGGTTTAAAGGGCCTCATTTAGGCCCACCGCTTTAAAATCGCGGGTTATCTGAAGGCTGCACCTTCGTGTGGCCATGGAGTACCTGACTCAATGTTGCTTCCTGACTCCGCCGTTCTGAATGCGGCCATCGAATGGCTCGGACACGGCCTGTGGGACCTTGCATGGTGGCAAGTCGTGCTGTACACGCTCGTCACCACGCACATCACGATTGCCGCGGTCACCATCTTCCTGCACCGGACACAAACGCACCGGGCCATGGATCTGGGCCCGATTCCATCGCATTTCTTCCGCTTCTGGCTGTGGCTGGGCACCGGCATGGTGACCAAGGAATGGGTTGCCATTCACCGCAAGCACCACGCCAAGTGCGAAACCGTCGACGACCCGCACAGCCCGCAGGTCAAGGGCATCGACGAAGTGCTCTGGCGCGGCGCCGAGCTGTATCGCGCCGAGTCGAAGAACAAGGAAACGATGGAGCGCTACGGTCACGGCACGCCCGATGACTGGATCGAGCGCAACCTCTACACGCGCTACAGCTGGCAAGGCGTGGGCCTGATGCTGGTGATCAACCTGGCGCTGTTCGGCACGCTCGGCATGGCCGTGTGGGCGGTGCAGATGCTCTGGATCCCCATCACCGCCGCCGGCATCATCAACGGCATCGGCCACTACTGGGGCTACCGCAATTTCGAGGCGCAGGACGCCAGCCGCAACATCATGCCCTGGGGCCTGATCATCGGCGGCGAAGAGCTGCACAACAACCACCACACCTACCCGACTTCGGCCAAGTTCTCGGTCAAGAAGTACGAGTTCGACATCGGCTGGGTCTACATCCAGGTGTTCCAGAAGCTCGGTTGGGCCAAGGTCAAGAAGGTGCCGCCGAAGATGCTGATGGGCGACATCCAGCCCGTGGCCAACGAGAAGACGCTCGAGGCCGTCATCGCCAACCGCTATGAAGTCATGGCCGGCTATGCGCGCGAAATGCGCCGCGCCACCAGCATGGAACTCGATGCGCTGAAGACCAAGGGTGCCGACCTGTCGGCGCTCAAGGCCGCCAAGCGCTGGCTGCACCGCGACGACGACAAGGTGCCTGCGTCGGCTCGCACGCACGTCGTGCAAGCCCGTGCCGCTCACCCGGTTCTCGACAAGATGGTCACGATGCGCGAAGAGCTGCGTCAGCTGTGGCTGAACACCTCGCAATCGCGCGAGCAACTGGCAGCCGATCTGGCGGCCTGGTGCCACCGTGCGGAGGCCAGCGGCATCGCCGGCCTGCGTGACTTCTCGACCCGCCTGCGCGCCGCTCGCGCCTGACGCGTCTCACGCTCATCAAAAAGCCGGCCTGAGGGCCGGCTTTTTTGTGCCTGTCACTTGTGCTGGCTTCAGCCCTATTGACGCTGTTTGCCGTTGGCTGCTGGCTGCTGGCTGCTGGCTGCTGGCTGCTGGCAGGTAGCAGGTAGCGGGTAGCAGGTAGCAGGTAGCAGGTAGCAGGTAGCAGGTAGCAGGGCACAAATCAACAGGCAACAAAAAACCCGCTGGGTAAGCAGCGGGTTTCTTGTTTGGGAAAACCAGGGCTGAATTACTTCAGCTTGATTTCCTTGTATTCGACGTGCTTGCGCGCCTTCGGGTCGAACTTCATGATCGACATCTTTTCAGGCATCGTCTTCTTGTTCTTGCTGGTCGTGTAGAAGTGGCCGGTACCCGCGGTGGATTCCAGCTTGATCTTTTCGCGTCCGCCTTTGCTCGTTGCCATGATTCAGCTCCTTAAGCTTGGCCGCGTGCGCGCAGGTCTGCGAGCACGGCGTCGATACCGTTCTTGTCGATCAGGCGCAGGGCAGCGCTCGAAACGCGCAGGCGAACCCAGCGGTTTTCAGTTTCGACCCAGAAACGGCGGTATTGCAGGTTCGGCAGGAACCGGCGCTTGGTTTTGTTGTTGGCGTGGGAAACGTTGTTTCCGACCATCGGGCCTTTGCCCGTTACGTCGCATACGCGTGCCATGAGGACACTCTTTCTTGAACAGCTGGCACCGCTTGCAACCGGAAAGTCGCAGGGTGTTTTGCAGCTTGACCTCGCCAGAAAACGGGTGGCGGTATCCCGGCTTCGCCGTAGCCTGTCCTTCGTTGAAGGGTGGCCCTATTTCGGCAAAGCCTCGGATTATAGCCCTTTCGGGCGCCGCCGTGCGTTTGCGTTTACAGCGTGCCGTCCTGTTCCAGGAAGCGTTGCGCGTCCAGGGCGGCCATGCAGCCTGTGCCGGCGCTGGTGATGGCCTGGCGGTACACGTTGTCCTGCACGTCGCCGGCGGCGAAGACGCCCGGAATGCTGGTCATCGTGGCGAAGCCCTGCAAGCCGGAACGGGTCAGGATGTAGTTGTCCTTCATTTCCACCTGGCCTTGGAAGATGTCCGTGTTCGGGTGGTGCCCGATGGCGATGAAACAACCCTTGAGGTCGATCTGCTCGGTGGCGCCGGTCTGCGTGCTCTTGATGCGGATGCCCGTCACGCCCGTGTCGTCGCCCAGCACCTGGTCGAGTTCGTTGTGCAGCTTCAGCACGATCTTGCCTTCGGCCACCTTCTCCATCACCTTGTCGATCAGGATGGGCTCGGCGCGGAACTTGTCGCGGCGGTGCACCAGCGTGACCTTGTTCGCGATGTTGGCGAGGTACAGCGCTTCCTCGACGGCCGTGTTGCCGCCGCCGATCACGCAGACTTCCTGTTCGCGGTAGAAGAAGCCGTCGCAGGTGGCACACGCCGAGACGCCGCGGCCCATGAACTTTTCCTCGGAATCGAGGCCCAGATACTTGGCCGATGCGCCGGTCGCGATGATCAGCGAATCGCAGGTGTACGTTCCGCTGTCGCCGGTCAGGGTGAACGGGCGCTTGCTCAGGTCGACCTTGTTGATGTGGTCGAAAACGATCTGCGTCTTGAAGCGTTCGGCGTGCTCCAGGAAGCGCTGCATCAGCTCCGGACCCTGCACGCCGTGGACGTCGGCGGGCCAGTTGTCGACCTCGGTGGTGGTCATCAATTGGCCGCCTTGGGCGATGCCGGTGATGAGCAATGGCTTCAGGTTTGCGCGGGCTGCGTAGACGGCCGCGGTGTAGCCGGCGGGGCCGGAGCCGAGAATCAGAACCTTGGCGTGTTGGGGAGCGGACATGAGTAGAAAACCTAGGATATACGCTGCGGCAGCGTGTACATTTTCAGGGTGGTAGCGATATATGTGGAGTATCACTGCCCGGTTCAACACCGGGTAAACGGTGTTTTCAATGCGCGCGATTGTAGTAATCCATCGGCTCGTCTCTTGGGCTGCTCCGCGCGCTGTCTCAGGGATTCATAAATGTCGATGCTGTCCAACCTCGAATTGCTTCGGCGCGTTCCATTGTTCGCGTCGCTGACGGCCACGCAGTCCGCCAGCATCGCGGACGCGATCATCAAGAAGCGCTTCAAGCGAGCGGAAGTCGTCGTGGAGCAGGGCAAGAAGTCCGACGCGCTCTACATCATCCTGACCGGCCGGGCGCGCGTCACCAGCGCCGACAGCCGCGGCCGCGAGGTCATCCTCGCCACGCTGCACCCCGGCGACTACCTGGGCGAGATGAGCCTGATCGACGACGAGCCGCATTCGGCCACCGTGCGTACCGAAATCCAGTGCGACGTGCTCATGCTGGGTCGCGACGCCTTCGCGCGCTGCCTGCCCGAGAACTCCTCCATGGCGTACAACATCATGCGCGGCCTGGTGCAGCGCCTGCGCCACGCCGACCGCAAGATCGAGTCGCTGGCGCTGATGGACGTGTACGGCCGTGTCGCCCGCTCGCTGCTCGAGTTCGCCATCGAGGACGGCGCCGGCAACCTCAAGGTGCGCGACAAGATCTCCCGCCAGGACCTGGCCAAGATGGTCGGCGCCTCGCGCGAAATGGTGAGCCGCGTGATGAAGGACCTCGAGGAGCGCGGCTTCGTCCAGACCCAGGAAGACGGGTCGATGATCGTCAAGGAACGGCTCCTGTCGCTGGCTTGAGCCTTTCGGGCCGGGCCCGCCGTTGCCGGCGGCCCTGGCCTTTTGTTGTAGTGTTCGTGCTTCCGGCCCCTGTTTTCCTGGGCCGGTTGCCGTGTTTTTCATGACCTATTCGCTCAATACGCTTCAATCTTCTTCTGCCGCCGAGGGCCAACCCGTGCGCGTTCGCGCCATGCGCTTCGCCCACGAAATCACACTGATCGCAGGATTTGCAGCGCTGTTGTTCTGGCTGCTGGCCATGCTGAGCTTCACGCCTTCCGACGCCGCCTGGTCGACGTCGGGCACCGGAGGCGAAATCAAGAACTGGGGCGGCCGCATCGGCGCCTGGCTGGCCGACGGCAGCTATTTCGTCGCCGGTTACTCTGTCTGGTGGTGCCTTGCCGCCGGGCTGCGCGCCTGGCTTTCGTCCCTCGCCAACTGGCTGCGCGGCGGCGAGCCGGCCCCCGCCGCCGAGCAACAACCCCCGCGCGGGCGCTTCAACCGCAGCCGCCTGGCCTTCTGGTTCGGCCTGATCCTGCTCCTGTGCGCCAGCGCCGTGCTCGAATGGTCGCGCCTGTACCGCCTCGAATCGCACCTGCCGGGCTCCGGCGGCGGCGTGCTGGGTTCCATGGTCGGTCCGTCCAGCGTCCGCTGGATGGGTTTCACCGGCTCGGCGCTGATGGCCATCGCTGGCGGCGTGATCGGCTCGGCACTGGTCTTCCGGTTCTCCTGGAGCCAGATTGCCGAGCGCATCGGCTCGCGTGCCTATTCGCTGTTCGAGTCGCGCCGCGAAAAGCGCGAGATGGCCGCCGACATCGCCATGGGCAAGCAGGCCGCCCGTGAGCGCGCCGGCGACGAAGAGCCCGTGCCCATGACCGCGCCGCGTGCGAAGAAAACGCGCGCCCCCAAGGAGGCCGCATTCGGCGACTCGAGTCCGCAGGAGCCGAGCTTCGACGACGACGAAGACATTCCCATCGATCCGGCACCGAAGCGCCGCGTCCCTTCGCCGCCGGTGCAGATCGAGCCCGCGATGACCGAGGTGCCCCGCAGCGATCGCGTCGTCAAGGAGCGCCAGAAGCCGCTCTTCAAGGAGCTGCCCGACAGCAAGCTGCCGCAGGTCGACCTGCTCGACGCCGCGCAGGCGCGCCAGGAAACCGTTTCTTCCGACACGCTCGAGATGACCTCGCGCATGATCGAGAAGAAGCTCAAGGACTTCGGCGTCGAGGTGCGCGTGGTGCTCGCCTCGCCCGGCCCCGTCATCACGCGCTACGAAATCGAGCCCGCCACCGGCGTCAAGGGCTCGCAGATCCTGGGCCTCGCCAAGGACCTGGCACGGTCGCTCTCGCTGGTGTCGATCCGCGTGGTCGAGACCATTCCGGGCAAGAACTACATGGCGCTCGAGTTGCCGAACGCCAAGCGCCAGTCGATCAAGCTCAGCGAAATCCTGGGCTCGCAGGTCTACAACGAAGGCAAGTCGATGCTCACCATGGGCCTCGGCAAGGACATCATCGGCAACCCGGTGGTGGCCGACCTTGCGAAGATGCCGCACGTGCTGGTGGCCGGTACCACCGGCTCGGGCAAGTCGGTGGGCATCAACGCGATGATTCTTTCGCTGCTCTACAAGGCCGAGGCACGCGACGTTCGCCTGCTCATGATCGACCCGAAGATGCTCGAAATGTCGGTCTACGAAGGCATTCCGCACCTGCTGGCGCCCGTGGTCACCGACATGCGCCAGGCCGCGCACGGCCTGAACTGGTGCGTGGCCGAGATGGAGCGCCGCTACAAGCTCATGAGCAAGCTCGGCGTGCGCAACCTGGCCGGCTACAACACCAAGATCGACGAAGCCAAGGCGCGCGAGGAGTTCATCTACAACCCCTTCAGCCTCACGCCGGACGATCCGGAACCGCTGAAGCGCGAACCGCACATCGTCGTGGTCATCGACGAGCTGGCCGACCTGATGATGGTCGTCGGCAAGAAGATCGAAGAGCTCATCGCCCGCCTCGCGCAGAAGGCGCGCGCCGCCGGCATCCACCTGATCCTGGCCACGCAGCGCCCCAGCGTCGACGTGATCACCGGCCTGATCAAGGCCAACATCCCGACCCGCATCGCGTTCCAGGTGTCCAGCAAGATCGACAGCCGCACCATCCTCGACCAGATGGGCGCCGAGGCGCTGCTCGGCATGGGCGACATGCTCTACATGCCCAGCGGCACGGGCCTGCCGATTCGCGTGCACGGCGCCTTCGTGAGCGACGAGGAAGTGCACCGCGTGGTGGCCTATCTGAAGAGCCAGGGCGAGCCCGACTACATCGAGGGCGTGCTCGAAGGCGGCACGGTCGATGGCGACGGTGACGGCGACCTGCTCGGCGGCGGCGATGCCGAGAAGGACCCGATGTACGACCAGGCGGTCGAAGTCGTGCTCAAGAACCGCAAGGCCAGCATCTCGCTGGTGCAGCGCCACCTGAAGATCGGCTACAACCGCGCGGCGCGCCTGGTCGAAGACATGGAAAAGGCCGGCCTGGTGAGTGCCATGAGCGGCAGCGGCCAGCGCGAAATCCTGGTGCCGGCACGCGCGGCGGAGTAATTCGCCGCACTTTCGGTTTCCAGTTACGTGCTGAAAGGCAATTTGCAAAAGCGCACGGCGGAATTGCAAATCTTCATCAAGGCCTACACCTGTCGCAATTCGCGGCAGTTAGGGTGAAGCCCTGTGCCACAGCTGTCACAGCTATTCGAGGAATCCAAATTGAAATTGCGTCATTGGCTGTTGATCGGCCTCCTGAGTTCCGCCAACGCGTGGGCCGGCGGCCTTGAAAGCCTTGAAACCTTCGTGAAGACCGTGAAGTCCGGCCGCGCCGATTTCACCCAGACCGTGACCGCGCCGGCGCGCGAAGGGCAACCCGGGCGCACCAAGACGTCGACCGGCACCTTCGAATTCCAGCGTCCCGGCAAGTTCAAGTTCGACTACCAGAAGCCCTTCGCGCAAAGCATCGTGGCCGACGGCAAGACGCTGTGGCTGTACGACGCCGACCTGAACCAGGTCACGCAGCGCACGCAGGCGCAGGCGCTGGGCTCCACGCCCGCCGCACTGATTGCCGCGGCGCCCGATCTGCGCGCCCTGCAGGCCGATTTCACGCTGGAAGCCGCACCGGAGCGCGATGGGCTGCAGTGGGTCAAGGCCACGCCGAAGAACAAGGACGGCCAGCTGCAGAGCGTGCAGGTCGGCTTTCAGGGCGAGGCACTGGCGGCGCTCGAGATTCTCGACAGCTTCGGCCAACGCTCGGTGCTCAAGTTCAGCAAGGTGGAAGTGAACCCGTCGCTGCCAGCCAGCGTGTTCGACTTCAAGGCGCCAGCGGGTGCCGACGTCGTCAAGCAATAAGCAAGACGAGCGCCTTACCGGTTTGGCCACCACCGCCCATCAGCCCCTCGCCGAACGCCTGCGTCCCAAGACGCTCGGCGAAGTGATCGGCCAGCAGCACCTGCTGGGCCCCGGCATGCCGCTGCGCATCGCCTTCGAGTCGGGCCAGCCGCACTCGTGCATCCTCTGGGGCCCGCCGGGCACCGGCAAGACCACCATCGCACGGCTGATGGCCGATGCCTTCGACGCCCAGTTCCTCAGCATCAGCGCGGTGCTCGGCGGCGTGAAGGACATCCGCGAGGCGGTCGACCGCGCCACATCGGCGCGCGACGGGCTCGAGCAGCAGCGCACCATCGTCTTCGTGGACGAGGTGCACCGCTTCAACAAGAGCCAGCAGGACGCGTTCCTGCCGCACGTGGAGTCGGGCCTCTTCACCTTCATCGGCGCGACCACCGAGAACCCGTCGTTCGAAGTCAACTCGGCCTTGCTGTCGCGTGCCGCCGTGTACGTGCTGCAGTCGCTCAACGAGGAAGACCTCAAGCAGATCGTCGCGCGCGCACAGGCCATCCAGGCGGTGCCGGCCATCGAGGCCGCCGCGGTCGACCGCCTCGTGGCCTACGCCGACGGCGACGCGCGCCGGCTGCTCAACACGCTCGAGACCCTCGCCGTCGCGGCGCGCGCCGAGAAGCTCGACCACATCGCCGACGAGTGGCTGCTGCGTGTGCTCGGCGAGCGCATGCGCCGCTACGACAAGGGCGGCGAGCAGTTCTACGACACCATCAGCGCGCTGCACAAGTCGGTGCGCGGCAGCGACCCCGACGCCGCGCTCTACTGGTTCGTGCGCATGCTCGACGGCGGTGCCGACCCGCGCTACATGGCGCGGCGCCTGGTGCGCATGGCGAGCGAAGACATCGGCCTGGCCGACCCGCGCGCGCTGCGCCTCGCGCTCGACGCGGCCGAGGTCTACGAACGACTGGGTACCCCCGAAGGGGAATTGGCACTGGCCGAATGCGTGGTCTACCTTGCGATCGCGCCCAAGTCGAACGCGGTCTACAAGGCCTACAACGCGGTGCGCGCGCTGATCAAGAAGGACAGCACGCGCCCGGTGCCGATGCACCTGCGCAATGCACCGACCAAGCTCATGAAAGAGCTCGACTACGGCAAGGGCTACCGCTACGCGCACGATGAGGAGGGCGGTTTCGCCGCCGGCGAGCGCTACCTTCCCGACGGCCTGGAAGGCCAGGTTTTCTACGAACCCGTGGACCGCGGACTCGAAATTCGCATCGGCGAAAAGCTGCGCGAACTGCGCCGGCTGAACGCGCAAGGCAACGACTGATACTGTCTTGCAACATGCCCGCGAAGTGTGCATGACCCCACGCGCATACAGCATGAGGTGAGCGGGTAAACCCCGGTCAACACGCACCAAATCAGCGCTGGGGCGTGACTACAATCCCGCCCACAAATCCGCCGGCGACACATGTTGGCTGGTTTTTTGCTTGTCATGCCAAGGGCGCCAAACCGGTGCCTCGGTGGGTGAATGGCACCCCGCAAACGGTGCAACACATAGGGAAACGCGATATGGACATTTTGCTGCAGCAGATCATCAACGGTCTGGTACTCGGCAGCATGTATGCCTTGATAGCCTTGGGCTACACCATGGTGTACGGCATCATCAATCTGATCAACTTTGCACACGGAGAGGTGTTGATGGTGGGGGCTCTGACGAGCTGGACCATCATCGGACTCATGAAGGACGGCATGCCCAACACACCGGGCTGGCTGGTCCTCCTCATTGCGTTGATCATCGCCTGCGTCGTCGCGGCAACCCTGAATTTCGTGATCGAGAAAGTGGCCTACCGGCCGCTGCGCAACAGCCCCAAGCTCGCTCCGCTGATCACGGCCATCGGCATGTCGATCCTGCTGCAGACGCTGGCCATGATCATCTGGAAGCCCACCAACAAGGCCTACCCCAACCTGCTGCCCACCGACCCCATCCACGTGGGCGGCGCGGTCATCTCGCCCACCCAGGTCATGATCCTGAGCGTCACGGCGTTCTCGCTCGTGGTGCTGATGTGGCTGGTCAACTACACCAAGCTCGGCCGCGCGATGCGCGCCACCGCGGAGAATCCGCGCGTCGCCGCGCTCATGGGCATCCGCCCCGACATGGTCATCTCGGCCACCTTCATCATCGGCGCCGTGCTCGCGGCCATCGCCGGCGTGATGTACGCGTCGAACTACGGCATCGCGCAACACGCGATGGGCTTCCTGCCCGGCCTGAAGGCCTTCACCGCGGCCGTGTTCGGCGGCATCGGCAACCTTGCGGGAGCGGTCGTCGGCGGCATCCTGCTGGGCCTCATCGAAGCCATCGGCTCCGGCTACATCGGCACCATCACCGGTGGCGTGCTGGGCAGCAACTACAGCGACATCTTCGCGTTCATCGTGCTGATCGTCATGCTCACCCTGCGTCCGTCGGGCCTGCTCGGCGAACGCGTGGCGGACCGTGCGTAAGGAGCAGCGGATCATGAAGAACAGCAAGAACCTCGCTCTCTACGTCATCGGCATCATCGCCGTGCTCGCGCTGCCCCTGCTGCTGCAGATGCAGGGCAACGCATGGGTGCGCATTGCCGACATCGCACTGCTCTATGTGCTGCTGGCCCTGGGCCTGAACATCGTGGTCGGCTATGCCGGCCTGCTCGACCTGGGCTACGTGGCCTTCTTCGCGGTGGGGGCCTACCTCTTCGCGCTCATGGGTTCGTCGCACCTGACCGAGACCTTCCCGTGGTTCGCGCAGATGTTCCCGAACGGCCTGCACACCTCGCTGCTGATCGTGATTCCGCTGGCGCTGGTGGTGGCCGGTTGCCTGGGCGTGCTGCTCGGCGCGCCCACGCTCAAGCTGCGCGGCGACTACCTGGCCATCGTGACGCTGGGCTTCGGCGAAATCATCCGCGTGTTCCTGAACAACCTGGACCAGCCCGTCAACATCACCAACGGCCCGAAGGGCATCACGGCCATCGACTCCGTCAAGTTCTGGGGCCTCGACCTCGGCAAGGCATGGAAGTTCGACGGCTTCTCGATCTCCTCGGTGTCGCTGTACTACTACCTGTTCCTGGCGCTCGTGATCGCCACCGTGATCATCTCGCACCGCCTGCAGGTCTCGCGCATCGGCCGCGCCTGGATGGCCATCCGCGAAGACGAGATCGCCGCCAAGGCCATGGGCATCAACACCCGCAACATGAAGCTGCTGGCCTTCGGCATGGGTGCCAGCTTCGGCGGCGTGTCGGGCGCGATGTTCGCCGCCTTCCAGGGCTTCGTGTCGCCCGAGTCCTTCAGCCTGATGGAGTCGGTGATGATCGTCGCGATGGTCGTGCTCGGCGGCATCGGCCACCTGCCCGGCGTCATCCTGGGCGCCGTGCTGCTGGCCGCGCTGCCGGAAGTGCTGCGCTACGTGGCCGGCCCGCTGCAGTCGCTCACCGGCGGCCGCCTCGACGCCTCCATCCTGCGCCAGCTGTTCATCGCGCTGGCCATGATCATCATCATGCTGGTGCGTCCGCGCGGCCTGTGGCCTTCGCCGGAGCACGGCAAGACGCTCACCAGGAAGGGCGGCGTGCCCGTCGACCCGGCCCACGCGGCCGTGGCGCCGGGCTCGCTGCAGACGCATGCGCCGGGCATCGACACGCCCGCCGACGAGTTGCCCGGTGCCGCTTCGCGCCCCATGTCGATCAATCCGTGAACGCCGAAGGAAAAATCAACATGACGACGACAACGGACACCATCCTCGACGTTCGCGGCATCTCCAAGCGCTTCGGCGGCTTGCAGGCGCTGTCGGACGTGGGCATCACCATCAAGCGCGGCCAGGTCTACGGCCTGATCGGCCCCAACGGCGCTGGCAAGACCACGTTCTTCAATGTGATCACCGGCCTGTACACGCCCGACAGCGGTACCTTCGAGCTCGCGGGCAAGCCCTACCAGCCGACGGCCGTGCACGAAGTGGCCAAGGCCGGCATTGCGCGCACCTTCCAGAACATCCGCCTGTTCGCCGAAATGACGGCGCTGGAGAACGTGATGGTCGGGCGCCACATCCGCACCAGCTCGGGCGTGTTCGGCGCCATGCTGCGCACCGGCAGCTTCAAGGCCGAGGAGAAGGCCATTGCCGACCGCGCGCACGAACTGCTCGACTACGTGGGCATCGGCAAGTTCGCCGACTACAAGGCGCGCACGCTGTCGTACGGCGACCAGCGCCGCCTGGAGATCGCCCGTGCGCTGGCCACCGACCCGCAGCTCATCGCGCTCGACGAGCCCGCCGCGGGCATGAACCTGACCGAGAAGGTCGCGCTGCGCGAGCTGATCGACCGCATCCGCCGCGACAACCGCACCATCCTGATCATCGAGCACGACGTGAAGCTGATCATGGGCCTGTGCGACCGCGTCACCGTGCTGGACTACGGCAAGCAGATTGCCGAAGGAACGCCCGCGGACGTGCAGAAGAACGAGAAGGTGATCGAGGCTTACCTCGGCACCGGAGGCCACTGAGATGAGCACCGCAACCATGAGCGAACAAGCAACCGTGTCGAATGCCGCAACAGCCAGGACGGCCGGCAAGACGCTGCTGAAAGTCAGCGGCCTGAAGGTCGGCTACGGCGGCATCCAGGCCGTGAAGGGCGTGGACTTCGAGGTGCGCGAGGGCGAGCTGGTCTCGCTGATCGGCTCCAACGGCGCCGGCAAGACCACCACCATGAAGGCCATCACCGGCACGCTGCCGGCCGGGGCCGGCCACATCGAATTCATGGGCCGCAGCATCAAGGGCCGCGGCGCGTGGGACCTGGTGAGCGAGGGCCTCGTGATGGTGCCGGAAGGCCGTGGCGTGTTCACGCGCATGACCATCACCGAGAACCTGCAGATCGGCGCCTACATCCGCAAGGACAAGGCCGAGATCGCCAGCGACATGGAGCGCGTGTTCGTGACCTTCCCGCGCCTGCGCGAGCGCAAGGACCAGCTGGCCGGCACCATGTCGGGCGGCGAGCAGCAGATGCTGGCCATGGGCCGTGCGTTGATGGCGCGCCCCAAGGTGCTGCTGCTGGACGAGCCCACCATGGGCCTGTCGCCCATCATGTGCGACAAGATCTTCGAGGTGGTGCAGACCGTGGCCTCGCAGGGCGTGACCATCCTGCTGGTGGAGCAGAACGCCAACCGCGCGCTGCAACTGGCCGATCGCGGCTACGTGATGGAGTCGGGCCTGATCACCATGAACGGTGAAGCCAAGGCCCTGCTGAGCGACCCGCGCGTGCGGGCTGCCTACCTGGGCGAGTAACCCCAACCTGCCGGGCCGCGGGTATCGCCCCCTGCAAGGCCTGCAAGGGGGGCGAAGCGACACGAAGTGCGCGCAGCCTGGGGGTCAGTCCACCTTTGCGCCGGTGGACTTGACCACGGCTTCGTACTTGGTGAGTTCGCTCTTCATGAACGCGCCGAACTGCTCGGGCGAGCTGGCCACCGGCTCGGCCAGCAGGCCGGCGAAGCGGGTCTTCGTTTCCGGCGCGTTCAACGCAGCCACGAATGCCTGGTTCAGCTTCACGACCACGTCGTGCGGCGTGCCGGCCGGGGCGACCAGACCCCACCACGTGTCGATCGAGAAGCCCTTGAGCGTGTCGGCAATGGGCGGCACGTCGGGCAGCGAGCTGCTGCGCTGGAGCGTCGTCACGGCAATCGCCTTCAACTTGCCCGAGCGGATGTTCGGCGCGGCGGTGGCGAGGTTGTCGAAGTTGAAGTCGACCTGGCCCGAGATCAGCGCCAGCTGTGCCGGGCTGCCGCCGTTGTACGGAATGTGCAGCGCGAAGATGCCCGCTTCCTTCTTGAACAGCTCGCCCGCCAGGTGGCCGGCGCTGCCGTTGCCGCCGCTGCCGTAGTTGAGCTTGGCGGGGTTGGCCTTGGCGTAGCGGATCAGGTCGGCCACGCTGTTGATGTTCAGGCGCTTGGCCGTGTCGGCGTTCATCACCAGCACGTTGGGCACGCGGACCATCTGCGTGATGGGCGCGAAGTCGGTCGCCGCGTTGAACGGGATCTTGTTGTAGAGCCACGGGTTCACCGCATTGGTGGCGGTGGCCGCGATGCCGATGGTCAGGCCGTCGGCGGGCGCCTTGGCCACGATGTCGGCACCGATGTTGCCGCCCGCGCCGGGCTTGTTGTCGATGATGACCGGGCCCAGCGTGTCTTTTACGCGCTCGGCGAGGATGCGCGCCGTGTTGTCGATCGGGCCGCCGGCCGCGTACGGAACCACGAGGCGGATGGGGCGCTGCTGCTGGGCCAGGGCCTGGCCGGTGCCCATCAGGGCGGTGGCGCTGGCGAGCAGGGTGAGAAGGAAGTGTCTCGTCTTCATTGTTGTGGTGTCTTCAGGGAACGTCAGGGGAATTCAGGAGAGCCTCCGTAGAGAGAGGCCAGAGGCCAGAGAGGCTCGGCAGCGCTTCAGGGCAGGGCCTTGTCGGCCTCGGTGGTGAACGCGTCGGCAAAGAACTCTTCTTCGGGCAGGCCCGCCAGCGCCACGTAGTCGCGCTTGGCCGAGTCGACCACGATGGGCGCGCCGCAGGCATACACCTGGTGGCCCGACAGGTCGGCGAAGTCTTCCAGCACGGCCTGGTGGACGAAGCCGGTGCGGCCGGTCCAGTTGTCGTCGGGCGTGGCGTTGGAGACGACGGGCACGTAGCGCAGGTGCGGCATCTTCGCCATCTGCTCGCGCAGCCAGGCGTCCATGTACAGGTCTTCGGGGCGGCGGCCGCCCCAGTAGAGCGACACGGGCCGCGCGATGGCCTTGAACTGCATGTGCTCCAGCAGCGCCTTGATCGGCGCGAAGCCCGTGCCCGAGGCCAGCAGGACGATCGGCCGGTCGGAGTCCTCGCGCAGGAAGAAGCTGCCGAACGGGCCTTCGATGCGCAGGATTTCCTTTTCTTTCATCGTGCCGAACACGTGGTCCGTGAACTTGCCGCCGGGCATGTGCCGCAGGTGCAGCTCGATGCCCGTGCCCGGCACGCCGACCGTGTGCGGTGCGTTGGCCATCGAATAGCTGCGGCGCGCGCCGTCGCGCAGGATGAATTCCACATACTGGCCCGCATGGAACTGCAGCGGCTCGCCGGCCGGCAGTTGCAGGCGCACCATCATCACGTCGTGCGACAGGCGCGAGAGGCCCTGCACCCGCACCGGCATCTTGCGGATCGGCATCGCCCCGGCCTCGGTGACCTGGCGCGACTCGAGCACCACGTCGCTCGTGGCGTGGGCGCAGCAGGTCAGCACGAAGCCGGCGAGCTGCTCCTCGGCGCTCAGGGCTTTGCTCTGGTGCGGCCCGAGGGTGACCTCGCCCGAGAGCTTCTTGCACTTGCAGGAGCCGCAGGCGCCGTCCTTGCAGCCGTAGGGGAGGCCGATGCCTTGCCGGATGCCGGCCGCGAGGATGGTTTCGTCGCCGTGGACCACGAAATGGCGGCCGCTGGGTTCGACGGTGATGGAAAAGCCCGCGTCGTGCGGCGCTGTAGCAGTCATCGGTATTCTTCGGGGGGTAAAACTCTGCCCGGCCTGCGTGCAGCGCCGGGATCAACTGAATTCGGACAGGAACCTCGATTTTGCCCTCAATCAATAGCCCCTCCGGCGCCTTACCGGCCCGGTTCCGCCGCGAGCGCCTGCTGATCGTCGGTTGCGGCGACGTCGGACAGCGCGTGGCGCGCGACCTGCGCGGGCGCATGCAACTGGTGGCGCTCACGTCGTCGGCCGGGCGGGTCGAGGGCCTGCGCGCCGCCGGCATCCGGCCCCTGGTGGGCAACCTGGACCACACGGCCACCCTGCGCCGGCTGGCGGGCATCGCCACGCGGGTGCTGCACCTGGCGCCCCCGGCGCGCGACGGCGGCGCCGCCTGGTGGCGCGACCAGCGCACCACCGGCCTGGCGCGCGCCCTGCGGCTGCGCTCGGCGCCCTCGACCTTCGTCTACGGCTCGACCAGCGGCGTCTACGGCGACTGCGGCGGCGCCCGCGTGAGCGAAACCCGCGGCGTGCGCCCCGACACCCCGCGCGCCCATCGCCGCGTGGACGCCGAGCGCGCCGTGCGCTGGCTGGGCCGCAGCGCGGGCATGCGCGCCAGCATCCTGCGCATTCCGGGCATCTACGCGCCCGACCGCGCCAACGGCACCCCGCGCGCGCGCCTGGAGCGCGGCACGCCGGTGCTGCGGCGCGAGGACGACGTCTATACCAGCCACATCCACGCCGACGACCTGGCGCGCGCCTGCGTGGCCGCGCTGTTCCGCGGCAAGCCGCAACGCATCGTGCATGCCGCCGACGACACCGAGCTGCGCATGGGCGACTACATCGACCTGGCCGCCGACCTCTACGGCATGCCCCGCCCGCAGCGCCTGGCGCGCGACGAGGCCGAGCGGCAACTGCCGGTGCAATTGCTGAGTTTCATGGGTGAATCGCGCCGCCTGGACAACACCAGGCTCAAGCGCGAGCTGCGCGTGCGACTGGCGCACCCGACGGTGCACACGGGTCTGCGCGAGACAACCTGATCTGGGGGGAGGGAAGGGGCCCTTCCAGCAGCAGTGCGGAGCCGGATCCGCCGGGCCGCTGGCGTTGCCCCCGGTAGGCGATAGCTCAGCGGCACGAAGTGCGCGAAGCCTGGGGGCTGGGGAGCCAAATGTGGTGCCCGGGGCCGGAATCGAACCGGCACACCTTTCGGTGGGGGATTTTGAGTCCCCTGCGTCTACCAATTTCACCACCCGGGCAGGGTTCTGAAGCAAGCCCAAAATTATGGCACAGTGGCTGGCATGAATTATCCGACGATCGAAGACGCCATCGGCAAGACCCCCCTGGTCGCCCTGCAACGCATCAACGCGGCAGAAAACGCCAAGCGCGGCAATGTGATTCTCGGCAAGCTCGAAGGCAACAACCCCGCCGGTTCGGTGAAAGACCGGCCGGCTCTCTCGATGATCAAGCGCGCCGAAGAGCGCGGAGAGATCAAGCCCGGCGACACCCTGATCGAAGCCACCTCCGGCAACACGGGCATTGCGCTGGCCATGGCCGCGGCCATCAAGGGCTACCGCATGGTGCTCATCATGCCGGAGGACCTCTCCGTGGAGCGCGCCCAGACCATGAAGGCCTTCGGCGCCGAGCTCGTGCTCACACCCAAGAGCGGCGGCATGGAATACGCGCGTGACCTGGCCGAGCAGATGGTCACGCAGGGCAAGGGCCGCGTGCTCGACCAGTTCGCCAACCCCGACAACCCGCGCATCCACTACGAGACCACCGGCCCCGAGATCTGGGCCGACACCAAGGGCAAGATCACGCACTTCGTGAGCGCCATGGGCACCACCGGCACCATCACCGGCGTGTCGCGTTTCCTGAAGGAGAAGAACCCCGCCGTGCGCATCATCGGCGCGCAGCCGGCCGAAGGCTCGCGCATTCCGGGCATCCGCAAGTGGCCGGCCGAGTACATGCCGAAGATTTTCGACCCGAGCCGTGTCGACCAGGAAATCAGCGTGAGCCAGGACGACGCCGAGGAAATGTGCCGGCGCCTGGCGCGCGAGGAAGGCATCTTCGGCGGCATCTCCGCGGCCGGCGCGCTGTGGGCGGCGCTCGAGGTGTCGAAGACGGTCGAGAACGCCACCATCGTGTTCGTGGTCTGCGACCGCGGCGACCGGTACCTGTCGACCGGCGTGTTCCCCGCCTGAGCCCGGCTGAGCCCGGCTGAGCGCACTCCAACCAAGCTGACGCGGTACCCGCCCCGGGCGCCGCGGCGGCGATCACAAGAAGAAAAGAGACTCCCATGCCCCATCCCAAGTTCTGCCAGGTCTGTGCCACGCCGCTCGAGTGGATCGCCCTGATGGAAGACGGCGGTCCCAAGGAGCGCCTGCGCTGCCCCAACTGCGGCCACACGCACTGGAACAACCCCACGCCCGTGCTCGCGGCCATCGTCGAGTACCGCGGCCAGGTGCTGCTGGCGCGCAACGCGGCCTGGCCGGGCAAGATGTTCGCGCTGATCACGGGCTTCATGGAGGCCGGCGAGACGCCCGAGGAGGGCATCGCGCGCGAGGTGAAGGAAGAAACCAACCTCGACGTGAGCGCGGCCAAGCTTGTCGGCGCCTACGACTTCCAGCGCATGAACCAGATCATCATCGCGTACCACGTGGTGGCCGACGGCGAGGTGAAGCTCTCGCCCGAGCTGGTCGACTACCGCCTCTACGACCTGCCGGACCTCAAGTGCTGGCCCGCCGGCACCGGCTACGCATTGGCCGACTGGCTGCGCACGCGCGGCCACGAGCCGGTGTTCTTCACCGCGGCCGAGAACGAAGAGCGCCGCCGCGGCCTGAACCTGCCGCCGGAGCCAGGCAATGCAAGTTGAAGTCGACCGCGAGCTCGACACGCGCGGGCTGAACTGCCCGCTGCCCATCCTCAAGGCGAAGAAGTCGCTCAACGAGATGGCGAGCGGCCAGCTGCTGAAGGTGGTGTCGACCGACCCCGGCTCGATCCGCGACTTCCAGGCTTTTGCACGCCAGACCGGCAATGAGCTGGTGGCGCAGGAGACGGTGGGCAGCGATTTCATCCACGTGTTGAAGCGCCGCTGAACACGAAAAAAGGGCCGCTGTTGCGGCCCTTTGCTTTGAAGCACTTCAACAAGGAAGCGCTGCAGGAAGAAACTACAGCTTCAGGCTCTTGAGGTACTCGCGGAATTCCGCGCCCACTTCGGGGTGCGCCAGCGCCAGTTCCACCGACGCCTGAAGGAAGCCTTCCTTGCTGCCGCAGTCGTAGCGGATGCCCTTGTACGAATAGGCGTAGACCGATTCCTTCTTCATCAGCGCCGCGATGCCGTCGGTCAGCTGGATCTCGCCGCCCGCGCCCTTGGGCTGGTTGCGGATCTCGTTGAACACACCCGGCGTGAGGATGTAGCGGCCCGCCACGCCCAGGCGCGAAGGGGCGTCTTCGGGCTTCGGCTTTTCGACCATCTTGCTGACCTTCACCAGGCCTTCTTCGACGGTGTCGCCGGCCACGATGCCGTAGCGCTTGACGTGCTCCAGCGGCACTTCCTGCACCGCCAGCAGCGAGCCGCCGAGGCGGGCGAAGGCGGCGGTCATCTGTGCCAGCACCGGTTCACCGCCCGCGGGGCCGACCATCAGGTCGTCCGCCAGCAGCACGGCGAAGGGCTCGTTGCCCACCAGGTGCTCTGCGCACAGCACCGCGTGGCCCAGGCCCAGCATGCGCGGCTGGCGCACGTAGGAGCAGGTCATGTCGTCGGGCATCACCGAGCGCGCGATGTTCAACAGGGCGGTCTTGCCGCTGGCCTCGAGCTGGCTTTCGAGCTCGTAGGCGGTGTCGTAGTGGTCCTCGATGGCGCGCTTGTTGCGGCCGGTCACGAAGATCATGTCGCGGATGCCGGCGGCATAGGCCTCTTCGACGGCGTACTGGATCAGCGGCTTGTCGACCACCGGCAGCATCTCCTTGGGCTGTGCCTTGGTGGCGGGCAGAAAGCGGGTGCCAAAGCCCGCAACGGGAAATACAGCCTTGCGGATACGTGTCGGTGGAGTGGACATGGGCAGGTCGGCTCAGGTTCGTTGGAAGATGTAAATCAGTGTGCCGGAACGGCAGGCAATCGCAAGCAATTCGCAAGCAATTGCCGAACCAGCATCCTAAACGCCGGTGATTTCGCCCGTCTGTCAGCCGAGGCGCACAAGCTGGTCGCGCAGGCGTTCCAGCGTCGCGGTGAAGTCGGCCAGGCGCTTGCGCTCCTGGTCGATCACGGCCGGCGGGGCCTTGGCCACGAAGGCCTCGTTGCCCAGCTTGCCGTGCACCTTGGCCACTTCGCCCTCGATGCGTGCAATTTCCTTGCCGATGCGCAGTTTTTCGGCCGCCTTGTCGATCTCCATGTGCAGGCAGAAGCGCGTCGCGCCCACCACCGCCACCGGGGCCGCTTCGGCCGCGGCCTGCCAGGAGGCCTCGTCGTCGAAGACCTTCACTTCCTTGAGCTTGGCCAGCGCCTGCAGCACCGGCGCCGCTTCGCGCAGGAAGGCCGCGCCCTCGGCGTCGTCGGCCACCGCGTACAGCGGCAGGCGCATGGCGGGCGACACGTTCATCTCGCCGCGCAGCGTGCGGCAGGCGTCCACCAGGCTCTTGAGCCGCGCCACATGGGCCTCGGCCTTCTCGTCGATCTTCTCCGGCTGGCTCTGCGGATACGCCGCCACCATGATCGACTCGCCTTCACGGCCCGCGACCTTCGACACCTTCTGCCACAGCTCTTCAGTGATGAACGGGATCACCGGGTGCGCCAGGCGCAGCAGCGTCTCGAGCACGCGAATGAGGGTGCGGCGCGTGGCGCGCTTCTGCGAGTCGTCGCCGGTCTGGATCTGCACCTTGGCAATTTCCAGGTACCAGTCGCAGAACTCGTCCCAGGCGAACTGGTAGATCGCGTTGGCCACGTTGTCCAGGCGGTACTCCTCGAAGCCCTTGGCCACGTCGGCTTCCACGCGCTGCAGCTGCGACACGATCCAGTGGTCGGCGCGGCTGAACTTCAGGTAGCCGTGGGCCGGGCCGCCGACCTTGCAGTCTTCCTTGGTGTGCTCCAGCAGGCCGCAGTCCTGGCCTTCGCAGTTCATCAGCACGAAACGCGTGGCGTTCCACAGCTTGTTGCAGAAGTTGCGGTAACCCTCGCAGCGCTTGGAGTCGAAGTTGATGCTGCGGCCCAGCGACGCCAGCGAGGCGAAGGTGAAGCGCAGCGCATCGGCGCCGAAGGCCGGAATGCCGTCCGGGAATTCCTTCTGCGTGTTCTTGCGCACGGCCGGTGCCGTCTCGGGCTTGCGCAGGCCCTGCGTGCGCTTGTCGAGCAGCTGGGGCAGCTCGATGCCGTCGATCAGGTCGACCGGGTCGAGCACGTTGCCCTCGGACTTGCTCATCTTCTTGCCCTGCGCGTCGCGCACCAGGCCGTGGATGTACACGTGCTTGAACGGCACCTTGCCCATGAAGTGCTTGGTCATCATGATCATCCGGGCGACCCAGAAGAAGATGATGTCGTAGCCCGTCACCAGCACGGTCGAGGGCAGGTACAGGTCGAGGTCCTGCGTCTTCTCGGGCCAGCCCAGCGAAGAGAAGGGCACCAGCGCCGACGAGTACCAGGTGTCGAGCACGTCCTCGTCGCGCGTGAGCTTCTTGCCGGGCGCCTTGGCCTGTGCGTCGGCCTCGTTCTCGGCCACGTACACCTTGCCGTCCTCGTCGTACCAGGCCGGGATCTGGTGGCCCCACCAGAGCTGGCGCGAGATGGTCCAGTCCTGGATGTTCTCCATCCAGTGGTTGTAGGTGTTGACCCAGTTCTCGGGCACGAAGCGCACCTCGCCCGACTTCACCACGTCGATGGCCTTCTGCGCGATCGACTGGCCGTCGGCCCCGGGGCGCGTCATGGCCACGTACCACTGGTCGGTGAGCATCGGCTCCACGATGGCGCCCGAGCGTGCGCAGCGCGGCACCATCAGCTTGTGCTTCTTCACCTCGACGAGCAGGCCCAGCGCTTCCAGGTCGGCCACGATGGCCTTGCGCGCCACGAAGCGGTCCATGCCGCGGTACTTCTCGGGCGCGTTGTCGTTGATGGTGGCGTCCAGCGTGAGCACGCCGATCATCTCGAGCTTGTGGCGCTGGCCGACGGCGTAGTCGTTGTAGTCATGCGCGGGCGTGACCTTCACCACGCCGGTGCCGAATTCCTTGTCGACGTAGTCGTCCGCAATGATCGGGATCAGCTTGTCGACCAGCGGCAGGCGCACGCGCTGGCCGATCAGGTGCTTGTAGCGCTCGTCTTCGGGATGGACCATCACGGCCGTGTCGCCGAGCATGGTCTCGGGCCGGGTGGTGGCCACGGTCAGCGTGCCGCTGCCGTCTTCCAGCGGGTAGGCGATGTGCCAGAGCGAGCCGTCTTCCTCTTCGCTTTCCACCTCCAGGTCGCTCACCGAGGTCTTCAGCACCGGGTCCCAGTTGCCCAGGCGCTTGCCGCGGTAGATCAGGCCTTCCTCATAGAGCTTCACGAAGGTGTGCGTCACGACCTTGGAGAGGTCGTCGTCCATCGTGAAGTACTCGCGGCTCCAGTCCACCGTGTCGCCCATGCGGCGCATCTGCTCGGTGATGGTGTTGCCCGACTTCTCTTTCCATTCCCACACGCGCGCCACGAAGTTCTTGCGGCCCAGGTCGTGGCGGCTGACCTTCTGCTCCTGCAGCTGGCGCTCCACCACGATTTGCGTCGCGATGCCCGCGTGGTCGGTGCCCGGCACCCACACGGTGTTGTCGCCCTTCATGCGGTGGTAGCGCGTGAGGCTGTCCATGATCGTCTGGTTGAACGCATGGCCCATGTGCAGCGTGCCCGTCACATTGGGGGGCGGCAGCTGGATGGCGAACGCGTCGGCGCCGTCCTTGGGTTGCTGCGTGCCGCGGTAGCCGGCCTTGGCATAGCCGCGCTTTTCCCATTCCGGGCCCCAGTGCGCCTCGATGGCGGCGGGTTCGAACGATTTCGACAGGCTGTCGAGGCCGGGTTGGGCAGGGGGGGTGATGGGTTCGCTCATGGGGAATGCAAAACGGCACCCTCGGGTGCCGTTGGTGACAAAGGTGGGATTGCCGGGGATTTTACCGGGGCCGCTCCGCGTCACGGGCGCCACTCATAATTCCGGGATGCTGTTCCTGCTCTCCCCTGCAAAGTCGCTCGACTACGACACCCCGGTCCCCTCCGAAATCCCCGCCACCCAACCCCATTTCGAGTCCCCGCGCGGCCCCTCGGTCGAGCTCATCAAGCTGCTGCGCGAGAAGTCGCCCCAGCAGATCGCCGAGCTCATGCACCTGTCGGACAAGCTCTCCGCCCTGAACGTGGCCCGCTACGAGGCCTGGTCGAGCAAGAGCACCGAGAAGAACGCCCGCCAGGCCGCCTTCGCCTTCGACGGCGACGTGTACGGCGGCCTCGACGCCCGCACGCTCACCCAGGCGCAGCTGGGCTGGGCCCAGGAGCACGTGTGCATCCTCAGCGGGCTGTACGGCCTGCTGCGCCCGCTCGACCTGCTGCAACCCTACCGCCTCGAAATGGGCACGCCACTGGCCAACCGCCATGGCAAGGACCTGTACGCCTTCTGGGGCTCGCGCATTGCCGAGCACCTGAACGAGCGCCTGGCGGCCGACCGCACGCCGGTGGTCGTCAACGTGGCCTCGCAGGAGTACTTCAAGTCGGTCGACAAGAAGGTGCTCAAGGCCCGTGTGGTCGAATGCGTGTTCGAGGAGTGGAAGGGCGACAAGTACAAGATCGTCAGCTTCTTCGCCAAGCGCGCCCGCGGCCTGCTGGCCCGCTGGGCCGTGCTGCACAAGGCGGCCACCCCCAAGGCACTGGAAAAGTTCGACCTCGAGGGTTATGGTTTCGTTGCAGAGGTGTCAACGGCCGAAAGGCTGGTGTTCAGGAGGAAAGTCTGATGTCCCAACCGATCAGTCCGGAACTGCGCGAGTGGCTGGTAGCCCAGCTCGCGGCCGGGCACTCGGTGCCAGCGTTGCGCGCGTCCATGCGCGCGGCCGGCTGGCACGATGCCGCCGCCGACACGGCGCTGGCCCAGCTCGAAGCCGGCTTCCCGAATGTGGAAGCGGCGCTGCCGTCCGTGCGCACCGAAATGCCGGGCCCCGACCTCGACGGTGCGCCGCTGTACCTCGACGCCGGCGACCGCCGCGTGCAGGTGCTGCAGACCATGCGCCATCCGCGCGTGGTGGTGTTCGGCAACCTGCTGTCGGGCGAGGAGTGCGAAGGCCTGATCGCCGCCGCGCGCGTGCGCCTGGCGCGCTCGCTCACCGTCGAGACCCGCACCGGCGGCGAGGTGTTGAACGTCGACCGTACCAGCGACGGCATGTTCTTCGAGCGCGGTGAGAACGAGATCGTCGCGCGCCTCGAGCAGCGCATCGCCATGCTGCTGCGCTGGCCGCTCGAATTCGGCGAAGGCCTGCAGATCCTGCGCTACGCCCCCGGCGCGCAGTACCGCCCGCACTACGACTACTTCGACCCCGGCGAGCCCGGCACGCCCACCATCCTGAAGCGCGGCGGCCAGCGCGTCGCCACGCTCGTGATGTACCTGCAGGAGCCCGAAGGCGGCGGCGCCACCACCTTCCCCGACGTGGGCCTGGAGGTGGCACCGGTGCGCGGCACCGGCGTGTTCTTCAGCTACGACCGGCCCGACCCCGTCACCCGCACGCTGCACGGCGGCGCGCCGGTGCTGGCGGGCGAGAAGTGGGTCGCCACCAAGTGGCTGCGCGAGCGCGAGTTCAAGTAGATCCCGACGAACAAATCCCGCCGAACAAGGAAGCGATGAAAGTCACCGCCAACGGGCTGCAGATCGAGGTCGACGACACCGGTGGCGAGGGGCGCCCCGTCATCCTGCTCATCATGGGCCTGGGCATGCAGCTGGTGGCGTGGCCCACCGGCTTCGTGCAGCAGCTGGTCGATGCGGGCTTTCGCGTGGTGCGCCACGACAACCGCGACATCGGCCTGAGCCAGGGCTTCGACCACGTGGGCACCGGCAACGTCGTGTGGGAAACCATCCGCCACCGCCTCGGCCTGAAAGTGCGCTCGGCCTATACGCTGCAGGACATGACGCTCGATTCGCTCGGCGTGCTCGACGCGCTGGGCATAGAGAAGGCCCACATCGTCGGCGCCTCCATGGGCGGCATGATCGCCCAGCGCCTGGCCGCCCACGCGCCCCGGCGCGCCACCAGCCTCGTGAGCGTCATGAGTTCGAGCGGCGCGCGCGGCCTGCCCGGTCCGCGCCGCGAAGTCACGCGCATGCTCATGCGCCGCCCGCTGGGCCGCGGCGAGGCCGAGCTGGTCGCGCACAGCATCCGGCTGCTGCGGCTCATCCAGAGCCCGGCCTACCCGCAGACCGACGAAGAACTGGCCGAACGGCTCACCTTCAGCATGCGGCGCTCCTACCATCCGGCCGGCCTGATGCGGCAGATGCTCGCCATCGGCGCCGACGCCGAGCGGCCCCAGGTGCTGCCGCGCATCCAGTCGCCCACCCTGGTGCTGCACGGCGATGCCGACGCGCTCGTGCCCATCGCCTGCGGCGAAGACACCGCGAAACGCATTCCGGGCTCGCAATTCATTGCCGTGCCCGGCATGGGCCACGACCTGCCACCCGAGGTGTGCACCATCCTCGCCCAACACATCGCTGCGTTCGCGCACGCGGCGGATGCCAGACAAGCCAAGCCATGAGCACAGACCCCAACTCCAACCCCAACACGCCTGAACAGTCGCAACTCGGCCGCGCCTCGGCCTACGCCGACCGCTACGACCCCACGCTGCTGTTCCCCATCGCGCGCGCCACGCAGCGCGAGGCCATGGGCATCAAGCCCGATGCCTTGCCCTTCTTCGGCGCCGACCTCTGGACCGCCTTCGAGGTGAGCTGGCTCAACCTGCGCGGCAAGCCGCAGCTGGCCATCGCGCACTTCACCATTCCGTGCGAGACGCTCAACATCATCGAGAGCAAGAGCTTCAAGCTCTACCTCAACAGCTTCAACAACAGCGCCTTCGCGACCGTGGACGAGGTGCGCGAGCGCCTGCGCACCGACCTGGCCGAAGCCGCATGGCGCGGCAGCGACCGTTCGGGCGGCATCGGCGTGACGCTGCTGGCACCCGACATGTTCGATCGCGAACCGGTGCACGAACTCGACGGCCTCGACCTCGACCGCCTCGACATCGAGTGCACCCACTACCAGCCCGCGCCGGAGCTGCTGAGCAGCGACACCGCGCAGGTGCACGTCAACGAAACCCTCACCAGCCGCCTGTTGAAGAGCAACTGCCTCGTCACCGGCCAGCCCGACTGGGGCAGCGTGCAGATCCGCTACAGCGGTCCGCCCATCGACCAGGCCGGGCTGCTCGCGTACATCGTGAGCTTTCGCAACCACAACGAGTTCCACGAGCCGTGCGCCGAGCGCATGTTCACGGACATCTGGAACCGCTGCAAGCCGACCAAGCTCGCGGTGTATGCGCGCTACACGCGCCGCGGCGGACTGGACATCAACCCGTTCCGCACGAGCTGGCCGCAGGCGCTGCCGGGGAACATCCGGACGGCGCGGCAGTAGGTCCGGCTGATGCGGCGGGCGTTGGCCGCACGGCATGCCACCGTTCGCGTCTAGCTCTCGGAGCTCTTGGGTCGGGCGCGCAGTTCGTTGGTCGTGTCTGCTTCGACATCGGCGGGGGTCATCGGCGCGCCGAGCGCTTCCGTGATCTCTCTTGGCCATGAGACGGTTTGCGCCGTCCAGACCACGAAGCGATTGACGATGAGGAACACCGCGAAAAGCGGCAAGACAAGGTGCTGCCACAGCTGTGTCCAGGGAAACTCCTTCCAGTCGCGCCAGTAGTCCTTGCGGCGCTGCCTGAGTGCTTCGATCATGTCGAAGCCTTTGCCCTTGATGGGAGGCGCTTCATTGGCAATCAGCGGAGGCATGTCCGCTTCCATGTACCCGCGGATGTATTCCCACATGGCCCCGGGGAACTCAACCTGTGGGAGGACGAACCAGTCCACGATGGTGGGGTCCGTCTCGCTTGCTCGAACCAGAAAAAGCAGGTGGCAGGTTCGTCGCACGCTGGTGGTGCTGCCACCCAGCTTGGCGTGCAATTCGCAGTCCACCAAAGACCAATCGGCCATGCGTGCTTCAACGGTGGACGGACCGAAAAGGAAAAAGCGCTTTCGCCGGCCTTGATGCACGTAGCAAACCTTGCGGCGGGCGCGGTCGAAATAGATCGGTTGTTCGCTGGGACTGAACATCTCGAAGTAAACACCGACGAGAAAAAGACTCCAGATAGTCAACACATTCAGCACGAAGAAAACGTAGGCACCATCAATTAGGTTTCTATACACGCCATGACCGAAGAATCGAATGGTCACGAGTGCACCGAGCAACCCTATCGTAGAAACATACCCCCCCGCTGCAACCAGCGATCCACCATTGAGTTCAATCGCATTCCGATAAACACCACTCAGCCGTGCCTGATGCCCTGCTTGTCCGCTGCTCGGCAAGCGCTTGTCGAAGCGCTGGAGTAACCCCGAAATCAGAATTTCCTGTCGTGCATCATCAGTACTGATGCCGCTGGTGTTGAATCCAATCACAGAATGCCTCCACCCCAGCCATCGCCCATCGGGTTGCTCGGCGGTGGGTCATGGCGTCCAGGATCGGGATATCGCAGCGCCTTGCGCTTTGCATCCTCTTGTGCCTCCGCTTCATATTCGATGGCCATGAGCCAAGCTCCTTCGGCGCTGGCCTTCTCGAAGCGCTTCACCTCGTCCTTGCCAAAATAGCAGCGGCCGGCCCAACGTTGGTAGGAATCGCGTTCGCTGACAACCGCGTAGACATAGCTGCCAATACCAACAAGCAGCAAAACGAGGCCTACGCCTGACACAACGCTTGCTACCGCGGCGGCTGCGCCAACGACTGCTGCCTCGGTCGCAACAGCACCAGCCAGGCGCAAGACGACGTGTTTGGCGACCGCGCGAGTCACGACCCCCTTTGTGGCCGCATCGGCTCCTGTGACCATGCTGGTAGTTGCCAATAAAGAAAAGGAAATGCCGGAGTACGCATAGTTGCGCGAAGCCACAGCGTCGCCCTCCCTCTCCGCCCCATCCGCCTTCTTGAGCATCAAGCACGCGTTGATAGCCCCGCCAAACACCCCAGTCAGCGCAGCCGCGGTCCGCAACACCGCCAACCGCGTACTCACCTCCACCAGGTGTTCGCCTCCCTTCTTCACGATCAACGCCGCCTTGTGCGCAGCGGCCAGGCGCTCCGCGCTCGCACCCAGAAAGCCACCCAGGCTGTCGGCCGCGCCGAGCGCGGCCTCGTTGATCCTGTCCTGATCGCGCTGGCTCTTGTTGAGTTCAGCCAGCAGTTGCGGCAAGCCCTGGTACAGACCCAGGAACTGCACCAGCATCGCACCCATGGCCAGGCGCCCGTCGACGCTGTTGAGACCCAGCTCCTTCTTGACGGCCTGCCGCCGCATGACCTCGGCCACTTCTTCTGGCGTGAGGGGCTGGTCGACCCGCAGCCGGCTCATGCGGAGCTGGAGATCTTCGAGGCTGCGCGCCGCTGTGCCGCCCGTGGGCGCGACGTTCACGCGTTGGCCCGCCAACTGCTCGGCCCTGGTCCGACCTTCCTGTACCGAGAGCGCGGTTTCCACGTCGGTGATCACCTGCAGTTCGACGGTGTTGCCGTGCGCCACGACGATGGTGGGTTGTCCCTTGGGCACATAGCCGTTGAGCATGTGCAAGGCCGTCTTCGCGTCCACCCGGGTCTTGATCAGCAGCGCGACCGAAAGCGCGGCCTTGTTGCCGCCGCCGGGCCGGGTCGCCTCGACCACCAGTTCCAGCTGTTGTTGGGCCGCAGTGAGCCTGGACAGCAGTGCAAGGTATTTCTTGAGCTTGCCGGATGACGGTGTCGGCGATTTGCCCGAGGCCAGCGCCAGGAGCTGCAGCACACCCGCTGCGCTTGCTGCCAGTCCGCCCGCCGAGAGCGCCAAGAGGTGCGGGTGCAGCCAGTTCAGGCGCTGCCCGAGTTCGTGGGTCACCACGCCCTTGAGCAGGTCGTATGTCTTGTCACGGCTGTCACCTTCGGAGCGGTCCGCCGTGCCGACGAGGATGGCTTGCACCTTGTCGATCGCCGACTTCTGGTTGCCGAACATCGCACGAAGCGCAATGGCACGCGGCTCGGTGATGTCGGCGTCCAGGATCAAGCCCGTCCAACGCTCGGCGTGCCGATGGACGAGCGGCTGCGGAAAGTGGACCAGATCGCTCTCCGATGCGTAGATCAGGCCGGAAGATGCGCGGGCCGTGAGTTTGCCGGCATCGTTTTCGTCGAAGTGGTGCTTGAAGCAGCCCCGCAGCGGTTCCCCGTCGATCGCGCAGATCCAGTCGGCCTCGTAGGGCGCCAGTGCATCGGCAAGCCGCTTTTCGACGTCGGCGCGCTGGGCAGGCCAGGCCGTGTAGCGCGCCATGTCGAGCTGGTCGGTGATCTTGCGCCAGTTGCGCTCGCCCAGCATCCGGCCCCGGTTCTCCAGGCGGCTGCCGATCGCTCCAGCCTCGGGACCGACAGGTGTCATGTGCCCGGCCCGGCTGCCGTCAGCGGCATAGGCGCCGTCGGCGTCGGGCTTCCATTCATAGGGCACGCCCCGGCCTTCGACGCTGTTCCACTGCTTCTGCGAGGCGCGGCTGCCCCACTCGCGCGACTGGCGCATGCCCGCGACGACGATCGATTTGCGCAAGCCTTCCAGGGTGGTGTGGCAGGCTTCGGATCGCACCCATTCGTTGTTTCCATTCCACTCCTGCTGGTTGGCCCGGTTCTTCGCCACGCGAATGCCGTTGAGGTCCGCCGCCAGGCCCACGGGGTCGGGAATGGCGAGCACGAACTCCCTGCCCGCGGTCAGGGGGTGTCCCGCGGCCTGCCTTCGCATGACGCCCGCCAGGCTGCCAGCCTGTCCATAGGTCTTGTCGTGGTCGCCGTTGTAGAAGGGCGTGGCAGGCTCGGTACCACCCGAGGTGACGTTGATGCCGGTCTTGGTGCCACCGTGATCGAACGAGCGCAACGCGAAATCGGCGACGTGCTGCCGGATGGACATGGCATCGGCCTTGAAGGCGTTGGGAACACCTCCCAAGAGCGCCAACGGATCGATCTTCACCATGCCGGCCGCCGCCGCATTTGCCTGCACACGTCGGCGCATCGCATCGTTCCACCAGTTCATGCTGAAGCCGATCCACACGGGGCCGGCACTCTCCGGGTTGTCCTCCGGCAACTGGATGCACAAGGTGCGCAGGTCGTGCGGGTGCGAGTCATTCTTGCCGCAGGCGAAGCTGGATGCCTTGTCGGCCCAACTGATTTCCGATTCGGGGATCAGCGCGCCGCTCTCATGCACGCGGAAGGCCTGCCACGCCTTGGCCAGTTGCCGCGGTTTTCGGGTGTACCAGGCGTAGACGAAGCCTCCACGGCGCAGCATGCGCAGGGCGTGGCGGCTAGCTTGCAGCGGGGGCAGCTTCAACGCCTTGACGCTCGCCTCGTGAGTCAGCAGCCCGGCCGCCTCGGCGGGAGCGAACGCTGCGTCGCTGGCGATGGCGGTAGCGCGCACCAACAGGATCGAGAGGCCGATCTTGTGGTCGCAAATGTTGCAGGGCAGGTCGCTCATGCGGGTCTTTCTTCGGGTCGGCGCCAGTGATCCGGAGGCTTGCCTGTCCACTCGGGCCTGTGGAGGTCCATGCCGTCGCTCAGGCGCTGGTGGAAGCGCGCAACGGTCTTGATGAGGCGGTCCAGGTCCGGCCAGTGCTCGAAGGCCGGGTCGATCAAGGCCTCGGCGGCATAGGCGCCCTGGTCTTGCGCATGGCGCACGCCGCGCTGCCCGGCGATACGCACCTTGTCGAGCACGAGCGCCAGGGCGTTCTCAGGCAAGGGAAATGCACTGCGAAGCCAGCGGGCGACGGCAAGATTGACGGCCATGCTCCGGTCGAGCAACCCCGAGTGCACCGCTGCGGCTGGCAGCGCCTGAAAGCCCGGGACACCCGGCGCGCCCTGCAGGGTCTGGAGGACGAGGTTGTGGTCGAGGTAGCACCAGCGTTCGACGCCTTTCAGGCCGGAGCTCCAGTCGATGCCGGCGCGTTGATGCAGCAGGTGCAGCACACGCCGGTCTTGCAGGCGGGCCAACCCGGGTGAACCATCGCTGCCGCGGAAATGCATCAGAAGAGCAAGCTGCCGCGCCAGCGCATGGCCACTGCGTTCGCCATGAGGCCGGACCCAGCCTCCGATACGGTAGACACCGGTGCCGATGGCACAGGCGTTGAGATGCTCCTGCACGGCCCATTCGATGCTCGTGGTCAGCCAGGGATCGTTTCCCTCGTTGAATTGCACGAGGTAAGGGAAATTCACCTCGGTGAAGCGGCGGTATTCACTGGAATGAAGGGTGTGGACCGGCCGTTGCCAGACCGCCTCCCGGGCGTGCCGAACACCGTCCCCGAAGGCAGCGCCGGCGCTCTCGTCGAGTTCGACGCCGGGCGGATCGCCGTGGTCGGGGTCGATCAACAGATATGCAGGGCCTGCGCCGAATTGCTCGGACAGCCGGGATGCGAGCGAGGCGGTCAGCGAGGGCGGTGGACTGTCCCATGGCCAGGAGAGAGCCGTGACGGAAGTGGCAAGGGGGTGAGGCATGCGCTGGAGATGTGATGGACGCTGTCCAAAAGTCTGAAGCGCATGCCGCGGCATCATTGAAAACGATGGTCAAACGGCCGCCGAATCCCGCAACCAACACGGCAGACCGTGGAAAGTTCACAGGGCAACCACGCGAGCGGGTTTGCCTGAAGCCCCTCTTCGGAAACCCCAAACCCGCTCCCACCCGCCCTGTGGCATTCTGGATTTCCCCCGCGAACCCGCGGGCGAATGAACATCCGGAGCACAGACATGGTTGAAGGAAAAGTGGTCGTCGTCACGGGCGCGGGCGGCGGCATCGGGCGCGACATCGCATTGGCCATGGCGGCCCACGGCGCGAAGGTGGTGGTCAACGACATCGGCGCGGCGCTCGACGGCGCTGGCGGCAGCGCGGGCCCCGCGCAGCAGGTGGTCGACGAGATCCGCGCGGCCGGCGGGCAGGCCGTGCCCAGCACCGACAACGTGGCCGACGCCGCCAGCGCCGCGCACATCGTGCAGTGCGCGCTCGACAGCTTCGGGCGCATCGACGCGGTGGTCAACAACGCGGGCATCCTGCGCGACCGCTTCTTCCACAAGATGTCGGTCGACGAATGGGACTCGGTGCTCAAGGTGCACCTGTACGGCTCGTACCACGTGAGCCGCGCGGCGGCCACGCACTTCAAGGAACAGAACGCGGGCGCGCTGGTGCACATGACCTCGACCTCGGGGCTCATCGGCAACTTCGGCCAGGCCAACTATTCGGCGGCCAAGCTCGGCATCGTGGCGCTGTCGAAGTCGATCGCGCTCGACATGCAGAAATTCAACGTGCGCTCCAACTGCATCGCGCCCTTCGCGTGGAGCCGCATGATCGGCGCGATTCCCACCGACACCGACGAGCAGCGCGCCCGCGTCGACAAGATCAAGCAGATGACGCCCGCCAAGGTCGCGCCGCTGGCCGTGTACCTGGCAAGCGATGCGGCGGGTGCGGTCAACGGGCAGATCTTCTCGGTGCGCAACAACGAGATCTCGCTCATCAGCCAGCCACGCCCGGTGCGCTCCATCCACCGCGCCGAGGGCTGGACGCCGCAGAGCATCGCCGAGCACGCCATGCCGGCGATGCGCGCGAGCTTCTTCCCGCTCGACCGTTCGGCGGACGTGTTCAGCTGGGATCCCGTCTGAAGGCTGTGACGGCTGTGACGGCTGTGACGGCTGTGACGGCTCGGATGGCTCTGACCGCCGCAATGGCCGCGGCGGCCTGAGGACAAACCCGCAAGCAGCGCGCAGCGCCATTCGCCGGACAATGCGCGTTCCCTCCCTCTTACGTGCCCGCACCCGGTGAACCTGCATTTCGACCTGTTCGACCTGAAACTGTTCGTCTACGTGGCGGACGCGCACAGCCTCACGCGCGGCGCCGAGAAGGCCTGCATCTCGCTGGCCGCCGCCTCCACCCGCATCAAGCAGATGGAAGAGGCCGTGGGCGGCAAGCTGCTGCACCGCAGTGCGCAGGGCGTGAGCCTCACGGCCGCGGGGCAGGCGGTGCTCTACCACGCCAAGCGCGTGATGCAGCAGATGGAGCACCTGCGCTGCGACATGCAGGACTTCGGCAAGGGCATCAAGGGCCACGTGCGGGTGTTCGCCAACACCACCTCCATCACCGAGTACCTGCCGCAGAAGCTCGCGGGCTTTCTCACGCAGCACCCCGCGGTGCAGGTCGACCTGCGCGAATACCTGAGCGAGGAAATCGTGCGCGCCGTGGCCGACGGCGAGGCCGACATCGGCATCCTGGCCGGCGACGTGCACACCGGCGACTTCGACGCGCGTGCCTTCGGCAGCAACCAGCTGGTGCTGGTGGTGCCCACCACGCACCACCTGGCGGGCGCGCCGTCGGTGGCCTTCGCCGACACGCTCGACGAGCAGCACGTGGGCCTGCACCACGGCAGCGCCATCCACCGCTTCCTGCAGCGCCGCGCCGAGCTCGCGGGCCGCGGCTTCAACCCGCGCATCCAGGTCAGCAGCTTCGAGGCCATCTGCCTGATGATCGAAGCGGGCGTGGGCGTCGGCGTGCTGCCGGCCTCGTCGGCGCAGCGGCTGTCGATGGCCATGCGCATCTCGACCGTGGCGCTCAGCGACGCATGGGCCGAGCGCGAGCTCAAGCTCATCGCACGCAACCGCGAGCAGCTGCCCGCGTCGGCGCGCGAGCTGTTCGACCACCTCGTGGCGTCCTGAAGGCGCGCACCCGATGTCCGCCGACCTCAAGTCGCTGCGCCTGTTCGTGACCGTGGCCGACCACGGCAGCATCAGCGAGGGCGCCAAGCGCTGCCACATCGCGTTGGCCGCGGCCAGCAAGCGCATCTCCGACCTCGAAGCCCGCGCGCGCTTGCCGCTGCTGGTGCGCCATGCGCGTGGCGTCACGCTCACTTCGGCGGGCCACGGCCTGCTGCTGCATGCGCGCGCCGTGCTCTCGGCCATGGACCGCCTGGGCGCCGAGCTCGACGATTTCCAGAACGGCGTGGCCGGCGTGGTGAGCATCACGGCCAATGCCTCGACCATCGCGCAGTTCCTGCCCGCGCAGATCGGCTCCTTCCTGCGCCTGCACCCGGTGCTCAAGATCGACCTGCAGGAGCGCGCCAGCACCGAGGTGGTGAAGGCCGTGCAGGCGGGCCTGGCCGACATCGGCGTGATCGAGGGCCAGACGCCCGCCGAGGGTCTCGAATGCCTGCCGTACCGTACCGACGAGCTGGCCGTGGTCATCGCGCGCGACCACCCGCTGGCGCGGCGCAAGCGCATCGGCGTCGAAGAGGTGCTGCGCCACGACCACATCGTGGTGCGCGAAGGCACGGCGCTGCACCGCGTGCTGCTGGCTTCCGCGCTGGAGGCGCAGGTGCCGCTGAAGGTGCGCATGCAGGTGGGCAGCTTCGACATGGTGTGCCGCATGGTGGAGCAGGGCATCGGCATCGGCGTGCTGCCCTACGCGGCCATCCTGCCGCAGCTGCAGATCCTGAAGCTGCGCTGCCTGAAGCTCGACGCGCCCTGGGCGCTGCGCCGCCACCTGCTGTGCGTGCGCAAGCAACAGGAGCTGACGGTGGCCGCGCGCTCGGTGCTGGAGCACCTCGGCCGGCCCGACTGAACGCGCCCGGCGTCGAGCCTTCGTGGCTCGCGAAGGCTCGATCCCGTCAAAAACGAATTGTTCTCCCGCGGCCCGCGCGCAAAGATGCGTGCAAACCAAAGGAGACAGCCTTGAAGATCGTTCGCGTCAGCGCCACGCCGCTGAACATTCCCGTCACCATCGACGTGGTCGGCATGAACAAGCAGACCTCGCTGTCGCTGTGCCTCACCGAGATCGAGACCGACACCGGCCTCGTCGGCCACGGCATGACGGCCATCACCGAAGAAGAGATCATTGCCGCCGCAGTGCGCGAGGTGGCCGGCCCCGCGCTGATCGGCGAAGACCCGATGGCCACCGAGCGCCTGTGGGACAAGCTCTACTGGCTGCTCTCGCCGCGCGGGCAGACCGGCTACGCGAGCCACGCCATCGCCGCGCTCGACATCGCGCTGTGGGACCTCAAGGCCAAGGCGCTGGGCCAGCCGCTGTGGCGCCTGCTCGGCGGCGCGCGGTCGAAGGTGCCGGTGTACGCCACCTTCGGCTTCGGCTTCTTCGAGCGCGACCAGCTCGCCGCCGCCGCGAAGCTGTGGGTGTCGCAGGGCTTCCAGCGCCTGAAGATGACGGTCGGCAACCACGCGCTGGCGCGCCGCGACGAGCCGCGCCCGCTCGACGAGGTCATTGCGGAGGACGTGCGCCGCGTGGCAGCCGTGCGCGAGGCGGTCGGCCCCGACGTGAAGCTCTACGTCGACGCCAACTGCGGCCTCGACCTGTTCCATGCGAGCGAACTGGCGCAGCGCATCGAGCCCTACGGCATCAGCTTCTTCGAGGAGCCGCTCACGCAGAACGACGTGCGCCAGATGGCGCAGCTGCGCGCGCGCACGCGCATTCCGCTGGCCTGCGGCCAGAACGAAGGCCTGGCCTTCCGTTTTCGCGACCTGCTGGTGAACCAGGCGGCGGACGTGCTCCAGCCCAGCGTGACCATCTCGGGCGGCTACTCGCAGTGCCTGAAGATCGCCGGCATGGCGCAGGCCTTCAACGTGCCCATCGACAACGGCGGCGCCTGGCCGTTCCACAACATGCACCTGCACGCGGGCGTGTCCAACGGCGGGCTGGTCGAGTACCACTACGTGGCGGTGCAGATGCTCAAGCAGATCTTCGACGGCCTGCCGGTGCCCGACCAGGGCTGGCTCACGCTGCCCGAGACGCCGGGCCTGGGCTTCACGCCCAACGCCGAACGCGTGCGCGAGCTGGCGAAGCTGCCGACCTCGCACGGCAAGGGCAAGGCCTGAGCCACGCGTCGCGACGCACCGACACTTCTCTTCACGACCAGGCCGCGCAGACGGCCGGCGACACCCGAAAAAGACAACGGAGACATGATGAAAACCAGACAAGTCCTTCGCCCGGCACGCCGGCATGCACTGCGCACCGCGGTGGTCCTGGGCCTCGCGGGCCTGCTCGCGGCGCCCATGGCCTGGGCCCAGAAGTACCCCGACAAGCCCATTCGCCTGGTGGTCGGCTATTCCGCCGGCGGCGGGGTCGACGCGGTGGCGCGGCTGCTCGGCGTGCGCCTGTCGGCCGCGCTGGGCCAGCAGGTGCTGGTGGAAAACCGCACCGGCGCCACCGGCCTCATTGCCGCGGAGTTCGTCGCCAAGTCGGCGCCCGACGGCTACACGCTGATGATGGGCGACAGCGCCTTGCTCATCGCCAAGCTGCTGCAGCCGAAGATCGGCATCGATCCGCTCACCAGCTTCAAGCCGGTGGCGGGCGCCTTCATTTCGCCGCTGATGATCGTCACGGGCAACGAATTCCCCGCGAAGACGCCGGCCGAACTGGTCAAGGAAATCAAGGCGCATCCGTCGCGCTACTCGTACGCCACCTCGGGCGTGGGCACGGTGCAGCACCTGGGCTTCGAGATGCTCAAGCAGGCCACCGGCAGCACCGTGGTGCACGTGCCGTACCGCGGCGCCGCGCAGATCGTGCCCGACGTGATCGGCGGGCAGATTCCCATCGGCGTGGTGAGCGCCACGGCCGGCATGGCGCAGGCCAAGGCCGGCAAGCTGCGCGCGCTGGCGCTGATGAACACGGCCAAGCTCGACGGCGTGGAAAACGTGCCGCCGCTGGCCGATGCATTGCCGGGCTTCGACGTGGCGCCGCGCATCTTCGTGCTCGCGCCGGCGGGCACGCCGAACGACATCGTCGACAAGCTGTCGTCGGCTGTGAAGTCGGTGCTCGACACGCCCGAGGCCGGCACGGCGGCGGCCGCGCAGGGCACGCTGCGCGCGTACGCCACGCCGGCCCAGCTGGGCAAGGACATGGCGGAGGAAACGACGCGATGGAAGCGGATCATCACCGAGCAACGCATCGTGGTCGAAGGCAGCTAGGCAGTCTGCAGCGGTGCGTTGGCAGGGCACTGTTCAGGGTGCGATCCCGCCATCGACGTGCTCGTGATCAAGCGCGGTCGTTGATCGCCCCGAACACGAGAACCAACAGCAAACGCAACAAGGACCATCGAAATGACACCCCCCCACCTGGGCCTGATAGTTCCACCGGCCGCCGGCGCCGTACCGGTGGACGGCCCGTTGCTCTACGGCGAACGCATCCGTTTCAGCGCGCGCGGCCTCGGCCTCGGCGAGATCTCCACGCGCGGGTACCTCGACGTGATCGATTCGGTCGTCGAGAAGGCCGTCGCGCTCAAGGAAGAGGGCGTGAGCGCGGTCTCGCTCATGGGCACCTCGCTGAGCTTCTTCCGCGGCGCGGATTTCAATCGCCAGCTCGAGGCCGAGATGGCGCGCGCCACCGGCCTGCCGTGCAGCACGATGAGCAACGCCATCGTCGGCGCATTGCGCCACCTGAAGGTGCGGCGCGTGGCGGTGGCCACGGCCTACATCGACGAGGTCAACGTGCACCTGCGCAAGTACCTGGAACAAAGCGACTTCGAGCCGTTGGGGCTCGAAGGGCTGTCGATCTCCGACGTGCAGGCCGTGGGCGAGGTGCCGACGCAGGTGCTGGTCGACCTGTGCCTCAAGGTGTTCGACGCGCAACCGGGCGCCGACGGCGTCCTGATCTCGTGCGGCGGGCTGGTCACGCTCGATGCGGTGCGCGAAGTGGAGGCGCGGCTGCAGGTGCCCGTGGTGTCGAGTTCGCCCGCGGGCTTCTGGGACCTGGTGCGCGCCGCGGGGCTCGATGCGCGTTCGCCCGGCCAGGGGCGGCTCTTCGCCTGACTTCGCCTGAGTTCGCCTGACGCGGCTCAGCCCAGCCAGCGGCCCACGCGCGGCGTGGCTTCCAGTTGCCAGACACGTTGGCACAGCGCCTTGGCCTCGTCGGCCGTCGCGCCTTCGCCGTAGTGCGCCAGGCGCTGCATCTTGTCCTCGATCTCCGCGCGGCTCAGGCTGTTGCCCGGATCGCCCTTGGGCTCGTCGACGCGGCCCTGCAGCGTGCGGCCGTCGGCGGTCTGCACACTGACCTTGCCGATCCAGCGCGCGGGGTAGGCGGTGTCGACCTCGGCGTCGAGTTCCATCGTCACCTTGTCGCGGAAGGCCGAGACTTCAGGGGCGAGAAAGTCGCGGTCGAACTCGCCGAGGCCCGCACGGCCGTGCACGGCAATCAGGCCCAGCACCGTGCCCATCGAGAACTTGCCCTGGTGAACCGTGGCCGGCACGTTCACGCGGCCCAGCACGTCGATGGCGCCCTGGTGCACATGCGTGGTCACGCGCGAGACGTCGGCGGGCCCGAGCTTGTTCTGCGTCATCACCTGCAGCAGCGCGTCGGCCGCGGGGTGCGTGTGGCGGCAGGAGGCGTGGTACTTGAACGAGGTCTCGGCCAGCGTCCAGCGCGTGCCCAGGCCGTCGGTGAGCCTGGCCGGGTCGGCGTCGCTCGACATGCCGACACCCAGGCCCTGCGCGCCTTCGAGGATCTTCGCGGCACCGGTGAAACCGTCCTGCGCGAGGTAGGCCGACATCAGCCCGCTGGATGCCGCGTGCGCGCAGTGCAGCTGCTTGGAGTCCGCCGCGTCGCGCAGGAACTCCCACACGCCGGCCGACTGCGTGCCCGCGGAACCGAAGGCATGCAGCATCTGCTGCGGCGTGAGCTGCAGCAACCGACCCACGGCTGCGGCTGCGGCAAGCGTGCCCGCCGTCGCGGTCGTGTGGAAGGTCCTGTAGTGCGAGCGGCCCAGGAATTCACCGACGCGAATGCCGACCTCGTAGCCCGCGACCACCGCCGTCAGCAGCTGCGCGCCGCTCGCGCCCACGCTCTGCGCCACGGCCAGTGCCGGTGCAATGACGACGGCGGCGGGGTGGAACACCGAGCCGTTGTGCACGTCGTCCTGCTCCACGAAGTGCGAGGCCGCCGCATTGACCAGCGCGGCGAACAGCGGCGAACTGGTGCGGCGCGAGGTCAGGATTTCGCTGGGCCCGTCGGCGGGGCCCATCAGCTGTGCGAAGCGCTCGATGCTGCGAATCGGCCGCGCGGTGCGCGCCGCGAGCACCGAGCCCAGCCAGTCGAGCATCAGGTCTTCGGTGCGGCGCAGCACGGGCGGCGGAATGCTTTTGAACTGCAGGCCGGCGGCAAAGTCTGCAAGGGTTCTGGATTCGTTCATGGTGAGGTGCTTCGCTTTCAGAACGAGCGTGGCAGGCCGAGCATGTGCTCGGCCACATAGCTCAGGATCAGGTTGGTCGAGATCGGCGCGACCTGGTACAGCCGCGTCTCGCGGAACTTGCGCTCGATGTCGTATTCGCACGCGAAGCCGAAGCCGCCGTGGAACTGCAGGCAGGCATTGGCCGCTTCCCAGCTCGCCTTGGCCGCGAGGTACTTCGCCATGTTGGCCTGCGCGCCGCAGGGCTGGTGCGCGTCGAAGAGGCGGCAGGCCTCGTAGCGCATGAGGTTGGCGGCTTCCACTTCGATGAACGCCTCGGCAATCGGGAACTGCACGCCCTGGTTCTGGCCGATGGGCCGGCCGAACACCACGCGCTCCTTGGTGTAGGCCGTCACGCGGTCGATGAACCAGTAGCCGTCGCCGATGCACTCCGCCGCGATCAGCGTGCGCTCCGCGTTGAGCCCGTCCAGGATGTACTTGAAGCCCTGGCCTTCCTCGCCGATCAGGTTCTCCGCCGGGATCTCGAGGTTCTCGAAGAACAGCTCGTTGGTCTCGTGGTTCACCATGTTCAGGATGGGCTGCACCGTGAGCCCCTTGCCGATGGCTTCGCGCAGGTCGACGATGAAGATCGACATGCCTTCCGATTTCTTCTTCACGTCCGCCAGCGGCGTGGTGCGCGCCAGCAGGATCATCAGGTCCGAATGCTGGATGCGCGAGATCCACACCTTCTGCCCGTTGATGACGTAGCGGTCGCCCTTCTTCACCGCCGTGGTCTTGATCTTGGTGGTGTCGGTGCCGGTGGTGGGCTCGGTGACGCCCATCGACTGCAGGCGCAGCTCGCCGTTGGCGATCCTGGGCAGGTAGGCGCGCTTCTGGGCCTCGCTGCCGTGGCGCAGCAGCGTGCCCATGTTGTACATCTGGCCGTGGCAGGCGCCGGAGTTGCCGCCGCAGCGGTTGATCTCTTCCATGATGACCGAGGCCTCGGTCAGGCCCAGGCCGGAGCCGCCGTATTCATGCGGAATCAGCGCGGCCATCCAGCCGGCCTTGGTGAGCGCATCGACGAACTCGGCGGGGTAGCCGCGGGCCTCGTCGATCTTGCGGAAGTAGGCGTCGGGAAACTGCGCGCACAGGTCGCGCACCGCGTCGCGGATGTCGGGAAAGCTCTTGTCGTTGGCGTTGTTCATCTGGGGGCTCTTCAGTCCTGGCGCGGGCCGCCGGCTTCTTTTTCCACGCGTTGCCAGATCTCGATGGCCATCGGGTCGTCGATCTCCTCGAGGATGTGGCCCACCAGGCCGATGGCGCGCGCCATCACGCCGAAGCCGCGAATGATCTTCCACGGAAAGCCGAACTCGGCCGCGATGGCGCCGATGGCACCTGTCGCGTTGATCGGCAGCGACTTGCCCGACACGCGCTCGGCCTCGGCCTGCACCGCCTGCATCAGCGCGACGTAGTGGCTCGAAAGCCCGTTCTCCGCCGCGATCTGGAACAGTCGCGGCGTGCGCGGGTCGATCGGCTTGTGCAGCGGATGGCCCAGGCCCGGCACGATCTGCTGGCGCGCGCGGTGGTCGGCGACGATGTCCTTCGCGATGTCCGCCAGCGGACGCACGGGCTTCTCGCCGAAGGGAATGGCCTCGTAGAGCATCCTGGCCGCGCCTTCGGTGCTGCCGACGAACACGCTGCCCAACCCGCAGAGACCGGCTGCCACGGCGGCTTGCAGCGCCTCGGGTGCGCCCGCGTAGGTGAGGCGCGCGGCCAGCGCGCTGGGCGTGACGCCGTGCTCCACCAGCGTGACGACGATGGCGTTGAAGGTCACCGACTCCTGCGGCGTCGGGATGCGCCCCGTCAGCTCCAGGAAGGCCATGTCGCCGAGGTTCAGGTGGCCGAGGATCTCGGAGGGCAGGTCGCGCCCGCGCACGGTGATCTTGTCGGGCGTGCTGTGGCCCAGCTCGGTATGCAGGGATTTCTTGATCTTGGTCATGGCATCGAATCTAGACCGCCCTCGCGCGGCATGGTTCTCTGATTGCGAAACCCTCCCTTCGGCAAATGCGAATGCCCGGCCATGGGGTCTTCAGGCACGCTGCGAACCGTCTTTGCAACGCAACGAGGCAGACCCACCGATGGACTCCGAATCCCGCGCGGCCATTCGCGCCGCGGCCCTGGACTACTTTGCGCGCAGCCGTGCCATCGCCCGGCGGCGGGCCCGCACGGAAGCACCCGGCGGCGACGAAGCCGAGGGCTGGCGCGACATCGCCGCGCTCGGCTGGCCCGGCATGCTGGCGCCCGAAGCGGCCGGTGGCCTGGCGCTCGGGCTCGACGGCGCCGCCGAGATCCTGCGGGCCGCGGGCGAGCACGTGGCGCCCGAGCCGCTGCTGGCCGTGGCCGGGCTCGGCGCGCTGCTGCTGGCGCGGCTGGACACACCGCCCGCCCGTGCCTTGCTGGGCGACCTGGTGGCCGGCCGCAGCCTGCCCGCGCTGGCCTGGCAGGAAAGCGCGGGCGACCTGAGCGCGGTGCCGCTGGCCTGCGGTTGCGAGGCGTGGAAGGGGCGCGCGGGCCAGGCCGGCGGCGTGCTGCTGCAGGGCGAGAAGCTCATGGTGCTGCCCGGCGCGGCCGCCAGTGGCTGGCTGGTGTCGGCGCGCGGCGAAGACGACGCGGTGCTGCTCTGGGTGCCGCGCGGCACCGAAGGCGTGACAGAGACGCCGGTGCCGCTGGTCGACGGCAGCCAGGCCTCGAACCTTCGCTTCGAGCAGGTCGCGCTGCCGCCCGGCGCGGTGCTGGCCGAAGGCCCCGCCGCGCAGGATGCGCTGCGCCATGCGCTCGCGGCCGGCCAGATTCTCCAGGCCGCCGAACTGCTGGGCGCCGGCCAGGCCATGCTCGCGCAGACTTTGGCCTACCTGCGCACGCGCACCCAGTTCGGCAAGCCCATCGGCAGCTTCCAGGCGCTGCAGCACCGCTGCGTCGACATGTTCATTCACCTCGAGGTGGCGCAGGCCACGCTGGCCGAGGTGCTGGCGCTGGCGGGGCAGGGGTTGCCGGCAGCGCGGCTCGAGGCCGAGGCCAGCCGCGTCAACGCACGTTGCACCGCCGCCGCGCTGCAGGCTTCGCGTGCCTCGGTGCAGCTGCACGGCGCCATCGGCTACACGCAGGAATGCGACCTGAGCCTGTTCTACAAGCGCGTGCTGTGCCTCTCGGCCTGGCTGGGCAACGTCAGCGCGCACCAGCGCCGGCACGCCGCGCTGGCCGGCGAGGCCGACGCAGTCACGGGCGCGGCCGCCTGGCAAGGCGAGTTCCCGCGCACCGCCGACTGGGCCGCCATGCCCGAGGCCGACTTCCGCCGCATGGTGCGCGCCTTCGTGCAGCAGCGCTACCCGCCGCGGTTGCGCTACCTGTCGCACCGCGCGCGCTGGAGCGAGATGCGCGAGTGGTACCTCACGCTGTCGGCCCAGGGCTGGATCGCGCCGGCCTGGCCGCAGGCGCACGGCGGCATGGGCCTGCCGGCCGACAAGCTCATCGCATGGATCGAGGAGCTGGAGCAGCACGGCGTGGCGCGCGCGCCCGACCAGGGCATCGTGATGATCGGCCCGCTGCTGATCCAGCACGGCACGCCCGAGCAGCAGCAGCGCTTTCTGCCGCGCATCCTGAGCGGCGAGAACGTGTGGTGCCAGGGCTACTCGGAGCCCAATGCCGGCTCCGACCTCGCGGGCCTGCGCACCGAGGCCATGCCCGCGCGCGACGCGCAGGGCGATCACTTCGTGGTCAACGGCCAGAAGATCTGGACCACGCTCGCGCAGGACGCCGACCACATCTTCATGCTCGTGCGCACCGACAAGGACGCGCGCAAGCAGGAGGGCATCAGCTTCCTGCTGTGCGACCTGCGCACGCCGGGCATCACCGTCCGCCCGATCCACACGCTGGCGGGCGAGCCCGAGTTCTGCGAGGTGTTCTTCGACAACGTGCGCGTGCCGGCCGGCAACCTGGTGGGCAAGCTGCACGGCGGCTGGAGCATCGCCAAGGCGCTGCTGGGCTTCGAGCGCATCTTCCTGGGCAGCCCCAAGCAATCGCAGTACGCGCTGGGCCAGCTCGCGCGGCTGGCGCAGGCGCGGCGCCTGTTCGCCGACCCGGTGTTCGCGCAGCGCTTCGCGGCGCTGCGGCTCGATGTGCTCGACCTGTCGGCCGCGTACACCGGCTTCGCGGACATCGTGCGGGCCGGCAAGCCGCTGCCCGCGTCGGTGTCGCTGCTGAAGATCTGGGCCAGCGAGACCTTCCACCGCATCGGCGCGCTGCTGGTCGAGGCCGGCGAAGAGCAGGGCGCCGTGGCGGGCGACCAGCTGCTCGACGGGCAGACCTTCAACGTGCTCTCGCCGCTCATCGGCGCCACCGCCGCAATGATCTACGGCGGCACGAACGAGATCCAGCGCAACATCCTCGCGCGGCAAGTCCTCGACTTGCCGGCCTGAGCGACGGGCGCCGAAAGAATTCATAACAGGAGACAACGCTCATGACTTCCATCGACCTCTCGCGCCGCCGGCTCATGGCCGCCATGGCTGCCACGGCGGGCGGCGCGGCGCTGGCCGCATTGCCGCACCGCGCCTTCGCGCAGCAGCAGCTGCCGCCGCTCATCAAGCTGGTGGTCGGCTATTCGGCCGGCGGTCCGGTGGACGGCGCCGCGCGCCTGCTGGCGCCCGCGCTGAGCCAGGAGCTGGGCACGCAGGTGATCGTGGACAACCGCCCCGGCGCCAGCGGCTCGCTGGGCGGCGACGCGGTGGCCAAGGCCGCGCCCGACGGCGCCATGCTGTTCTTCGGCGCGAGCCCGACCATCACCATCAATCCGAACGTGCAGCGCAAGATGGCCTTCGACCCGATGAAGGACCTCACGCCCATCGCGCCGCTGGTGGACTACACCAACGTGCTGGTCATCAACAACGACGTGCCGGTGCGCAACGTGGCCGAGCTGCTGGCCTACGCGAAGACGCGGCCCGGCAAGGTGTTCTACGGCTCGGCCGGCGTGGGTGCGTCCAACCACCTGAGCGGCGCGCTGCTGGAGAAGATGACCGGCGTGCAGCTCACGCACGTGCCCTACAAGGGCAGCGCCCCGGCGCTGGCCGACGTGATGGGCGGCACCGTGACCATGATGTTCGACATCATCGCCACCTCCAAGCCTTTCATCCAGACCGGCAAGGTGCGCGCGCTGGCCGTCACCTCGCGCCAGCGCAACCGCATGCTGCCCGACGTGCCGACCATGATCGAGTCGGGCGTGCCCGGCTACGACGTGGGCGGCTGGTTCGGCCTGTACGGCCCGGCGCGCATGGACGCGGCGTTGGCCGCGCGCATCAACGCCGCCGCGCAGAAGATGCTGGCGCGCGAGGACATCGCGCACCGGCTGCGCGAGCAGGGCTACGACGTGTGGTCGGGCGGGGCCGACCTGCTGGCGAGCAAGGGGCAGTCGGACCGCCGGCTGTGGGCCACGGCGTCCAAGGGCATCGAGGCGGAATAAGCGATGCAGCGGATCCATCACCTGCTCGAAGCGCGCGCCGCGCGCACGCCCGACGCGGTCTTTCTTCATGAACTTGGCGGCACGACGACGTACGCCGCATTGCAGGCCATGGTCGACACGGCCGCGCAGGACCTGCTCGACGCCGGCGTGCGGCCCACCGACCGCGTGGTGCTGGTGGCCGAGAACTGCGCCGCGCACATCGCGCTGCTCATGGCGTGCAGCCGCGTGGGCGCGTGGTCGTGCGGCGTGAACGCGCGCATGTCGCCGGGCGAGATCGCCGCCATCGTCGAGCGGGCCGATGCACGGCTGTGCTGCTTCACGACGGCCGCTTCCGAGGCGGCCGCCGTGCATGCGCAGCGCGCCGCCGCGCAACCGGCCGCGCTGCACGGCGTGGCGCGCTCGGCCGTGCGTGCCGAGGCGCGCACCGAGCCCGGCGCGGCGCTGGCCGACACCGCCGCGATCATCTTCACGTCGGGCACCTCGGGCACGCCCAAGGGCGTGATGGTGTCGCACCGCGGGCTGCTGCATTTCGGGCGCGTGTCGGCGCAGGTGCGCGCGCTGGGCGAGCGCGACCGGGCCTACGCCTTCCTGCCGATGACGCACATCTTCGGCATCGGCACCGTGCTGATGGCCGCGCTCACGGGCGGTGCGGCGCTGGTGCTGCGCGCCAGCTTCTCGCCGGCCGACATGCTGCAGGCGCTGGCATGCGAGCAGGTGTCGAACCTGCTGGGGCCGCCGACCATGTATGCGCGGCTGCTCGCACACATCGAAGCCGGGCATGTGGAAGCCGGGCATGTGGAGGGCGAGCATGTGGAGGCCGAGCATGCGCGGCCGCGCTTTCCGCACCTGCGCTACGTGTACACCGGCTCCGCGCCGCTCGACCCGGCGCTCAAGCAGCGCGTGGAGACACTGTTCGGCCAGCCGCTGCACTACGGCTACGGCCTGTCGGAGTACGCGGGCTCGGTGTTCCTCACGCGCACCGAGGCGCCGCGCGCGGACACCGCGGCCGGCCATGCGGTGGAGGGCGGCGAGGCCCGCATCGTGTCGCTCGACGGCCATGACGTGCCGCCGGGCGAGACCGGCGAGATCTGGCTGCGCGGGCCGGGCCTCATGCGGGGCTACTTCCGCGACGCCGAGGCCACGGCCCACGTGATGCGCCCCGGCGGCTGGTACGCGAGCGGCGACCTTGGCCGCTTCGGCGGCGACGGCGCGCTGTTCGTGGTGGGGCGGCTGAAGGAAATGATCATCCGCTCGGGCTTCAACGTGTACCCGGCGGAAATCGAGGCGGTGATCGGCCGCTTCGAGGGCGTGCACCTGTGCGCCGTGGTCGGCGTGCCCGAGGCCGACGGCAACGAGCAGGTGATCGCCTTCGTCGAGCTCAAGCCCGGTGCCGCGCTCGACGAGGCGGCGCTGCGCGCGCACCTGGTGGAGCACCTCTCGCCCTACAAGCGGCCGGCGCGCATCGAGGTGATCGACGCGATGCCGACCACCGCCAACGGCAAGCTGCTCAAGCGCGAACTGCAGGCGCGTTGCCGGCCGGCCGCGGTGTGAGACCGCGGAGGATGGCGGCGCGGCTCTCCCGAGGAGCGAAGAGGCCTCGCGCCTGCGCGGCCGCGGCCGGATTTCTCCTGCACGCGGGTGCGCCGGCGTCCTCCAGCCCGCGCCCGGCGTGCGCCGCATCGTGGCGTCTTCTACAAAGGAAAACACCATGGCCGATGACATGAGCAAGCGCGGGCCGCAGGATGCGTCCCGCATCAACGTGAACGAACTGCACGAGGTGCGCTACTGGACCCAGACGCTGGGCGTGACCGAGCAGCAGCTGCGCTCGGCCATCGCCGCGGCGGGCGTGCAGGTGAAGGACGTGCGCACCTACCTGGGCAAGCCGGTGACCTGATCTTTCGCCCCGGGGATTGCGCAGAGGACCGCGTCGCGTGGAGATCGTAGGCACGCTCCTACACCCGTGGCCAAACGCGGGCACGATACTTGTATTTCCCCTCGTTTCAGGAAGTACCCCGTGACCGTGCCGACCCACCTGACACCTTTGGCTGCCGCGCAATGAAGTCTTCTCCCAGCGCGCGCAGCTGGATCGCCGCCGGCGTGCGCCACGAACTGCTGACCCGGGCGCTGCCCGCATTGCGCCACGACATGGCCGCCCCGGTGTCGGTGATCCGCATGGCCCTGCTCATGCTCAAGCGCCAGGTGGCCGCGCCCGCCATCGACTCCGCGGCCTGCGAAGAGCGCGTGGCGCTCATCGACAACCAGGTGAGCGAACTGGTCGGGGCCATCCGCTCGCTGCGCGACTGGGAACTGGCCACCGCCGACGACGGCATCACGCGCAGCGCGCTGGTCGCGCAATGCGTGACGCTGATGCGCTCCGCCTTCGACCTGCACGGCGTGTCGCTCGACATCGACGGCGCGCTCGACCCGCAGGAGACGAAGGAGGGCCAGGACGGCGAACACCGCTGGCCCGCCGCGGCCGCGCTGCGCTACCTGTTCCTCGGCGCGCTGGGCTACCTGCATGACGGCGCGGCCGAGGCCGGTGCGATCCGCGTCGAGGCCGACGGTGCCAACGCGCTGCGCCTGAAGGCCGTGCCGCGCGAGCCCGGCACCACGCCCGCGGTGCTCGACGCGCACCGCGCGCCGCGCGCGCTGGCCATCGACGCCGTGGCGCTGCAGAACCTGGCCGAAGACCTCGGCTACGCCATGACGCTGGACGGCGACAGCGTGCGCCTGGTGCTCGCCACCGGCAACTGAACTTTCTTCGCGGCACGCGGGGCCGATGTCTTTCGCGTGGCGCGACCTTGCGCCTGGCGGTTGGCCTTGAGGAAGGCCAGCATGCGCCGCTCCGCCGCGTGCAGCCCGCGCGACGGCCGGGCCTGGCTGCTGCCGCCGATCTTCTCGAACAGCGCGCCAGTGGCCTCGTCGCCGTCGGACAGCGCACTGCCCAGCGCCAGCACGGCCGGGTGCACATAAGCCTTCTTGCAGACCGCGGGCGTGTTGCCCAGCTGCTTGGCCACCGCGGCGAGGATGTCCTTGGCGCTGTAGCGGCTGCCGTCGGCGGCGGTGCGTCCGGGCTCGCAGGCCAGACGCGTGAGTTCCAGCGCCTGCACCGTGCCGTGCCAGGTGCGGAAGTCCTTGGCGGTGAAGCGCTCGCCGCGCGCCGCTTCGGCCAGGTAGTCGTTCACGTCGGTGGACGACACGCTGTGCAGTTCCCTGCTTTCGCCGTCTTCGTCCGCGTACTGGAACAGCGCCTGCCCTGGCAGCTGCTGGCATTGCCGCACCACCTTGGCCACGCGCGGGTCTTCGAGCTTGGCCTCGTGCATCACGCCGCTCTTGCCCCTGAAGCGCAGCCGCAGCGCCGTGCCCTGCACCGCCGCGTGCCGGTTGCGCAGCGTGGTCAGGCCGTAGGAGCCGTTGCTGCTCGCGTATTCCTCGTTGCCCACGCGCATCAGCGTGGTGTCGAGCAGGCGCACCAGCGCGGCCAGCACCTGGTTGCGGCCGGGCGCCTTGCGTGCCTTGTCGGGCCGCAGGTCGCGTGCCACGCGGGCGCGGATGCGGGGCAGGGCGAGCGCGAAGGCCTCCAGGCGCTCGAACTTGGTCTCGTCCTTCAGCGTGCGCCAGTCGGCGTGGTAGCGGTACTGCTTGCGCCCACGCGCGTCGATGCCGGTGGCCTGCAGGTGGCCGTTGGGCAACGGGCAGATCCACACCTGCGTGTAGGCGGGCGGAATGGCCAGCATGCGGATGCGCGAGATCTCGTCCACGTCGCGCAGCCACTGCCCCTTGGCGTCGCGGTAGCGGAAGCGCTCGCCTTGCTTCAGGCGGTGGATGCCGGGCATCTCGGGGTTCACGTAGACGAGGCCGTTGGCGATGGGCGTCGGCTTCGAGGGCGGCCTGGCGGCGCGTGCGGAGGAGGTGTGGGAGGCCGGCATGGCGTAGGGGTGGATGGGCAGCGAGGTGAAGTGGTGGCGTTACACCGTGCTTTTGCCAGCGCCGACAATCGCGGGTTGTAGGACGCCGCAAGCGCCGGCGGTGCGCTGGGCGCGCTTGTTGCTCTGCCCCCGTGTCTTTTCCTTTTTCATCGAGTTCCAGAATGACTGCCTCCAAGCCCTCCCTTTTCACGGCCCGCTGGCTCGCGGCGCCCGCGGCCGCCTTGCTCTTCACGGCGTGCGCCTCGACCACCACGCCGACCACTTCTGGTGCATCGGCCCCGGCCGCTGCCGTGACCCCCGTCACCCCGACCGCGCCGGTGAAGGTCAAGGTCTTCGTCGCCGCCATGTTCGAGATCGGCCAGAACACCGGTGACCGCGCCGGCGAGTTCCAGCACTGGTACGAGCGCTACTGGAAGGGCGCCAAGCCCATCGCCGTGCCCGGCGCGCTGCAGCCCGTGTACTGCAACGCCGACGGCGTGTGCGGCGCGGTGCTCGGCATGGGCAAGGTCAACTCGTCGTCGTCGATGCAGGCCATCCTGCTGAACCCGCAGTTCGACTTCTCGCAGAGCTACTACGTCATCTCGGGCGTGGCCGGCACGCCGCCTTCGCGCGGCACCATCGGCGAGGTGAGCTGGGCCACCTGGCTGGTCGACTACGACCTGGGCCACCGCTGGGCGCCCGAGGAGAACAAGGCCGGCGAGCCGACCTTCATGCCGCGCAAGGGCTACGAGGACTACCGCCGCTTCAAGCTCAACCCCGACCTCGTGACCTGGGCCATGAAGCTTTCGGCGGACACGCCCCTGAAGGACGCCGACTCGGCCCGCAAGTACCGCCTGCGCTACCCCGACGCCGCGGCGCGCCGCGCGCCCTTCGTCGGCACCGGCACGCACATGACCGGCGACACCTTCTTCCACGGCCCGGGCATGTCGAAGCAGGCGCAGTACATCGCCAGGCTGTACGGCGCCGACGACTACGTGATCACCGAGATGGAAGCCGCCGCCATCACCCTGGTGATCAAGCGCACGCACGGCACCGACCGCGTGATGAGCCTGCGCGGCGCCGTCAACTTCGACCAGGGCAGCCCGAAGGAAACCACGCTGCAGCACCTGGACCCGGCGCCGGGCGAGACGGCGGGCGGCTTTGCCGAGACGGTGGAGAACATCGAGCGCGTCGGCTCGCGCGTGGTCGACCACATCGTGGGCAACTGGCCGAAGTGGTCGGCGGGCGTGCCGAAGCCCTGACCCTGTTCAGGGCGCTCAGGCGCTCAGGCGCTGAGGCCCTTCAGGGCCGCCCCGGCACCAGGTGCCAGGTCACCGTGAAGTCGAACGGCGTCCAGCGGCTCGCGGGCAGGCCCGCCTGCCGCAGCCCGCGCCCGGTCCAGGTGTTGCAGGTCTCGAAGAGGTTGTAGCCGCCTTCGGCTTCGTAGAAGGCGTCCTGGCTGTCGTAGTGCGCGCCCGCGATGGGCGTGGCGCGGCCCTGCGGCAGGGCCGCGCGCACGTAGCCGGCAAGCTGCGCGTACTGCGCCTGCGACAGCGGCAGCCGGTATGCGCCGCGCGCCAGCTGGGCGCGCCGCAGGTAGCTCACGTGCATCAGCGCACGGTTGCCGCCCGACAGCGCCCCGAAGGCGCGCGCCGCCGTCAGGTCGCCCCAGGTGGGCGTGTTCAGGTAGAACTCGCGGTCGCCCCAGCCGATGGCGACGAACTCGGCGTCGGGCGGCGGGGCCTTGAAGTCCTTCAGCGGGAACACCTGCAGCCAGTCGACCGTGGCCGAGCGGATGGGGAACACGTAGTCGGTGTGAACGCCGTTGCTCAGCACCCAGGCCTGCACGTCGGCGGGCGCGTCGTTCGATGGCGGGGTGCCGGTATGGGTGCTTGCGTTGGCCGGCCAGAACACCAGGGCACTGGCGGTGGCCACATAGAGGCCGACCAACGCGATCAGCCCCAGCAGCGTGAACGCGATGCGCAGGAGCCAGCGTTTCAGCATGGCCATCAGAACAGCGACGCCGTGGTCGCCACCGGCTCCGGGGCCGTGCGCTGCGCACCCGCAGGCGCCAGCGCCTCGGGGCTGCCCGCCTTCGCCAGCGCGCCCACGCGCACACCCAGCAGCCGCAGCGGGCGCTCCAGCGGCACGCGCTTCAGGCACTGGCCGCCGGTCTGGCGGATGGTCTTCGCGTCGGCGGTGAAGCGGTCGATGGTCTGGTCGCGCGTGGCGATCCTGAAGTCGTCGTAGCGCAGCTTGATGCCGATGGTCTTGCCCACGTAGCCCTTGCGCTGCAGGTCTTCGGCCAGCTTCTCGCACAGCTGCGTGAAGATCGCGCCCAGCTCGGCGCGGTCGCGCACCGCGTGCAGGTCGCGCTCGAAGGTGGTCTCGCGGCTCATCGACACGGGCTCGCTCTCGGTCACCACGGGCCGGTTGTCGCGGCCCCAGGCCACCTCGTGCATCCACGCGCCGGTGGCCTTGCCGAAGTTGGCCACGAGCCAGTCGCGGTCGTGCGCCGCCAGCTGGCCCACGGTCTCGATGCCGAAGCGCTTGAGCTTCTCGTCGGCCTTGGGGCCGATGCCGTTCACCTTGCGGCAGGGCAGGGGCCAGATGCGCGTCTCGAGGTCGTCCTCGTACACCACCGAGATGCCGTTGGGCTTCTCGAATTCGCTCGCCATCTTGGCGATGAGCTTGTTGGGCGCCACGCCGATCGAGCAGGTCAGGCCGGTGGCGTCGAGGATGGCCTTCTGGATGAGCCGCGCCAGCGAGCGCCCGCCGTCGCGCTGGCCGCCGGGCACGTCGGTGAAGTCGATGTACACCTCGTCCACGCCGCGGTCTTCCATGAGCGGCGCCACCTCCAGGATGACCTGCTTGAAGGCGCGCGAATAGCGCCGGTACTCGTCGAAGTCCACCGGCAGGATGATGGCCTGCGGGCACAGCTTGGCGGCCTTCATGAGGCCCATGGCCGAGCCCACGCCGAACTGGCGCGCCGGGTAGGTGGCGGTGGTGATCACGCCGCGGCCGGTGTAGTCCTTCAGCAGCGGGAACGAGCCGACCGGAATGTCGGCCAGCGTGCCGCCCTCGGGCAGGCCGCGGATGGCCTCGTCCACGCGCCGCCGTCCGCCGCCGATCACCACCGGCAGGCCCTTGAGCTGCGGATAGCGCAGCAGCTCGACCGAGCCGTAGAAGGCGTCCATGTCGAGGTGCGCGATGCGGCGGATCGGCGGTTTCGGGGTCTGGGAACTCACGGCCACAATTGTCTCCCGGCCGGGCCGCCTTCGTCCGTTGGGGGGCGTTCGCTCAGCTGCCCGCCAGGGGGCATTCGTTCAGCGCGTTTCGACGGTCCTGAGCAACGGGGAGTCGAACATCGCCACCGGGGAGATCACCGGCTCGTCCATCGGCACCTTGTCGCCGTAGCGTTCGCGCATCTTGGCGCGCACGGCCGGGTCGTTCAGGTTGAACTCGCGGATCTTCTGCAGCTCGCCGATGCGCACGCCCAGCGCGCGCTGGTAGAGCTTCCACACCAGCTCGGAGCAGTAGATGCGCTTGTCCGACCACTCGAAGGTCAGGTCGTAGGGGCGGCCTTCGAAGTCGGAGGTGCCCGCGCGCAACCGGGCCACCGCGCCGGGTGTCAGCAGCGTGTCGGCATTGCGCAGCCGCTTGGCCACGTAGTGCCCGCCGTTGCCGCGCGCCGCCCATTGCGCCAGCGGCGTGTAGCGCACGGTCTGTACCGCCTCGAACACATAGGGCTTGCCGTTGCGCAGCAGCACGATGCCCATGTGGCTGTAGCGCGAGCCGGTGGCGCGCTGCACGGCCACGCTCTGCGCGGAACGCGAGGTGTGGAAGACGATGTCGCCGTCCTTCAGCGAGTCCGTGGCGCGCGCGGCGTGTACAGCGGGTGCAGCGGGTGCGGCCTGGGCGGCCGAGATGGCGCCCGCCATGCCCAGCAGGGCGGCCAGAAGTGCCAGCGATGCGGCGGAATGGTCTTTCATGATGCGGGGCATTTTGCGCGATGCCGCTTGCACACCGCCGCATGCCGGTGCCATCATGCGCGCCATGCAAACCGTCGCCTCCATCCTCTGGCGCAGGCTCGATGCACCGGGTCATGACGCCTGCCGTCTTGAACGCAATGCCTCGGCCTGGCAGCTCGACGGTGCCACCGTGTTCCGCCTGGAAGACGGCCGCATCGCCCAGCTGCACTATCGCGTGCGCTGCGACCTGCTGTGGCACACACAGTGGGGCACGGTGCGCGGCTGGCTCGGCGGCGCGGCGGTCGACCTGTCGATTGCCCGCGACGCGCGCGGCCACTGGAAGCTCAACGACGAGGCGGTGGCCGACCTGTCGCACTGCGTGGACCTCGACCTGGGCTTCACGCCCGCCACCAACCTGCTGCAGTTGCGCCGGCTCAACCTCTCGAAGGGCGAGAGCGCCGACGCGCCGGCCGCGTGGGTCGACCTGGACGGCGGCGTGCTGAGCGAACTGGCGCAGCGCTACGAGCGGCGCAGCGACAGCGAATACGCCTACGAGGCCAAGCGCTTCGACTACGCGGCCACGCTGAGCGTGACCGAAGACGGCTTCGTGCGCGACTACCCGCGGCTGTGGGTGGCCGAGAAGTAGCTTGCCGGAACGCGCAACGGCCGGTCAGTCGAACTGCGACCGGTCGCCCGCCACCAGTTCACGGTTGCGCCGCCGGTCGGCCGCGATCTCGCGCGCGAAGTCTTCGGTGCTGCCGCCGGCCGGCAGGTTGTAGGCCTCGCGCAGGCGCGCGCGCACCGTGTCGCCGGCCAGCACGCGGTTGATCTCCGCGTTGAGGCGCTGCACCACCGCCGCCGGCGTGCGGGCCGGCGCGAAGAAGCCGAAGAGCGAATCGCGGTTGGCCTTCTCGAAGCCCAGTTCCGCCAGCGTGGGCACCGCCGGTAGCGCCTCGATGCGTGTGCGCGCGCCCACCGCCAGCGCCTGCAGGCGCCCGCCCTCGATGTACTGCAGCTGTTGCGCCGCCACGTTGGTCGACAGCACCTCGAACTGCCCGCTCAGCGCGTCGTTGACCTGCGGACCGCCGCCCTGGTAGGGAATGTGCGTGATGCCGGTGCGGCTTTGCATGCGCACCTGCGCCAGCACCATGTGGCCGATGGTGGCCACGCCCGAGGTGGCCCAGCGCACCGCGCCCGGCTCCCGGCGCGCCTGCGCGATCAGCTCGCCGAAGCCGCGCCCGGTGAAGGCCGGCGTGCCCACCACCAGCACCGGCGTGCGCATCACGCTGGCCACGGGCACCACGGCGCGCAGCGGGTCGTAGGACACGCGCGCAATCAGCGGGTGCAGCGTGAGCGGGCTGATGGCCGAGAAAGCCAGCGTATGGCCGTCGGGCGCCGAGCGCGAGAGCGCGTCCATGCCCAGGCTGCCGCCCGCGCCCGGCCGGTTCTCGATCAGCACCGGCACGCCCAGCGACTGCGCCAGCGGCTCGGCCAGCACGCGCGCCATGCCGTCGCTCACGCCGCCGGGCGGGTACACCACCAGGAGACGCAGCGGCCGGTTCGGCCAAAGCCCGTCGGCCGATGTGGGTGTGGATGTGGATGCGTGCGCAGCCCGCAGCAGGCGCGGCGCCGCGCACGCGGCCGCCAGCGCGCCGCCGGCAAGCCGGATGAAGTGGCGACGCCCGGGCAATCTCATGACGCGGGATTCTGGGCGGCCAATTGGCGCAGCAATGTGGCGAAGTGTTGCGCGGGCAGGTTGTCTTCTTCCGCGCGCGACACCAGCGTGAGCGGCGCGTCGAGCTGCCCGCCGTCGGCCAGCCGCGCATAGGCGATGGCGTGCGCGTGCACGCCGGTCATGGAGGCCGGCACCACCGACAGGCCGACACCCGCGGCCACGAGGTTCAGGTTGGTCATCATGCGATCGACTTCGGCCACCACGCGCGGGCGCAGGCCCTTGGCGTGGCACAGCGCGAGCAGGTCGGCATAGAGGCCGGGCGCGCCCGGGCGCCGCACGAGGATGATGCCTTCCTCGCACAGCTTCGCCAGCGGCAACGGGCGCGAGGCCTTGCCCCGCTGGCCGAAGGACGCGGCAAGGCGATGGTCGCTGGGCATGGCCGCCCACACCGGTTCGCGCAGCAGCGTCTCGAACACCAGCCCCTCGGGCCGCGCCACCGGCACGCGCAGCAGCCCGCAATGCAGGCGGCCCGCCGACAGCGCCTCGGTGAGCTCGGCGGCATTGTCCTCGCGCAGCTGCAGCTCCACGGCGGGATAGGCGCGGCGGAACGCGCGCAGCGCCTCGGGCATGAAGCGGTGCGCCGCGGCCGAGCTGGTGAAGCCCACCGCCAGCGTGCCGGCCTGCCCGTTGGCCACGCGCGCCATGCGCTGCTTCATGGCGTCCATGTCCTGCAGCATGCGCAGCGCCTCCACCTGGAACAGCCGGCCCGCGTCGGTGAGCGCCACGCCGCGCGGATGGCGGCGAAACAGCAGCGTGCCCAGTTCGCGCTCCAGCGCCTTGATCTGCAGGCTCAGCGGCGGCTGCTGGATGCCCAGCTGCTCCGCGGCACGCGTCATATGGCCGGTTTCGGCCACCGCGGCGAAGTACCTCAGTGCACGGATGTCCATCTGTCTCTCATATGTTTTTTATATCGAAAGTGCCGCTTTATTTTATTTGACCCGAAGTCACTCGTGAATCTATCGTCCGCCCGCCCATTGGAAAAAGCGGCCCATCGAGGCCGCATCAAGGAGACAAACCCATGCGCACACCGCGCCCTGCATCGATGGTTCGCGCCTGCCGCTGGTTCGGCATGGCGCTCGGCATTCCAATGGTCCTGGCCGCCTGTGGCGGGGGCGGTGGCAGCGGCGGCGTAGGGGAAGGAGGAGCCGTCTTCCTGTCGGCCACGCCTTCCGGCAGCGGCAACTCGCCCGACAAGGTGCTCGACACCCCGGTCGACGACACCGTGCAACCCGTCGTCCCCTGCGCCGCTCTCGCGGGCAGGAACCTGCCGGCTTCGCTGATCAGCCTGCCCACGCAGGGCGCCACCGTCGTCAGCGCCACGCCCGTGACCGCGGGCGAGCCCGGCAACCTGCTGGGCAACTACTGCCGCGTGCGCGGCACCATCCAGCCGGTCGACCCTTCTGCCCAGGCCATCGCATTCGCGCTCAACCTGCCCGAAAAATGGAACCGGAAGACCATCCACTTCGGCGGCGGCGGCTTCAACGGGAAGCTGATCGACGGCACCGAAGTGGTCCGCTTCGGCCCCGCCGACCAGCCCGCGCCGCTCGCGCTGGGCTACGCCACCTATGGCAGCGACTCGGGCCACAAGTCCGGCATCACCGACGCCAAGTTCGCGGCCAACGACGAGCAGCTCGCCAACTACGCCGGCCAGTCGCTCAAGAAGACGCGCGACGTGGCGCAGGCACTGGTGTTCGCGCGCTATGCGGTCAAGCCCAAGCACGCCTACTTTCTCGGCACCTCCACCGGCGGGCGCGATGCGCTCAGCTACATCCAGCGCTGGCCACTGGACTACGACGGCGTGATCGCCAACGAGCCCGCGCTCAACTACACCGGCACCCGCCTGTCGAACGTGGCGGTGGGGCGCGCGCTCTACGCCGACGAGGGCAAGGGCTGGCTGAACGTGCCCAAGACCCTGCTGGTGCAGGCAAGGGTGAAGGAGGCCTGCGACAAGCTCGACGGCGTGGTCGACAACATCGTGAGCAACGTCGAGAAATGCCGCCAGCTCAACCAGCAGATCCTGGAGTCGCTGCGCTGCCCTGGCGGCATTGCCATGACCGGTAAAAAGGCCGACACCTGCCTGTCGGAGGCGCAACTGAACACCCTGCGAACGATCGAATCGCCGCTGGACTTCACCACCTATTCGCTCGCCAACGGCGTGAAGCGCGCGGGCGGCTACAACATCCTCGAGGGCACGCTCGTGGCCCCGCCGGCCGTCGACCTGGAGAAGGAACCGCGCAACCTCGGCGATCGCAAGACGCCGGGCAACCCCGCCACCCTGGACGACGCCAACATGTACGTCACAGGCGACCAGTGGGTGAAGTACTTCGTCACGCGCATCGCGACGTTCGACACGCTGACCTTCGATCCGCTGAACCTCGGCAGCTATGCCGCGCGGGTGACGGAGCTCTCGAACCTCACCGACGCGACCAACCCGAACCTCGCGCCGTTCTTCGCGCACGGCGGCCGGCTCATCCTGCTGCACGGGCTGGCCGACGAAGTGATCAGCCCGAACTCGACCATCGACTACTACAAGCAGCTCATTGCCACGCTCGGCCAGGCCGCGGTCGACAAGAACGTGCGCTTCTACACCGTGCCCGGCATGGGCCATGGCACCGGCACCTTCATCCCCGGCTGGGATTCTCTCGCGGCGCTCGAAGGCTGGGTCGACGGCGGCCTTGCGCCGGAGACCGGCACGGCGGTCGATGCGGTGGTCGCCACCGCGGGGCGCTCGCGGCCGCTGTGCCGGTTCCCGTCGTGGCCCCGATACCGCGGCCGCGGCAGCCAGGATGCGATCGTCAACTACAGCTGCGGCGACCCGGTCTGCAGCAACCTGCCCGCGTCCGTGGCGACCTACAAGGGCGGCAACGCCCTGGGCGAGGAGCTGCGCGTGCAGATCGACCGGGCCACCATGACCTATGCCGTGACCTTCGTCGCCACCGTGGGCGGCACGGCCCGCGCACCGCGCACGGGTTCGCTGGTCGAGGAGGGCAGTTGCAGCTACACGAGCGCGGAGAACGGCGCGATCTTCACCTTCGGGGCCGGCGGCGTGCTGTCGGGCGGCGTGAACGTGCCGGGCAACGGACGCTTCACGCCGCTGCTGGCTTTCGAGAAAACGCTCGGTGACGAACTCGAGGCGGGGAAATTGCCGAGCGATGTCGCGAAAGCTGCGGACTCATTCAATGCGGCGGGGGTGCTGCAGCGCGACAAGGGCGCGACCAGCTACAGGTCGACGGGCAAGCTGCGCGACGTGGGCACCTTCCAGTACTGCGCCGATGAGAAGAACGGCGGCTTCATGGCCTACGACGCTGCATGCAAGCCCGCAGAGAAGGGCTACATCACCTACAACACCACCCGCAGGTCGTTCGACGTCTTCACCACGCCGGCGACCGACAAGGCCGATACGGTCGGCGGCACGCTCAGCGGCTCGATGGTGATCGGGATGGTCAACGATGCCGCAGTGCCGCTGCACCTGATACCCAAGGCCTTCACCCCGGTCGCCGGCACGGAGATGGTCAAGGGCCTGCGTGTCCTGGCCCCGCTGCGCTTTGTGCCAGGCTCGTCCGACGGCAGCTACGCGATGCTGAGCGCGAACGGGGAGAACCACGATGCCATCGTCTCGGGCAAGACGTTCTACCTGGGCGATGCGACCGCAGCCTTGAGCTACAAGGCACAGCCGCTGGACGCGGTGGCGCAGGCCGATGCGGGTCGACCCGGCGAACTGATTTTCAACCGCGGCGTTCTTGTGTTCGTTTCCACAGCACCCCAAGGAGCGAACGCAGCGCTCGAATTCGGAGTACGTCATTGAAAAAACCACTTTCACACCTTTCGCACCTTTCGCACCTTGCCGTATTCGCCTTGCTCAGCGCGGCGCCGATGTTGTCCGCGCACGCCGCACCGGCCACCGCGCCGAAGCCCGCGACCTGCCCGTCCCCCGTGCCCGAGGCCGCGCGCTGCTACACCGGTGAAGACGGCAGCGGCGCGCTCTACTGGATCGCCATTCCGAAGGACTGGTCCAGGGATGGCAAGGGTGTGCTCGTCATGCACGCCCACGGCGGCCCCGAGAGCGGCCCGCCCAAGCTCGAGCGCAGCGAGGAAGACCTGAAGCGCTGGGCCGTGACCGTGAAGGCCGGCTACGCCTGGGCCGGTTCCACCTACCGCCGCGGCGGCTACGGCGTGACCATGGCCGCGGAAGACACCGAGCGCCTGCGCCAGGTCTTCGTGCGCTACTTCGGCCAGCCGCGGCGCACGCTGCTGCACGGGCAGAGCTACGGCGCGGGCGTGGCGGCGAAGGCGGCCGAGCTGTACGCCCCCGCGGGCGGTGCAAAGAGCCCGTACGACGGCCTCATGCTCACCAGCGGCGTGCTCGGCGGCGGCAACAGCGCCTACGACTTCCGGCTCGACCTGCGCGTGGTCTACCAGTACGTCTGCCACAACCATCCGCGCCCCGACGAGCCGCAGTACCCGCTGTGGATGGGCCTGCCGCTCGATGCGAAGCTCTCGCGCGCCGAGCTCGCCGCGCGCGTCAAGGAATGCACCGGCGTCGGCCTGCCCGCCGCGCAGCGCACGCCCGAGCAGGCGGCCCGCCTGAAGACCATCCTGTCGGTCGTGAAGATCCAGGAGCGCTCGCTGCTCGGCCACCTCGGCTGGGCGACCTGGCTGTTCCAGGACCTCGTGCAGAAGCGCCTGGGCGGGCGCAACCCCTTCGGCAACATCGGCGTGGTGTATGCCGGCTCGGCCGACGATGCGGCACTCAATGCCGGCGTGGCGCGCTACGCGGCCGACCCGCAGGCCAAGGGCGCCCTCGCCGCAGACAGCCAGCCCACCGGCCGCACCGCGCTGCCCACCGTGGGCCTGCACGCCATCGACGACCCGACGGCCTTCGTCGAGCTCGAGAACTCCTACCGCCGCATCCGCGACGCGGCCGGCACCGGCGAGCTGCTGGTGCAGAGCTTCAGCACCGAACACGAGCACAGCTATCTGAGCGATTCGGAATACCCCGCGCTCTTTGCCTCGCTGCTCGACTGGGTCGACAAGGGCGAGAAGCCCACGCCCGAAGGCCTCGCGCAACGCTGCAAGGCGCTGATGCCGCGCTTCGACACCGACGGCAAGAACGGCTGCCACATCAAGCCCGGGTGGCAGCCGCCCGCACTCGAAACCCGCGTGCCTTCGCGCGCACCCTGATTCCATCCTGCCTTCAACCCTACGGAAAATTACGGAGACTCCATGAAGAAACTGTTCGCCCTCGCAGCCGTCGCCGCTGCAGCCATGGGCGCCGCCTGCGCGCAGGCCCAGGACTTCCCGGGCAGCAAGCCCGTCACCATCGTCGTGCCGTTCGCGGCCGGCGGCCCGACCGACCGCGTGGCGCGCGACCTGGCCGAGGCGCTGCGCAAGCCGCTGGGCGGCAACACCGTCATCATCGACAACGTGCCCGGCGCGGGCAGCTCCATCGGCGCGGCCAAGGTGGCGCGCGCCGCACCCGACGGCTACACGCTGCTGCTGAACCACATCGCGATGGCCACCGTGCCCAGCCTGGTGCGCAACGTGCCGTTCAAGGTCGAGACCGACTTCGAGTACCTGGGCATCGTCAACGACGTGCCCATGACGCTCATCTCCAAGCCCGGCATTCCCGCCAGCAACTACAAGGAACTGGCCGGCTGGATCGCCGCCAACAAGGGCAAGATCAACATCGGCAATGCGGGCGTGGGCTCGGCCTCGCACCTGTGCGGCCTGCTGTACCAGAGCGCCACCAAAACCGAGATGACGCCCGTGCCCTACAAGGGCACGGCGCCCGCCATCACCGACCTGATCGGCGGGCAGATCGACTTGCTGTGCGACCAGACCACCAACACCACGCCGCAGATCCAGGCCGGCAAGGTGAAGGCCTTTGCAGTGACCACGCCCAAGCGGCTCGCGCTGCCGATGCTGAAGGACCTGCCTACGCTCGACGAAGCAGGGCTGAAGAACTTCCAGGTGACGATCTGGCACGGCCTCTATGCGCCCAAGGGCACGCCCGCGCCGGTGCTGAAGAAGCTGAACGACGCCATGAAGGCGGCGCTCAAAGACCCGGACTTCATTCACCGCGAGGAACTGCTCGGCGCCGTGGTGGCCACCGACGGCCGCATCGAACCCGCGGGCCACAAGAAGTTCGTGATCGACGAAATCGCCAAGTGGACGCCGATCATCAAGGCGGCCGGCGTGTACGCCGACTGAGCCGCGCAGCCCATCGTCGACAGTTCGCGCGCGGGCTTGCAAGAAGGCTCGCGCGCGAAATGCATGGCCTCTTTGTAATCAAAAGATTCAAATTTGATGGCGGGGCAATTCAGTATTCTTTTCGGATGTTTACATTTGCTGGGCACAATGCCGGCATGCCAAACATTGCGTCAATCCTTAAGTCTGAAATCTCGCGTGTCGCCCGCAAGGAAGTCCGCGCTGAAATCGAAACCCTCAAGAAAGCCTCCGTGCACCACCGCACGGCCATCGCGGCATTGCGCCGTCAGGTGAGCGCGCTGGAAAAGGAACTGCGCAACGTGGCCAAGGGCAGCGCCCGCAGTGCACGTGCCTCGAGCGCATCCGACGAATCGGGCGACGGTGAAACGAAGCGACGCTTCAGCGCGGGCCGTCTGGCTTCGCACCGCACCAAGTTGGGTATTTCCGCGGCGTCTTACGGCAAGCTGGTGGGCGTGTCGGGGCAGACGATCTACCACTGGGAGCAGGGCAAGGCGCGGCCGAGGGCCGCGCAATTGGAAAGCCTGGCTTCCGTGCGGGGGCTGGGGAAAGTGGAAGTGGCGCAGCGGTTGGGGACTGAATAAGCAGCGCCCAATGGTTGGCCGTGCGGCCTTTGGTTTGGCCTTTTGGTTTGAGCGCTTCATGAAATGGAGCGGCTCTTTCACCAATTCCACACGCCTGCTTTCGTTACGGCCGATTTGCCGGCGGCACGGTGCGGCTACGCTGCTTTTTTCAGATCCACGTCGGGGAACTCGGCATCGAATGTTTCCGCCGGCTTCACCGCCGCATCGATGACATTGGCGCCGTGCTTCTGGGCGAGGAAGCGTTCGCGGTAGAGCTGGTATGCCGCGTCACATACCTTTGAAGTGAAGTACGCATTGAAACCGCCGCCGACCGCGGCACCGACCACGGGAATGGCCTGGGCAAGTTTCGCTTTGGTCAAACGGATGCCGAGTGCTTTGGCGATCTCCTGGACCAGCTTCACGAAGACGTTCTTTTCCAACTCATTCCACGTGACTTTCTTTGCCACGTCCTGGGCCAGCCGGACCAGCTGAGACATTGCAAGGGCTTTGGATGCATCGGTCGGCGAAGAAGCGAATCCCAGCGTGTTCAGTGCAAACAGCCGTTCTTCCTGGCGTGTCGTGTCAAACCCGTAGTACGCCGCGTATTCGCCCACTGCGCGCAGATTGAGTGCGATCAACGCTGGGATATCGACGACCAGACCCACCGCACCTGCTGCCCCCGCGCTCGCGCCTTCGGCGGCGGCGATGCCTTTGTACTTCGCCGCGAGCCAGCCGACGACCTTGTCGACATCTTTCAGAGGCAGATCGGCGATATCCGCATGTGATTTGACGCCCTCGTGTCCGGCCTTGCGAAACTCTTCAAAGATGGCTTCTGGCCGAACGCTCCACTGAGCGGCATCGTTGCAAAGGGTGGTCAGTCCTTGAACGGACTTCTTGATGACCGTGCCCACGCCCGGTGTATCGAGCAAGAAGTCTCCCGCCTTGTCCAACGGTCGGTTGAGCAACTGCAACTTCTTGCCCAACCATCCGACCGATGGATGCTTCCAGTCATGGATTTGCTTCAGCGCAAGAAGGTCGTAAGCGGGGAGATTGGACATGGTCAGCACTGAAATCAGCGTTGGTAAAAATTGAAACGTGTTCTCACGCGGAACTCACGCGTTCGGCCTTGATGAAGCGCCGGTGGCTGCTTACTCGTCACCCACGAGTTCCCCGCGATACGCCTCCATCGGCCCCTTCACCGCGGCACTCACCTGCTCGGCAAATTCCTTCACCGGCGCCCACTTGTGCCCCCGTCCATCGAGCGACAGGTCATAGGCCCGCTGCAGGTGCGCCAGCAGCTTGCGCGACGAAGCCTGTGCCACGAGCAGCGCGTCGATCGCGCGCTGCGTGTCGAAGCGCAGATGGTCGACGGTTGCCAATGCCGACGTGATGCCTTCGGCTTCGAGGGAAAGGTGCAGCAGGTCGAGTGCGCTCTCGTCGGCGTGCGACTTGACCTTCTCCGCCATCTTGTAGACGGCGTCGATCAGCAGCAGCGCGCTCTGGTGCTGCGAACGGCGCGCCGCGGCGGTCGCTTCGACCTGGCGCAGTATCTCGAGCCGGTGCTGCCGCTGCACGGCCCACAGCCCCAGCGCGATGGCGGCGATGGCGCCGAAGGCCTGCGCCCAGGCGGCCCAGTCCCCGGGCGTCACGGGCGGGTAGGCCGCGAAGATGCCGATCAACGTGCCGCAGATGAGTACGGCGGCGCCATACACCGCCGCGCTTTCCAGCTTTGACTTCATGCCTCGATCCTTTGAGGCCGGAAGTATCTCCGCCACCCGGGCGTTTGAATTGCCCGAACAGAGGGGCTTAACCCGCTCAGTGGTCGTGATGCAGGTAGCTGGCCTGGCGCGGCAGCCGCAGGCTGACCAGGAACGCGATGACCATCATGGCGCTCACGTACCAGAAGAACGCCGACTCGTGCCCCAGCGACTTCAGGCCCAGCGCCACGTACTCCGCCGAGCCGCCGAAGATGGCATTGGCCACGGCATAGGCCAGCCCCACGCCCAGCGCGCGCACTTCGGGCGGGAACATCTCGGCCTTCACGATGCCGCTGATCGAGGTGTAGAAGCTCACGATGGCCAGCGCCACGATGATGAGCACGAAGGCCAGCACGGGACTGGTGGTGTGCTGCAAGGCCGTGAGGATGGGCACGGTGGCCAGCGTCCCCAGGCCGCCGAACAGCAGCATGTTGTTGCGCCGCCCGATGCGGTCCGACAAGGCACCGAACACCGGCTGCATGCACATGTAGACGAACAGCGCGCCGGTCATCACGTAGCTCGCGGTCTTGATCGGCAGGTGCACGGTGTTCACCAGGTACTTCTGCATGTAGGTGGTGAAGGTGTAGAAGATCAGCGAGCCGCCGGCCGTGTAGCCCAGCACAGTCAGAAAGGCGGGCGTGTGGTGCTTGAAGAGCCCGGCCATGCTGCCGGCTTCCTTGTTGGCCTTGGCCTCTGCTGTCTGGGTCTCATGCAGCGTGCGGCGCAGCAGCAGCGCCACCACGGCGGCGATGGCGCCGATGACGAACGGAATGCGCCAGCCCCAGGCCTTGAGTTCGGACTCGGTCAGCAGCTGTTCGAGCACCACGATGACCAGCACCGCGAGCAGCTGCCCGCCGATGAGCGTCACATACTGGAACGACGAGAAGAAGCCGCGCTGGCCGCGCAGCGCCACCTCGCTCATGTAGGTGGCGGTGGTGCCGTATTCGCCGACCACCGACAGGCCCTGGAACAGGCGGCACATCAGCAGCAGAAAGGGCGCCCACGCGCCGATCTGCGCGTAGGTCGGCAAGAAGGCGATGACCAGCGAGCCGCCGCACATCATGGTGACCGAGATGAGCATCGAGGTCTTGCGCCCGAGCCGGTCGGCCACGCGGCCGAAGAGCCAGCCGCCGATGGGCCGCATGAGAAAGCCCGCCGCGAACACGCCGGCGGTGTTCAGCAGCTGCGCGGTGGGGTCCGACTTGGGGAAGAAGGCCGGCGCGAAGTACAGCGCCGAGAACGCATACACGTAGAAGTCGAACCACTCGACCAGGTTGCCCGACGAGGCCGCCATGATCGCGAAGACGCGGTGGCGTTTTTCTTCGGCGGTGTAGTGCGGCGCAGACTCCGGCTGCGTGAGGGACGAGGAGGCCGCTGGGCCTCCCGAAGTCGGCGTGACTGCGCTCATGGTGCCTTCTTGTGCCGTGCGGCAATGTTGTTGTTGCCAAAACATTCTGCGCCGCCACAAGGGTGCGGCGTGTCAGCCGGCACCGCATCAGCCTACCTCCGAAGGGGCCTTAGAAGGTGCCCGGAAGGAGGATGCTCGAGTCGACCTCGTCGATCTGCGTGCGGCCGCAGAAGGCCATGGTGATGTCGAGTTCCTTGCGGATGATTTCCAGCGCGCGCGTCACGCCCTCTTGCCCGTGGGCGCCCAGGCCGTACAGAAAGCTGCGGCCGATGAGCGTGCCGCGCGCGCCCAGTGCGCGGGCCTTGAGCACGTCCTGCCCGCTGCGGATGCCGCCGTCCATCCACACCTCGATCTCGGTGCCCACGGCATCGACGATGGCGGGCAGCGCCGCGATGGAAGAGGGCGCGCCGTCGAGCTGGCGCCCGCCGTGGTTCGACACTATGAGCGCGTCGGCGCCGCTGGAGGCCGCGAGGCGCGCGTCTTCCACGTCCATCACGCCCTTCAGGATGAGCTTGCCGCCCCAGAGCTTCTTGATCCACTCCACGTCGGCCCAGCTCAGCGCGGGGTCGAACTGCTCGGCGGTCCACGACGACAGCGACGACAGGTCCTTCACACCCTTGGCGTGGCCCGCGATGTTGCCGAAGGTGCGGCGCTTGGTGCCCAGCATGCCCATGCACCAGCGCGGCTTGGTGGCCAGGTCGATGAGGTTCTTCAGCGTGGGCTTGGGCGGCGCGGTGAGGCCGTTCTTGATGTCCTTGTGGCGCTGGCCAAGAATCTGCAGGTCGAGCGTGAGCTGCAGCGCGGTCACGTTGGCGGCCTTGGCGCGTTCGATCAGGCGCTCGATGAAGTCGCGGTCCTTCATGACGTACAGCTGGAACCAGAACGGGTGGCGGTCGGTGTTCTCGGCGATGTCCTCCAGCGAGCAGATGCTCATGGTGGACAGCGTGAACGGAATGCCGAAGGCCTTGGCCGCGCGGGCGCCGAGGATCTCGCCGTCGGCGTGCTGCATGCCGGTGAGGCCGGTGGGCGCAATGGCCACGGGCATGGCGGTTTCCTGGCCGACCATGGTGGTGCGCAGCGAGCGGCCTTCCATGTTCACGGCCACGCGCTGGCGCAGCTTGATCTTCTGGAAGTCGCTTTCGTTGGCGCGGTAGGTACCCTCGGTCCAGGCGCCGGAGTCGGCGTAGTCGTAGAACATCTTGGGCACGCGGCGCTTGGCGATCACCCGCAGGTCTTCGATGCTGGTGATCTTGGAAAGGTCGGACACGGGCTTGTCTCCTGGCTGGTCTTGGTGGGAAGGCGGGGGCGAACCGGCCATTATCCGCAGGCACCTTCGGCGGCCATCTGAAAAAAGCCTGGCCGGCAACTGAAATAAATTCAGTCCAGCCGATCGGTGACTGGCCGGTCACTGACCGGTCCCCGATCGGCCCCTCATCGGCCCCTTATCGGTCCCCGGTCAATCACGCAGCGCCTCGCGCAGCCACTCCACGAAGGTCGCGCACTCCCATCGCTCCATGGCCCCCGGCCGCCAGCACAGGAAGTAGGCGTTGGGCGAGGGCACGCTGCGCGGCGACAGCCGCACCAGCCGGCCGTTGTCCAGCCAGGCGCTGCCCAGGCGCAGGTGCATCAGCACCACGCCGAAGTCTTCGGCCGCCGCGTCGAGCGCCAGTCCCAGGTCGTTGAACTGGTGGCCCGTGGCCGGCTCTGGCAGGCCCACGCCGCAGGCCTTGAACCAGGTGCGCCACGACTCCAGCGGCGTGCGCAGCAACTGCGCGCGCGACACCTCGGCGTCGGTGGCGAAGCCGTCGAACGGGCCGTGGCGCCGCAGGTAGGCCGGGCTGCACACCGGCGAGACCTCGTCGGCCAGCAGCTGGAAAGACTCGCGGTCGTGAAACGGCCCGGTGCCGAAGCGCAGCTCGATGTCGGCCTCTTCCACCGTGGTGTTGCGCACCGGCGCGGTCACCTGCAGCATGAGCTCGATGTTCGGGTAGGCGTCGCGAAAGCGCGCGAGCCGCGGCAGCAGCATCTGCCGCGAGAAGGTGGGCGTGACGGCCACGCGCAGCCGGCGCACCTGCGAGGCGGGCTCGCGCCCGGGCACTTGCTGCAGCGCCGCAATGGCTTCGCGCACGCGGGCCAGGTAGGCCATGCCGTCGGCGCTCAGGCTGAAGTCGCTGCCCGCGAAGAACTTCAGGCCCAGCAGCAGCTCGAGCTGGCGGATGCGGTGGCTCACCGCGCTGGGCGTCACGCTGAGCTCCTCGGCGGCCAGGTTCACGCTGCGCAGCCGCGCGACGGCCTCGAAGGCCTGCAGGCCCTGGGTCGAGGGGAGACGCGGAGAAACCATCTTTTGTTGGCGAAAGTAGCGGGGTAGGATGGTATCGAACGCTCTCGGTCTCTCGTGGCGGACTCTCATTGCCTCGGGTCACCGGCTCAAAAAGATTCCAACAAAGAGGAGACAAGCGCATGGTCTGGCAACAGGTTTACAACCCGTTCGGCAACATGATCGTATCGACGGCCCTGGCCGCGATACCGGTGGTGGTGATGCTGGTGTCTCTGGGGCTGCTTCACGTCAAGGCGCACTACGCGGCGGGGCTGGGCCTCCTGAGCGCGGTGGCCATCGCGGTGTTCGCCTTCGGCATGCCGGCCGACATGGCGGGCAAGGCGGCCTTCCTGGGGGGCATCACCGGCTTGCTGCCCATCGGCTGGATCGTGCTGAACATCATCTTCCTGCAGCAGCTCACGCAGCAGAACGGCAGCTTCCAGGTGCTGCAGGATTCCATCGCGGGCATCACCGAAGACCGGCGCCTGCAGCTGTTGCTCATCGCCTTCGCGTTCGGTGCGTTCTTCGAGGGGGCGGCGGGCTTCGGCACGCCGGTGGCGGTCACGGCGGCCATCCTCATCGGGCTGGGCTTCTCGCCGCTCGCGGCCTCGGGGCTCTCGCTCATCGCCAACACGGCGCCGGTGGCCTTCGGCGCGCTGGGCACGCCGGTCATCACGCTGGCCAAGGTGCACGGCTACGACCTCATGGCGGTCACCGCGATGATCGGGCGGCAGCTGCCGTTCTTCTCGCTGCTGGTGCCGTTCTGGCTCATCTGGGCCTTCGCGGGGCGCAAGGGAATGATGGAGGTGTGGCCCGCCATTCTGGTGACGGGCGTGTCGTTCGCCGTTCCGCAGTTCCTGGTGTCGAACTTCATCGGGCCGGAGCTGGTGGACATCATCGCGGCCATCGTGTCGATGGTGTGCCTGGTGCTGTTCCTGCGCGTGTGGAAGCCGAAGAAGATCTGGACCTCGGTGTCGCTCAAGGGGCACGAGGCCGACGGCGGCGAGGCCGGCCCGGCCACCGCGCCCGCGAAGCACCCGAGCGCCGCCGTCATCCGCGCGTGGACGCCGTGGCTCATCCTCACCGTGTTCGTGTTCATCTGGGGCCTGCCCACGGTGAAGACCTGGCTCAACGGCATCTTCGCGCCGAGCTTCCCCATCGACGGGCTGCACAACATGATCGAGAAAGTGGCGCCGGTGGTGCCCAAGCCCACGAAGGAGGGCGCGGTGTACCAGCTGCTGCTGCTCTCGGCCACGGGCACCGGCATCCTGCTGTCGGCCATCGTGGGCGGGCTGGTCATGAAGTACAACCCGGTGCAACTCGTGGCCGCCTACGGCCGCACGCTGTGGCTGGTGAAGTTCTCGCTGCTCACCATCATGCTGATGCTCGCGCTGGGCACGCTCACGCGCTACTCGGGCCTGGACACCACGCTGGGCCTGGCCTTTGCCAACACCGGCATGTTCTATCCGTTCTTCGGCACGCTGATGGGCTGGCTGGGCGTGGCGCTCACGGGGTCCGACACCGCATCGAACGTGCTCTTCGGCGGCATGCAGAAGGTGGCGGCCGACCAGCTCGGCCTGAGCCCCAACCTCATGGGCGCGGCCAACAGCTCGGGCGGCGTGATGGGCAAGATGATCGATGCGCAGTCGATCGTGGTGGCCTCCACCGCCACGCGCTGGTTCAATCACGAAGGCGAAATTCTTCGCTACGTGTTCTTCCACTCGATCGCGCTGGCCTGCCTGGTGGGCTTCTACGTGACCTTGCAGGCCTATGTGTGGCCGTTCACGCTGATGGTGGTGAAGTAGCCACCCACGACGCCGACGTTGTTCACGCCGACAACGTCGCCCCCAGCGCCTGAAGCAGCCGGCGCAGGTCGTCCACCGCCTCCTGCGCCTGCGCGCCGCCCATCTGCGCCTTGACGATGGCACCGTCCACGCCCAGCCCGGCCGCCTGCGCAATGGCCATGCGCCGCGATCCGTCGAGCCGCTCCGGCAGCAGGCCGGCAATGACCTCGACCATCTCGCGCTTGTGCTCGCGCGCGATGTCGCTCGCGCCGGCCACGCTCGCACCCACTTCGACCACTGAATTGATGAACGCGCAGCCGCGAAACACCGGATCCGAGAACCACTCGGCCATGGCGTCGGCCAGCACCGGCAGCGCCTGCGCGTCGCCGATGCGCTGCTGCGCGCCGCGCCGTCCCAGCGCATCGACGAACCACGCCATCCACAGGCCGTGGCGGTGCTCGAGAAAGGCGCGCACCAGGTCGTCCTTCGACGGGAAGTGCCGATAGAACGTGACCTTGGTGACGCCCGATGCCGCAATCACGCGGTCGACTCCGGTGGCGCGAATGCCGTCGGCATAGAAGAGGTCGTGCGCGGTGAGCAGGATGCGCTCGCGCGCGGGCAGGGTGGAGATGTCCATGCCGCGATTGTAGGCATGTAGACAGACCTGTCTACATGTGGCACATTGCGGCGCATTCCCCGAACTGCTCCGGCGTTTCACCGTTTCCCCACTTCACCGAAAGACCCTCATGGAATCCCGTCCCCCGCTGCCGCCCTTCACCCTCGAGTCGGCCCTGAAGAAAGTCCAGGCCGCCGAAGACGCCTGGAACTCGCGCGACCCCGTGCGCGTGAGCCTGGCCTACACGCCCGACACCGAGTGGCGCAACCGCGCCGACTTCGTCAACGGCCGCGAGCAGGTGGTCGAGTTCCTGTCGCGCAAGTGGGTGCGCGAGCTCGACTACCGCTTGAAGAAGGAGCTGTGGGCGTTCATGGACAACCGCATCGCGGTGCGCTTCGAGTACGAGTGGCACGACGACGCGGGCCAGTGGTACCGCAGCCATGGCAACGAGAACTGGGAGTTCGCCGAGAACGGCCTGATGCAGCGGCGCTTCGCGAGCATCAACGACCAGCCCATCGCGGAGGCCGGCCGCAAGTTCCACTGGGCGCGCGGCTGAGCCATGCGGCACGCACCGAATGGGCACAGCAGTTGCTTGGCTGAGCCCTTTCAACAGGAGACCGCATGAACCGCAACGACGTCACCGAGAAGATCATCACCGTCAAGGTGAGCAAGGGCATCCAGTGGGCCGACGTGGCCAGGAAGGTCGGCCTCTCCAAGGAGTGGACCACCGCCGCCTGCCTGGGCCAGATGACGCTCGACGACAAGCAGGCCAAGGTCATCGGCAAGATCTTCGGCCTCACGGCGGAGGAGCAGAAGTGGCTGCAGGTGGTGCCCTACAAGGGCTCGCTGCCCACGCCCGTGCCGACCGACCCGCTCATCTACCGCTGGTACGAGGTGGTGAGCGTGTACGGCACCACCATCAAGGAGCTGATCCATGAGGAGTTCGGCGACGGCATCATGAGCGCCATCGACTTCAGCATGGACATCCAGCGCCAGGCCGACCCCAAGGGCGACCGCGTCAACGTGGTGCTGTCGGGCAAGTTCCTGCCCTACAAGACCTACTGAACGTACTCGGTGGGGTGCGGCCGGTGCCTGGGCGACGGGCGCACCGCGCCTGCTGTGATGCCGTAGCCCTCGATGGCCCCGGCGATCGAACGGGCCACCGCATCCACCGGCATCGCGAGGCGGCGGTTCGTGCGCATGCGCTCGCGGCAGTAGCTGGCCGCGATGCGTTCGGCCAGCGGATCGCTCGGGCCGTTCACGTCGGGGCTCACCACCGTCACGTGCAGCCGGCCGGCATGCTCCTGGCGCAGGCCTTCGGAGATCGCGTTCACCGCGTACTGCGTGCCGTGGTACACGGCCGAGCTCGGCAGCACGCCCTGCATGGCCACCGGCGCCACGTTCACGATGTGGCCCCAGCCCTGCTCCTGCATCGCCGGCAGCACGGCCGCAATGCCGAGCAGCACGCCGCGCAGGTTCACGTCGATCATGAGTTCCCACTCCTCGACCTTGCGGTTCCACAGCGGCGACATCGGCATCACCCCCGCGGCGTTCACCAGCACGTCGATCTGCTCGTGCGTCTCGAGGGCGAACTCGGCAAAGGCCTCCATGTCGGGGCGGTGCGTCACGTCGAGCCGCTGGAAGCTCGCGGTGCCGCCGGTGGCTTCGATCTCGGCCACCAGCGCCGCGAGCCGGTCGGTGCGCCGTGCACCCAGCACCACCTTGGCACCGCGCCGCGCAAGCAGCCGCGCGGTCGCTTCGCCGATGCCGCTGCTCGCGCCGGTGATGAGAACGACTTTTTCCTGGATTGCGCTCATTTGAAAACTCCTCGTGCTGGTCGGTTGCCGTGGGGCGCACACAGAAGAGGGTGCACCGGGCATGGAAAGAAGTGTCTCGCGCCAGGGGCTCGAAGCGGTATCCGGATCGAACGGGGTTTTTGCCTGATCCTGCAAAAGGTGCGGTCGGCCGGCGCTGCCGATCGGCGCGCATCAACGCGAATCAGCGCGGGTGAGTGCTTTCGGTTTCGCGGTAGAGCACCATGCCGGCGTGGTGCAGCACGCCGTCGCGAAAGTCGCCGTCGGCGGTGAAGCCGGTGTCGTCGACGTAGTCGATGTGGTTGCCGGTGAGCATGTAGCGGCCCTGGTAGGCGCTCTGGCGCGTGCCGCGCGCTTCGTCGTAGCGGCCACCGGCAAGCAGCTCGTGGCGAATATGACCGTCTCGTGTCACCCACATGCCGACGCAGCGGTTGGGGTCGTTCAGCAGCCGGGGCTGATGCGCCTGGGCATGCGACGGCCCCGGCGGGATGGCGAGGGACAGCGACAGCGTGGAGATCGCGGCGAGCGCGCCGCGGCGGTGTGCGGTGGTGTTCATGGGAGCGCCTGGGTTCGTGAATGGAGCGTCCATTCTTGAAAAAGGCGCGGGCGGGGCGTTAGCCGCTTCGTGCGAGTTTCTTGCCTGATTCCCCGGCGGTGACTGGCCGACGCTGTGATTCAATTCCTCGGTCTGAACCTCTTCTTGAAATCCATGGTTGCTCGATTGACTCTGCACCGCCGGGGCGTGCTTGCATGGCCGTTGGCCGCGTTCTTGAGGATCTCTAGCGCAGCACCCGCAACGCCCGGCTCACCGGAAAATGAGGTGGCTGCCCTGGCACGGGAAGCCGCCAGCTTTGCCGATGCCGACCTGCGCCGGCTGATCTGGCGGTTTTGCATTTTTGATATTCCAGAGGCATCCGCGCTGCTCGACAGGCTCTATCCACCTTCGCTGTCAGGCGCTGAAGCAATGCAGCGCGACAACCTTCGTGCCAGCTTGCGAGCGGCGGCCCTCGTGCGAAAGGCCTTGCAAAAGCCATCGGCCGCGGCGGACCTTTCGCCCGGAGCCCTCGGGCTGTCCGATGGGGCATCGGCTGCCTCGCCGCAGGCAATGCCTGTCCTGCTGAAAGTCCTAGAGCAACTGGACGACCTGCAGATGGGCCCCTCGGGCTTCTGGGCCGAGCCCTCGCCAGCGAGCGAGCGCGCGAGCAGGTCGCTTGAGCCGAGCACGCCGAGGAAGCCCAACGCCACGCGCGCTGCGATCGTGCAGCTCATGAAGACGAGCGTGGAAACCAGTGTGCTGCAACGCCAACAGAACCTGTATGCGGTGCAGATCGCCAATTTCGCGGCACAGCTCGGCGAAGTGGCGTTGACCAGAACGGCGCTGAAGGCGGCGGCCTTCAACTGGACCTTTTACAAGGGGCCTCCTGCCGACCTCGCCAACGACATGAGCTATGCGGGTCTGACTTACCTCACGGTCGGCGATCTGGAAGGTGCGATCGGCATGCTGGACGCACTGCCCGACTTCCGGATCAAGTTTTCGCTCTGGAGCGGTGTCGTCATGCTCGAGATCAAGCAGAAGGGCGCTGCCGTCGGCTTCAAGAGGCTGCGCGTGCTCGAAGCTGCAACGATCGCTCAACTCGCAGGCGATGAGGTCACGGCCGTGAATGCCATCACCACGCTTGCAGCGATTCGACGATCCGCCGGCGACGATCAGGGCGCTCTCGACCTGGCTCGACGAGCGGTTGTGCAGTTCGACGCGCAAGCATCGCGTGGACTCTATGGCTTTGCCATGCTGTCCGTCCTCTTCCATGATCTCGGTGATCGCGATGCTGCCCGCGCGCTGTGCCTTCGCGGCCACGAACTCTACCGATCTGCACCAAAGGCCGAGGCGGCTCGGGGCAAGAGTGAGAACCCCTTGCCTGCCGGTTACGTTCAAAGCGGTCCCGCGTTCCAGTCCGACCATTGCTATCTGGCGTTTGCTGCCTATTGGTCGGGCTTGGGCGAGATCTTTGCGGATATCGCGGCGAAGGTGCCGCCTGAAAACCGCGAGGTGTTCTGGATCTGGTTCGTGCTGCTGGCCACCGACCTTTCGAAGGCAAGCCCTGCCGATGAGGCGGCGGTGCGCGGCGGCGGCGCGGGCGTCTGGACGACAGTGATTCGGCGGTCCCTCGTCCTGGGAAAAAATGCGCAGGCAGCGTCCCTGTTACCAGAAGCAATAGAAGCGGTCGCAAGTTCGAACGACCCTCGCCGGTTCATCGACCTCGGCTCGATGGCCACGTTGGCCAGACGAAAGCAACTTCCCCGGTTTGCGGACCAGGCATTCGCGCGTGCGAAACAGTCGGCCGGGCAAATCGCCATTCCATTCGCTCGCGTAGACGCGTTGCTGAGCCTGGCTGTAGCAAAGCGCAATGCGGAGCGCCGCTGAGCCTTGAGTCGACCCGGGAAATCGATGATGCTCCGTCGATGGTCGAAGCTCCCGAAATTCCGTCGCGTCCGCGCATCTACCTGGCCGGCCCGGACGTCTTCCGTCCCGACGCCAGAGACCATTTCGTCCGGCTCGCCGCCGCTTGCGATGCGGTCGGCCTCGCAGCCCTGCTGCCCGCCGACGGCAACGAAGACACGACTTCCGACACGCCCGAGAAGCGGATCTACGAAGCCAACATGCAGCGCCTTCGCGGTGCCGACGGTGTCGTCGCCAACCTCGCCTGCTTCAGGGGCCTGGAGCCCGATTCCGGCACGGTGTTCGAAGTCGGCGCGGCCATTGCGCTGGCCATTCCCGTGGTGGCCTACGGCGTGGCGGAGGGCAGCTATGCGGACCGCGCGCAGGCGGCGCTGGCATGCGAGAAGGACGCGAACGGCGTGCTGCGCGAAAGCGGCACCGGCATCGCGGTCGAAGACTTCGGCCAGCAGCTGAACCTCATGCTGGCCTGCTCGATCCAGATCGAGCCGACGCCTGAAGCGGCGTTGAAGGCGATGGCCGGGCTGCTGGCCGCGCGCCGCGCACCCCAAGCAGGAAAGCCCTGACCCCCGCTCCAGCCGGCACCGCCTAGGATGGCAGTCCCTTTCCACTGGAGCACCGCATGCAGATCACCGAGACGCACTTCGACCTCAGCGCCAACGACGGCGTCACGGTGGAGGCCCATCGCTGGCAGGGCGCGACGCAGCGGGCCGTCATCCAGCTGGCGCACGGCATGGGCGAGCATTCGCTGCGCTATCGGCATCTGGCGCAGGCGCTGGTGCAGGCCGGGTACGTCGTCTATTCGAACGAGCACCGCGGCCACGGCAAGGGCGCTTCGGCGCGCGGCGAACTGGGCGAGTTCGGCCCGCGCGGGTTCGCCGGGCTGGTGGACGACATGGCGCTGCTGAGCCGCCACGTGCGCGGCGTGCATCCGGGCCTGCCGCTGATCCTGCTCGGCCACAGCATGGGCTCCTTCGCCACGCAGTACTACCTCGTCAGGCACAGCGAACTGCTGTCGGGCGCGGTGCTCTCTGGCACCTCCGCGCTCGACCTGCTTGGCGCCGCCTTGCAGGGCGGTTTCAAGCTCGAGGACATGAACGCCGCGCTGCCCGACGTGCGCACGCCCTTCGACTGGCTCAGCCGCGACCCGGCACAGGTCGACGCTTATATTGCCGACCCGCTGTGTGGCTTCACGGTTTCGGCCGAAGGCATGGGCTCGATGTTCGCGAACCTTGCCGACCTGGCGCCCGCCGCGATGCAGAAACGCATCCGGCCCGAGCTGCCGCTGTACCTGTTCGTGGGCGACGAGGACCCGGTCAGCAACAAGGCCGAATGGTTCTATCCGCTGGTGCAGCGCTACCGCGAGGCGGGGCTGCGCGATGTGTCGTGCCACGTGTTCGGCGGTGCGCGGCACGAGACGCTGAACGAGACCAACCGCGACGAGGTCGAGGCGGTGCTGCTGGCTTGGATCGCGCGGGTGGTGGGGGCGAAGTAGGTTCCGGTCCGGCGGCTGCGGACGGTTCGAGGCTCAGGCGGCGCGCCGGGCATCGAGCCATGCGCCTCAGCGCTTGCGGTTCAGCGACTCGGCAAGGCCCGCGTTCATCTTCCGGAACTGCTCCACCACATCGTCGCAACCCTCCTTGCTCGCGCCGCAGAGCACGTGCATCCGGATGTCGATGGTTCCGTTTTCCTGGACCAGGCTCCGCTTGACGGCTGTGGGGTACACCGGGTGTTGGGGCGTCGCGATGGACCACAAGGTCATCTCGCTCGCGTCGTCGATCACCAACCAGTCGTTCTCTTCACGGATGTTCACGCCCGGCTTTGCCTGCAGGGCTTTCAAGGCAGCGTCCGGCGAGGCATAGCCGATGGCGCTTTCCTGGCTCGCCGGTGCACCGTCGGGCACCTCCTGCACCTGCTGCGCCTGCGCGCCGGACTGGCAAAGGATCGCCAGGCAAAGAAGAGGCAGGGCGCGACGCAACATCCGGGCGACTGTAGCCGGGTGCCGCATCCGGCGGCGGCTGCTCTCAGGCAGGCCTTGCCGACGACGCCCTGAACTCCTGCGGCGACACGTCGTACGCCCGGCGAAACGCCCGCGTGAAATCCGACGGGCTCTTGAACCCCACGCCGTACGCCACGTCCGTGACCATCATGTGCGGGTAGCGCGCGAGGTCGTCGGCCGCATGGCGCAGGCGCAGGTGGCGGATGTACGCGCCCAGGCCGCCTTCGTGCTGGAACAGCCGGTACAGGGTGGGGCGCGGCAGGTGCAGCGCGGCCAGCACCTGCTCGGGCGACAGGTCGGCGCGGTGCAGGTTGGCCTGCACGTAGCGCCGCACCTGGCCGAACATGGCCGCGCGCGCGGCGGCGCGCGCGTCGCCGCTCAGGCGGGCTTCCTTGCCGAAACCGGCCAGCAGCAGCTGCGCGCTCGAACGCACGGCGTTCTCGGCCATGAGGGCGCTCATGTGCGAGATGTCGCGGCCCAGCGCCTCGACCTGGGCCAGGGCCAGCCGCGCGAGTGGCGTGTGCTGCGGCATCACGCGGCCGTGGATGGCCTCGGGGTCGGGAAAGACTTCGTTCACCAGCGAGCCGGGCACGAAGAAGGTCAGCACCCGGCAGTCGTTGCGCTGCATGCGCACGGGTTGGCCCATGTCGAGCGCGATCACCTTGGCCGAATGGGGCGTTTCCTTTTGCCGGGCCGGCGAGCGCACGGTGACGCCTTCGACGTCGCCCTCCAGGAACACGTGGAAAGCGAAGTCGCGCACCTTGTCGGTGGAAATGCGCGCCAGCGAGCGCTCCAGCCGCATGGCGTCGGAGCGGCAGTCGGTGAAGACGACGTCGCCGATGTCGTAGCGGTCGATGGCTGCGTGAAACGGGCGGCCGCTGTCGTCGGGTACGGGCACGACGTCCATGACGTGGCCCACGCGGTCGCGCCAGGCCTGCAGCCGACGGGCCGGCGGCTCGTTCAGCACGCTGAAGTGGCTGTAGGGAAGACCGTTCGGGAGCGTGGAACGGACACCGGTTTCGAGGTCGCGCAAGCCCATCAAAGATGTTCAAAAAACGGCGTGAAGACCGTCAAAAAACCTACAAATAAGACAAAAGTGCCAAAAATTCCCGGAAATCTGGCGGATTCTCTCAAGAAGTGAGACGCACGGTCAAGGCCGTCCGGCGCGTGCACGCAATCTCCCTGCAGACGTGGCAGCAAGTCCACGCGTGCGCGGTTTGCCCTGGGCGAGTACCGGTCAATACGCAGCTTCACTTCATTCTTGAGGGGGCGAGACAGACATGTCCACGGGAAAGATCGGGCGGGTTGCCCTGCGGTTGGCAAGCCGCTATCGCACCAGCGCCGCCGGCGGGGCGGCGCTCGAAGGGCGGCCGCTGCGCTGGCTGGCGAAGGGCATCGCGGGGCGCGGCAAGATCTTCCGGCGCAGCCTGGGCGTGAAGCGCTGGGGTGCGCGGGCGCGGCTCGTGGCGCTGCGGGAACGCACGCGGCTCATCGACCAGATGTGCGTGCTCGGCGCGATGTACCCGGGCGACGGCGCGAGCCGCGCGAGCGTGTCGGTGAGCGCGGCAAGCCCGAGGATGCCGCTGTCGCCGGCGCTGCTGAAGCCGGAAGTCTTTCGCAAGAACAACACCATCGCGGCGCCGGGCGCGCAGCTGTACCGGGCGGCCCGCGCGATGCAGCCGGGCCACTGGAGCGCGCCGCCGCAAGCCGCCACACCCGGCAGCGCATTGCCCGCCGGCTTCCCCGCCTGGGAGCGCGACGCAGGCCTCGCGCACGCGCTCGGCGACGACGTGCTGCCGGCCGATTCGGCCGCGGCCGCGAGCATCGTGGGTTCGATGTTCTCCGACGCGAACGAGGTGGAGCTGGCCTTCCTGATGCGCCTGATCGCCGAAGGCGACTCGGCCACGGCCGCGCGCATTGCACGGCGCATCCTGGAGACGAAGCGCTCGTCCGGGGCCGAGCCGCCGGCCGAGGCCGCGGCCTCGGCGCCACCGAAGGCCAGGCGCGCGCGCGCGGCGGCGCCGGCGAGCCCGGAGCGCGGACGCGGTTCGCTGTCTCCGCGCGAACTCAAGGTGCTGCGCATGATTTCGCAAGGCCTGAGCAACCGCGAGATCGCCGAGACGAGCTACCGCTCGCTGCACACGGTCGATGCGCAGGTGAAGAACATCTACCGCAAGCTGGCGGTGAAGACGCGCGCACAGGCGGTGCGCGAGGCGATGCAACGGGGGCTGCTCAACCCCGAGGCCTGCAACTAGCCCCAGGTCGGCCCGGGCTGGCCCGGGCTGGCCGGGCTATTGCGGCTTGCGGCAATCGCCGCCGACGGACACTGTGCCGTCCTTGCATTCGGTGAGCATGGGCTCGCGCGACGGTGCCGGCGCGCCGCCCGCGTCCGGCCTCGGTTCTCCGACGCCTTTTTCGTAGACGACCTTCTTGCTGCCCAGCTCGCAGCTGCCCACCACCTGCCCGCTGGCCGGTGCGTTGGCATCGACCACGGACACGGTGAAGCGCGCCACGCCGGCGGCGGCGATCTTCGATTCGATCTGGGTGCGCAGGTCGTCGCAGCTTTGGGCGCCATGGGCGGCGCCGGCAACGGCCAGCACGGCGGGAATGAGCCAGGTTTTCATGGGGGGCCTGCCTTGCCAGCGGATGGAGGGACGTGGAGTCTAGTCCCGCACCCGCTGGAGGAGGGAGAGCCGGGGAGCGGCAGTTGCTGCCGTCCCAGGGCTCGTCGTGGCGTCAGGCTTGTGCCGACGCCAGGGTGGCGTTGAGCGTTGCGCTCGGACGCATCACGGCCGAGTACTTCTCGGGGTCGGCCAGGTAGTAGCCGCCGATGTCCACGGCCTTGCCCTGCACGGCTGCGAGCTCGTCGACGATCTTCTGCTCGTTGGACGTGAGCGTCTCGGCCAGCTTCTTGAACTTGGCTTGCAGATCCTTGTCTTCGGTCTGCGCGGCCAGTTCCTGGGCCCAGTACATGGCCAGGTAGAACTGGCTGCCGCGGTTGTCCAGCTGGCCGGTCTTGGGCGACGGGTTCTTGTTGTTGTCCAGCAGCTTGCCGGTGGCGGTGTCGAGCGTCCTGGCCAGGATGGCGGCCTGCTTGTTGCCCGTCTTCAGGCCCAGGTCTTCCAGGCTCACGGCCAGCGCCAGGAATTCACCCAGCGAGTCCCAGCGCAGGTGGTTCTCCTCGACCAGTTGCTGCACGTGCTTGGGGGCCGAGCCGCCCGCGCCGGTCTCGTACAGGCCGCCGCCGGCCATCAGGGGCACGATGGACAGCATCTTGGCCGAGGTGCCCAGTTCCATGATGGGGAACAGGTCGGTCAGGTAGTCGCGCAGGATGTTGCCGGTGGCGCTGATGGTGTCCAGGCCGCGCACGACGCGTTCCAGCGTGTAGCGCATGGCGCGCACCTGGCTCATGATCTGGATGTCCAGGCCCGAGGTGTTGTGCTCGTGCAGGTACATCTTGACCTTGGTGATCAGCTGCGCCTCGTGCGGGCGGTAGGCGTCCAGCCAGAACACCACCGGCATGCCGGAGTTGCGCGCGCGGGTGACGGCCAGCTTGACCCAGTCGCGGATCGCGGCGTCCTTGACCTGGCACATGCGCCAGATGTCGCCTTGCTCCACGTCCTCGCTCATCAGCACTTCGCCGCTGTCCAGGTCGGTGATGTTGGCAACGCCGTCTTCCGGGATCTCGAAGGTCTTGTCGTGCGAGCCGTACTCCTCGGCCTTCTGGGCCATGAGGCCCACGTTGGGCACCGTGCCCATGGTCTTGGGGTCGAAGGCGCCGTGCCACTTGCAGAAGTTGATGATCTCCTGGTAGATGCGGGCGAAGGTCGACTCGGGCATCACGGCCTTGACGTCCTTCAGGCGGCCGTCGGCGCCCCACATCTTGCCGCCGTTGCGGATCATCGCGGGCATCGAGGCGTCCACGATCACGTCGTTGGGCGAATGGAAGTTGGTGATGCCCTTGGCCGAGTCGACCATGGCCAGCTCGGGGCGGTTCTCGTGGCAGGCGTGCAGGTCGCGCTTGATCTCGTCCTGCGTGCTCTGGGGCAGCGTGGCGATCTTGGTGTACAGGTCGACCATGCCGTTGTTGACGTTGATGCCCAGCTCGTCGAACAGCTTGCCGTGTTTCTCGAAGGCTTCCTTGTAGAAGATCTTCACGCAGTGGCCGAACACGATGGGGTGCGAGACCTTCATCATGGTGGCCTTGACGTGCAGCGAGAACATGACGCCGGTCTTGTGCGCGTCCTCGATCTCCTTTTCATAGAAGGCCAGCAGCGCCTTCTTGCTCATGAACATGGAGTCGATCACTTCGCGGTCCAGCAGCGCGATCTTGGGCTTGAGCACGATGGTCTTGCCGCTCTTGGTGATCAGCTCCATCTTCACGTTGCGCGCGCGGTCCAGGGTCATGGACTTTTCGCCGTGATAGAAGTCGCCGCCGTGCATGTGCGACACGTGCGAGCGCGAGGCCTGGCTCCAGTCGGCCATGCTGTGCGGGTTCTTGCGTGCGTATTCCTTGACGGCATTGGGCGCGCGGCGGTCGGAGTTGCCTTCGCGCAGCACCGGGTTCACGGCGCTGCCCGTGCACTTGTTGTAGCGCGCGCGGATGTCCTTGTCCTCGTCCGTGGACGGGCTCTCGGGGTAATCGGGGATCTTGTAGCCCTTGCCCTGCAGTTCCTTGATCGCCGCCTTGAGCTGCGACACCGAGGCGCTGATGTTGGGCAGCTTGATGATGTTGGCGTCGGCCTGCAGCGTGAGCTTGCCGAGTTCGCTGAGGTTGTCGGGCACCTTCTGCGCGTCGCTCAGGAATTCGGGGAATTCACCCAGGACGCGGGCGGCCACGGAGATGTCGCTCGTGGTGACATTGATGCCGGCCGGGTTGGTGAAGGCGCGGATGATGGGCAAAAACGCGTAGGTCGCCAGCAGGGGCGCCTCGTCGGTGAGGGTGTAGACGATGGTGGGTTGCTTCGAGCTCATGCGCTTGCTTCCGTAGATGCTGGTTGTCGGGTTGGCTGGAAAACTTCTGGCGGGATCGGCCGCCGGAATCCGCGATTGTCGCCCGTCGGCGACCTGTTTCGTCCGCCCGAGGGGCGATCACCCCCACGGGCGCCTTGTCAATGGGGTTTCAGGGGAGCGGCAGCTCGATGGTGGCCGCCAGCGGCACGGTGTCGATGCGCTCGGCGCTGGCGACCAGGAAGGCCCTCTGCGTGCCCGCTTCGGCCAGTTCGCACAGCGAACGCCACAGGCAGCGCACCGAACCCGCGTCCAGCGCGGCCGCGGGCTCGTCCAGCAGCACCAGCGGGCGGCTCGAGGCGAGGGCGGCGGCCAGCCACACCTTGCGTCTGGAGCCGGTCGACAGCATGAACATCGACTTCTCCAGGTGCGGGGTCAGCGAGAAGCCTTCGACCAGCGCCTGCCAGCGGGCGTCGTCGAAGCCCGCGTCGCCCTCGCGCAGCGCGGCGGTGCATTGGTGCACCGTGGCCTGGTCGAATCGGTCGGTGGACGGGTCGACGAAGAAGACGTTGCGGCGATAGGCCTCGGGCGACGCGGCCAGGCTGGTGCCCGCCACGCTCAGCTCGCCGGTGGCGGGCAGCGCGCCCGCGATCACCTGCAGCAGCGCCGACTTGCCCGCGCCGGTGTCGCCGTACAGCAGCGTCACGCCGGGGCCGATGGCGGCGCTCCAGTTCGAGGCGATGGCGGGCTGGCCGGGGTACGCGAAGCCGAGCGCGCCGATCTGGAGGAGGGGGGTAGGTGGGTTCATGGTCGCGGCCGACTGTACCAAGCGAGCTTGTGCAGCCGGCCGCACGAAAGGCGCCCGCCGTGGCTACCATTCGGCTCCATGAAAAAGCTGCTCGCCACCGGTCTCCTCGTGTCGTTGTTCGCCGGCCCGATGCTCGCCGCGCCGTCCGCGCAGGTGTTCGAGGTGGTGAAGAAGCCCGAGTCGGTCGATGCGCAATGGCGTGCGCGCCTGTGCGCCCTGCTGCCGCAGCCGTGCGACGTGCAGCAGCTGGGCCTGTACCGCCCACGCGGCGCAACGCCGGGCGATTTCGTCGTGCTCTCCGCGCAGCCGCTGGCCATGGCGCGCGTCAAGCGCACCACCGACGCGAAGGGCTGGCAGCTCGACCGCATGTACGAATTCCCGGCCTACGCCGAGTCCGTCAGGAAGGAGGACAACGCGGGCGCGCCCGAGACCCGCCTGTCGCTCGCGCCCGCGCTCTATCCGCTGGCCGAAGGCAAGTGGGCGGTGGCCGTGCTGCAGACCGTGTCGGAGATGTACTCGGGCGGCGGCGCCTCGTTCGACACCGCCGACTTCGTGCCGCTCGAGGACGGCAAGGCCGTGCACGAAGACATTCCCTTCTCGTGCTTCAAGATGATCCGCGCCTGCTTCAGCGAGAAGGAATACAAGACCTCCAGGCACTGCCACGACGAGAGCAACGGCAGCCTGCGCATCGCCTACGGCGAAGCCGCGAAACCCGGTGGCCTGTACGACTGGCAGTACACGTGGCTGCAGACCGAGTGGGGCCAGAACGAACCGCAGAGCGCCGCGGTCAGCTCGCGCATCCGCTTCACCGCGAAGACCACCGAGCGCGCGGGCTTCTGCGGCGGGCCGCAGTAAATACAAAGGCGTACGGCGCACCGTGTGCGCGGCGCACGCGCACCGTGCGCGCAGCGGAGGGCCACGCGCATCGCGCCGAGTGGCACGCAAACTGCTTTGGAGAAATCCATCCAGGAGAAATGCCGGCTCGATGCTTCGAGTTAGTGCATTACCGAAGGCGATAGCCCAGAACGCTCAGGTCCCAAGACTGGATTTTTCTAACGCTGGAGAGCGCTGACCGGACCCGTTGCAGGGACCGAGGGCAGCCGCCGAAGGGGCAAGCCCTGTGCGATGTGCGCGCGGGGTGAATCTCTCAGGCAAAAGGACAGCAGGGGCACGCCGCGCAGAGCGCGGGGTGTCCGTGTTCGCTTCCGGAGCCTCCTTGTTTCCATGACTTGTTTTCCGCAACGCCACACGACGCATGTGTTCCTGGCGTTGCCCGTTTTCGCGTCCCCCTTTTTCAACCGGAGAACTGACCCATGCTGACGAAACGACGACTGAAAGCCATCTTCGCGGGCGCCCTGCTGGCCGCGGCGGCAGCCACCACCTTCGCGCAGGACACCGGCAAGGTGCTGCGCCTGGTGCCGCAGTCCGACCTGAAGATCCTCGACCCGATCTGGACCACCGCCTTCATCACGCGCAACCACGGCTACATGGTCTACGACACGTTGTTCGGCGTGGACGAGCAGGGCAAGGTGCATCCGCAGATGGTCGACAAGTACACGACCAGCCCCGACGGCAAGACCTGGACCTTCACGCTGCGCAAGAGCCTGGCCTTCCACGACGGCAAGCCCGTCACCTCGGAAGACGTGCTCGCCTCGCTCAAGCGCTGGGGCCAGCGCGACGGCCTGGGCCAGAAGATGTTCGCCGCGCTCGACAAGGCCGAGGCGGTCGACGCCAACACCTTCAAGCTGGTGTTCAAGGACACCTTCGGCATGGTGCTCGACGCGCTGAGCAAGCCTTCGTCGAACCCGCCTTTCATCATGCCCGCGCGCGTGGCCGCCACGCCCGCCGACAAGCAGATCGACGACGCCACCGGCTCGGGCCCGTACATCTTCAAGAAGGACGAGTACCGCCCCGGCGAGAAGATCGTCTACCTGAAGAACACCAGGTACGTGCCGCGCACCGAGGCGCCCTCGGGCACCGCCGGCGGCAAGAACGTGTACGTCGACCGCATGGAATGGATCATCCTGAAGGACGCGCAGACGCAGGCCAACGCGCTGGCCAACGGCGAGGTCGACATGATCGAGTGGGTGCCCTCCGAGCAGTACACGGCGCTGAAGAACAACCCCGCCATCACGCTCGACAGCCCGGTGTCCAAGGGCTCGTTCGCGCTGCACCTGAACCACCTGATCCCACCCTTCGACAACCCGAAGATCGCGCAGGCCGCGTTCATGGCCATCAACCAGGAGGCGCTCATGCGCGCCCAGCTGGTGCACAAGGAGCTGTACAACAGCTGCGCCTCCATCTACCCGTGCGGCTCGACCTTCGCGACCGACAAGACCGGCTACTTCACCGGCAAGCCGCAGTTCGAGAAGGCCAAGGCGCTGCTGAAGGAAGCCGGCTATGACGGCAAGCCCGTGGTGCTGATGTTCCCGGCCGACTTCGCGGTGCTCAACAAGTTTCCGCCGGTGATGGCGCAGCTGCTCAAGCAGGCCGGCTTCAACGTCGACATGCAGTCGATGGACTGGCCCACGCTGGTCACGCGCCGCGCCAAGAAAGACCCGGTCACCAACGGCGGCTGGAACCTCTTCATCACCGGCTGGGGCATTGCCGACAACATGAACCCGATGTTCTTCGCACCGCTCACCGGCACCGGCGACAAGGGCTGGTTCGGCTGGGCCACCGACGACAAGCTCGAGCAGCTGAAGTCGGAGTTCCTCGCCACGGCCGACGAACCCAAGCGCAAGGAACTGGCCACGGCCATCCAGCAGCGCGTGTACGACACCGGCATCTACGCGCCCATCGGCGAATACAAGCCGCTCACGGCCTACCGCAAGGGCGTGGTGAGCGGCGTGGTGCGCTCGCCGGTCGGCGTGTTCTGGAACCTGAAGAAGAACTGAGCCCGCCTCACGGGACCCGCCCATGCTGCTCTTTCTTGCACGCCGCATTCTCTCGACCGTGCCGGTGCTCGTCATCGTCGCGCTGATCGTCTTCCTGATGCTGCGGCTCGCGCCCGGCGACCCCGCGGCCGCCATCGTGGGCGACAGCGGCACCAGCGAGAACATCGCCAGGGTGCGCGAGCAGCTGGGCCTGAACCAGTCGCTGCCCGTGCAGTTCTTCCACTGGAGCGCGCAGCTGCTGCAGGGCAACCTGGGCGAGTCGTACTTCATGAAGAAGACCGTGACCGAGCTGATCGGCCAGCGCATCGAGGCCACGGTGTCGCTGGCCGCGGTGACGCTGGTGGTCACCATCCTCATCGCGGTGCCGCTGGGCGTGATCGCCGCGTGGCGCCATGGCGGGTGGCTCGACCGCATGCTCATGGGCTTCTCGGTGATGGGTTTCTCGATACCCGCCTTCGTCATCGGCTACGTGCTCATCTGGATCTTCGCGCTGCACCTGCAGTGGCTGCCGGTGCAGGGCTACGCGCGGCTGAGCCAGGGGCCGCTGCTGTGGCTCAAGCACCTGATCCTGCCGTCGATCACGCTGTCGATCATCTACGTGGCGCTGATCGCGCGCGTCACGCGCGCGGCGGTGGCCGAGGCCATGACCGAGGACTACATCCGCACGGCGCGCGCCAAGGGCATATCGGAGACGCGCCTGCTGATGCGCCATGCGCTGGCCAACGCGGCGATTCCCATCGTCACGGTGATCGGCATCGGCATTGCGCTGCTCATCGGCGGCGTGGTGGTCACCGAGACGGTGTTCGCCATTCCGGGGCTCGGCCAGCTCACGGTCGACGCGGTGCTCTCGCGCGACTTTCCGCTGATCCAGGGCATCACGCTGTTCTTCTCCGTCATCTATGTGCTCATCAATCTGCTGATCGATGTGAGCTACCTGGTGTTCGACCCCCGCATCCGGTATTGAACCGCCACGAAGAAATACCATGACCGATTCGTCTCTTTCCCTCGCCCCCCCGGGGCCTGCATCCGACGGCGCCGTGGAGGCACTGCCGCCGCCCAGGCGCCGCTCGCTGCTCAAGCGCATCCTGGCCAACGGGTCGGTGCGCGCCGGCGGCGGCGTGCTGGTGCTGCTGGTGCTCATCGCGCTGGCCGCGCCGTGGCTCGGCACCATCGACCCGACCGCCATCGACCCCGGCAGCTCGAACATCCTGCCGGGCACGCGCGGCGAGTTCAACAGCCTGGCCGGCGACACCTTCGAGCACCTGTTCGTCATGGGCACCGACAGCCTGGGCCGCGACATCTGGAGCCGCACGCTGTACGGCGCGCGCGTGTCGCTCACCGTGGGCATCGCGGTGGCCGCGCTGGCGGTGGTGTTCGGCATGCTGGTGGGGCTGCTGGGCGGCTACTTCCGGCGCATCGACAGCGCCGTCATGCGGCTCATGGACGGCGTCATGGCCATTCCCGGCATCCTGTTCGCGATCAGCCTGGTGGCGCTGTTCGGCGGCAAGCTGCTCACGGTGGTGGTGGCCATTGCGGTGCCCGAGATCCCGCGCGTGGCGCGGCTGGTGCGCTCGGTGGTGCTCACGGTGCGCGAGGAGCCGTACGTGGAAGCGGCCATCGCGCTGGACACGCCGACCTGGAAGATCCTGGTGCGGCACATCCTGCCGAACGCCATTGCGCCGCTGATCATCCAGGCGACCTACGTGTGCGCGTCCGCCATCCTGGTCGAGGCGATCCTGTCGTTCCTCGGCGTGGGCCTGCCGGCGGACATGGCGACCTGGGGAAACATCATGGCCGAGGGCCGCGCGCAGTTCAACCAGTTCCCGCACAACGTGCTGTTCCCGGGCATCTTCCTGGCGCTCACGGTGCTGGCCGTGAACATCCTGGGCGACGGCCTGCGCGACACGCTCGACCCCAAGTTCAACAAGCGCGGAGGCTGAGCCATGACGAACCCCACCCCTGTCCTGCCGGTTCTTTCCGTGCGCGACCTGGCCATCGCATTGCCGCCCGGCGGCGACCGCGCGCATGCGGTCGACCACATTTCCTTCGACGTGCCGCCCGGCAAGATCGTCTGCCTGCTCGGCGAATCGGGCTCGGGCAAGTCGGTCATCGCCAACGCCGTGATGGGGCTGCTGCCGCCGGGGCACGTGCCCGTGCGCGGCACCATCGCGCTGCAGGGCGAGAACCTGCTGGCGGCGCCGCAGGCGCGGCTGCGCGCGCTGCGCGGCCCGTCGATGGCCATGGTGTTCCAGGAGCCCATGACCGCGCTCAACCCCGTGATGACCTGCGGCGCGCAGGTCGACGAGATGCTCGCGCAGCACGTGTCCATGGGCGCGGCCGAGCGGCGGCAGAAGATCCTGGCGATCATGGCGCGCGTGCGGCTGCCCGAGCCCGAGCGCATCTATGCCTCGTACCCGCACCAGCTCTCGGGCGGGCAGCGCCAGCGCATCGTGATCGCGATGGCGCTCATCCTGAAGCCCGCGCTGCTCATCTGCGACGAGCCGACCACCGCGCTGGACGTGACCACGCAGGCCGAGATCCTCAAGCTCATCCTGGAGCTGCAGACCGAGAACGGCACGGCGGTGCTGTTCATCACGCACGACTTCGGCGTGGTGGCCGAGATCGCCGACGAGGTGGTGGTGCTGCAGCTGGGCGCCATGATCGAGAAGGGCGACAAGATGGCGGTGCTCACCGCGCCGCGCGAGCCCTACACGCAGATGCTGCTCGACGCGGTGCCCGAGCTGTCGGCGCACAAGCGAGCGCCGGTGGCCGACGCCTATCCGCTGCTGAATGCGGTGAACATCTGCAAGACCTACGTCACCGGCAGCTGGCCGGGCAAGCGCCGCACGGTGAAGGCCGCGCGCGACGTGTCGCTGGCCGTGCGGCCCGGCGAAACCGTGGGCATCGTGGGCGAGTCGGGCTCGGGCAAGTCGACGGTGGCGCGCTGCATTGCGCGGCTGATCGATCCGACCTCGGGCGACATTTTTGCCGACGGCCGCTCGGTGGCGCACGCCACGGGCCGCGCGCTGTCGCCGTTTCGGCGCACGGTGCAGGTGATCTTCCAGGACCCGTACCGCTCGCTGAACCCGCGCCAGACGGTGGGGGCATCCATCGTCGAAGGGCCGGTGAACTTCGGCACGCCGCACGCCGAGGCCTGGGCCCGCGCCGAGGAACTCATGCGGCTGGTGCGCCTGTCGCCCGACGCGCTGCGCCGCTACCCGAGCGAGTTCTCGGGCGGGCAGCGCCAGCGCATCTCGATTGCGCGCGCGCTGGCCTGCGAGCCCAAGGTGCTGATCGCCGACGAGGCGGTGTCCGCGCTCGACGTGTCGGTGCAGGCGCAGATTCTTCGGCTGCTCGACGAGATCCAGCAGCGGCTGAAGATCGGCATTCTCTTCATCACCCACGACCTGCGCGTGGCCAGCCAGATCTGCGACAACGTGATCGTCATGAGCCAGGGCGAGATCGTGGAGCGCGGCGCCGTGAGCGAGGTGTTCTTTGCACCGCAGCATGCATACACGCGCAAACTGTTGGCTGCTGCGCCCGGGCGCGACTTCGCTTTCGCGCGCAGCTAGGGCTGCGCCCCGTTCATTGCTTCACCCCACGACAAGGAATCCATGAAAGTCTTCATCGCCGGTTTCCAGCACGAGACCAACACCTTCGCGCCCAGCAAGGCCGACTGGGCCGCGTTCAACGCGGGCTCGAGCTTTCCGCCGTACCGGCGCGGCGCGGCGATCGTCGAGGCCTACGCGGGCCGCAACATCCCGGTCGGCGGCTTCATCGACGCGGCGAAGGAAAAGGGCTGGTCGCTGGTGCCCTCGGCCTGGGCCGGCGCCACGCCGTCCGCGCACGTGACCGAGGACGCCTTCGAGCGCATCTCGGGCGCCATCACCGAGGACCTGGCCGCGGCGCTGGCCAATGGCGGCATCGACGCGGTGTACCTCGACCTGCACGGCGCGGCCGTGACCGAGCACCTCGAAGACCCCGAGGGCGAACTGATCGCGCGCATCCGCACGCTGGTGGGCCCCGGTGTGCCCATCGTCGCGAGCCTGGACCTGCACGGCAACATCACCGCGCAGATGCTGGCCGAGGCCGACGCGCTGGCCACCTACCGCACCTACCCGCACATCGACATGGCCGACACCGGCCGGCTCGCGGCCACGCTGCTGGAGCGCCGCATGGCGCGCGGCGCGCGCGAGCCGCTGCACGCGCGGCGCTTCACCTTCCTGCTGCCGCTGAACGTGCAGTCGACCATGATCGAGCCGGCCGCGTCGGTGTACGGGCTGCTGAAGGAACTCGACGCGAAGCACGACGCGGTGCTGAGCTTTGCCACCGGCTTCCCGGCCGCCGACATCGCCGAGTGCGGCCCGGTGGTGTGGGGCTACGGCGACGACGCCGGCGCGGCCGTGGCCGCGCTGTACGAGCGCATCGACCAGCCGCGCTCGCAGTGGCGGCTCGAGGTGCTGGAGCCGCGTGCGGCCGTGGCGCGCGCGCTCGAACTGGCCGAAGGCGCGAGCCAGCCGGTCGTGATCGCCGACACGCAGGACAACCCCGGCGCGGGCGCCGACAGCAACACCACCGGCATGCTGCACGCGCTGCTGGCCGAGGGCGCGGGCCAGCGCTACCCGGGCCAGGTGGCGCTGGGGCTGATGTTCGACCCGGCGGCCGCGGCCGCCGCGCACAAGGCCGGCGTGGGCGCGCAGATCCGCATCGCGCTCGGCACCTCGGTGCCCACGTGGGGCGGCCAGTTCAGCGACGCGCCGGTCGAAGGCGTGTTCACCGTGACCGCGCTCAGCGACGGCCAGGTGCAGGGCAAGGGACCGATGTCGCGCGGCGGCACGGTGTCGCTGGGCCCGAGCGCCTGCCTGGAGATCGACGGCGTGCGCATTGCCGTGGCCAGCGGCAAGAGCCAGATGCTCGACCGCGAGTTCTTCCGCTACCTGGGCATCGAGCCCGAGGCGATGAAGGTGTTGGTGAACAAGAGCTCGGTGCACTTCCGCGCCGACTTCGCGCCCATTGCCAGCACCATCCTCGTGGCCAAGGCCCCGGGCCCGATGGCCGCCGACCCGGCCGACCTGCCATGGACCCGGCTGCCCGCCACCATGGCGCTGCGGCCCTGAGCGACCCGCTTTTTCCTTCCACCGAACCAGAGCACACGATGCCCCAGAACGCACAGCACTACCTCGAGTACATGAGAAAGCACGCCGCCGAATTCGTGACGGTGCGCCAGCAGATTCACCAGAACCCCGAGCTCGGCTTCGAGGAGTTCGGCACCAGCGACCTGGTCGCCGAGCGCCTCACGGCGTGGGGCTACGAGGTCGAGCGCGGCCTCGGCGTGACCGGGCTCGTGGGCCGCCTGAAGCGCGGCGGCGGCACGCGCGCCATCGGCATCCGCGCCGACATGGACGCGCTGCCCATCGAGGAGAAGACGGGCCTGGCCTACCGCAGCGGGCGGCCCGGCATCATGCACGCCTGCGGCCACGACGGCCACACGGCGATGCTGCTGGGCGCGGCCAAGTACCTGGCGCAGCACGGCGAGTTCTCGGGCACGCTGAACCTGATCTTCCAGCCGGCCGAAGAGGGCATGGGCGGCGCCGTGAAGATGATGGAGGACGGCCTGTTCGACAAGTACCCGTGCGACGCGGTGTACGCCATGCACAACTCGCCGGGCCGCAAGCAGGGCGACCTGGTGTTCCGCGAAGGCGCGGCCATGGCCTCGTCGGACTACGCCACCGTCACGCTCACCGGCGTGGGCGGCCACGGCGCCATGCCGCACCGCACGGCCGACCCGATCGTGGCGGCCTCCAGCATCGTGATGGCGCTGCAGACCATCGTCTCGCGCAACGCCGATCCGCAGGAGATGACCATCGTCACCGTGGGCGCCATCCACGCCGGCAAGGCCAACAACGTGATTCCCGAGACCTGCACGCTGGAGATCAGCGTACGCTCGCTGAACCGCGAGATGCGCGTGCTGCTCGAGAAGCGGGTCAAGGCCATCGTCAACGCGCAGGCCGAGAGCTTCGGCGTGAAGGCGCACGTCGACTACCGCAAGGGCTATGCGGTGCTGGTGAACACGCCGGATGAAACCGAGTTCGCGCGCCGCATCGGCTACGAGCTGGTGGGCGAGGCGCATGTCGAGCCGCAGGGCCCGGCCGTCACGGGCAGCGAAGACTTCGCCTTCATGCTGGAGAAGAAGCCCGGCTGCTACCTGTTCATCGGCAACGGCGCGCCGGGCGAGCACGGCGGCTGCATGGTGCACAACCCCGGCTACGACTTCAACGACAGCAACCTGCCGATCGGCGCGGCCTACTGGGCGCTGCTGGCGGAAAGCTACCTGCAGTAGGGCGCCGGCGCTGATGCCCCGTGCCTAGTGACGGGGCACCGTCGTCGTGCCCACGTGCATCGTGCGGCCGGCGCCCAGGCCCGCGACCACCAGCGCGATGCCCAGCCCGATGAACAGCCACGACGAGGCGCCGAAGCTCCCCGTCCAGCCGTGCAGCAGCCCGGCCACCAGCGGGCCGAAGGCCGCCACCATGTAGCCCACGCCCTGCGCCATGCCCGAGAGGTGCGCGGCCACGTGCGAGTCGGGCGAGCGCAGCACGATCATGGTGAGCGCCAGCGCGAAGGTGCCGCCCTGCGCGATGCCCAGCAGCACGGCCCAGGCCCAGACCCCGGCCAGCGGCGCGAACAGCATCGCCAGCATGGCCGCCACCGTCATCGCGGCCAGCACCACCGCCAGTCCGCGCTGGTTGCGCAGCTTCACGGCCAGCGCCGGCACCACCAGGCAGGTGACCACCTGCGTCATGACCGACAGCGACACCACGTAGCCGGCCGTCTCGCTGCCCAGACCGCGCTCGCGCAATATGGGCGCGAGCCAGCCCATCACGATGTAGGCCAGCGCGGACTGCAGGCCCATGAAGAAGGTGACCTGCCAGGCCAGCTTGTCGCGCCACAGGCCGCGCACCGTGAAGCCCGACTCGCTGGCCACCGGCTTGCGGGGCAGCGCCTGCGGCGCCCAGATCAGCGTGACCAGAGCGGCCGGCAGCGCCCACATGGCCAGCGCCATGGTCCAGCCGCCGCCCAGCGCGTGCTCCAGCGGCACCGTGAAGCCGGCCGCGCTCGCGGCGCCGCCGCACACGGCCATGGTGTACAGGCCCATCATCAGCGCCGCCTGGCTCGCGAAGTCGCGCTTCACCAGGCCCGACAGCAGCACGTTCGACACCGCGATGCCGCTGCCCGCGATGGCCGAGGCCAGGAACAGCAGCGGAATGTGGCCGGTGCCGCGCAGCACCGTGCCCACGCCGATCAGCACCATGCAGCCCAGCAGCGTGCGCTCGGTGCCGAAGCGGCGCCCGAGGCCGGGCGCCAGCGGCGCGAACACGCCCAGGCAGACGATCGGCAGCGTGGTCAGCAGGCTCGCGGCGGTGGCCGAGAGGCCGGTGGCCTTGATGATCTCGGGCAGCACGACCGACAGGCTGGAGAACACCGGGCGCAGGTTGAAGGCGATCAGCACCACGCTGGCGCCGAGCAGGATGCGCCGGGCGAGGCTGTGGGGTTCGCGCGCCGCCGCGGCGGTGGAAGGCGAGGAAGAAAGGGTGGCCGAATTCATGGGGTGTTCAAGAGGTGCTCAATGGGTGCATCAGCGGATGCTCAAGGCGTGGCCGGGGTGCCCAGTGCGAGCGCGTTGATCATCGGCGCCATGAAGGCGCGCACCGCCTCGGCCGCCACGTCGGGGTTGCGGCTGGCAATGCCTTCGACGATGGCGCGGTGCGCCGCCTCGTCGGGCTCGGGCAGCACCGTGCCCATGGTGCTGGTGATGGTTTCCTTGATGTAGCCCGTGACGAAGCGGCAGGTCTCGGCCAGCGCCAGGTTGCCCGACACGTCGACGATGGCCAGGTGGAAGGCCAGGTCGCGCTCGATGAACGAGGCGCCCGCGTCGTCGGCGTCGGGCACGCCGCGCTTGTCGAGCAGGGTGTGCAGGCGGCGCAGGTCGCGCGCGGTGTGGCGCACGGCGGCCAGGCGCGCGGCCTCGACCTCGAGCGCGCGGCGCACCTCGAACTGGTCGCGCAGGCTGGCCAGGCGCATCTTCTGCAGGCTGGCGGAGGGGTCGAAGCCCGAGCGCACGTAGGTGCCCGAACCCTGGCGCACCTCGAGCAGGCCGCGCGACACCAGCGTCTTGACCGCTTCGCGCACCGTGCCGCGGCTCACGCCGAGCAATTGGGCCAGCTGCGGCTCGATCGGGATGCGGGAGCCGACCGCCCAGCGGCCGGCGGAGATCTCGGCGCGGATGCTGTCGGCGGCGCTGTCTGCCAGGGAGGTGCGAGGGGCTTGGGCGAGCATCGAGAAGGCCTATTCATTCAATGATTAGACGAATTTTGCTGTCAATGCAAAACCCGGGCTAGGGGTGAGGTAGTTGAACGGCGCATTCGCGCCACAGTGCCCACCAAGCTCTATTCGCAGCCGGGCGCAAGCCGGTTTCGAAGATTTGTCCGAATAAAGTGAACTTTTTCCGGCATTGGGAAATGCTTTTCACCATTGTTAACCGAGCCCGATCCGCTGGCTGAAAATGAAACTAAAGGTCACTTATGAATCCAGAAGTTGCCTCGTTTCGCGGTCCGGTGCTCCCTTCCCGACCGTCTCGAACAGCGTCCAGGGAGCGCCAGAACCACAGGAAACGGATCTCGCCGAAGTTGAAATGAAGGACTTTTCTTTGTCGGACGTGCGGCTTTTCACCAAGGCCGCGCAGCTCGGGGGACTGACCCCGGCCGCCGATGTGCTGAACGTACCCAAGGCCTCCGCCTCGCGCCAGCTCCAGCGGCTGGAAGCCACGGTGGGCCACCAGCTGCTGCACCGCGGCTCCACGCGCTTCGCGCTCACCGACGAGGGCCGGGAGTTCCTGGTGGCTGCCCAGCATGTGCTGACGATCCTCGACGACGTCATGCTCAACCTCTCCTCCAGCGGCAGCACCGTCACCGGCCGGTTGCGCATCGCCGTTCCGCACTACTACGGCCGCGAGCTGCTCACGAGCCACCTGCCCGATTTCATGGGCGCCTACCCGCAGCTCGACGTGGTGGTCGAGACCGGCCGCGACCGTGTCGACCTGTTCCGCGACGAGACCGACGTGGCCATCCGACGCGGCCGCGAAGGCTGCGACGAGCTGGTGGCGCGCCACCTGAAGAACGAGCCGCTGATGCTGTGCGCCGCGCCCGCCTACCTGGCGCCGCACGCGCCGCTGGCCAGCCTGTCGGACCTGGCATCGCACGCCTTCCTGAGCGCCGACGCCGAGGGCCGCAAGCGCGAGATCCACCTGGCGACACCGGAGAAGACGCACCGCGTGCGCGTGGAAAGCGTGTGCCAGTCGGACGACCTCGAGCTGATCCTGCAGCTCGCGCTCTCGGGCCGGGGCATCGCGCTGCTGCCGGTGTCGCTGGCGCAGCCGCAGCTCGACGGCGGGCTGCTGGTGCCGGTGCTGCCGGCGCTCAAGCTCAAGCCGCAGGAGATCAACCTGGTCTACCTGCCGGCGCGCCGCAACTCGCCCAAGATCAAGACCTTCGTCGACTACATGCTGGGCGTGTTCAGGGCGTCCTGAGGCCGCCCTGCAGCCCCCGAACTACCAGCTTCCCGAGGCGCCGCCGCCGCTGCTGGAGCCGCCGCCGCTGTCGGACGACGAGGATGACGAGGAAGACGAAGAGGACGACGAGCTGCTCGAGGAGCTGCTGCTCCAGCCGCTGTCGTCGCTGTCGCCGCCACCTCCGCCGCCGCCGTACGGCAGGTACGCGAACAGCAGCGTGATGAAGGTCACCAGCCCGACCGGAATCCACGATTCGTCGGGCGTCAGCCCCGGCTGCGCCATCGCCGCCACCCAGCCGATGACGCCCAGCGCCGCGGCCGAGCGCAGCAGGAAACCCAGTTCGCTCCTGCGCCAGCAAGCCCGCATGGCGAAGAAGATGCCCGTGACGAAGACGCCGACCCCGCCCACGCCCAAGGCCCACAGGAAACCCCACCAGAAGTGCTCTTCCCCGACGATGAACGCCACGGCGACCAGCGCCGCGATGAACAGCGCGATGCCGCCCACCACGTAGCTCACCGCGCGCGAGCGCCCGCTGGCGTAGCCGACGCCGTAGGCGAAGCCGGCCGGCATGGCCATGAAGCCCGCCATCAGCGGGTTCAGCAGCGCCGCGGCCGCGGCCACCGGGCCCACGGCGAACAGGCCGAGCGCCACGCGCCAGTTGGGCTTGCGCCGCGGCGCGGGGGGCTCGATGGCGGCCACGGCGTCGGCCCAGGGCTCGGGGCGAGCACTCCTGGCCTTGCCCTGCAGCTTCCCGCTGAGCTTGCCCTTGCGCTTGCGGCCCGACTGCTGCACGGCCGCGCGTTCGCGCGCATTGCCGGCCATGCCGCGCCCGTGCCACGCACCCACCGCGAGGCTCCACAGCGCCACGCCGAGCAGCGCCCAGCCTTCGGGCGTGACGTGCCCGTCGCGCGAGGCGATCGCCGGCGCGGTGTCCGACGGCAGTTCATGCACCTGCATGTCGGCGTCCGCAACGGCCGCTGACGGCCCGGCGATCAGCGCGGACAGCGAGTGCACGGCCGCCCGGATGCCGCCCGCGAAGTCGCCGCCGCGAAAGCGCGGCGTCATCTCGCGGTCGATGATGGCCGCCGCCTGGATGTCGGTGATCGTGCCCTCCAGCCCGGTGCCCACCTCGATGCGCATGCGCCGGTCCTTCAGCGCCACCAGCAGCAGCACGCCGTCGTCTTCTTCCTTGCGCCCGAGCTTCCATTGCGCGAAGACGCGCGTGGCGTACTGCTCGATGGAGTCTTCGCCCGTGGTCGGCACGATCAGCACCGCGAGCTGGGCCTGCGTCTCGGACTGGAGCGCGGCGATGTCGGCACGCAGCGCCTCCGCCTCGTCCGCCTTCAGGGTCCTGGTGAGGTCGACCACGCGCGACTGCATGGCGGGCACCGGCACCGGCTTGGCCTGCGCGGGCAGCGCCACTGCCAGCAGGCCCAGGCACAGATGCAGGCACAGGTACAACCACGCCAGCGCCGTTCCCGGCCAGCGGCGAGCATTCATTCAGCACTCCCTTCGTCTTCGTGTTTTTCTCAGCGGCGCGCGCTCTTCGTCACCACGCCTGCGCCGCGCACCTCGATGCGGCGCTGGTCCACCACCTTGCCGGCGCCGTCCACCAGCTCGATCACATGCCGGCCCGGCCACGGCAGCCATTGCGCGGTGTTGCCGCGCGCGAAGAACTTGCCGTCGATGCGCCACTGCACGCCGCGCCCTTCGGACTCGAAGCGCACGCGCTGGCGCAGCGGCGGAATGTCGGGGTCGACCGCGATGATGGTGCCGTCCGACGGCGAGGTGATGCGCGCAAAGCCGATGTCGTTCGCCATGCCGGTGTCCAGCGCGAACAGCGGCTGCTCGGTGCCTTGCAGGAACCACTCGCTGCGCGCCGCCTCCAGCGGGCTGCCGTCGGGGCCGGGGCCGAATTCGACGCGCGACTCGACCAGGCCCGCGGGCGGCGCGGGCGCGCGGCTCGGCTCGCGCGCGTGCAGGAAGCGCATCACCTCGGCCCACACCGGCGCGGCGCCGCTGGTGCCGCTCACGTCCCACATCGACTCGCCGCTGGCGTTGCCCACCCACACGCCCACCGTGTAGCGCTGCGACCAGCCCACTGCCCAGTTGTCGCGCATGTCCTTGCTGGTGCCGGTCTTCACGGCCGTCCAGAAGCGGGTGGACAGAATGCTGTCGAGGCCGAAGGTGCGCGTGCGCGCGTTGGGGTCGGAGAGGATGTCGCCGACGATGAAGGCGGCGCGCGGGTCGAGCAGCGGCGGCGATGGAGGCGCAGCGGTGGCCTTCGACTTGCCCCCCGGCGCTGCACCCGTCGCTGTACCCGTCGCCGTGGGCTGCACGGTCAGCGTCGTCGTGCCGTAGCGCCCGCCGTTGGCCAGCATGCGGTAGGCGTTGGTGAGCGACAGCAGCGACACCTCGGCGCTGCCCAGCGCAAGGCTGTAGCCGTAGTAGTCGCCGCTCTCGCGCAGCGGCAGGCCGGCCGCGCGCAGCTCGCGCGCGAAGGACTCGGGCGACACCATCACCAGCGTGCGCACGGCGGGCACGTTGAGCGAGGCGGCCAGCGCGGTGCGCGCCGACACCGGGCCCTTGAAGCGGCGGTCGTAGTTCTGCGGAATGTAGAGGCCGCTGGCCGTGCTGATCTGCGCCGACGAGTCCTCGATCAGCGAAGCCGCCGTGAGGCGCCGCTCGGCAATGGCCTGCCCGTAGAGCAACGGCTTGAGCGTGGAGCCCGGCTGGCGCAGCGCGGTCACGCCGTCGACCTCGGCCGCCTGGCTCAGCGGGCCCGACGAGCCGACCCATGCGAGCACTTCGCCGGTCGCGTTGTCGAGCACCACCAGCGCGCCGTCTTCCACATGCCGCTCGCGCAGTTCGCGCAGGTGGCGCTGCAGCGTGTCGAGCGCGAAGCGTTGCAGCGGCGCGCGCAGCGTGGTGCGCACGGCGGTGTCCTTGTCTTTCTTGGGGGCGGGGGCTGTGCCCGCATCCGCCTCCTTCGGGTCGCGTAACTCGCGCAAGTCGCGCAATTCACGCAGCACGCGCCGCGACGCATGCGGCGCGATGCCCTCGTTCGCGTCGAAGGCACGCCGCTGCACCGCCGCGCTGGTGAACATGTCGAGCGCTTCGCAGTCGACCTTCTGCTGCGGCTCCATCGCGCGCAGCACCTCGCAGGCGCGCTGCGCCACCACGTTGGGCATGGCGTTCGGCGCGCGCACCAGCGCCGAGGCCACGGCCGCCTCGCGCGCGTCGAGCCCGCTCGGTGCCTTGCCGAACAGCGTGCGCGAGAGCGCATCGATGCCCACGATCTCGCCGCGAAACGGCACGGTGTTGAGGTAGGCCTCCAGGATCTGGTCCTTGCGCCAGCTGCGCTCCAGCTGCGCGGCGGCCACCGTCTGGCTGATCTTCTGCGTGAAGCTGCGCCCGCCCGAAGCACGGCGCAGGTCGTCGTCGAGCAGGCCCGACAGCTGCATGGTGATGGTCGATGCGCCGCGCGTGCGCGTGTTCCACAGGTTGCCCCAGGCGGCGGCCGACACGGCGCGCCAGTCGATGCCGCTGTGTTCGAAGAAGCGCTTGTCTTCGCTCAGCACCATGGCCGTGCGCAGCGCGGGCGACACGTCGGCCAGCCCGGTCCACTGGCCGCGCCGCACGGTGGGGTCGGTGCGCACGCGCTGCAGCAGTTCGCCGTTGCGGTCGAGCACGGCGGTGTCGGAGGAGCGGAACTCGCGCTTCACTTCGTCGAAGCTGACCACGGCCCAGGCCGGGTGCGCGCAGGCCGCGGCCAGCACGGCGGCGGCCAGGGCGAGGGTCTTGCGGGTGGGGATGAAAGGCGCGAACTGCATCGAGAGAAAAGCTTCGTATCCGGAAGTGTGGGCCGGTGACATTCTCCGCGATGCACCACGGGAACCGCGCCTACTCGCACACGCGCCGCCGACCGCCCCGGCGAGCGAAAACTACACGCCAAAGTTCTCAGCACGTTCCACATCCGGTAACGAACTTCACGCAAGGGCCTTCATCGCGAAACCCGACGCGTACCGGCGTGGCCTTCAATGCAGTACCGGCTCGCAGGAGGCGACCCCCGGTTCGACAAACACTCCAAGGAGAACTCACATGACGAAGACTTTGGCGATCCTGATGGCCGCATCGGCCCTGCTGGCTGGCTGCGTGGTGGCCCCGTATGACCGTCCGCCGCCGCCGCGCGCGCACTACGGCGACCGCGACCGCGACGGCGTGCCGAACCGCTACGACCGTGACCGCGACAACGACGGCGTGCCCAACCGCTACGACCGCAGCCCGAACAATCCGTACCGCAACTGATTGCGCCAGGCGCAAGGACAAAGGCCGCGAAGCAACCTGCTTCGCGGCCTTTTTCAATTCAAGGGCGTGTGCGTCTCAGCCGGGCCGGCGCGCCATCAACGCCCAGATGCCCGCGGCGCTCAGCAGCGAACCGCCCGCCAGGTTGAACCGCTTCTGCGCGCGCGGCGACGAGAGCAGCTTGCGCGCCGAGCCCGCGAACACCGCGTACAGCGTGGCGTTGGTCGCGGCCAGCACCACGAAGGTCACGGCCAGCACCCACAGCTGGCGCGTCACGTCGGCCGCCGGGCTGATGAACTGCGGCAGGAAGGCCACGAAGAACACGATGCCCTTGGGGTTCAGCGCCGTCACCAGGTAGGTGTTGGCGAAGAGGCGCAGGCGCGAGACGGGCGCGGCGGGCTTGGCCAGCTCGGCGGGCGAGACGCCGGCACGCAGCAGCTTGATGCCCAGGTACAGCAGGTACAGGCCGCCCACCCACTTCACCACCGTGAACCAGAAGGCCGAGGTGGCGAGCAGCGCGCCCAGGCCCAGCAGCGACACCACCAGCGCCGTCGAGTCGCCCAGCGCCACCGCGGCCACCAGCGGCACGTTGGCGCGGCGGCCGTGCGACATGGAATAGCTGATCACCGTGAGGATGGTCGGCCCCGGAATGATCAGCATCAGCGTGGACGCTGCGACGAAGGCGAGCCAGAGTTCGATGGGCATGGTGCGGTGTCTCCTGTGGGTGGGTGGGTGGGTGGGTGGTTCAGAGGTGCCGGGTCTCGGCCGGCGGCAGGTGCCAGCTGTTGTTGCGGCCGTCGACGTAGGTGATGGGGGAGTTGATCAGCTCTTCGGGCTCGGCGTCGTCCAGGCAGGTCACGTTCACGCCGTAGATCGCGCCGCCGTCGTCCGGCCGGTTGCCCAGCCCGAACGAGCGCACGCCGCAGTGCTTGCAGAAGAAGTGCTTGTTCTGGCGCGTGTGGAAGAGGTACTCCGTCAGCTCTTCCTGGCCAGCCATCAGCCGGAATGCGTCGGGCTCGACCGCCGCGGGCCAGAAGCGGGTCTTGGTGCAGATGGAGCAGTTGCACCGCAGGGTGCCCTGGCTCAGGTCGATGTCGGCTTCGAATCGCACGGCGCCGCAGTGGCAGCCGCCGGTATAGGTCTTTTTCATACGCTGAAAATTCGCAAGGCCATGCGTGATGGGCGTGACGTGCGCGGCGTGCGCAATCTGGCGCCGGAAAGCACCATAGCAAAGGCGGTGCCGGGCTGCTGGCCGCGGGTTATCTGCAGGCGGCTCAGCTCTCGCGCCAGGCCACGCCGTCGAAGCGGCCGCCCGCACTGGCGAAGAAGTGCACGACGGCGTCGTGGCAGCGCGGCAGCCCGATGCACCACGCGAGCGGGTATTCGTCGACCTGGCCGTTGGACAGCGTGTAGTGCGCAACGCCGTCGCGCGCGGTGTCGCCTTCGGAGGTGAAGCCGTGGTCGCCCGGGTGGCGCAGGTGCATGAGCCAGGCGTCGGGGCCGCTGCGCAGCATGCACAGCGAGGGGCCGTCGGGCACGCACAGCCAGAGTTCGTAGCGCGGCAGCTCGGCGTCGAAGCGGGCGAGGGCGGTGCGCAGGGCCTGTGGCGAGGCGACGGCGCGGGGCTCGCCGTTGAGGGTGACGTCGATCACGTCCCAGTCACGCCTTGGGTCACGCGGTGCTGCCGAAGCGCACCGCATTGCGCGCCTTCGCCCGCTCGGCCTCTGCCTCGCGGTCGCGCGGCTCGGCGGTGGTCACCAGCGATTCGAGCAGCCGCGCGGCGGTGGCGGTCACTTCTTCGACCGCGCGCTCGAAGGCTTCCTCGTTGGCGCGCGACGGCACGCTGAAGCCGCTGAGCTTGCGCACGAACTGCAGCGCGGCGGCGCGGATCTCCTGCTCGGTGGCGGGCGGTTCGAAGTTGTAGAGGGTCTTGATGCTGCGGCACATGGGCGCTCTCCGTTCGGCGACGACGTGCGCCCAGTCTAGCGAAGCAGCGCCATCGCGTGGGCGTCGTGGTAGACGCCGTCGATCAGCGTGGCGCGGCGCTGCACGCCCTCGTGCGCGAAGCCGAAGCGCTCGTACAGCGCCTTGGCGTTCAGGTTGTCCGCGCGCACCGACAGCTCGATGCGCGTGAGCCCGCGCGCCCACGACCTGTCGATGGCGGCCTGCAGCAGCCGCGCGCCCAGCCCCTGGTGGCGTGCCTCGGGCAGCAGCGCGATGCCCAGCAGCCCGATGTGGGCACGCGACTGGCCGAACACCGGCGACACGTCGCACCAGCCGACCACTCGCGCGCCGTCGAGTGCCACCACATGCGGGAAGCCGGCTTCGATCAAGCCGCGGTAGAACGCGACCGACCGCTCCAGCGGCGGCGCCTGCATGAGCGCAAGGTACTTGTGCTCGCGCGCCACGATGTCGAGCGCGCGGTGCAGGCTCTCGAAGTGCGACTCGTGCGTCGGAACGATCTCGTGGCTCATGCCGTGCGCTCCTGCAAGACTGTGCCGACCCCCGCAGCCAGCCGCTCTTCGAGCCGCGCCTTCACCTGCGGCCACTCGTCGTCGATGATGCTGAAGCGCACCGAGTTGCGCTTGCGCCCGTCCGGCATGATGCGTTCGTTGCGCACGACGCCTTCCTGCTTCGCGCCCAGCCGCAGGATGGCCGCGCGCGACTTCGCATTGATCTCGTCGGTGGTGAGTTGCACGCGCACGCACCGCAGTTCCTCGAACGCATGGCGCAGCATCAGGAACTTCGCCTCGGTGTTGACGAAGGTCTTCTGCCACGACGCCGCGATCCAGGTGCTGCCGATTTCCAGCTTGCGGTTGATGCGGTCGATCTTCCAGAAACGCGTGGAGCCGATGACCTGGCCTGTTTCGCGCAGCACGGTGGCGAAGGGCATCACGGTGCCGGCGGCCTGGCCGGCCAGCGCGTTGCCGACGTAGGCATCGACCGTGTCGGCGGATGGAACCACGGTGAACGGGAGGCTCCAGAGTTCGCCGTCGGCAGCGGCGGCAACCAGTGCCGCCGCGTCGGCGGCGAGCAGCGGGCGCAGGAGAAGGCGGGGGCCGGTGAGCGAGGGTGGCGCGAGGGACATGGGCGAAACGATAGCCGATGACGGAACGGGCCCGTCACCGGCCTTCGCTTCGTTCAGCCGAAACGCAGCACCGGCTCCACGGCCAGCGCCACCGCGGCCAGGCGCGCGTCGTCGCCACGCACCGACGACAGCATGAGCCCCACCGGCAGTTCGCCCGGCGCGTGGCAGGGCAGGCTGAAGGCGCAGCCGTCGAGCAGGTTGATGGCGAAGGTGTTGCGCAGCAGCAGGCCGTTGGCCTTGAAGAAGGCCGCGTCTTCCGCCAGCGCCGCGATGGGCGGCGCGACGATCGGCACGGTCGGGCACACGAGCGCGTCGAAGCCTTCGATGGCGCGCTCCACGCGGCCGATCCAGTCGCGGCGGCGGTCCTGCATGGCGATGTAGTCGGCGGCGCGCACCTCGGTGCCCAGCGCGATGCGCGCGGCCACGCGGGCGTCGAAGCCCTCGCGTTTGGCCGCGAAGCGTTCACGGTGCACCGCCGATGCTTCGACGGGCGAGAAGCCGCCGGGCGCGTTGACGGTGGCGATCTCCGCCAGCTCGGCCAGCGTGATGTCGACCACCTGCGCGCCCGCGGCCGACAGCGCCTTCAGCGCGCGGTCGAAGGCCTGCGCCACCGCCGGCTCGATGTCGTCGAACATCAGCGTGCGCGGCACGGCCAGCCGCATGCCCTGCAGGGGGCGGCGGCGCACGGCGAGCGGCGCATCGGCAATGGCCGCGTCGGCGACCAGGCAGTCTTCCACGCTGCGCGCCATGGCGCACACCGTGTCGAGCGAGCGCGCCAGCTCGAAAGCACCGGTGCGCGGCACGCGCGACTGCGTGCTCTTGAAGCCCACCAGCCCGCACAGCGCGGCCGGAATGCGGATGGAGCCGCCCGTGTCCGAGCCCAGCCCGGCCACGGCAAGGCCCAGCGCCACCGACACCGCTGCACCGGACGACGAGCCGCCCGGAATGCGCGGCGTGGCCGCATCGGCCGGGTTGCGCGGCGTGCCGTGGTGCGGGTTGATGCCCACGCCGGAGAACGCGAACTCGGTCATGTTGGTCTTGCCCACGATGGCCGCGCCCTGCGTGCGAAGGCGCGCCACGGCCACGGCGTCGTGCGCGGCCGGCGGCTCGCCGGCGCACACGGCGGAGCCGGCCATGGTGGTTTCGCCGGCCACGTCGCAGAGGTCTTTCACCGACACGGGCAGGCCGGCGAGCGCGGGGAGCTCGACGCCGGCCTTGCGCGCCGCGTCGGCATGGCGCGCCGCGGCGCGCGCGGCATCGGCGTAGACGCGGGTGAACACATGCGCGGCGGCGGGCTGCGAGGCCGCGTCGAGCACCTGGTCGATCAGCGCCTCGTGCGACAGCTCGCCCCTGGCGATGCGCGCGCGCAGTTCGGAAATGGTGAAGCCGCCGTTCATCACGCCACCACCGGCAGTGCCTGCACCGCATAGCGATGCACGATGCGGCGCTGCAGCTTCGGGTCGTGCAGCTCGATCTCCATCTGCGTGGCCGGGCGGATGCCTTCGCCCTTGGCGTTGGGCAGCGCGCCCAGCGTGCCGCAGGTCATGAACAGACCTTCGGGCGCGGCGCCGGCGCCGGGCATGCCGTCGCGCAGCGCGGCCAGCGGGCGGATCGACGCGAGCGTGCCGCGCTGGTAGTCGACCCAGCGGCCGTCTTCCAGGATGCGCGAGCGCAGCTCCAGCGTGTCCTGGTGCGCCTGCACGTCGCTCCAGCGCCAGGCCGTCTCGGCCACGGGCTTGGCGCACATCTGCTTGGACACGGCCACCGAGTAGCTCTCCACCTGGCGGTCGGTGTGGTCCGAGGCCACGCTCAGCCACCACTCGCCCTGCGAGAAGAAGAACACGGGCTCGGCTTCGCCGGAGCTCTGTTCGCCCAGGGCCTCGATGGCGGGCGATTGCGTCAGCAACTGGGCCGCCACGCGGTAGTACAGCGGCACGCTCGACGGGCGCGGCACGCCGATGGCGGCCAGCTCCTCGATGTGGTGCTCGATGGCCGCGGTGTCGCGGCCGGTCCAGCCCGCCACCACCAGCGCGCGGGGCGCGACGGTGTGCAGGGCGGTGGAGCGCGTGCCGTCGGCGGCGACGCTCTCGCAGGCAAAGTTCAGGCGTTGCATGGTCGTTTCGATGTGCATCTCAGGTCTCCAGCGGGCGCTTGGCGGTTTCGCGGGCCACCACCAGGGCGACCAGCGTCAGGCCCAGTGCGGCCACCACGTAGAACGACACGGCCAGCGTGCTGCCCCACGACTTGAACAGGCTGGCGATGATCAGCGGCGCGAAGCCGCCGCCCAGGATGCCGGCCAGCGTGTAGGCCAGCGAGGCGCCCGCATAGCGCACGCGGCCGGGGAACTGCTCGGTCACGAAGGCGGCCTGCGGGCCGTACATCATGGCGTGGATCAGCAGGCCGACCACCACCGCCGCGCAGATGGCGACCGGGTGCGCGCTGTCCATCAGCACGAAGAACACGAAGGCCCACACCATGCCCAGCAGCGCGCCGGCAATGTAGACCGGCCGGCGGCCGATGCGGTCCGACAGCCCGCCGAACCACGGCACCGCAATGGCGTTGCAGGCCGCGCCGATCATCGTGGCGGTGAGCGCCAGCGGACGCGACAGGTGCAGCACCGTCGTCACGTAGGTCAGCGTGAACACCACCACCAGCGCGTACAGCACGTCGGAGCCGATGCGCGAGCCGCCGGCCACCAGCAGGCTGCGCCAGTGCTGCGTGAACACTTCCTTGATGGGGGTCTTGGCGGTGGCCTTCTTCTGTTCCATCTCGAGGAACACGGGCGTCTCGTCCACGCCGCGGCGCAGCCACAGGCCGAACAGCACCAGCGCCACGCTGGAGATCAGCGGCAGGCGCCAGCCCCAGGCCTGGAATTCTTCCGGGCTCAGCCAGGCCGACACGATGGCGATGAAGCCCGTGCCGATCAGCGTGCCGCACGACGGGCCGACCTGCGTGAACGAGGCGTTGCGCCCGCGCTCGTCGCTCTTGCCGTGTTCCATCGACAGCAGCACCGCGCCGGCCCATTCGCCGCCGAGCGCCACGCCCTGCACGAAGCGCAAGGCCACCAGCGCCACGGGCGCCCAGATGCCCCAGCTCGCGTAGGTGGGCAGCAGGCCCATCAGCCCGGTGGAAATGCCCATGATGACCAGCGTGGCCACCAGCACGAAGCGCCGGCCGAGCCGGTCGCCGAGGTGGCCGAACACCACGCCGCCCAGCGGGCGCGAGATGTAGCCGACCGCGTAGGTCGAGAAGGCCAGGATGGTGCCGGTCAGCGGGTCGAACGAGGGGAAGAACACCGCGTTGAAGACCAGCGCGGCCATGATGTTGTAGACGGTGAAGTCGTACCACTCCAGCGTGGTGCCGATGGAGCTGGCCATGGCCAGGCGGCCCATCCTGGGCGCGGCATGCGAAGCGGGCGCTGTGCCCGGCGCGGCCTTGGTGGGAAGAACATGTTCGGTCATCGGAATACCTTGGTTAGGTGAAGACACGGGGGTCGGGTCAGGCCAGCTCGGCTGCGCCCAGCTTCCAGCCGAGTGCGAGCAGCCAGCCGGTGGCGGGGTCGGTGTCGAAGGCGGCGGCCGCCGTGGCACGGGCGGTGCGCGCGGCGTGGGCGTTGCTGGCTTCGATCACCAGCATCGGCTGCAGCACGCGGCCTTCGGTGGATTCGCGCGGCAGGGGCGTGCTCAGCGCGGTGTCGGGCACGAGCAGGTACGACTGCACGAAGCCTGCCTGCTCGGCGAGCGACTGGCCGACGCGTGCGGCATGGGCCGCGAGCGCTTCGGCATCGGCCGCCGCGGCCAACGGCAGCACCACGGCATGGCTGCCGCTGCCGAAGCCGGTGACGGCGCGCACGGCGCACACGCGGCGCATCGGCTGGCGCATGCGGTCCAGGTTGGCGATGGACCAGGGCGTCTGCTTCTCGAACGCGGCGCGGTAGCCGGCGGAGCCGAACACGGCCAGCGATTCGGTGCGGTACAGGCCCAGGTATCGGCGCCCGCCCTCGAGCGAGGAATAGCGCGCGCCCGACAGGAAACCGGGAATGCGCACGCGCTCTTCCACGTGTTCCCGGTCGTACCAGCGGTTGTAGTCGGCGTCGTCGGCCGCGTCGACATCGGAGGCGACGAACAGCATGCCGTGCACAGCCGGGGCCACGGCCACGGCGTCGGTGTCAGGGGCGAAAGAGTCGGAAGTGGTCATGGCGGCGGAGGAGCGGGCGGGCCTTCGAAAAATGAAGGCGCGATCTTCCGTCGCAGGGTGCTGCTGTCACAAACGAGTTTTTCTGGGCGACAGCCACAAGAATTACTGGCCCCTTCCTGGGGCGGAAACGCCCCAATTCGAGGGTTAACCCTCTGAAGCCCCGCTCCAGGTTGGTGCGATTGCAGAGGTCGTGAACTGGTCGGAGGCCCGGCAGGCCAGTTCGGCCACGAGCCGGATGGCGTCGGAGTCGGCCGCTTCCAGGTGGCTCACCACCAGCCGTTGCGGCGAGATGAGCGCGTCGCACGCGATGATGCGAACGTCGCCGCTGGCCACGTACTCGTACACCGGCGGCAGCGGCACCAGCGCGTTGCCGAAGCCGGCCTTCACCAGCCGCGCCAGCGCGGAGATCGAACTCACGCAGTGCACCTTGCCCAGCGGAATGCCCACCGCGCGGTACAGGTTCTTCAGCGCCTCGTGCGGTTGCGAGCCCGGGCTCATGGTCAGCACGGGCTGGCGCAGCAGCTGGTCGACGGTCTGCGTGGCCTCGGCGCCTTGCGGGCCGACCCAGCCCATGGGCATCGGCAGGCAGGGCGTGCTCACGATGCCCGCGCCGGCGATGTGGTCGGTCTGCAGCGCGATGTCCAGCGCGCCTTCGCGCAGGCCTCGGTGCAGCGCCAGCGTGGTCTCGGAGGTCAGTTGCACCTCGATGCCCGGGTAGGTGGAGCGCAGGTTGGTGAGAAAGCCCAGCAGCCAGGTGTGCACCACGGTCTCGATGGCGCCGATGCGCACCAGCCCCAGCAGGTCTTCGCGCGGGCGTCCCAGCGAGACGATCTCGCGGCGCAGTTCGAGCAGCCGCTCGCCGTAGTCCATGAGCCGCACGCCCACCGGCGTGAGCCGCAGCTCGCGCGCATCGCGCTCGAACAGGCGCGCGCCAATGTCTTCTTCGAGCGAGGCGACGCGGTTGGACACCGCCGCCTGCGTGATGTGGAGCCGGTCGCTGGCCGCGCGGAAGCTGCCGAGGCGTGCGGCCCAGAGGAAGGCTTCGACAAATCTTGTATTCATGAGGGCACCTGCGGGGCATTTTGCCGGTATTCATGCCGGCACTGCATTGCCTTGCATTGCGCTGCGTGGCGCAGGGGCCCGCGGGGTTACAGCGCGCCCAGCTCGGCCAGCAGCGCACGGCCGATGGTCAGGCGCTTGGGCGCGTCGTCGTCGCTGTGCATGTCGAGGTTGAGCGCGAAGCTCTTCACGCCCCCTTGCGCATCGGCGATCCAGCCCACCCACCAGCCCATCGACACCGGCGGCTTGTGGTACCAGCCGGTCTTGGCATGCAGCGCGTGCGCGGGTGTCTTCTCGACGAGGGTGATGTCGTGCACCATCTCCTGCGTGCGCGCCGACAGCGGCAGCTGCTTCAGGGCCAGCCGCGCCAGAAAGCGCGCCTGCTCGATGGCCGAGATCTTCAACGGGCCGTCGAGCCAGAAGCGGTCGACCGCCGGGCCCAGCGCCTCGTTGCCGTAGTGCAGCCGTGCGATCCATTCGTTCATGCGGGCCATGCCGATGCGGCGCGCCACGCCCTGGTACACCGGCAGGTTCGACACGCGGATGGCGTCGCGCAGGTTCATGTCGCGTTCCCATGCCTTGCGGCGCTGGGGCTTGCCGCCGCAGGGCAGCACCTCGTCGATGTCCTTCACCGCGCCGGTCTCCAGTGCGATCAGGCTGTTGGGAATCTTGTAGGTCGAGGCGGGAACGAAGCGCTGGGCCGCGCGCTTGCCGTTGACCACCGTGAGCTTCGACGTGGTGGCGTCGAACAGCGCGAAGGTGCCGGGCGTGCCCGCGGCGGTGAAGTGGCGGGCGAGGTCCGCGCGTTCTTCGATGGCGGCGTCGGGCGTGGCGCCCGCGTGGGCGAAGCCGGCGCGCCACGAGGCGGCGAATGCGGCGGCGGCGCTGCCGCCGCGCACCAGCAGGGCGCGGCGTTGCTGGTCGGGTCTGGAAGAAAGCATGGCGTGAAAAGCGGGTGCGCAAGTGATGACGCCGCGAATCATCCGGCGGGCCGCGCACAAGGACAACGCGGGCGGCGGTGCGCATCGTCACCGCCGTAACCGGCGTCACCGCCGTAACCGCCGCGCTGGCCATGGGCGGGACGGGGTCGGGCTAAGCGTCTTTCAACTGACGAACGACCGCCGCCAGGAATGCCCGGCACGCAGCCTCCGACGCCTTGCCGCCAAGGATGTCCCCGACCTGCTGCGTGGGGTGCGCAAGCTCCAGTTCGATCTCTTCGGCGAATGCCGCCAGTGCCTCGGGCGTGCGGCCCTGTCGCAGCGATTCGGCGATGCGCGGCGCTTCCGTCAGCGGCGCCGGCTCGAAGAGCACGCCGTAGAGCGCGAGGCTGACGGGATGCCCCCACCGGTAGGTCAGCGCGCCGCCACGCTTGCGCGCAAAGTGGCGGCGGCACGACGGGCATTCGAAGAACGCCGTCGTCGCCGTGGATTCGGCGAGCCCGCGCAGCGCCACCGACCCGCAGCGCGGGCAGGCCGTGGCAACGCCGGCGGTGTGCTGCGGGGCGGTGGCCACGCGGCGGCTAGGCGCCCATCGAGTAGAAGAACTCTTCGCGCACGATGGCGCCGTCTTTCACCGTGTACAGGCCCGCTTCTTCCATCTTGAAGCGCTGGCCCGTGGGCTTGAGCGTGACGTCGAACTCGAAGCCGACGATGAAGCGGTCGTCGTGCGGCCAGGGGCCGGTGATCTTGGCCGAATGCACCTCGTGGTTGTCGGTCCACCACTTGCCCTTGGCCTCGATGGCCGCCAGGCCGACGGCCTCGCGCTGCCCGCCGGGCGGCGCGCCTGCCTCGACGCTCACGGCGTCGTCGGCATACAGCGCTCTGGCGTCCTGGAATTTCCCTTGCCGGCACAGCGCGACAAGCTGGTTCGCGATCTCCATCGTGGTCATGGGCTTTCTCCTGAGGAAGAGGGGAGGGCAGTTTAGGCCGATGCGTGCTTCAAAGCGCGTTCAACACTGCCTGCATCGCGGTCAGCCGCGCCTGGTTCTCGTCGGCGTGCGGCCAGGCGGGTTGCTGCGTACGGGCGCGCTCGTTCAGCGCCAGCTGGCACGCGATGGCGGCCAGCGCCTCGTCGCGCATGCCGGGGTCGACCTCGCCCGTGATCTTGAGCTGCCCGAAGGCCGTTGCCACGCGCGCGCGGCATTCGGACAGCAGGTAGGTTTCGTGCATGTCTTCCTTGGCGAGCCACTTCTCGCGCACGTCGGCGTCGGCGCGGTGCATGGATTTGGGCACGCCGAAGTCCCAGTCGGCGAGCATCTCCTTGAGGAAGCCCGCGACCTTGTTGTTCTTGCCGCCGTCGCGGTACCAGTCTTCCAGCGACGACAGCGTGTCGTTGCCGTCGTCGCTGCCGAAGGGGCTGAAGTCGTCGGCGACGTCGTAGTAGAAGTCGTCGGCGGCGAGCGCCACGAAGCGCGGGTGGCTGGTCTCGCGGGCGAGGCCTTCTTCGGGGTCGTCGAAATGGTGGGTCATGGGGTGGCTCCGGGTGGAATGGACATGCAGATGAAGAGCTAGGCGCGGCCCGCACCACTCGCGTGGCGGCGCAACACCCAGCCCAGTGAAAACACATACCGGCTGCCGCCCACCACCCGCGTCACGCTGTGCACGCAGGCGTCGGGGCGAAACAGCTTGATGCGCCGTGTCTCGAAGATCGGATCGGCGCACACGAACTCGCCGCCCGAGCGCGGCGACTTCAGCACGACGTTGAGCCGGTAGTGCCGCCCGGCCTGCACCGGGTCGGTGTGCGGCGGGATCTCCGAGCCTTCGGGGTAGCGGATGAGGTAGCTGTCGAACGGCAGCGGCCAGCGCGCGGTGGCCAGCAGCATCTTGTCGTAGCCCGTGCCCTGGCGGCCGCGCTGCCAGCGGAAGGCTTGCGAGAGGTAGCTTCGAAGGCTCATGCCGGAAGGCGCGGCGCCTCCACGCCGTACAGGTGCGCGGCGAACTCGTACTTGTATTCGTTGTCGCCGGCATAGGCCAGCGCGATCTTGCCGGTCCAGGTGACGTTGAAGCGCTCGGTGCCCGCGATGCGGTCGAACCGGATGCGGTGCGCCGCCGCGGCGTCGTGGCCCAGCAGGTAGATGTGGAAGAAGTTCTGCTCGATGTCCGCGGGCGGCGGGTCGTCCACCACGATCTCGAGGCCGTCGAGCATGTCCAGGCTGTAGTCGGCCGCCGCGCACACGGCAAGGCCGTCGCCCGCGCCCCAGTGGGTGGAGGAGAGCGTGCAGCGGTGGTAGTTGGTCCATACGCCGACCGATTGCCAGTCGCCGATGTACTCGCCGTCTTCGGTTTCGTCCCCTTCCTCTTCCTCGGGGTCTTCGATTTCACGCTCGGCCTCGTAGTCGTCGCTGCGCAGGTGCAGGTCGAAGCGAACCTGGCCGTCGCGCACCGCTGCCGTCCAGCGGAATTCCTTGACGGGGTGGCCCTCGGGCCACGGGTTGCCGGTGAAGAAGATGCGGTCCTGGTTCATGGTGCGGTGTGGGTGACGGCCGTCATGGCGGCGGGTTGGATCAGGTCCCACTTGTTCCCGCAGAGGTCCTGGAAGACCGCCACGGTGCCATGCGGCTCGTGGCGCGGCTCTTCGAGAAAGCGCACGCCGTGGGACGCCATGTGGGCATGGTCGCAGGCGAAGTCCGAGGTGTGCAGGAACAGGAACACGCGGCCGCCGGCCTGCTTGCCGACGGCGGCTTCCTGCTCGTCGGTGACGGCCTTCGCCAGCAGCAGCGCGGCGCCCGCGTTGCCGGTGCTCTGCGAGGGCGCGACCACCACCCAGCGCTTGCCCGGGCCGCGCGGCGTGTCTTCGACGAGGTCGAAGCGCAGTGCCTGCGTGAAGAAGCGGATGGCTTCGTCGTACTCGCGCACGAGGAGGGTGACGGTGGCGAGGTGGCGCGTGAGGGGGGAAGGGGTCATGGCGTCATTGCCCGGAGGTTCTTTCATCGCGTGTGCGAGGAGCGCGCCTGCGCATACTGCGCGACCCATTTCGCCTGCGTCGGCGTGTCCGGCACGCCGACGCCACGCGAGCGGCTCAGCAGCGGGAAGATGTCCTTGCCCGCAACGCCCAGCGTGTGGAGCAGCGCACCGGCGATCAGGCCCGTGCGGCCGATGCCTGCCCGGCAGTGGATCGCGACGGCTTTCCCGCCGACGATCTCGGCGTTCAGTTCCGTGACCAGCGCGGCAGCCTCCTGGCGAGACTTCGGCGTGCCGCGGTCCGGAATAGGGAAGTGCAGGAAGGCGATGCCGTGTTCGGCGCAGAGCGCCGGCTCTTCCTTGAGCTCGAGTTCGCGGATCTCATGCGATTCGAGCAGGCAGACCACCATGCCGAGGTGCGCGCGTTGCCAGGCGGCGACTTCCTCGCGCAGCGCGTCACCGCCGCGTGGACGCGCCATCAGTCCCAGCCGGTGCGGCGCGATGTCGCGGACCCAGTGAATGGGCGTTTCGAACATGGCTTCGCAGATCCTTCAGTCGATCCGGGACGCCGCGCTCAGGAAAACACGATCGCCGTCTTGTGCGCAATGCTCAGGCGCGCCATCTCATACAGCAGCAACCACGAGGCGTACTCGCGGGACAGCCCTTCGTCTTCTTCGACCAAGGCGTCGATGCGTGCAGCCTCTTCATCGGACAGGTCACCGTCGGTCAATGCAATGCCCAGCGCGGGCGCGACCTGCACCAACTCGTCGCGCAGCCGGTAGGACGAGCCGAGCATGCCGCCCGTCAGCGCCTCTTCTTCCGATTCGGACTCGGAGAACAGCACGTCCTCGAACTCGACCGGCACGTAGAAGCCTTCGGCGTCCGAGTGGCAGATGAGGTGGCTTTCGGCCACGTCGAGCGCGGCCTGGATGGCGGGGTCTTCCGAGGGGTCGACACCGTCTTCCACCGGCGTCGCCTTCCAGCCCGGCGTCACGACGCTGTGCGCGTAGGCGCGGCGCAGGTAGTGGATGAACGCGTACGGAAACCCGTCGAGCGAGGCCCGCGAATCCAGCGCCGGCAGTTCGCGCGGCTCGGCGTGCGGCGGCAGGCCTGCCGCCGCCAGCACCTGGTTCACGATCTCGAAGTCGCCTTCGAACCACTCGGCCCCCTCGGGGTCGTTCGCTAGAAAGTCGGCAAGCGTGCCGACGCTGATGGCCAAGCCCATGGCGGTTCCTCTTTTTCCTTGTTGTCGTCGGTCGGGGTCGGCCTACTTCGCCGCCTCCACCTTCACCCGCGCGTTCGGCGTCTCGCCGAACATCTCGGGCGCGTACATCGCTTCCACGCGGCTCGGCGGCAGCGCGAAGTCACCCACGTTGTTCAGGCGCACCGTGTATTCCATCTTCACCACGCCCTTGGGCAGGTACTCGTAGTAGCTGCGGAAGGCCTCGAAGCTGCGTTCCTCGAAGGCCGGCCAGCCGGCGCCGCTCTTCTTCTCGCCCTGCGTGGCGATCTGCGAGTCGCGGCCCAGGCCGCTGCCCAGGATGGTGGCGCCGCCCGGCACCGGGTCGCTGATGACCACCCACGTCATGTCGGTGCTGGCGTTCACCTCCAGCGTCACGCGCAGCACGTCGCCGCGCGTGTACTTGCCGGCGGTGGCCTGCTCGACCGGGGTGATGGTCTTCTTGATGGCGTAGCCCGCCGCGAACGGTGCCTTCAGCTGCACGGCGGCAATCGACTGCAGCGTGAGCCACGGCTTGCCGGTGCCTTGCTGCGTCACCAGCAGCGTGTCGCGCACCGGGGCGCCCGAAGGCGCGTTCGATGAAGTGGCCCACGGCAGGAACATCGTGTTGTTCTTCAGGTTGCCCGGCGAGGCGGGCGCGCCGAAGAAGGTGGTCTGGTTCGGTGCACCGGCGGCGTCGCTGGTCTTCACGCGTTCGACGCGGCTCCAGTCGACCTGCGCCTTGGCGGCGCCGAGCGTGGCGGCGGTGATGCCGGCCACCGGCGTGCTCTCGAACACCTTGCTGAATTTCTCCAGCGCCAGTCCGCCCCACAGGTTGGCGGTGGTGGTGTGCCAGGCGCCGTTCTGCTGGCGGCCGATGAAGCCGTTGGCGAGCTTGCCGATGTCGTCCTTCCACGCCGGGTCGTCCATCACGCTGAGCAGCAGGCGGGCGGTGTTGACGTCGCCGTTGGTCATCAGCCACCACCAGTAGTCGTCCTGCTCGGTGCTGAAGATCAGCTTGGTGCCCTGGTACGACAACCGTGCCTTCAGCACGTTGTTGGCCTCTTCCAGGCGCTGCTGGCGCTGCGGCACGTCGTTCACGCGCTTCAGGATGTTGAGCCAGTCGATCACCGCGCTGGTGGGCCACTGGTTCGGCGCGATGGTGATGCTGCCGAGCATGCTGCCCTTGGCCTTGCCGTAGCGCGAGAGCGCCTCGAGCGCGGCGAGCTTGCGCACGTCCAGGTCCTTGCGCGGGCTCCAGAACTCGCGCGTGATGCGGCCTTCGACGAAGGCGATCAGGCCCGACTCCATCGGCGCGCGAATGTCGTCGGCCAGCGCGAAGGCGGGGTCGAGCGAAGCGGCTTCGCTGGTGGCCGCGAGCAGGTACGAGGTGAGGATGTCGCTGCCGCGGTTGGCCTCGCCGTCGCGCGGCGGGAAGTAGCTGGCCAGGCCGTCGCTGTCCAGGTACGTCGGCAACGTGGCCAGCACGCCCTGCCACATCTTCGCGTCGCGCAGGCCGACCGACTTGCTGGTCTTCTGCTCGAGGCAGATGAACGGGTAGTTGGCGAACCAGTCGCGCACGCCCGGCAGGCCTTCGGCCAGCCTGGGCTGCAGCGACATCTTCAGGCCGCCACGCCCGGGCAGGGCGTCGGCGGGCGGCGCCACGTCGAGCGTGAAGGGACCGTCGACCTGCACCAGCGTGGCCTGCTGCACCGTGAGCGGCACCGAAGGCACGATGCGCTGGCGCACCTTGAGCGCGTCGCGTGCGCCGCCGATGGTGTCCTTGGCCTCGATCTCCCACAGGATGGCTTCGGCGCGCGTTTGCGCGAGTTGCGCGGGCGCGGTCACGGTCCATGCCACTTCGCGCGCCTCGCCGGCCGGAATGTCCACGGTCTGCGGCTCCAGCGTGAGCAGGGTGGCGCGCGGCGTGGCCTCGACCTTCATGGGCTTCTGCGTGGTGTTGCGCAGCGTGATCTGGGCACGGAACTGGTCGTCCTCGCGCACCAGCGGCGGCAGGCCGCTGATGATCTGCAGATCCTGCGTGGCCTGGATGCTGGTCTGCCCGGTGCCGAACAGGCTGGTGCCCGAATCGGCCACGGCCACGATCTTGAAGGTGGTGAGCGCGTCGTTCAGCGGCACCGTCACCACGGCCTGGCCGTTGGCGTCGAGCACCACCTTCGGGTTCCACACCAGCAGGGTCTCCAGCAGTTCACGCGTCTGGCCCTTGCCGCCGCCGCCGCCCGCGGGAACGGCCTTGCGGCCGTAGTGGCGCCGGCCGACGATTTCCATCTGCGCGGTGGAGGTGCTCACGCCCCAGCTGCGGCGTTGCAGCATGGCGTTCAGCAGGTTCCAGCTGTCGTTGGGCATCAGCTCCAGCAACGCCTGGTCGACCGCGGCCAGCGCCACTTCGGCACCGGCGGCGGGCTTGCCGTCGGGCAGCTTGGCGCTGATGGTGATCTGCGCCTTGCTGCGAATGGGGTAGCTGGGCTTGTCGCTGGTCACCTTCACGTCGAGCTGGTGGGCCTGCGTGCCCACGCGGATCTCGGCCATGCCCAGGCGGTAGGCGGGCTTGCTCAGGTCGACCATGGCGGTGGGCGCCACGTATTCCTTGCCTTCGTACCAGAAGGCCGTCCACCACTCGCGCGGCGACTTGAAGCCCCAGGTGAAGAAGCTGTACCACGGCACTTCGCGCAGGCGCCCGCGCAGGGCGAGCACGCTCACGTAGGCGTTGGGCCCCCATTCGGGCTTGACCTGCAGGGTGACGGTCGGGTCCTTGCCGTCGAGCTGCACCACGTGCGTCTCGATGATGCCTTCGCGTTCGACGGCCACCAGCGCGGTGGCGAAGCGGAACGGGCTGCGCACCTGGAACTTGGCGACCTCGCCGGGCTGGTAGCTCTTCTTCTCGGGCAGCACGTCGATGCGGTCGTTGTCCTCGCCGCCGAACCAGAGTTCGCCCTGCTTGGTCACGTAGACCGAGCTCACGGCCTTGGCGTCGCGCCCGTCGCTGTCGGTGGCGCTGGCGATCAGTTCGACTTCGCCGGCTTCCTTCAGCTCCGACTCGCACAGCAGCAGGCCGCGCGCGTCGCTCTTGCCGCTGCACACGGTGCCGATGTCCTTGGTCTCGGTCTTGTTGTCGTAGGTGTAGAAGCCGCCCACCATGCGCTTGCGGCTGGTGGTGGTGATGCGCGCCACGGCGCGCACGTTGAGCGTCACGTTGGCCTGGGGCTTGCCCGTGAGGTCGAGCGCGAGCGCCTGGAACTTCAGCTTCTGGCTGGTGGAGACCCAGCCTTCGGTCTTGATGCCGGCAATGACGGAGGCCGGCCACAGCGTCTGCGTGCTGCGGATGGTCTGCACCTCGCCGTTCGGGTCGGCGTAGGTGGCTTCGAGCAGCAGCTCGCGCGCGGACTTGACCTTGGGCACCTTGTCGATGGTGACCTTGCCGGCGCCGTCCTTGTTCAGCGTGACGGGCAGCTTGTCGGCGATCACGCGGGTGTCGTTCACGCTGTTGAGGTCTTCTTCGCCGGCGCCGGTGTCCCCGGCGGCGGTGGCCGCCTCGGTGCCGTCGCCCTGCGTGGCGCGCGGCGGGTTGAAGCTGAAGGCGTCGTAGTCGGAGAAGCTCAGGCTCTTGCCGCGCACCATGGCCGACACGCGCACCGGCAGGTTGGCGGCGCCGCCGCCGGCCACGTAGTTGATCTGCACGTCGGCCGGCACGCTGGTGGCGGCCACCAGCGGCTTTTTCTCGGTGGGCGAGATGCGGCCTTCGAGCACGGGCAGGCGGAATTCCTCGACGCGGAACACGCCGGTGCTGAAGCTGCGGGCGTAGCCCTCGTCGCCGTCACCTTCGTTGTCGTTGTCTGCGTTGGCGTCCTTGCCGCCGCCGGTGCGCAGCACCACCTGGTACACGCCGAGCTTGGCGGCGGGCGGAATGGGGAAGGTGTTCTCAGCGCTCAGGCCGCCGGTGGCGGTCTTGCGCCAGTTCAGCGGCTGGGTGAAGCGCTGGCCGCTGCCCACGTGGGTGATGACCAGCGTGTCGGGGCGGTTCTCGGGCAGGCCGAATCCCTTGCTGGTCTGCGTGCGGATCAGACTCTTCATCGACACCGTTTCGCCGGCGCGCAGCAGCGTGCGGTCGAAGATGGTGTGGGCGATGCGGTCGGGCTCGGCCTGCATGTTGGTCGGCACGTTGAAGCGCCAGGGCTCGATGCCGCGCTGCCAGTCGCTCCAGGTGAAGGCGAGATCTTCGACGCCCTTCTCGTCCTTGGCGCGGGCGCTGACGAACCAGGCGGCCGTGTCGTATTCGTTCGGGCCGTTGCACGACGGCGCCTGCGGCGCGATGCCGTTGAGCATGACGATGCCGTTGGCGTCGGTGGTGCCGGTGGCCACGGCCTTGCCGTCGCAGCCGGACACGCGCACTTCGGCGCCGGCCACGACCTTGCCCTTGTCCAGCGTGGTGACCCAGGCCATCGAGTTCTCGCGGCCCAGCTTGAAGTGCACGGCCAGGTTGGTGGCCAGCGCGGTGGTGCGCACGTACATCGTGCGCCCGGCGTTGTAGCGTTCGTCGAGCAGCGCTTCACCGAGCTTCTGCGAGGCGATTTCCAGCACGTGGAAGCCCGGCGTGAGCGGGATGCCGATGACTTCGAACGGGCGCGGATCGCCCGCGTCCGACTTGGGCATGTCCAGCGTCTTCACGCCGGTCTGGCCGCCCAGCAGCGACAGCATGCGCGTTTGCAGCGAGGTGCGGTCGTCCTTGTCGATGACCGGGGGCAGCGGGCTCTTGACGTCCTTGCGCGCCTGTTCGCGCGAGATGCTGAAGCTGTCGTAGCGGCGCACCTTGCGGAACCACGCGATGATTTCCGCGTCGGTCTTCGGGTTCATGTCGCTCACCTTGCCGGGCGTGAGGGCCTGCACCATCAGCTGCGGCTCCACGCGGCGCACGGTAACCGGCATCATGGCCGGGGTGTCGGGCTCGGCCAGGCGCTCGACCACGCCGAAGGGCGAGGCGGCGAACTTGGCCAGCGGCGGCATCATGCCGGTCGCCACCTTCAGCGGGAAGCTGCCGGGCGAGGCCAGCGGGCGGCCCGAGGCGTCCTCGAACTTGGAGGGCAGCTCGATGCTGAACTGCGCGCTCTCGGCCAGCGGCGGACCGAAGTACACGCTGCTGACCACGTCGTCGTCGCTCTGCGCGCCGCTGTCGTTGGCGATCTGGGCCTTGGTGGTCTCGTCCTTGCCCTTGAGCACGATCTGCGAAGCGAGCTTGCGCGTGACCGGCGCGTTGAACTCGAGCTGCATCGGGCGCAGCGGCAGGCAGGCGGCCTGCGCGTTCTCGCGCTCGCAGGTGAACGACACCGCGAAGGGTTCGCGCACCTGGAATTCGATGCGGCGCTCCACGTTGTTGGCCACGCCCGACGGCGTGGCCACGCCCTTGCCGTAGACCACCTGCACCTTGGCGCCCGGCGTCAGCGTGCGGTTGCACTGCATGGTGATGAAGCGCAGCGGGTCTTTCTCGGCCGCCTTGTCGCGGCCGAAGGCCTTCAGCAGGCCGGCGCGCTGCTCGCCGTCGAGCAGCTTGGCCGGAATGCGCTCGCCCACGCCATCGGCCGTGCACCAGACGTTCTGGCGCACGCTGTCCAGCGTGGCCGCGCCGTTCAGCTCGAGCATGAACATCTGCTGCTCGTCGATGCGGCTGTAGCTGCCCGGCATGTAGTTGCGCACGAACGGGCCGCCGCTGTTGAACTGGTAGCGCTCGGGCCCGGTCAGCTCGCCGCCGGCGCTGGGCTTGAAGGTGGGAACGCGGGTGACCGTGCAGCGCACGCCGGGCGGCAGGTCGTTCTCGAAGTCGTAGACCCAGGCCTTGGCGTCGGTCCAGCGGCCGGTGCCCTTGCCGGCCTGCGCGTCGTTGCAGCTCACGGTGAGGGGGGCGGGGGCTTTCGGGTCGCCGAAATTGACGGCGGCCTGGTCGAACTTGGCGACGATCTGGCGCACGCGCGCAACCTCGCCTTTCGGGGTCAGGCTGGTGATCTGGAGGGCAAAGCCCGGGCCGGCCATGAGGGCGCCGCCGGCCAGGAGCAATGTTGGAAGGAAACGGTTCACTTTTTTGTATCTCCACCTAAGGCAGCGCGCAGCGTAGCCGATTTGCACGACGGTTCGTCAGTGCCAAGCGTCATGTCCGCCGGACTTCTTACAATCGAAGGCTGTCTTGCGTGCGCCGCGCAGACCGCCACCAAGACCTTGCCGCCGACCGATGAAACGCTACTGGGAAATAGACGCCTTGCGCGGGCTGATGCTCGTGCTGATGACCGTCACCCATCTGCCGACCCGGCTCACGGATCCGCTGGGCCAGCCTTTCGGTTTCGTGTCGGCCGCCGAGGGCTTCGTGCTGCTGTCGGCCTTCGTGGCCGGGCTGGTGTACAGCCGCATCGGCTATGTGCGCGGGGTCGACTCGATGCGCCAGGCCTTCTGGCGGCGCGTGCTGAAGGTCTACCTGTGCCAGGCGGCGATCCTGCTGTTCCTGTTCACGGTGATCGCCGCGGTGGGCCTGCACATCGACCAGCCGGCCGTGAAGAACCTGGTGTCGTACTACCTGGCGGAGCCGCGCGACGGCTTCCTGTTCGGGCTGCTGCTCATCTACGAGCCGGCGCTGCTCGACATCCTGCCGATGTACATCTTTTTCATGCTTCTGAGCCCCTGGGTGCTGGCCTTCGCCATGCGCCACGGCTGGAACTGGGTGATGGTGGTGAGCGCCACCGTGTGGGCGGCGGCGCAGTTCGGGCTCAGCGAATGGGTCTACGGGCTGGCCGTGCAGCACCTGGGCGTGCCGGTGCCGTTCCACGAGATGGGCGCGTTCAACACCTACGCCTGGCAGTTCCTGTGGTTCTCGGGGCTGTGCATCGGCGCCACGCGCAACACGCCCGGCATGAAGCCGCTGCGTTTTCCGGCGTGGCTGCTGGTGCTGGCCGCGGGCGTTGCGCTGTACGGGCTGTACTGGCGCCACCACGGCATCAACGGGCAGGCGCCGTTCGGCGGCGACATCGAGCTGAACCTGCTGTTCGACAAGTGGCAGCTCGGGCCGTTGCGGCTGGTGAACCTGGTGGCGCTGGGCATCCTGGCGGTGCGCTTCGGGCCTTGGCTGATGCGGCTCGTTCCGCGGCTGCGCTGGCTGGAGGCGATGGGCTCGGCCTCGCTGCCGGTGTTCTGCGCGCACCTGGTGGCGGTGCTGCTGGTGCTGGCCTTCTACGGCGACAGCCAGACCGCGCGGCCCTGGTGGGGCGACGGCCTGCTGCTGGTGGTGGTGTTCGCGGGGATGTACTTTGTCGCGCGCTTCACGCGCGGGGCGGACGTGCCGCCGCCCGCGGACGATGTGCCGACGCAGCCGGCACGGGCCTGAAAACCGTCGAGGGCTCGAGCCCGCGAGGCCCGATCAGGGCAGGGAGGCGGTCGGCGCCGGCGCGATGCTCGGCAGGTGCGGCGCGATCACCGCGTGCCACAGCCGGTAACCCTCGTCGGTCATGTGCAGCTTGTCGCCGCGGAACAGCTCCGGGCGCGGGCGGCCGTCGGCGCCGAGCATCGGCGTGTAGATGTCGATGAACTCGCTGTTCGGCAGCAGGTTGAGGTAGGCCGAAATCACGTGGTTGGTCTCGCGGATCTGCGGCATCAGCTGCTCGCGCGAGGGGCTGGGCTTGACCGAGACGAAGCTGATGCGGGTGTCGGGCAGCTCGGCGCGCACCGCGTTGGCGAAGCGCGCGAAGCTGTCGAGCACCTGCAGCGGCGTGCGGCCTTCGGCCAGGTCGTTGTCGCCCGCGTACACCACCACCTGGCGCGGCTTGTAGCGCACCACGAGGTCGCGCGCGAACAGGCTGCAGTCGTTCAGCGTGGAGCCGCCGAAGCCGCGGTTGACCACGCCGCCGGGCACGCGCGGGAAGTCCTGCGCCAGCCGCGTCCACATGCGCACGGTGGAACTGCCGACGAACACCACGCCGCCCGGGCCGGGAAAGCGCTCCTGGTCGGCGCGCGCGAAGGCGGCCAGTTCGTTGTGCCAGCGCTCCTTGGCGGCGAGGTAGTCGCGCGCGGCCGAGGCCTCGGCCGCGGCCGTCTCGGATTCCTGGGGGAAAAAGGAGGAGGTGGACTGCGCGTGCGCGGCGAGCGCCGCCGTGAGCAGCGCGACCGTGGCGACCGCGGTGAGCGCGGTTTTCATCGAAAGCATGGGAAGAGGGAAGGGCCGAAACAACCGAAGGACCAGCATGACGAAAGGCAAAGCGGGTTTCTACCACGGGCCCACGGGAAGGCCGGTGACGGGTTGCAAGCCTGCCGGGCCTAGATGGTCTTCTCGATGAGCGCGCCCTTGAACACGATCGGGCCCTTCGGACCGCTGCCCGCCGGCACGCCGCCCTTGGCTTCGAGGGTGATGGCCAGGGTCGGCACGGCATGCACGTCGGATTCCGACGCCGCCAGGCGCAGCGCGGGCGCGTTGTCGAGCACGCCCAGCGAGCGCGGCGCACCGCCCGGCGGCAGGGCCCACAGCTGCAGCGACTTGTCGGTGCCTTCGCTGTAGCTGCTCACGCGCTGCAGCACCAGCTGCTTCTTCTTGGGGTCGAAGGTGACCAGCATCGAAGCGGCGGCCTGGTCGTCGGACAGCACGGCGACGTACTGCACCGCCGGGGCGTTCACCAGCTGGTCGCGCAGGTTGAGTCCGACCACCACGGCCAGCACGGTGGCCAGCGCGCCGGCCGCCGTGGCGCCGCGCCACAGCGCGAGGCTGCGCAGCCAGCCGCCGGGCTGGGGCCGGGCGGCGTCGCGGGCGTTGGCCGCGTCGCGCTGGCGCTCGATGGCGGCCTTGGCCTGCTCGGCGTCGATCATGTTGCGGATGCGGGTCCACACGGCCGGGTCGGGCACCACGGAGGGCTGCAGCTCGGTCATGCTGGCAAGGCGGGCCTGCCAGATGAGCGCGGCGGCGCGGATCGGCGCCTGTTCGCGGGCCAGGGTCTCGAAGCGGCGGCGGGCGCCGCCGCGCAGGGTGCCGAGCGCATGGCTCGCGGCCATCAGCTCGAGCAGTTCGGGGTTGGCGATGAGGTTCATGAGAGGGCCGCCTTCGTCGTCGTCGTCATCGCATTCATGCAAAGCGTCCCATGCAGACGCGCAGTTTCTCCAGCCCGCGCCGGATCCAGGTCTTGACCGTGCCCAGCGGCAGCTTGAGCTGCTCGGACAGCTCGCCGTGGCTCATCTCGCGCAGGTAGGCCAGGCTGACCACCTCGCGCTGCCGGCCCTCGAGCTGGCTCAGGCATTGGTGCAGCGCCCAGGCCTGCTCGCTGGCATCGGCCGTGTCCGCCGGGTTGGGCGCGTCCGATTCGAACTGGTCGGCCATGAGCTCGTCGAATTCCTGCGTGAGCTGGGCGCGGTCGGCGGTGCGGCGGCGCAGCAGGTCGAGTGCCCGGCTGCGCACGATCAGCCCGAGCCAGGCCAGCGGCGGACTGAGCGATGCGCGGTAGTCGCCGGCCACCCGCCAGACGGTCAGAAAGGCTTCCTGGAGTACGTCCTCGGCCCACTCGCGTTGCCGAACGACGCGCATCGCCAGGCCCATGAGCTTGGGCGAGGTGCGGTCGTAGAGCTGGCGCAGGGCGGCTTCGTCGCGATGGCCGATCCGATCGATCAGCGCCATCAGTTCGGCGTCGGGGCTGGGTGCTGTCATCCGCGGATTGTGGGGCATCGGTGCGCATGCCTGATATACGGGCCCGGCGGCCGGTCGGATTCAAGCCACGGACCCCGGAAAAAGGAGCCGTCAAGCCGAAATTGAAAACAATTGTCAACGTATACTGCGCCGCAAAACGAGGGGGCGCGCCAGCGCAGGTGGGGAAGTAATGAAGCAAATTGCGATCGTGATCGTGCTCTGCATGGGCGCGTGGTATTTCTTTATCGGCGGCCGCAAGCTCGACGAGTCGATGGTGCGCGACTACTACCAGCAGGAGGCGCGCGCCGTGTCGGCCAACGACGCCGACAAGCTGTGCAAGCAGCTCAGCCGCAAGGCCGTCGTCGAGGCGAAGACCACCATGATGGGCCGCACCGAAGAGGTGTCGCTCGACCGCGACGAAGCCTGCGCCGCCACCCGCAAGACCATGGAGACGCTGCGCCGCGTCAACGACCAGGTCGGCGCCATCCTGGCGATCGAATACGACTACCACATCGACACCGTCGAGGTGGCCTCCGACCGCAAGAGCGCCGTCGTCAAGGGCACCAGCGTGCTGAAGATGGGCGACTCCGCGCTGCAGCTGAAGACCAGCTTCAACCAGCGCCTGGAACGCGAGCTCGGCCAGATGCGCCTGGTGCACGCCGAGGACAGCACCGTGGTGCGCCTGGGCGGGCGCGGGGTCATGAGCCAGAGCGATTTCTTCCGCAAGTAGCCGCCCGCCGGCACCCCCCATCACCACAGAAAAAAAGGAGGCGTCGCCATGCTCGCCATCCGGGATTCGCTGCCGCCGCCACCGCCGTTCTGGCACCGCCTGAACAGCTTCTTCGCCTTTCCGCTGCAGATGCGGCCGCTGGCCTACGGGCTGGTGCTGTCGTTCTGCAGCCTGCTGTTCGAGGGCGTGTTCTTCCTGCCCGACGCCGTGGCGCTCATCGTCATCGAGATCGGCATCATGCTGGCGGCCAGCCGCTACGGCTTCAAGATCATCGCGCTGGGCGCGCGCGGCATCCGCGACTCGTCCGACTTCGGCCGCGAGGCCAGCGACGAGTGGACCTACCTGCCGTGGAAGCTGTTCGCCATCTCGCTGGTGCAGGCGCTGCTGATTGGCTGGCTCGCGTACTACGCGCCCATCCTGGGCACGGTGGGCCTGTTCGTGATGTCGTTCACCTTCCCCGCGGCGGTGATCGTGCTGGTGCAGTCAGGCAGCTTCTTCCAGGCGATGAACCCGGGCTACGTGATGGACACGATGCGCACCATCGGCTGGCCTTACGCGCTGCTGTGCTTCTTCCTGTTCCTGCTGAGCACGGGCGCGCAGGTGGCGCTGTCGCTGGTGCTGCCGATGTTCGACGGGCGCATCGTGCTGCCGATCGCCAACTTCGCCTTCATCTACTTCGGCTGGGTCATGGCCAGCCTGCTGGGGTACGTGATGTTCCAGCACCACGACGCCTTCGGCTTCGACGCCGTGGCGGGCAGCGAGCTCGACGGCGGCGGCCCGGTGGAGCGCCGCACGCCCGAGCAGATCGCCGCGCAGCGCACCGACGCCGAAGTGGCGCAGCTCGTCACCGAAGGCGACCTGGCCGCCGCGCTGGGCACCGCCTACGAGGCACAGCGCACGGCCGCGTCCGACGACCTGGCCGCGCAGCGCCGCTACCACCGCGTGCTGGCGCTGATGCCCGACAAGAGCGCCACCATGCTCGACCACGGCAAGCGCTTCATCCCGCTGCTGATGCGCCGCGACCTGTCTTCCGAGGCGCTCAAGGTCTTCAAGACCTGCAAGGAAAAGGACAAGGCCTTCTCGCTGGACGACGCGCAGATGGTCATTACCATGGCGCGCGCCGAATGGCGCGGCGGCGACGCGCACGCCACGCTGGCGCTGATCTCGGGTTTCGACAAGCGCTTTCGCGGCCACGAGACGATTCCGCAGGCCTATGAGCTGGCCGCCCGCGCGCTGGTGCAGGGCCTGGGCCGCGCCGACATGGCGCAGCCCATCCTGGCCACGATGGAGGCGCGCTACCCGGACAGCGAGCAGACGCAGGAAGTGCGCTGGCTGCTGCGGCCGGCCCCGGCCGCCTGAGTTCTTCGGCTTCTGCTTCCGCGGCTCAGCCTTCCTTCCAGCCCCCGCCCAGCGCCTTGTAGATCGACAGCCGGTTGGTCTGCTCGGTGAGCTGCAGGCCGATCAGCGTCTGCTGCGCCGCGTAGTGGGCGCGCTGCGCATCGAGCACGTCGAGGTAGTTGCTCGCGCCGCTGCGAAACAGCGACTGCGACAACGCGAAGCTGCGTGAGGTGGCGCCCAGCAGCGAGCGCTGCGCGTCCAGCCGTTCGGCCAGCGTGCGCCGCTCGGCCAGCGCATCGGCCACTTCGCGAAAGGCCGTCTGCACCGTCTTCTCGTAGGTGGCGATCTGGATCTGCTGCTGCGCCTGCGCCACGCGCAGGTTCGCGCGGTTGGCGCCGCCGTCGAAGATCGGCACGCTGACCGACGGCGCGAAGCTCCATGCCTTGCTGCCGCCCGCGAACAGCCCTGACAGCGTGCTGCTCGCCGTGCCCGCCGACGCGGTGAGTGCAATGCGCGGAAAGAACGCGGCGCGCGCCGCGCCGATGTCGGCGTTGCTCGCGCGCAGGGCGTGTTCGGCGGCCAGCACGTCGGGGCGCTGCTGCAGCACGCTCGACGGCAGGCCGGCCGGCGGCACCAGCAATTGCGTGGCTGCAGTGGCTGTCGTGGCCGCGGTCGTGTCCGTGCCAATCACGGGCAGCAGCTCCGCCGGCGGCGTGGCACCGACCAGCAGCGCCAGCGCGTTGCGGTCCTGCTCCACCTGGCTGTCGAACGCCGCCACGTCGGCGCGCGCGGCATCGACCGTGCTCTGCGCCTGCGCGAGCGCCAGGCCCGACTGCGCGCCGAGCCGGTGGCTGCGCTCGACCAGGTCGAAGGACTTGCGCTGGCTCTCCAGCGTGTGGCGCGCGAGCTGCAGGCGCTGCTCGTCGGCGGCCAACTGCAGCCACGCGGTGGCGACCGACGCGACCAGGCTGATCTGCGTGCCGCGCTGCGTGGCCTCGGTCTGGAAGTAGCTCTGCAGTGCCGCCTCGCCCAGGTTGCGCACACGGCCGAACAGGTCGATCTCGTAGCTCGTGAGGCCCAGGTTGGCGCTGTACTGCGACGAGATGCGCGGCTCGCCGCTGTTCGACAGGCTGCCCGGCGTGCGCGAGCGGCTGCCGCCCGCGCCGGCTTCCACCGTGGGGAACAGGCCGGCGCGCGCAATGCCGTACTGGGCGCGCGCACGCTCGATGTTGAGCGCGGCCATGCGCAGGTCGCGGTTGTTGGCCAGTGCGAGTTCGATCGTGCCCTGCAGCCGGGGCTCGACGAAGAAGCTGCGCCAGCCCACATCGAGCGGCGTTGCCGCTTCGACGCCGGAGGAGGGCAGGGCTTGGGGCACCGGCGAGGCGGGCGCGGCGTAGTCGGGCGCGAGGTTGATGCAGCCGGCGAGCACGGCGGATGCGACCGCCGCGAGGGCCACCGCGCGGAGCGGGAATGCGTGCTTCATCAATGGCCTCCTTGTTCCGCGGTCGTGCCCGCAATGACGTTCTGCTCGGGCTTTGCCTTGCGCCGGCCCGCCAGCCAGCCGCGGATCAGCGCGAAGAACAGCGGCACGAAGAAGATGCCCAGGGCCGTGCCCACCACCATGCCGCCCAGCACCGCGGTGCCGATCGACTGGCGGCCACCCGCGCCCGCGCCGGTGCCGATGGCCAGCGGCAGCACGCCGAAGCCGAAGGCCAGCGAGGTCATGAGAATCGGGCGCAGCCGCAGGCGCACCGCCTGCAGCGTGGCCTCGATCACGCCCTTGCCCTGCTCCTGCAGCTGCTTGGCGAACTCCACGATCAGGATCGCGTTCTTCGACGACAGCCCCACCGTGGTCAGCAGGCCGACCTGGAAGTACACGTCGTTGCTCAAGCCCCGGAAGCTGGTGAACAGCAGCGCCCCCACGATGCCCAGCGGCACCACCAGGATCACCGAGAACGGCACCGACCAGCTCTCGTACAGCGCGGCCAGGCACAGGAACACGAACAGGATCGAGATGGCATAGAGCATCGGCGCCTGCGCGCCCGACAGCCGCTCCTGGTAGGAGGCGCCGGTCCATTCGTAGCCGATGCCGGGCGGCATCTGCTTCATCACCTCGTCCACGGCGGCCATGGCGTCGCCCGAGCTCACGCCCGGCGCCGCGTCGCCCACGAACTCATAGCTGGGGCTGCCGTTGTAGCGCTGCAGCTGCGGCGAGCCGTAGCTCCAGCGCGAACCCGAGAACGCCGGGAACGGCACCATCTGGCCCAGGCTGTTGCGCACGCTCCAGCGGTCGATGTCGGCGGGCAGCATGCGGAAGTCGGTGTCGCCCTGCATGTACACGCGCTTCACGCGGCCCTTGTCGAGAAAGTCGTTGATGTAGGTGCCGCCCATGGCGCTGGACAGCGTGCTGTCGATGTCCGACGTGGCCAGGCTCAGCGCGCCGGCGCGCGCGTCGTCGATGTCCACCGCGAACTCGGGCGTGTCGTCCAGGTTGTTGCTGCGCACGTTGCGCACTTCGGGCCGCTGGCCCAGCAGGTCGATGGCCTGGTCGCGCGCCTTCACCAGCGCGTCGTGGCCCAGCCCGTTGATGTCCTTCAGGTGGAAGTTGAAGCCCGCGTTGGCGCCCAGCCCGCGCACCGCCGGCGGCAGCAGCACGAACACGCGCGCGTCTCGGATCGACGACAGGTCCTTGTTGGCGCGCCGCGAAAGCTCGGCGGCCGACTGGCCGGTGCCCGTGCGCTCGGCCCAGTCCTTGAGCTTGACGAAGGCGCGCGCCGAGCTCTGGTCGCCGTTCTGCCCGGTGATCACGTTCACGCTCAGCACCTCGGGCTGCTTGCCGAAGTACTGCTGCACCTGCTCGACCACCGGCTGCAGCCGCGCGTTCGACGCACCCGGCGGCAAGGTCACCTGCACCTGCAGGAAGGCCTGGTCTTCGTCGGGCAGGAAGGAGGTGGGCAGGCGCATGAACAGCAGCGCCATCACGCCCGCGATCAACAGGTACACCACGATGCTGCGCTTGCCGCGCCGCACGATGCCGCCCACGATGCCTTCGTAGCGGTCGGCGCTTTTGTCGAAGCCGCGGTTGAAGGCCGCGAAGAAGCGGTCGACCCGCCCCAGCAGGCCGCGGCGCGGCACCGCGCGTTCGCCCTTGTGCACCGGCTTCAACAGCGTGGCGCACAGCGCCGGCGTGAGCGTGAGCGCCACGAACACCGACAGCGCCATGGCCGAGACGATGGTGATCGAGAACTGCCGGTAGATCACGCCGGTCGAGCCGCCGAAGAAGGCCATGGGAATGAACACCGCCGACAGCACCAGCGCAATGCCGACGAGCGCGGGCGTGATCTCGGCCATCGACTTGCGCGTGGCCTCCTTGGGCGAGAGGCCCTCTTCGTGCATCACGCGCTCGACGTTCTCCACCACCACGATGGCGTCGTCCACCAGCAGGCCGATGGCCAGCACCATGCCGAACATGGTGAGCGTGTTGATCGAATAGCCGGCCAGCGACAGCACGCCGAAGGTGCCCAGCAGCACCACCGGCACCGCAATGGCCGGAATGAGCGTGGCGCGCATGTTCTGCAGGAACACGTACATCACCAGCACCACCAGCAGCATGGCCTCCAGCAGCGCCTTGACCACCTCGTCGATGGACGCGCTCACGAACGGCGTGGTGTCGTAGCTCACGAAGGTCTGCAGCTGGTTGGGAAAGAGCGGCTGCAGCTCGGCCACTTTGGCCTTCACCGCCTCGGCCACCTGCACCGCGTTGGCGCCGTCGGCCAGCACCACGCCCAGGCCGGCGCCGGGACGCCCGCTCAGTTGCGAGCGCACCGTGAGGTTCTCGGCGCCGAGTTCCACGCGCGCCACGTCTCGCAAGCGCACCACGGCGCCGTCGGGCGTCACGCGCAGCACCACGTTCTCGAACTGCTCCGCGGTCGTCAGCTTGCTGCGCGCGGTGATGGTGGCGGTGAGCTGCTGCTGCGCGTTGGCCGGCAGCGCGCCCAGCTGGCCGGCCGAGACCTGCGCGTTCTGCGCGGTGATGGCGGCGTTCACGTCGGAGGGCATCAGCGCGTACTTGCGCAGCTTGTCGGGGTCGAGCCACAGGCGCATGGCGTAGCCGGTGCCCAGCGTCTGCACCTCGCCCACGCCGTCGATGCGGCTGATCACGTCCACCAGGTTGCTGGAGATGTAGTCGCCCACGTCCACCGCCGAGGCGCTGCCGTCGCCGGAGTACATCGACACGATCATCAAAAAGTCGTTGCCGCCCTTCGTCACGGTGACGCCGCGGCTTTGCACCTGCTGCGGCAGGCGCGACATGGCCTGCTGCAGCTTGTTCTGCACCTGCATCTGCGCCACGTCGATGCTGGTGCCCGCGTTGAAGGTGAGCGACAGCCGCGCCACGCCCGACGAGTTGCTGGTCGACTGCATGTACAGCAGGTTGTCCAGCCCCTTGAGCTGCTGCTCGATGACCTGGGTGACCGAGTCTTCCACCGTCTTGGCGGAGGCACCGGTGTAGGTGGCGTTGATGGACACGCGCGGCGGCGCGATGTCGGGGTACTGCTCCAGCGGCAGCGTGCGGATGGCCATCAGGCCCGCGAGCATGACGACGATGGAGAGCACCCACGCGAAGATGGGTCGGTCGATGAAGAACTGCGCCATGGCCGGACCTCAGCGCGCCACGGGGTCGGAGGCGGCGTCGGTGGGGTCGCGCTCGGCGCTGGCCACGGGGCCTGGCGCGGCGTTGACCGGCTTGGCGCCGAGGTCGACCACCTTCACCTTGTCGCCGACCTTCACGCGCTGCGAGCCCTCGGTCATCACGCGGTCGCCCGCGGCCACGCCGTCGAGCACCTCCCAGCGCGTACCCACCGCGCGGCCGACGCGAATGGGGCGCCTGGCGACCTTGTTCTCGGCGTCGACCACCAGCGCAGAGGCGCTGCCGTCGGGCGCGCGCGTCACGGCCTGCTGCGGCACCAGCAGCGCGGTGGCGTTCACGCCTTCCTGCAGCACGGCGCGCACGTACATGCCGGGCATCAGCAGCTTGTCGGGGTTGGGCACCACGGCGCGCAACGTGACGCTGCCCGTGCCGGCGTCGACCGTGACGCCGCTGAAGGTGAGGCGACCGGCATGCGGGTACTTGCTGCCGTCTTCCAGCACCAGCTGGATGCGGGCCTCGGCGTCGCTCGCGCGCTGCAGCCGGCCACTGGCGAGTTCGCGCTTCAGGCGCAGCAGCTCGCTGCTCGACTGCGTGACGTGCACGTGAATGGGGTCGAGCTGCTGCACGGTGGTGAGCACCGCGGCCTGGTTGGCCGTGACGAGCGCGCCGGGCGTCACCGCCGAGAGCTCGGCCCAGCCGGTGATCGGTGAGGTGATGCGCGTGTAGCCCAGCTGGATGCGCGCGGTCTGCTCGGCCGCGTGTGCCACGCCGAGGTCGGCCTCGGCCTGCTGCTCGGCGGCCTGCGACTCGTCGAACACCTGGCGGCTGATGGCGTCGATCTTCACCAGCTCGGCGTTGCGGCGCGCCACGGTGCGCGAGGTGGCCAGGGCCGACTCGGCCTTGCGCACGCTGGCCTGCGCGCTGGCGTGGGCCGCCTGCAGCGGCGCCGGGTCGAGCTGGTAGAGCACCTGGCCGGCCTTGACCTGCGAGCCTTCGGTGAAGAGCCGCTCCTTCAGGATGCCGCCGACCTGCGGACGGATCTCGGCGATGACGGGGGCGGCGGTGCGCCCGGGCAGCTCGGTGCTCAGCGCCAGCGTCTCGTGCTTCAGCGTGACGGTGCCGACTTCCTTTTCTGGTGCGGCGGCGGCCTTGGACGCACCGGACGACTCTGCGCTGGTGCGCGAGCAGCCGGCGAGCGTGGCGAGCGTGACAAGGGCGCAAGCCGCGACGACGGTCGCGAGCAACGAGAAACGGGGGCTTGGGTGGACGGGCATGGCGCTGGAGAAATGACGAAGGCCCCAAATGGAGCGAACAGGCGCTCCCGAGTTCAATGCGACGGGAGGGCGGGGGCGAGCTTTACAGAGAGGCCCCTGCAATTGCAGTGCCACAGGGTGACGCGGCCGTGTGACAGCGCTTGCGCGCGAGGCCTTGCGGCCTTTGAAGGCCTGGGGTTTTTCAGGCGCGCTGCAGGGCGCGCGTGACCATGTCGTTGGGCGCGAGCCGCAGCAGGTGCGGCAGCAGGCCGATGGCCTTGTCGCGCTCGCCCGCGTGCAGCAGCCCGTTGGCGCACACCGAGAGCGTGTCGGCCAGCTCCGGGTGGTCGGGCGCGGTCTTCAGTAGGATGGCGCACAGCCGGTCGGCGTCGTCGAACTGGCGGATGCGCGCGAAGCGGCGCGCCAGCCGCGCCATGTCGTCGGGCTTCAGCCGCGCGCCGGGCTTGGCCTGGTCGAGGTAGGTCTTGTAGCTGGCGTGCTGCAGCGCGAGCGTGTTCGGCTCGGTGGCGGGCAGGCGGAAGATGCGCCGCGCGGCCTGGTGGAAGTCTTCGCTCGCGGGCTGCAGCCGCGCGGTGTTGAACCAGGCGCGCAGCGTGTCGGTGTCGCCGGGGCGCAGCGCGGCGGCGGCGCGCCATTCGGCGCAGGCCTTGTCGAACTTCATCGCGGCGCCGTACTTCTGGGCCGCGGCCACGTGCGTGCCGAAGAGGTCGGGTTCGGCTGCCGCGGCCGCCGTGGCTTCGGGTGCCTGCACGCGGTGCAGCAGCAGGGCGCAGGCCATGAGCGCCGCACCGGTCAGCAGGCCGCCCAGGTGGGCCATGTACGCGATGCCCTGGCCGCCGAGCCAGTGCTGCATCAGCTCGTTGACGATCCATGCCGGCAGCAGCAGCAGGGCCGGCGCCGTCACGTAGTTGAAATAGAAGAACAGCTGGTAGAAGAAGCGGATGCGCTTGAGCCGGTACATCACCGCGTACATGCCCATCAGCGCCGAGATGGCGCCCGAGGCGCCCAGCCCGTAGCTGCCCTTGCCCGCATAGGCCCAGCCGGCCAGCGCCGAGGCGCCGACGGCGCCCAGCAGGTAGAAGCCCAGGTAGGTGCCGCGGCCCAGCGCGAGTTCGACCGAGAAGCCGAACAGGAACAGGAACAGCATGTTGCCCAGCAGGTGGCCGGTGCTGCCGTGGAGGAAGGCGGCGGTCAGCCAGGTCCAGGGCTTGGACTCGGCGTCCTTGCCGTAGTCCTGCGCCCAGCGCTCGGTGAAGGACGCGGGCAGCATCGCCTCGTACTGCTGGCGGTCACGCTTCCATTCGCCGTACTGCGGGTTCGCGGGCGTGATGACCTGGTCGGCCTGCAGCTTCGCGAGGAACTTCTTGTTGTTCTGCAGGCCCTCGAGCAGCTGCGGATAGGCCTCTTCGTGCCGCAGCATGCGCCGCGCGACCTTGCCGCGCTTGGGGTCCGACTTTTCGAGCCAGTCCACGAAGGGCGGCAGCTCCAGCTCGGGCAGCACGCTGCCCACGTAGTAGACGGCGGCGCGCTCGCGGCCGTTTTCCTCGCTGCGCTGGGGCCCCCAGAACACGATCATGTTCAGGAGGATCAGCAGCACCGTCATCCACGGCGGGTTGCGCCAGCTCGGTCGGTTCTCGAGCGGGATGGCGTAGAACACGGCGCTGCTTCGCTTCGATCAGCCGAGGCGCGCGCGGTGGCGGGCGACCTGGGCCTTCACTTGCGCAGGCGCGGTGCCGCCCAGGATGTTGCGCGCGTTCAGCGAGCCGCGCAGGCTCAGCACGTCGTACACGTCCTTCTCGATGTTCGGGTTGAACTGCTGCAGCACCGACAGCGGCAGCTCGGCCAGGTCGACCTTGTGCGAGGTGGCGGCCTTCACGGCGTGGGCCACGGTTTCGTGCGCGTCGCGAAAGGGCAGGCCCTTCTTCACCAGGTAGTCGGCCAGGTCGGTGGCGGTGGCGTAGCCGCGCAGGGCGGCGGCTTCCATCGCCTCGGGCTTCACGGTGATGCCGCCGATCATCTCGGCAAAGATGCGCAGGGTGTCCTTGAGCGTGTCGACGGTGTCGAACAGCGGCTCCTTGTCTTCCTGGTTGTCCTTGTTGTACGCCAGCGGCTGGCCCTTCATGAGCGTGATGAGCGCCATCAGGTGGCCGACCACGCGGCCGGTCTTGCCGCGCGCCAGCTCGGGCACGTCGGGGTTCTTCTTCTGCGGCATGATCGACGAGCCGGTGGTGAAGCGGTCGGCGATGTTGATGAAGCTGAAGTTCTGGCTCATCCACAAAATGAGTTCTTCGCTCATGCGGCTGATATGCACCATGCACAGGCTGGCCGCGGCGGTGAACTCGATCGCGAAGTCGCGGTCGCTCACGGCGTCCAGGCTGTTCTGGCAGACGCCGTCCATCTGCAGGGTCTTGGCGACCAGCTCGCGGTCCAGCGGGTAGCTGGTGCCGGCCAGGGCGGCGGCGCCCAGCGGCAGGCGGTTCACGCGGCGGCGCACTTCGCCCATGCGCTCGGCGTCGCGGCTGAACATTTCCACGTAGGCCAGCATGTGGTGGCCGAAGCTCACGGGCTGCGCCACCTGCAGGTGGGTGAAGCCGGGCAGGATCACCTCGACGTTCTTCTCGGCGATGTCCACCAGCGCCTTCTGCAGTTCGACCAGCAGGTCGCCGATGAGGTCGATTTCGCCGCGCAGCCACAGGCGCACGTCGGTGGCGACCTGGTCGTTGCGGCTGCGCCCGGTGTGCAGGCGCTTGCCGGCGTCGCCGACCAGCTGGGTCAGGCGGGCCTCGATGTTCAGGTGCACGTCTTCGAGGTCGAGCTTCCACTCGAAGGCGCCGGATTCGATTTCGGCGCGAATCTGCGCCATCCCGCGTTCGATCGCGGCGTGGTCCTGCACGCCGATGATGCCCTGCGCGGCCAGCATGCCGGCATGGGCCAGGGAGCCCTGGATGTCCGCCTGCCAGAGGCGCTTGTCGAAGAAGACGCTGGAGGTATAGCGCTTCACCAGGTCGCTCATAGGTTCGGAGAACAGGGCCGACCAGGCTTCGGATTTCTTGTCGAGTTGGTTTTGGGTCATGGGAGCCGTCCAGGAGGCAATAATGGGTTGGTCACCCGATGGATCAGATGTCTGCGATGCGCAACCCGGCGATTTTATCGGCCAGCTCCACCCCCACGTCCCCGTCTTCTTCGGAAAGGCCGGAAAGGACGCGCGCGTCCCTGCGCGACGACCCCTCGATCTTCGACGCCTGCCAGATCGGCGTGGTGCTGCGCACGGTTGTTTTCGTGGAGGCGGTGGTGGCCATCGCCACGCTGTTCGTGGTCTCCGGGCCCGTCGACTGGCTGGTGCAGACGGCCACCGTCACGGGCGGGGCGCTGCCCGCCACGCTGATGTGGCTGGTGGCGGCCTGCCGGCTCAAGAAACCCCTGCGGCGCCTGCCCAAGCAGTGGCAGTACACGGCCGGCGCCGTGCTGGGGGCCGCGGCGGCGCTCTACGGCTGCGGCCTGCTGCGCCTGACCGGCGTGCTGGCCAGCGCACCCTGGCTGGCCAGCGGCCTGACCGGCGCCCTGTTCGCGGGGCTGGTGATGGCCGCGATGGTGCTGCGCGCCCGCGGCCAGACGCCGGCGGCGACCACCGCGCGGCTGGAAGAGCTGCAGTCGCGCATCCGCCCGCACTTCCTGTTCAACACGCTCAACAGCGCCATTGCGCTGGTGCGCGAGGAGCCGGCCAAGGCCGAGACCATGCTGGAAGACCTGGCCGAGCTGTTCCGCCAGGCGCTGGCCGACCCGGGCGAGTCGGGCACGCTGGCCGACGAGATCGCGCTGGCCGAGCGCTACCTGGCCATCGAGCAGGTGCGCTTCGGCGACCGGCTGCGCATCCGCTGGGACCTGGACGCCGCGGCCAGCAAGGCGCGCCTGCCGCCGCTGCTGCTGCAGCCGCTGGTCGAGAACGCCATCAAGCACGGCGTGGAACCCAGCCCGCAGGGCGCCAAGCTGCGCATCCGCACCGAGCGGCGCGGCAGCATGGTGGTGATCGAGGTGGTCAACAGCCTGCCGCCGCTGCGCTGGGCCGACGAGCCGCTGCCGCGCGGCCACGGGATTGCGCTGGCCAACGTGCGCGACCGGCTGCGGCTGCTGCACGACATGCAGATGCAGTTCAGCGCCGGCATGGACCAGAAGAACTACCGCGTGCGCATCGCCATTCCCGCAGACTCCGCCGAACCATGACCCTCAAGACATTGATCGTCGACGACGAATCGCTCGCGCGCTCGCGCCTGCGCACCCTGCTGCGCGACTGCACCTCGCCCGCCGCCGAGGTGGTGGCCGAGGCCTCGCAGGGCGCCGAGGCGCTGCAGCAGCTGGCCGCGATGCCGCTCGACCTGGTGCTGCTGGACGTGCACATGCCCGGGGTCGACGGCATCGAGGTGGCGCGCGCGCTGCGCAGCCGGGGCGACGCGCCGGCGGTGGTGTTCGTCACGGCGCACGCGAGCCATGCGGTGACGGCCTTCGACCTCGACGCGGTCGACTACCTCACCAAGCCCGTGCGCGCCGAGCGGCTGCAGCAGGCGCTGCAGAAGGCCGAGCGCTTCCTGAAGGAGCGCCGCGCGCTGCAGGCCGCGCCTGCGGCCCCGGTGGCACCAGTGGCACCGGCACCACCCGCCGCGCCGGAAACCGTGCTCATCCAGGACCGCGGCCGCTCCGAGCGCGTGCCGCTGTCGGAGGTGCTCTACCTCAAGTCGGAATACAAGTACCTCACCGTGCGCACCGCCACGCGCAGCCACATCCTGGACGGCTCGCTCAACGAGTTCGAGGAGCGCTACCCGAACCGCTTCCTGCGCGTGCACCGCAATGCGCTGGTGGCGCGCGCGGCGATCCGCGCGCTGGAGAAATACGACGACGGCGAGGACGCCGAGGGCTGGGCCCTGCGCCTGGACGCCATTCCCGAACCCGTGGCCGTGTCGCGCCGCCAGCTCGCCGCCGTGCGCGAAGTGCTGAAGGAGACACGATGACCGACGCCCCATCGACCCCCGCACCGGCCCCTGTGCCTTCGCCTTCTCCAGCGCCTTCCGCACCCGCGCCGGAGGCCCCCGCCGCCGAGCCTCCGCAGGCGGCCACGGCACAGCCCGCGCCCGAAGCACCGCCGGCAGCGCCGGCCCCGGACCCTTCCGAGCCCGCACGCGAACGCGAGCGCAAGCGCCTGCTGCTGCACATGCCGGTGGACGTGCGCAGCGCCTCGCTGGTCGTGCTCGCCGTGCTGGCCAGCGTGTTCGCGCTGCAGTGGGGGCAGGCGGTGTTCATTCCGCTGATGCTGAGCCTGCTGATGACCTATGCGCTGTCGCCGCTGGTCGAGCTGCTGCATCGCTGGCACCTGCCGCGCTGGATCGGCGCGGCGCTGATCCTCGTGGGCCTGTTCGGCGGCATCGGCTGGACCGGCTATTCGCTCTCGGGCAATGCCTCGCAGCTGCTCGATTCGCTGCCGGTCGCCGCGCAGAAGCTCGGGCTGGCCATGCGCCGCGACAAGGGTGCCAGCGCCACGCCGCTCGAGAGCGTGCAGGCCGCCGCCGCGCAGCTGGAGAAGGCCGCCGAGGAAAACTCCGCGCGCGTGGCCTCGCGCCGCGGCGTGGCCCGCGTGGTCATCGAACGGCCCAACTTCAACGTGCGCGACTACCTGCTGAGCGGCACCGTCGGGCTGCTGAGCGCCATGGGGCAGCTCACGCTGGTGGCCTTCCTCACGTACTTCGCGCTGTGCTCGGGCGACACCTTCCGCCGCAAGCTCATCAAGATCACCGGCTCTAGCCTGCAGAAGAAGAAGGTCACGGTGCACGTGCTGGACGACATCACGCGCAACATCGAGCGCTACCTGCTGGTGCAGATCCTGGTGAGCGCCGTGGTGGGCGTGGCGACCGGCCTGGCCTTCTGGGCGCTGGGCGTGGAGAACGCGGCGGTGTGGGGAATCATCGCGGCCGTGACCAACCTCATTCCGTACATCGGCTCGGTGATCGTGCTGGCGGCCGCGGGGCTGGTGGCCTTCCTGCAGTTCAACAGCCTGCAGATGGGCATCGTGGTGGGCGGCGTGTCGCTGGCCATCCACACGATCATCGGCAACCTGCTGATGCCCTGGCTCACCAGCCGCACCAGCCGCATGAACCCGGTGGCGGTGTTCGTGGGCGTGATCTTCTGGGGCTGGCTCTGGGGCATCTGGGGGCTGCTGCTGGGCATTCCGATCACGATGGTGATCAAGGCGATCTGCGACCGGGTGGAAGACCTGCAGCCGATCGGGGAGCTGCTGGGCGAGTAGGTTTCAGCCGAGCAGCGCCTTCAACTCGTCGGCGGCCGACTTCAGGATCTCCTGCGACAGCGCCTCGTCGTTCACCGCGCGAGACAGCGACACCGCGCCGACCAACGACGACAGCGCCGTGATCGCCTTCGCGCGCTTGTCCTTCGACGGTTCCGCCGCCGCCAGCCTGGCCAGCAGGTCGAGGTAGCTGTTCACCTGCTGCGTGTAGGCCGTGCGCGCGCGCTGGTTGCTGCGCGCCACGTCGCCGGCCAGCGTGGTCACGGCGCAGCTGGTGGCCAGCGCGTCGCGGTGCGCGGTGCTCAGGTACGCATCGACCAGCCGGGCCGCCACCACCTGCCGGCTCGCCTTGGACGCGGCCACGGCCTCGACGGCGCGGCCGCCGTCGCTCAGCGCGCATTCCACGGCCTCGGCCACCAGCTCGTCGCGCGAGCCGAAGTGCCGGTAGAAGCCGCCGTGCGTGAGGCCGGCTTCCTTCATCAGGTCGGCCACGCCGATGCCGTCGACGCCTTCCTCGCGAAAGCGCGCGGCGGCGGTCTGCACGATGCGCTCGTGGCTTTGCTCCTTGTTCGCTTTGGAATGGCCCATGTCGGTGAAAAAGTCCTCGGTGCGCGTGCTTGACGGTGAGGATTATGTTCATCATCATCCTGCATTTGGATGATGGTCGTCATTCAGAATTCAAGACCAACGCCTCAACAGGAGCCTTCCCATGCCCATGATCGACGTCTACGCCGCCGCAGACATGTTCCCCGCCGACGCGGACCGCCAGCTTGGCGAGGCGCTCACGCTGGCCGTGCTGCGTGCCGAGGGTGTGGCCAAGCCCGGCCCGTTCCACCTCGACAACACCGCCGCGTACATCCACCGCATGCCGGCATCGGCCGTGCAGACCGCCACCAGCGCGCAGGCCCGCACGGTGCGCGTGCAGATTGTCACGCCGCCGGGCTCGCTCAACCGCGAAGGGCAGAAGCAGATCACCAGGGAAGCGACCGAGATCGTCGCGAAACTCTCGGGCGACCCGGGCCAGGCGGCGCGCACTTGGGTGATCCTCACCGAGGCGGCGGAGGGCGGCTGGGGCCTGTTCGGCACCGCCTTCGGCAAGGAAGAGTTCGGCGCGCTGGCCGCCAGGGCGAAGGCCGCGGCGGCAGCAGCGGCGACCTGATCAGCCGGCGCCTGCCTTGACCGGCAGCTTCTTCACGAAGGTGCTCGCCGGGTCGAGCGGCTGCCCGTCGCGCGTGAGCAGCGCGATCTTCGGCACCGGCTTGCCGCTGTCGCGCTCCAGCAGCGTCGAATGCGGCTCGCCCTTGGCGAACAGGTGCGCCTCGCCCCATTGGCGCAGCCCGACCACCACCGGGAACAGGCCCTTGCCCTTGGGCGTCAGCACATACTCCTGGTAGAGCGAGCCGTCCGAGGCGGGCGCGAGGTCGAGCACGCCTTCCTGCACCAGGTACTTGAGCCGGTCCGACAGGATGTTCTTGGCCACGCCCAGGCTCTGGTGGAACTCGCCGAAGCGCTTCATGCCGTCGAACGCGTCACGCACGATGAGCAGCGACCACTGGTCGCCGACGATTTCGAGCGAGCGCGCCATCGGGCATGCGTCGTTCTTCAGGCTTTTTCTCTGGGCCATGGTTTTCCCCTTTGGGGGGCGAGTGTAGGGCGCAATGCCATGTTGGTTGCAAAGTAAAACCTGAATGGCTACGATCCATCTGGTTTTAATTTGAAACCTAAAACCTAAAACCTGAAAGCCTGAGTTCATGCATCCATCCATCGCCCATTCATCCGACGCCACCCCCGGCCTGCGCGCCAGCCCCGTGCGCGTGGCCGTCGTTCAGTTCGATCCGCAGGTCGGCGTCGAGAACCTCGCGCGCAACACGCAGGCCGTGAACGAACGCCTGCTGGCCGCTGTCGAGAACAAGGCCCGGCTCATCGTGCTGCCTGAACTGGCCACCACGGGCTACTGCTTCAGTGGCCGTGAAGAGGCCTACGCCCATGCGCAGCCGGTGCCCGGTGGCGAGACCGTGCAGGGCTGGGTGGCGTTCGCCGCGCAGCACGACGTGTACATCGTCGGCTGCCTCGTCGAGCAGGACGGCCCGCAGCTGTTCGACACCGCCGTGCTCGTCGGCCCCGAGGGCTACATCGGCCGCTACCGCAAGACGCACCTGTGGAACAACGAGAAGCTCTGGTTCACGCCCGGCGACCTGGGCTACCCGGTGTTCGAGACCAGGATCGGCCGCATCGGCCTGCTGGTGTGCTGGGACATCTGGTTTCCCGAGACGACGCGCATCCTCGCGCAGCTGGGCGCCGACATCGTGTGCCTGCCCACCGCCTGGGTCTGGACGCCGCCGCCGCTGTACGACGCCAGCGGCACCTGCATGGCGGCGTACCTGACGATCACCGCCGCGCACTCGAACAACGTGTTCATCGCCGCGGCCGACCGCGTCGGGCAAGAGCGCGGCGCCGGCTTCATGGGCAACTCACTGATTGCGGGCACCAACGGCTGGCCGGTCGGGCGCATCGCCGGGCCCGACGAAGACACCATCCTCTACGCCGACGTGGACCTCGGCGCCGCGCGCAGCGCGCCCATCTGGAACCAGTTCAACGACCTGCACCGCGACCGCCGCACCGATCTGTACGACGCGCTGCTGGGGTATCGCGGTGCGCAGGCGCTGCCCAGGTGACAGCCAACGAAGCCTCGCTGCATGCCGACGAGAAACTCGCTCCTGGCGCCTGCCGCCACGGCGGCGGCATGCTCGAACCCGAGCCGCCTGCATCGCTCTCCTGCAGGCCATGCAGGCCGATCGCTCGACGTCGCCTCAGACTTCCGTCACGAACTGGTCGCGCGGCCGGCGCACCTTGGTGAGGTTGACCAGCCAGTCTTCGTCCGCCACGCGGTAGCCCACGGGCAGGATGGCGACGCTGCGCAGGCCGCGCGGGCGCAGCTCCAGGATGTCGTCGAGCGCCGCGGGGTCGAAGCCCTCCATGGGGGTGCTGTCCACTTCTTCGTGCGCCGCTGCAATCAGTGCCGCGGCCAGCCCGATGTAGGCCTGGCGGGCCGCATGCGCGAAGTTGACCTCGCTGCCGCGCTGCGGATAGCTGCCGAGCAGCATGGCACGGTAGTTTTCCCAGCCTTCGTTCGTCGTGCCGCGCACGGTGTTGGTCAGGTCGAACATGTGGTTGATGCGCTCGGCCGTGTAGTCGTCCCAGGCAGCGAAGACGAGCAGGTGCGAGCAATCGACCACTTGGCCCTGGTTCCACGCGATGGGCTTGATGCGTTCGCGAACCGCCGCGTCGGTGACCACGAAGATCTCGAACGGCTGAAGGCCGCTGGACGTCGGCGCCAGGCGGGCGGCCTCGAGGATGCGCTCCAGCTTTTCCTTCGGGACCTTGCGCGTTGCGTCCATTTTCTTGGTCGCATAGCGCCACTGCAGGGTGTCGAGCAGTTTGGCTGCAGTGGGTTCGTCGGTGGCGGATTGGGCAGAAGAATTGGACATGGATCGTTCGGTTCGATGGAAAGGTTGGGTGCGCACACTGCGCCCGCCCCGGATTTTCATGGCCCTTCGAGCGAGGCACCGGCGCGCCGAAGCGTTACTCAGTTTCCGCGATGGAAACAATCGCGGTCCGGCCCGAGCTGGTGCCCGCTCGGACCACCTTCACCGCCGCCTGCTGGATCACCTTGCCTCGGCATGGCCCGGTCGGCGTTGTTGCACGCATGGCGCGGGCTGGGGACGTGGACCGTCGTGCGGGGCGGCCTGGGCCTGGGCCTGGGGCCTGGGGCCTGGGGCCTGGTTTGGCGCGGCAGCGGGTTGAGCTCGTGAAAGGATCATCGGGTTTCGACCGGGGTAGGTGCGCAGGCCGTTCGCGCGGCTGCCCGGCTCCATCGGTGGACTCGACCATGCGCTGCATGGCGCTCATGCCTCAAAATTGGCGCAGTCGGTCACGTCATGCAGACCTTCCACAGGGGACCCGATGAGCATCGGCATCAGTGCGTTCACGCACGCGCTACCACCGGATTGGCGGGCACGCTTCGCCGCAGAAATGCAAGCGCTCGATGTGGGCCTTGAGCTTCACCCCGACTTTCATCCGCTCGGGCCGGATGTCGACTGCCTGTGGGCGAAGCTCGATTTCCACACCTTTTCTCGTGTCCGTCCCGGTGTCAGCCTGCTGGTCGGCTGCGGATTCGAGCACGTTGGCCGTGCAGAAATCGAGGCGAGAAACAGGTGGCGCCTGTATCCGCCTGAAGCCAGGGAGATGGACCATTTCTACGATCTGAGCAGCAGCATGGGCCGGGCGGACGCCACGGTCGCGGTGCAGGTCGTCGTGTGCGCCGCGCTTGCGGTGATCGCCGGCGGTGTGGTCCACGGTCTGGGAGGTGACGACATGGTGATCGGGCCAGGGGCGGAATTGCGTACCGCCGTCAGAGCCCATCTCGATCTCCTCAGTGACCGTGGCGCAAGGCCTTTCACCGGCTGGCCCTCGCTGGATCTCGACGAGGTGGACAGTTTTCCGTTTGCCGATGCCATTTGAGAAATGGCGAAGCCGCTCAGTCGAAGACTTGCTTGACGCTTCGATTCCCTGACTCTTCTTTATCCCCGATATGCCCTACCTCCAACTCGACGTGAACGGCCGCCACCCGGTGGCCGACAAGAAGCGCCTTGCCAAACAGCTCAGCGAGACCTACGCGCGCCTGATGAGCGTGGACATCCGCCGCATCAGCATCGCCATCCGCGAGGTGGGCGAGGGCGGCGTGTGGCGCATGGTCGACGGCGACCCCGCAGAGGTGTCGGTGCTGATGTGCGACATCCGGCGCGGGCGCTCGGCCGAGCTGCGGCTCGAGGTGGCGAAGGCGCTGTGCCGCGACTGCATCGACATCCTGGGCCTGCGCGAAGACCGGCTCAACGTCGAGTTCACGCAGCACTCGGGCGACGAGATGTACCACCCGACGCTCGGTGGCTACAGCCCCGAGTGGACAGAGGGCGAGGATCCGTGAGTCACTGGGCGAGGGCGCGCGCCCGGTGCAGCCGCGAGAAGCGCGCGATCATCAGCGGGCCCAGCAGCGCACCGAGGCCGACCGAACTCCACGCCGCCACCCAGCCGTGCGTGCTGCCCAGGCCGAAGCGGGTCTGCCCCCAGTCGAGCGCCAGGCCGAACACCCACGGGCTGAGCGCGCCCGCGCCGAAGCCCATCACCGAGCGCACCGAGTACGCCACGCCCAGCCGGTGCGGCGCCACCACGTCGGCCAGCGCGGTCGAGTAGACCGACGAATCGGCGATGGCGAGCAGGTTGTAGACGGCGGCGGCCGCGGCAAGCAGCCACAGCGGCCAGGTCCACATCCAGCCGAACGAGAACGACATGCACAGGCTCGCCACGGTGGCGATCATCATCACCCGCGCGCGGCCGAGCCGGTCGGAGGCCGCGCCGCCCGCCACGCTGCCGAACACGCTGACGAGGTGCGCCAGCGCGGCCAGCGCAATGCCCGCGCCTTGCCATGACGTGCCGGCGCCCGACGACGCCACCAGGTAGGCCGGCAGCCACGCCCACAGCGCCATGAGCTCCCAGCAGTGGAAGGCGTAGGCCCAGTTGCCGGCCATCGCGGGCTTGTCGCGCACGGTGGCGGCCAGCGACTGCCAGGGGCCTTCGCGCGGCATGCCGGGCGTGCCGGCCACGAATGCCATGGCCGGGCGCATGCGGCGCAGCGCCTGCACCGTGAGCAAGGCGCCGGCCGCGGTGCCCGCCGCCGCGATCAGCAAGCCCAGGCGCCAGTGCTGCAGATGGCTGCAGACCGCCACCACCGCCAGCGAGAGCGCATAGCCCATCGACGCCGACCCGATGAACAGGCCCATCGCGCGCCCGCGCACCGCCGGCTCTGTGTTGCGCGCCAGCAGCTGCAGGCCCGGCGTGTACGAGGCGCCCGCGCACAGGCCGGCCAGGCCGTACAGCAGCACCGCGGAGAGGTGGTCGCGCGCGAACACGGCAAAAGCCAGTGCCGCCATCGCGCTGACGGCGCTGCCGGCCAGGAAGATGCGGTGCGGCCCGTAGCGATCGGCCAGCAGGCCGACCGCGAACAGCGAACTCATGTAGCCCACGTGCCATGCGCTCTGGATCGAGCCGGCCTGCGCGGCCGTCAGTTGCCAGTCGGCCATCAGGAAGGGCAGCACGCCGGAGTAGGCCGTGACGATCATGGTCTGCAGCAGCCGGCTCGCGCACAGCAGCGCGAGCCAGCCGCGCATGGGCCCGGTGTCTTGCGCGGTCATCGTGCGGCTCAGCGCAGCGCGCGCTGCATCAGCACGGTGTCCACCCATTGCCCGAACTTGAAGCCGACGTCGCGCAGCACGCCGACCCGCTCGAAACCCAGGCTCTGGTGCACCCCCTGCGAGCCGGCGTTGGCGCTGTTGCCGACCACGGCCACCATCTGCGTGAAGCCGCCGTCGGTGCAGCGGCGGATCACCTCGCCCAGCAGCGCCTTGCCAATGCCGTGGCCGTGCATGCCTTGCGCGACGTAGATCGAGTCTTCCACCGTGTGCCGGTAGGCGGAGCGGGCGCGGTAGGCGGTGGCGTAGGCATAGCCGGCGACCTCGCCGTCTTTCAGCGCCACCAGGTAGGGCAGGCCGCGTGCGCGCACGTCGGCGCGGCGCGCCTGCATCTCTTCGACGCTGGGCACCTGCTCTTCGAAGGAGCAGAGGTCGTGCAGCACGTAGTGGCTGTAGATGGCCTGCACGGCGGCCATGTGGCGGGGCTCGGCGTCGGCGATGTCGACGAGGGTGGAAGCGAGGCGTGGCGATGACATGGCCCCGATGTTGACGATGCACCATCGATAAGAGAAGCTTCGTCTGCCTATGCGGTGCATAAGGAATACTTTTGGAAAAAACACTCAACCTCGACCAGCTCAAGTCCTTCGGCCTGGTCATCGAGACCGGCAGCTTCTCGGCCGCGGCCGACCGGCTGGGCGTGTCGCAGCCGGCCGTGAGCCTGCAGATCCGCCAGCTGGAGCGCCGCCTCGCGGTGCGGCTCATCGAGCGCGTGGGCAAGCGCGCCAAGGCCACGCCCGCGGGCATGGAGCTGCTGCGCCACATGCCCCACATCGACACCGCGGTGGAGAACGCGATCGACGCACTGGCCGACCACGCCAGCGGCGTCGCCGGCCGCGTGCGGCTGGGCACGGGCGCCACGGCGTGCCTGCACTTCCTGCCGGCCGTGCTGCGCACGCTGCGCGAACAGTTCCCGGAACTCAGCGTGGTCGTGAGCACCGGCAACACCGAAGACCAGGCGCGCAAGGTGGAGGAGAACAGCCTCGACCTTGCGCTGGTCACGCTGCCGGCGGCGGGGCGTTCGCTGGCGGCGATGCCGGTGCTGGAAGACGAGTTCGTCGCGATCGGCCCGGTGAGTGGGCCAGTGAGTGGGCCGATGAGTGGGCCCGTGGGGTCCGCGCGTGGGGCTTCGCTGAAGGCCAAGCTCACGCCGGCCGAGCTGGGTGCCTTGCCGCTGGTGCTGTTCGAGCCCGCCGCCAACACGCGCAAGCTCGTCGACCGCTGGTTTGCCGCGGGGGCCGTGCATCCGCAACCCGTGATGGAGCTGGGCAGCGTCGAGGCGATGAAGGAGATGGTGGCCGCGGGGCTGGGCTACGGCATCGTGCCGGGCATGTCGATGACGGGCCGCGGCGCCCACCCCGGCCTGAAGACGCACCGGCTGAACCCCCGCATGCAGCGCACGCTGGCCATCGTGGTGCGGCGGGACAAGCCCGTCAACAAGGCGTTGCGCGTGGTGCTCGACGCGATCCTGGCGGCCGGCAAGCGCGGCCGCCGCTAGCTGGCCTGCGCCGCTGGCTGGCGGCCAGCCAGCAGTTCAGCCGTTCATTCCGGAATCGCAGCCATCCGCACGCTGCCGCGTGCGCGGCCCAGCGTGCCGACGATCAGCGCGGCGGCCAGCACCAGCACGCCGCTGAGCACCATCGCGCTGGAGATGCCGAAGCTGTCGACCGTCACGCCGCCGATCAGCGCGCCGGCGGCAATGGCCACCTGGAAGCCGCTGACCAGCAGGGCCTGGCCGGCTTCGGGCGCGTCGGGCACGGCCTCGAGCATCCAGCCGGTGAGCGCCACCGGGATCAGGCCGAAGGCCACGCCCCAGATCACCACCACCACCGCGCCCGGCACGAAGCCGGTGCCGATCAGCGTGGACATCAGCAGCGCGGCCGCCAGCATCAGCGCCGCCAGCAGGGTGGTGCCGCGCACGCTGCGCGCCACCATGCTGCCGCCCACGAAGGTGCCGACGAAGCCGACCGCGCCGTAGACCAGCAGCAGCGTGGAAACGGCATTGGGCGCCAGGCCGAACACCTGCTGCAGCAGCGGCTTCAGGTAGGTGTACGCCGCGAAGTGGCCGGCGATGAAGAACAGCACCGTGAGCAGGCCGACCTGGGCCATGCGGCGCGTGAGCGGCGTCAGCAGGTCGCGTGCGCCGATGGCCCGCGCCGGCGGAATGGCCGGCAGCAGCCACAGCTGCACCACCAGCACGAAGGCCGCGAGCGCACCGGTCACGGCGAACGAGGCGCGCCAGCCGAACAGCGTGCCGAGGAACGAACCGGCCGGCACGCCGAGCACGGTGGCGGCCGACACGCCGGCCAGCACCAGCGACATGGCCCGCGCCTGCGAGGCGTGCGGCACCAGCTGCGTGGCGGCGGCCGGCGCAAAGGTCCAGAAGCCGCCCACGCACAGGCCCAGCAGCAGGCGCGCGACCAGCATGGTGGCGAAGTTGGGCGCGAGCGCGGCGAGCAGGTTCGACGCGATGAGCAAGGCGGTGAGCGCGATCAGCACGGTGCGCCGGTCGAGCCGGCCCGAGGCCACGATGAGCGCGGGGCCGGCGAAGGCCGCCAGCACGCCGGGCATGGTGACCATCAGGCCCGCGGTGCCGTCGGACACGTTGAGGCCGCGTGCGATGTCGGTCAGCAGGCCGATGGGCATGAACTCGGTCGAGACCATGGCGAAGGTGCCGACGGCGATGGAGCTCACGGCGAGCCATGCGGAGCGCGACGCGGGCGCATGCGCCGTTGCCGCGGCGGGCGTGTCGGGCGCAAGGCCGCCGACCTCGTCGATGCACGGGTTGCTGCTGGGTGAATTCATCATGGGATGCGGTCCTGGATCGCATCGGCGGTGCATGCACGCCAATGCCGGTGAAAGGGCATTGGAGTGTGCGAGCCGTCGCCTTCGCGACAAAGGGGGCGCGCGGCAGTAGTCAGTTTCCTTGCCGCGAACAATCGGCTCTTTTTTGCCCCGTTGACATCTTCGCCCGTCGCGCGGGTGGCGACGGCCGTCAGAGCACGCGGCCGTCGGCCACGAACGAATCGCCGATCAGCACGCGAAAGGCCGCACCCTGCGCAAAGCGCGGCTGCGCCAGGGTCGGCGAGAGGTACTCGATGTCGACCTCGGCCGCCGTGCCGCGCTCCAGCACCTCGCCCGGCGGCACGAACCAGCGTGCCGAGAAGCCTTCCTTGTCGATCACCAGCGCGCAGCGGTATTCGCCCGACGAGATCGGCACGTCCTGCGAAGGCAGCCCCGGCTTGCGGAAGACGAGTTCGACGCGCGCATGGGCCGTGAAAGCGCCCGTGGTGTCGAAGCTCGGCGGCGCGTCGACGGCAGCGGGCTTCGCGCGGCGCGGCCGCTTGCTGATGAGCCATGCAATGACGTTGCCGATGATCGGCACCCACAGCACCATCAGCAGCGTGCCGATGTCGCGCGTGGTGGTGCCGGGCGTTGCGTAGTGCCGGACGATGGCGCCGCCGATGGCCACGCACAGCAGCACGGCGACGATGACCTTGCGGCGAAACTGGATCTTGGTGCTCATGCCTTGGGGGGTATCGCTTCTGAAAAGGAGGGGATGGCGGTGCCGTGGTCGAGCCACGGCACTTCGAGCGAGGTCCAGATGTGCGCGCTCGGGCGGCTGCCCGGGTCGTCGTCGAGCGAGGCCACGCGCAGGATCACCTGCGGCTGCGCGACCCATTCGGCCACCAGGTGCGTGCCGCAGCGGGTGCAGAAGTGGCGCAGCTTGCCGGGCGTCGATTCGAACGAACCGAGCGCCTCTTCGCCCGCGGTCCAGCGGAAGTCGGTGCGGTCGGCGCGCGCGGTGGTCGTGAAGGCCGCGCTGTGCGCCTTGCGGCAGGTCGTGCAGTGGCAGTGGACGATGGGGCCCGCGAGACGGGTGGCCTCGTACTGGACGGTGCCGCAGAGGCAGGAGCCTTTCATGGCGTTCTCTTTCGGTGGGAGGGACTGCGAGTCTATGTCCGCCGCAGGACAAGACGGGCCCGTGGGGCCCGCCTTCATCGCTTCATCGCTTCATCGCTTCACTTTTTCGTGCGCGGCATCAGCCCGTGTTGCGCAGGCCCGCGGCCACCCCGTTGATCGAGATGTGGATGCCGCGCTGCAGCCGCTCGCCGCCGTCGCCCGCGCGGTAGCGGCGCATCAGCTCGACCTGCAGGTGGTGCAGCGGGTCGATGTACGGGAAGCGGTGGCGCACCGAGCGCTGCATCTCGGCGTTGCCTTCGAGGCGCTGCTTCGCGCCGGTGATGAGCGTGAGCGCGTCCGAGGTGTGGTGCCATTCCGCATCGATCATCGAGAACACCTTCGTTCGCAGCTTGCGGTCGGTCACGAGTTCGGCATAGCGCGAGGCCAGCGCGAGGTCGCTCTTGGCCAGCACCATGTCCATGTTCGACAGCAGCGTGCGAAAGAACGGCCACTGCGCGTACATGCGCTGCAGCAGGGCCACGCGTTCCTTCTTGCCCGCGGCGGTGCCGGCGGCGGCCAGGAACTGCTCCACGCCCGAGCCGAAGCCGAACCAGCCCGGAATGGTCAGGCGGCACTGGCCCCAGCTGAAGCTCCACGGCACGGCGCGCAGGTCGTCGATCTTGTGGCTCGGGTTGCGCGAGGCGGGGCGCGAGCCGATGTTGAGTTCGGCGATCTCGCGGATCGGCGTGGAGCCGAAGAAGTAGTCGCCGAAGCCCGGGGTCTCGTACACCAGCTTGCGGTACGCGGCCATGCTCGCGGTCGACAGCTCGCCGGCCGCCGAGAGGAAGGTGGCCGGCGCCAGCTTGCCCTGCGGCAGCAGCGTGGCCTCGAGCGTGGCGGCCACCAGCGTCTCGAGGTTGCGCCGGCCGATCTCGCGGTTGGCGTACTTCGAGCCGATGACTTCGCCCTGCTCGGTCAGGCGGATCTGGCCGCGCACCGTGCCCGGCGGCTGCGCCAGGATGGCCTGGTAGCTCGGGCCGCCGCCGCGTCCCACCGTGCCGCCGCGGCCGTGGAACATGCGCAGTCGGATGGGGTTGGCCTTTTTCTTGTTGAGCTCGTCGAACAGCGACACCAGCGCAATGCCCGCGCGGTACAGCTCCCAGTTGCTGGTGAAGATGCCGCCGTCCTTGTTGCTGTCGCTGTAGCCGAGCATCACGTCCTGCTCGGCGCCCGAGCGTTCGATGAGCGCCTGGATGTTCGGCAGCGCATAGAAGGCGCGCACGATGGGCGCGGCATTGCGCAGGTCTTCGATGGTCTCGAACAGCGGCACCACGATCAGGTCGCAGGTCGCGTTGCTGCTCATCGCGCCGCGCAGCAGGCCCACTTCCTTCTGCAGCAGCAGCGCCTCGAGCAGGTCGCTCACCGTTTCGGTGTGGCTGATGATGTAGTGGCGGATGGCCGCCGCGCCGTAGCGCGCACGCGCGGCGCGGGCCGCGGCGAAGATGGCCAGCTCGCTGCGCGCGAGCGGCGAGTAGTCGGCGTCGGGCACGCGCAGCGGGCGCGCGTCGTCGAGCAGCTTGAGCAGCAGCGTCTGCTTGGCTTCCTCGGCCAGCGAGGCGTACGACGGCTCGATGCGCGCGGTGGCCAGCAGTTCGGCGATCACCGCCTCGTGCTTGTCGGAACTCTGGCGCAGGTCGACCGTGGCCAGGTGGAAACCGAACACTTCCACCGCGCGGATCAGCGGCAGCAGGCGCGGCGCGGCAAGCACGTTGCCGTGCTTCTCCTCGAGCGACTCGGCCACGGTGCGCAGGTCGCCCAGGAACTCCTCGGCCCTGGTGTACGGGTTCTGCGGCGCGACGGCATGGCGCGCGGCCTCGCCGCCGGTGAGCTCGCGCAGCGTGGCGGCCAGCCGCGCATACACGCCGGTGAGGGCGCGGCGGTAGGGCTCGTCCTTGCGGTGCTCGCTCGTGTCGGGCGAGCGCTCGGCCAGCGCCTGCATCTCGACCGACACGTCGACCAGCGTGGCCGACAGCGAGAGCTCGCCGCCCAGGTAGTGCACCTCGGTGAGGTAGTAGCGCAGCGCCAGCTCGCACTGGCGGCTCAGCGCGTACTCGAGCGTCTCGGCCGTGACGTTGGGGTTGCCGTCGCGGTCGCCGCCGATCCACTGGCCCATGCGCAGGAAAGGCGCGACCGAGGGCGTGTGGCCGCCCTGGGCCAGCGCCTTCTCGAGGTCGGCGTACACGCGCGGAATCTCGCGCAGGAAGGTGGCCTCGTAGTAGCTCAGCGCGTTCTCGATCTCGTCGGCCACGGTGAGCTTGGAGAAGCGCAGCAGGCGCGTCTGCCAGATCTGCGTGACGCGCGTGCGCATCTGCGTCTCGTTGTCCGCGAACTCCAGCGGCGTGAGCGTGTCCTTGCCGCTGGCGTAGGCGTTCTGGCGCAGCCGGATCTCGTCGCGCACGGTGAGCAGCTGCGCAATGGCGCGCTCGGCGTCGAGGATGCTCTTGCGCTGCACTTCGGTCGGGTGCGCGGTGAGCACCGGCGACACGTAGCTGTGGGCCAGCGAGGCGACGATTTCGTCGGGCTTCACGCCGGCCTTGCGGATGCGCGCCAGCGCGGTCTGCAGGTCGCCGTCGACGCTCTCGCCGGCGCGCTCGGTCTCGGTGCGGCGGCGGATCTGGTGGCGGTCCTCGGCCAGGTTGGCCAGGTGGCTGAAGTAGGTGAAGGCGCGGATCACGCGCACCGTTTCCGCGGCGCTCAGGCCCTTGAGCAGGTTCTTCAGCGCGCGGTCGGCGGCATGGTCGGCATCGCGGCGAAACGCCACCGACAGCGTGCGGATCTTCTCGACCAACGCATAGGTCTCGTCTCCTTCCTGCTCCCGGATCACATCGCCGAGGATCCGGCCCAACAGCCGGATGTCGTCGATCAGTGGCTGGTCTTCGGCCTGTCGGCGCTTGGGGAGGGCAGGGGTCTTGCTGGCTTTCATTCGATGTTTGTCCTGGACTTCTTGAATGGATGCGCCGTCTGCGTTGCTGCGGCGCAACATGCTAGCATTCCGACGGTCTGCAAACATGTACTTTTTGGGAACGGTCTTGAGCAATATCGTGATCGCCACGCGCGAAAGCCGGCTGGCCCTTTGGCAGGCCGAACACGTGCAGGCGCTTCTGCAAGAACGAGGCCACACGGTCAGCCTGCTGGGCCTCACGACCACCGGCGACCAGATCCTCGATCGCTCGCTCAGCAAGGTGGGCGGCAAGGGGCTCTTCGTGAAAGAGCTCGAACTCGCGCTCGAAGAAGGGCGTGCCGACATCGCGGTCCATTCGCTGAAGGACGTGCCGATGGACCTGCCCGAAGGCTTCGCGCTGGCCTGCGTGCTGGAGCGCGAAGACCCGCGCGACGCGCTCGTCTCGCCGCGCTACGCCTCCATCGACGAACTGCCGCAGGGCGCGGTGGTCGGCACCTCCAGCCTGCGCCGCGTGGTGCTGCTGCGCGCGCTGCGGCCCGACCTGCGCATCGAACCGCTGCGCGGCAACCTCGACACCCGCCTGCGCAAGCTCGACGAAGGGCAGTACGACGCCATCGTGCTGGCCGCGGCCGGGCTCAAGCGGCTGGGGCTCGAGAGCCGCATCCGCGTGGCCTTCGAGCCCGACACCATGCTGCCGGCCGCGGGGCAGGGCGCGCTCGGCATCGAGGTGCGCGCGGACCGCGCCGAACTCATCGCATTGCTGAGCTCGCTGGCCCACCGGGGCGACTGGCTCTCGACCGCCGCCGAGCGCGCCGTGAGCCGCGCGATGGGCGGCAGTTGCTCGATGCCATTGGCCGCGCATGCGCGCTGGCAGGCCGACGGCGCCTTGCGCATCGACGCCGCCTGGGGCGACCCCGAAGGCAACGCGCCGCTGGTGAAGGTGCATGCACTGTCGAGCGCCGCCGACTTCGCCGAGGCCGACGCGCTCGGCCAGCGCGCCGCGGCGCTGCTGCGCGACGCCGGGGCCCACTGACAGCCGTGGTCATCGCATGACCACCCGTCCCGTCATCGTCACGCGGCCGGCCCGCGAGGCCGCGCACTGGGTTGCCGACCTGCGCGCGGCGGGGCTCGATGCGGTGGCGTTGCCGCTGATCGCGATCGAGCCGGTGGCCGATGCAGCAGCCTTGCGCAACGCATGGCTGCAGCTCGCGGACCATGCGGCGCTGATGTTCGTGAGCGCCACGGCGGTCGAGCATTTCTTCGCGCACAAGGATGCCGGCGTTTCATTGGCGGGCCGCCGTTTCTGGGCCACGGGCCCCGGCACCACGCGCGCCTTGCTCCGCGCGGGCGTGCCGCCCGCGTCGATCGACGCACCGCCGCCCGAAGCCACGCGCTTCGATTCCGAGGCGCTGTGGGAGCGCGTGCAGACGCAGGTGTCGGCCGGCGTGCGCGTGCTGATCGTGCGCGGCGGCGACGAAAACGCGAACCCGACGGGACGCGACTGGCTCGCCAACGAGATCGATGCCGCGGGCGGCCTCAGGAGCACCGTGGTCGCGTACCGCCGGTTGGCGCCGTCGTTGGACGTCGTACAACGCCAGCTGGCCATCGACGGAGCCGAAGGCCGCGCGATCTGGCTCTTCAGCAGTTCCGAAGCCATCGGCAATCTCCAGCGCGCGATGCCCGGCACCGACTGGCATGCGGCCAGCGCCGTGGTCACCCATGCACGCATCGGCGAAGCCGCGCAGGCCGCGGGTTTTGGGGCGTTGCGTGTATGCACACCGCTGCAAGACGCACTGGTCGCGTCGATAGAATCCCTGGCATGAGCGCCGCGTCCCCGTCAGACGATCTTTCTTCCCCCACCGTTGCCGCACCGCCGGTGCCCGTCACCGTGGCACCGCACCAGACACCGGCCGCGCAGGCCGCGGGTGCACTGCTGCTGTCGCGCCTCGCGTTCGGGCTCGTGGCCCTCGTTGCGGTGGTGGCGCTGCTGATGGTCATCGCGCTGTGGCAGAAGGTGGGCGGCATGAAGGAGCAACTGGCGCGCCAGAGCGCCGATGCCATTGCCCAGTCGATGGAAGCGCGCACGCTGGCACGCCAGGCCAGCGACACGGTGCGCGACGCCGCGGCGCGCGTGGCACTGGTCGAGACGCGCGTGGCCGAAGTGGCGCTGCAGCGCTCGCAGCTCGAAGAACTCATTCAAAGCCTCTCGCGTTCGCGCGACGAGAACCTCGTGGTCGACATCGACTCGGCCGTGCGCCTGTCGCTGCAGCAGGCGCAGGTCACCGGCAGCGTGGAGCCCTTGCTGGCCGCGCTAAAGGCCGGCGACCAGCGCATCGCGCGCGCGGCCCAGCCGCGGCTGGCGCCGCTGCAGCGCGCCATGCAGCGCGACGCCGACCGCCTGCGCAGCAGCGCCAGCACCGACAGCGCCGAAGCGCTGCAGAAGCTCGACGAACTGATGCGCGGCGTGGACGACCTGCCCACGCTCAACGCCGTGGCCGTGCGCGGCACCGGCGCCAACGCCTGGCAGGCCGAGCCGATTCCCGCCGACGCGCCGTGGTGGCAGCGCGCGCTGCTGACGGTGCGCGGCGAGTTGCGCTCGCTGGTGCGCGTGGGCCGCATCCAGAGCCCGGAGGCCATCCTGCTGGCGCCCGAGCAGTCTTACTTCCTGCGCGAGAACCTCAAGCTCAAGCTGCTCAACGCGCGGCTGTCGCTGCTGTCGCGGCAGATGGAAGCCACGCGCACCGAACTGGCCCAGGTGACCGTTTCGCTCAACCGCTATTTCGATCCCGCATCGCGCCGCACGCAGGCCGCTGCCACGCAGCTGCAGCAACTGCAGTCGCTGGTGAAGACGACCGAAGCCGTCCGCATCGACGACACATTGACCGCGCTCGCCACCGCGGCTGCAGGACGCTGACCGGGAATGCGCGCCGCAATCTGGCTCCTTGCGCTGTTTGCCGTTGCCGCGGCCGTCGCCCTGTTCGCAGGCAACAACCAGGGCACGATCACCGTGTTCTGGCCGCCGTGGCGTGTCGACCTGTCGCTCAACCTCGTGCTGGTGATCCTGCTGGTGGCCTTCGTGCTGCTGCACGCCGCGTTGCGCGCGCTGGCGGCACTGTTCTCGCTGCCGAAGCAGGCGCGCCAATGGCGGCTGCAGCAGAAGGAGCGCACGCTGCATGCGGCACTGCTCGACGCGATGGTGCAACTCATCTCCGGCCGCTTCTCGCGTGCCCGCAAGGCGGCCCAGGCCGCGCTGACGCAAGAGAAGACGCTGGCCGCGCTGGGCGCCAGCCTGCCGCAGGCGCAGCAGGTGCGCGTGCTGTCGCATCTGCTGGCCGCTGAAAGCGCGCAGGCCCTGCAGGACAAGCCGGCGCGCGACGCCCACCTGCAGCAGGCCCTCAACGAAAGCGCCGACCGCGCCGTGCTCTCCAGCCCCGAGACGCGCGAAGGCGTGCAGCTGCGCGCCGCCCGCTGGGCGCTCGAAGACCGCGACGCGGCCGCGGCGCTGGCCCGGCTCGAGGAACTGCCGCAGGGCGCGCAGCGCCGCACGCTGGCACTGCGCCTGCGCCTGAAGGCCGCCCGCCAGGACCAGCGCACGCTCGAGGCGCTGGAGACCGCGCGGCTGCTGGCCAAGCACCGTGCCTTCTCCGAAGCCGCTGCACAGAGCATCTTGCGCGGCCTTGCGACCGAGCTGCTGTCGGGTGCACACGACCCGGCGCAATTGCAGCGCGCATGGACCGAACTCGACGCCAACGAACGCGGGATGCCCGAGGTGGCGATCCACGCGGCGCAACGCATGGTGGCGCTGCGCGGCGACCTGGCACTGGCGCGCGGCTGGCTGCTGCCAGCCTGGGAGCGCATGGTGGCGAACCCGCGCGGCCTGGGCGACGGGCTGCGCGTGAAGCTCGCGCGTGCACTCGAAGCCGGGCTCGATTCGGTCGATGCCGACTGGCTGGCCCGCATCGAAAGCGCGCAGCGCAACAACCCGCGCGACCCCAATCTGCAGTACCTCGCGGGCATGGCCTGCATGAAGCGGCAGCTGTGGGGCAAGGCCCAGCAGCTGTTGATGCAGGCCGGGCTCGGCCTGCAGGACACCGAGCTGTACCGCCGCGCCTGGCTGGCATTGGCCCAGTTGGCCGAAGACCGCAACGACGCCGCCCAGGCGGCCGAAGCCTGGAAGCGCGCGGCGCAGGTCGAGAGCACCTGAGCGTTTTGGACGCTTGGAACGTTTGAACGCCTGAGCGTCTTCAAGGGCACGCAGGCCCGCCGGCTTTCAGCGCCGATGCCTGCCGTGCCGACGGCTTGCCGCTGCCGAAGACCAGCCAGCCGAGGCCGGCCAGCACCCAGACGCCGACACCCCCGTAGAGCATCACCAGCCCGAAGCCGTGCACCAGTGCGGCATGCACGGCCGCCCCGGACGGATCGGCCTGTGCGAGCGCCGGAAAAGCGGGCGCGAGCGAGGCGAAGTTGCCGGTCGCGATCTTCTCCGCCAGCGCGCGCAACTGCGCCGCGCCGAGCGAGGCGGAGAGGGCGCCGCGCAGGTGCGCATGAATGCCCTCGAGCAGGATGAAGCCCATCAGCGCGATGTTGACGGCCAGCGTGATCAAGCGCGCGCTCATGTCCATGCCCGAGGCCATGCCCGCGCGCGCACTCGGCACCGCGCCGGTGGTGGTGTTGGTCACGGGCGTGTTGGTCAGGCCCAGGCCGATGCCGGCCAGCAGGCAGCCGGGCAGCATGGTCATCCAGCTGGCGTGGTCCACGGCGCTGCCGACGTACATCGCCATGAAGCCCAGCCCGATGACGGACAGCCCCGCGGGAATGACCGCGCCCGGCCGGTAGCGCAGCGACAGGCGTTCCGCCAGCGGCGGCAGTGCCAGCGTGGGCAGCGTGTAGGCCAGCAGCGCCGAGCCGGCCGTGACCGCGTCGTAACCCAGCGCGCCCTGGAAGTAGATCGGCAGGTAGATCATGAACGGCCAGAAGCTGAAGTTCATGCCGACGGAGCCGATCATCGAGCCCGAGAAGTTGCGGATGCGGAAGACCGAGAAGTCGAACATCGGATGCGGGTGGGTCTTTTCCACCCACAGGAAGAGCGCGAAGCTGGCGAGCGCCGCTGCCGCAAGGCCGATGGCCGGCAGGCTCGCGAAGCCCAGGCCCGGCCCCTGCGTGATGAAGCAGGTCAGGCCCAGCACCGCGAGCGACAGCGTCACGATGCCCGCGAGGTCGAGGCGCCGCGCCTCGGGGTCGCTCGACTCCGCCACGCTGCCGAGCACCAGGGCCACCGCCACCATGGCCAGCGGCGCGTGGACCAGGAACACCCATTGCCAGTTCGACAGCGCGACGATCGCGCCGCCGACGATCGGCCCGAAGCCCAGGCCCATGCCGAAGACCACGCCCCAGACGGCGAAGGCCCGGCTGCGTTCGCGGCCTTGCGGGAACTGGTGGGAGAGCACCGCGAGCTGGCAGATCAGCATCGCGCCGCCGCTCAGGCCCTGGAGGAAGCGGCTGACGATCAGCACCCAGGCGCTTTGCGCGAACCCGCAGGCCAGCGACGTGAGACCGAACAGCACCACGCCGACGACGAGGACGCGCTTGCGGCCATAGCGGTCGGCCAGCGTGCCGGCTGCCATCAGTACCGTGGTGCAGGCGATGGTGTACGCGTTCATGATCCACTGCATGTCGCTGAAGTCGCCGTGCAGCGCATGTTCGAGCGTGGGCAGGATGACCGGCACGCTCGAGATCTCGAGGCCGAACATGAGGGCGATGAGGCAGACCGCGGCCAGCGCGATCCGGTTCTTGCCGGTGGGGGAGAGAGGCATGGGAAGTCTTTCGGAATCTTTTCTGACGGCTTCCGGAGGAAGCGCCGCGCGATTCTGTGGAAAGGCTCTTCATGATGGAAATGATTTAATTTCCTAGAATCCATGACCATTCATCATGAATCGACCCGCATGGATTTCGACCCCGCGCTGCTGCGCGCCTTCGTGGCCGTGAAGGAAACCGGCGGCTTCACGCGCGCCGCCCAGCGGCTGCACCTGACGCAGTCGGCCATCAGCCACCAGATCCGCCGTCTCGAGGAGCAGGTGGGCCGCCCGCTGCTGCACCGCACGACGCGCCGCCTCACCGTGACGGAGGACGGCGAGGACTTTCTTCGCTACGCGCTGCAGATCCTCGAAACGCTCGACGCGATGACGCAGCGCTTCCTGCCTTCGCCGATCACGGGCGTGGTGCGCTTCGGCGTGCCCGACAACTTCATGGGCGACCGGCTGCCGCCCTTGCTCTCGCAGTTCGCGCGCTCGTTCCCCGCCACGCGCATGGAGGTCAGCGTGAGCATGCACCTCGACCTGCGCGCGATGATCCGCGCGGGCGAGCTCGACCTGGCCGTGGTGATGTCGCCGCCCGACTGCGAGGAAGGCACGCGGCTGCGGCGCACGCAACTGGTGTGGGTGGCGGCGGAGACTTTCGACGTGCCGGCCGGCGCCTCGCTGCCGCTGGCGTTCTTTCCCAAGCCCTGTGTCAACCGCCAGGTGGCGGGCGCGGCGCTGGACTCCGTGCCGGTCGACTGGCACGTGGTCTTCACTTCGGCGAGCCCGCACGGGATTCGCGCGGCCGTGCTGGCGGGGTTGGCCGTGTCGGTGCTCACGCGCGAGGACGTGGAGCCGGGCATGAAGATCGTCGACGGCCGCTACGGCCTGCCGGCCCTGCCGAGCGTGGATTTCTCGCTGATCTGGAGCGAGGGCGGCAAGACGGAATGCGCGTGCCGCTTCGGGCAGCTGATTTTGGAGATGCCCGGGCTGCCGGCGGCTCAACTGAACAAGACATAAAAAAACGGCGCCAGTGGCGCCGTTTTTACTTGGGAGCGTGTGTCGCTCAGAGCATGCGTTGCTGCGGCTGTGCGTCAGCGGCGGCCTGCTCGAACGGCAGCGACATCGAACCGAGGTCGCGGCGCGTTTCGACCAGCACCAGCGGGCCTTCGTCGAGCACGACCACCGGGGGGCGTTCGCGCGGCACGTGCACCGGCTTCGGCTCGGCGGCGATCGCGGCGCGGGCTTGCGCGATGCGTTCGGCGTCGGAGTTGACCCACTGCAGGCCCGAGCCTTCGGCGATCTGCGCGAGGTCGGCCAGCGGCAGTTCGAAGGGCTGGACCTTGGGCAGTGCGCGGCCATTGGCGGCGGTGGCTGCGGGCGCGGCGGCAGGTGCCTTGGCGCTTTCGGCCACGATCGGCGCTGCCGGCGCGGCAACCGCGACAGGGGCAACCGCCACAGGGGCGACCGGCGCGGGGCGCTCGGCGCGCGGCTGCTGGGGAGCGGCCTCGCGCACTTCCGGTGCGGCGACCGCTGCAACAGCGACGGCCTCTTCGGCGCGTTCCGAGACCATCGGCTGGGGCTGGCGCGACACAGGGGCTTCCTGGGCTTCGCCGGCTTCCGCCGCGACCGGTGCATCGGCCGTGTTGGCTTCGTTCTCGTCGCGCGGGCCGCGTTCGCGGCGGTCACGGCCGTAACGGTCACGCGAACGACCGCGGCGCTCGTCGCCTTCGCGGCGCGGTGCCTGCTCGTTGTTGCCGTTGGCTTCGCCGTCTTGCGTGGCTTCGGTGGCGGCTGCCACTTCGGCTTCGCCGTTCAGCTGCTCGGGGGCATCGTTGCGGCGTTCGCGGCGGCCGTCGTTGCGGTCGCCACGCGGTGCGCGCTGCTCATCGCTGCGACCTTCACGGTTTTCACGGCCGCTGCGGGGCTGGCGTTCGCCTGGGGCTGCTGCTTCGCCGGCTTCGGGGCTGCGTTCGCCGCCACGGTCGCTGCGCTCACCGCGTTCGGTGCGCTCGCCGCGTTCCGCACGGTCGCCGCGCTCGCCACGTTCACGGCGGGCGCGCGGTGCGCGTTCTGCCGTGTTGCCTTCTTCGCCTGCGACGGCGCCGGGCGCCAGTTGCTGGGCTTCGAGGTTGGCGTTGCCGTCGAGTGCTTCCGCCGGCAGGTTGCGGCCTTCACCTTCGCGGCGTTCGCCACGACCGTTGCGGCGTTGTTCGCCGTCACGCGGTGCGCGCGCTTCACGGGGCTCGCGCGGCTCGCGTTGTTCGCGGGGTTCACGCTGTTCGCGCGGCTGGTTGGGCGTGCCGTCGGCGCGCATTTCGCTGTTGCGGCCTTCACGGCCCTCGCGACCTTCGCGTCCTTCACGGCGTTCGCCGCCACGGCCGCCGCGGCGTTGCTCGCCGTCGCGGCCGCCAGAGCGTCCGCCGTTCTCGCCACGGCCTTCGCCGCGGCCGTCACGACCTTCACCGCCGCGGCCACCACGGCGCTGTTCGCCGTCGCGTCCGCCGCGCGCTTCACCGTCGCGGCCAGGACGGCCGTCGCGGCGGGGCTTCGGTGCCTCGACCGGGATCGCGGACGGCGCGGGCGCCGCCTCGGCTTCCGGCGTGGCGCCGAACAGGTTCTTGATCCAGCCGAAGAAACCCTTCTGGGCCGGAACCGGGGCGCTCACCACGGGCGGCGCGACCGGCGCGGGTGCTGCGGCGACAGGCGCGCGCACCGCTTCGGGCTTGGGCGGCACCACCGGCGCAGGTGCGTCGGGCAGCACGCCCTTGATGACCGGCGTCTGCTTGTTGGTGGGCTCCTGCGAACGGCGCGTGACCGAGGTCGGGTCTTCGATCTCGTCGGCCATCTTGTAGCTGGCTTCGATGTGGTCCAGGCGCGGGTCGTCGTGCTTCAGGCGCTCGAGCTTGTAGTTCGGCGTTTCGAGCGTCTTGTTGGGCACCATCAGCACGGTGACGCGCTGCTTGAGCTCGATCTTGGCGATTTCGGGGCGCTTTTCGTTCAGCAGGAACGAAGCGACTTCCACGGGCACCTGCACATGCACGGCGGCCGTGTTGTCCTTCATGGACTCTTCCTGAATGATGCGCAGGATCTGCAGCGCGCTCGATTCGGTGTCGCGGATGTGGCCCGAGCCGCCGCAACGGGGGCAGGGGATCGACGAACCTTCGGAGAGCGCCGGCTTCAGGCGCTGGCGGCTCATTTCCATCAGGCCGAACTTGCTGATCGAGCCGAACTGCACGCGGGCGCGGTCCTGGCGCAGCGCGTCGCGCAGGCGGCTTTCGACTTCGCGGCGGTTCTTCGACTCGTCCATGTCGATGAAGTCGATGACGATCAGGCCGCCCAGGTCGCGCAGGCGCATCTGGCGGGCCACTTCGTCGGCGGCTTCGAGGTTGGTGCGGGTGGCGGTCTCTTCGATGTCGCCGCCCTTGATGGCGCGGGCCGAGTTCACGTCGACCGAGACCAGAGCTTCGGTATGGTCGATCACGATGGCGCCGCCCGAGGGCAGTTGCACGGTGCGCGCGTAGGCCGACTCGATCTGGTGCTCGATCTGGAAGCGGCTGAACAGCGCCGCGTCGTCGCGGTAGCGCTTCACGCGGGCGGCATGCTCGGGCATGACGTGCGCCATGAACTGCTGCGCCTGGTCGTAGATGTCGTCGGTGTCGATCAGGATGTCGCCGATGTCGTGATTGAAGTAATCACGAATGGCGCGGATCACGAGCGACGATTCCTGGTAGATCAGGAAGGCGCCCTTGCCGCCCTTGGCCGCGCCGTCGATGGCGCTCCAGAGCTTGAGCAGGTAGTTCAGGTCCCACTGGAGTTCTGGCGCGGTGCGGCCGATGCCGGCGGTGCGCGCGATGATGCTCATGCCCTTCGGGTACTCGAGCTGGTCCATCGCCTCCTTGAGTTCGGCGCGGTCGTCACCCTCGATGCGGCGCGAAACGCCACCGCCGCGGGGGTTGTTCGGCATCAGCACGACATAGCGGCCGGCCAGCGAGATGAAGGTGGTGAGGGCGGCGCCCTTGTTGCCGCGTTCTTCCTTTTCGACCTGGACGGTGAGTTCCTGGCCCTCGCGGATCGCGTCCTGGATGCGGGCCTGGCTGGCCGACACGCCTTCTGCGAAGTACTGCTTGGAGATTTCCTTGAACGGCAGGAAGCCGTGGCGGTCTTCGCCGTAGTCGACGAAACAGGCTTCGAGCGAAGGCTCGACGCGCGTCACGACCGCTTTGTAGATGTTGCCCTTGCGCTGTTCGCGCCCTTCGATTTCGATTTCGTAGTCGAGCAGTTTCTGCCCGTCGACGATGGCCAGGCGGCGTTCTTCGGCCTGCGTGGCATTGATCAGCATCCGCTTCATGATGCGTTGTCCTTATATGTATCGTTCTACCGGCCCTTGATGGGCCAACGATGCACGGACGACGCCCGCGAAACCAGGGAATTGCCGCTTGGGCCCCGGATGCTGTCACTGCCGCGCCAGGCGCGAGCAGGCCTCTCGAACGTTAGCTCAAGAAGACAGCCGGGGTGGGGGCGCGTGGATGGGCGCGAGCCAGATTCGGTGTTGGGTAGCTATCTTTTTGATAGCTGGTTGCGCAAGGGTGGCGCGCGCTACCGATAGTTCAATGCCTGAGGCCGCTGGTCGAAACCAGGTGGGCCAGCGCAGGCAAATTTGAATCAGCAGCATCAACACAACAAGGGACTCGCTTCGATCCGCCTGCAGCTTGGTCAGCTGCAGGCTGGGTATTCCGTATCGGTGTTTCGTGGGTGTCGGCTTGACTTGGGCACCTGCTCTGCCACTTTGCGCAATTGCGCGGGGTTTGCAGCTGGGTGCCAAAGCGGCATCGACCTCACAGCGCCGCCCTGGGTATTTGATGGCAGTGGACTAAACTTCTGTCTAATCAAGCACTTACATGACCGCGCTGGTGAAAAACATTATAGGTGCGAAGCAAGGCCCCGCGGCTGCTCCAAATCCCGCAGACCAAAAAGCCTCGGGCGATGCCGGGGCGCCGCCTTCGGCCATCAAATTCCTCACGGTCGACGCCGAATCCGCCGGGCAGCGGCTCGACAACTTCCTGTTCCGCCATCTGAAAGGCGTGCCGAAGACGCACGTCTACCGGATCATCCGATCGGGTGAGGTGCGCATCAACAAGGGCCGCGCGCAGGCCGAGACCCGCATCGAGGTCGGCGACGTGCTGCGGCTGCCGCCCATTCGCCTGTCGCCGCGCGCGGAAGAGGGCGCCACGCCGCCCGCCCCGGCGCGCGAATTTCCGGTGCTCCTGGAAGACGACGCCGTGCTGGCCATCGACAAGCCCGCCGGCGTGGCCGTCCATGGCGGCAGCGGCGTGAGCTTTGGCGTGATCGAGCAACTGCGCACCGCGCGGCCGGCCGCCAAGTTCCTGGAGCTGGTGCACCGGCTCGACCGCGAAACCTCCGGCATCCTGCTGGTGGCCAAGAAGCGCAGCGCGCTGTTGGCGTTGCAGGACCAGTTCCGCGAGCGCGAGACCGGCAAGACCTACCTGGCGCTGGTCGAAGGCGCCTGGCCCGCCAACAAGAAGGTGCTCGACGCGCCGCTGGCCAAGTACCTGTTGCCCGACGGTTCCGGCGCGGGGGCCGGCGAGCGCCGTGTGCGCGTGGTCGCCAAGGACCACCCGGACGCCATGCGCGCCATCACGCTGGTGCGGGTGCTGGCGCGGCTCGCGCTGCCGGGCGACGCCGCGCCGCTGTCGTTGCTGGCCGTGACCATCAAGACCGGCCGCACGCACCAGATCCGCGTGCATCTGGCTTCGGCCGGCCATCCGATCGCCGGCGACGACAAGTACGGCGAGTCCGATCGCCAGCGCGCCCTGCAGAAGCTCGGCCTCAAGCGCATGTTTCTGCACGCCTGGCGGCTGCAGTTCAATCACCCGGCCAGCGGCGACCGCGTGGCGCTGCAGGCCGACCTGCCGCCCGAGCTGCATGCGCTGATGTCGCCCGCCGCCCTCGAGGCGATGGCCCAACACCCCACACCCACGTCCCATGACTGATACCTCCAGACCCCTTCGCTTCGACCTGATCGCCTTCGACTGGGACGGCACGCTCTACGACTCCACGCGCCTGATCGTGCGCTGCATCCAGGCCGCCGTGGTCGACGTCGGCGGCGCCAAGCCGAGCGAGAACGACGCCGCCTGGGTCATCGGCCTGGGCCTGGCCGAGGCGCTCGCGCGTGCGGCGCCCGACGTTCCCAAGGAGAAATACCCCGAACTCGGCGCGCGCTACCGCTACCACTACCTGCAGCACCAGGACGACCTCGTGCTGTTCGACGGCGTGCTGCAGATGCTCGACGCCCTGCGTGCGCGCGGCCACAAGCTGGCGGTGGCCACGGGCAAGTCGCGCCGCGGGCTGAACGAGGCGCTCAAGTCGGTGGCGCTGCGCGACCGCTTCGACGGCTCGCGCACGGCCGACGAAACCTTCGGCAAGCCGCATCCGCGCATGCTGCTGGAGCTGATGGAAGAGCTCGACGTGACGGCGGAACGCACGCTGATGATCGGCGACACCACGCACGACCTGCAGCTTGCGCAGAACGCCGGCGCCGCCAGCGTGGGCGTGAGCTACGGCGCGCACGAGCCCGCCAGCTTCGATGAATTCAAGCCGCTGCACGTCGCGCACTCGGTGGCCGACCTGCAAGCGTGGCTCCTCGACAACGCCTGAACCGGGACTTGTGTTGCCATGAGTGAAGAACGCATCCCGCTGTGCAACGCCGGCGACCTGGTCGAAGGCGGCCTGGCCGTGCCTTTCGACGTGATCCATGGCGGCGAGACCTGCCGCGCCTTCGCGGTGCGTTTCGAAGGCCTGCCGCATGCGTTTCTCAACCGCTGCAGCCACGTCGCGATGGAAATGGACTTCCAGCCCGACCGCTTCTTCGACGACACCGGCCAGTGGCTGCTGTGCGCCACGCACGGCGCGGTCTACAAGCCCGACACCGGCGAATGCGCCGGCGGCCCTTGCCGCGGCGGCCTCGTGAAGATCGCCTTGAGCGAGCATGACGGCGTGGTGCACTGGCATACTGACTGGAACCTTCACCCCCTGACCTTCTGACATGACCGACCCAACCAGAACCGAGCCCGCGGGGTTCGAGCCATTTGAGCCGGCCCCCTCCAAGAACATGGCCAAAGACCCCACGCAGCGTCCCGGTTGGGAGCGCGCCACCCTCGAAAAGCTCGCCTTCGCTTCACTGAACGAACAGAAAGCCACGCGCCGCTGGAAGACCTTCGTGCGCCTGTCGTGGCTGGCCTTCTTCATCTTCCTGGCGTGGCTCGCGCTCTCGCGCAGCGCGCCGAGCACGGCCAAGACCACGGCGCACACGGCCGTCGTCGAGATCAAGGGCGAGATCGCCAACGGCGGTGACGCGAGCGCCGAATTCGTGGTCGCCGCAATGAAGACGGCCTTCGAGGACGAAGGCGCCAAGGGCGTGGTGTTGCTGATCAACTCGCCCGGCGGCAGCCCGGTGCAGGCCGGCATCATCAACGACGAGATCAAGCGCCTGAAGGCCAAGTACAAGAAACCGGTCTACGCGGTGGTCGAGGAGACCTGCGCGTCGGCGGCCTATTACATTGCCGCCGCCACCGACAAGATCTATGTCGACAAGGCCAGCATCGTCGGCAGCATCGGCGTGCTGATGGACGGCTTCGGTTTCACCGGCGTGATGGAAAAGGTCGGCGTCGAGCGCCGCCTGCTCACCGCCGGCGAGAACAAGGGCTTCCTCGATCCGTTCAGCCCGATGAGCGACGCGCAGCGCGCCCATGCGCAGACCATGCTGAACCAGATCCACACGCAGTTCATCAACGTGGTGAAGACCGGCCGCGGCGACCGCCTCAAGCTCGACACGCCCGGCCTGTTCAGCGGCCTGTTCTGGAGCGGTGAGCAAGCCGTCGAGTACGGCCTGGCCGACCAGCTGGGCAACGTCGACTACGTGGCCCGCGAGGTCATCAAGGCCGAAGAGGTGATCGACTACACGCGGCGCGACAACGTGGCCGAGAAGCTGGCCAAGAAGTTCGGCGCGGCGATGGCCGAAACCACCGTGCGCCTGATGCACACCGCGCCGGCCCTGCGCTGATCGCTTATCTGGTTTCGCCGCTGGCGGTGTAGCGCGCAGACGCTGCCAGCGCCGCGGCGAACACCACGACCACATAGAGCGCGGCGGTCAGCGAGGTCGCCCGCGCCAGCAGCCCGATCACTGCCGGGCCTGCCATGAACCCCAGATAGGCCAAGGCCGACACCGACGCAATGCCGCGCGCCGGCTCGACACCCGGCACCTTCGCCGAGGCCGAGAACAGGATCGGCACCACGTTCGCGAACCCCACGCCCACGCCCGCAAAGCCGACCAGCGCCAGCCAGGGCAGGTCGGTGATCAGCACCAGCGTCATGGCGGCCGCAGCCAGCAGGCCGCTGCCGAGCAGCAGCGTGGCCGGCGCGAAGCGCGCGCGCATCGCGTCGCCGCCGAAACGCGCCGCGGCCATGGCGGCGGAGAAGCTCGCGTAGGCCAGTGCGGCCTGCTGCTGCGGGCTGCCGATTTCCTGCTGCATATAGAGCACGCTCCAGTCGTAGATCGCGCCTTCGGCGATCAAGCCCAGTGCCGCGAGCGCGCCCAGCACGGCGAGGGTGCCGCGCGGCAGCAGGAAACCGTGGTCGGCCTCGGTGGCGCTGCTGGTGGCGGGCCGGGGCAGCATGCGCGTCGAGGCAAACGCCACCACCAGCACCATGGCCGCGGCGACGATCAACAGGTGCGCCTGCGCGCCGAGGCCGGCCGCCAGTGCGGCGCTGCCGCTGGCCGCTCCCGCCATGCCGCCCAGGCTGAACATGCCGTGCATGCCGCTCATGAGCGGCGTGTCGCCATGCAGTTCGAGCTGGGCCGCTTCCGTGTTGATGGACACGTCGAACACGCTCGTCACGAGGCCGAAGGCCGCCAGCAGGGCCAGCAGCGCGGCGTAGCCGGGCATTGCGATCAGCCCGGCCAGCAGCAGCGCATAGATGCAGCCGCAGATGCCGGCCACGCGGCGCGAGCCGTGGCGGCCGATCCAGCGGCCCGCGCTGGTCAGCCCGAACATCGCGCCCGCGCCGGCCGCGAGCATGGCCAGCCCGAGTTGCGCCTCGTCGATGCCGTAGTGCGCCTTGACGGTGGGCACATGCACGCCCCAGGTCGCGAAGATGAAGCCGGCGGAAAAGAACTGCGCACGCGACGCCCAGCGCGTGCCCGAGGTGACGGCCACCATCGTCAACGGCCGATCGCGAACACGGCGGGCAGGCGTTCGTCGGTGGTGGCTTGCGGCTTGGCGGCGCGCCAGGACTTGACCGTCTCGCTGCGCACCTGGGCCGTGGCCAGCGTCAGGCCGCGCGCCACGGCGAGGCGGGTGTTGTGCTGCAAGGTCTGCACGAGCGCCTGCAGCAACGCGGCGTTGCGGTAGGGCGTTTCGATGAAGAGCTGTGTCTGGCCCGTCTTGAGCGCCAGTGCCTCGAGTTCGCGGATGCGCGTCTGGCGCTCGACGGCGTCCTGCGGCAGGTAGCCGACGAAGGCGAAGTTCTGGCCGTTGAGGCCGCTCGCGGCCAGCGCCAGCAGCAGCGAGACCGGGCCGGTCAACGGCACCACGGTCAGGCCCAGGTCGTGCGCGGCGCGTGCCACCGACGAGCCCGGATCGGCCACCGCCGGCATGCCGGCTTCGCTCAGCAGGCCGATGTCGTGGCCCTCGAGCGCGGCGGCCAGCAGGGGGCGAGCGTCGAACTGGCCGGCATGGTCGCCTTTCTTGTGCACTTCGCGCGGCAGTTCCTGGATGTTCTGCGCCTGCAGCGGCGCCGCCAGCGGAGCGACGGCGTCGATGCGTTTCAGGTAGGCGCGAGCGGATTTCGCGTTTTCGCAAATCCAGTGGGTGATGCCCGCGGCGGTCTGCAGCGTGCCCAGGGGCAGGGCGTCCTGCAGCGGGGCCTGGACGTCGCAGCCGAAGTCGAGCGGCGCCGGAACGAGGTAGAGCTTGCCTTTTTGCGTCACAGCAGATCCACCCCCGCGGCGCGCAGCATCCGGCAGGTGCGGATCAGCGGCAGGCCGACCAGCGCGGTCGGGTCGTCGCTGTCGATGGCTTCCAGCAGCGCGATGCCGAGGCCCTCGCTCTTGGCGCTGCCGGCGCAGTCGTAGGGCTGCTCGGCCTGCAGGTACTGCTCGATGGCGGCGTCGCTGAGATCGCGGAACACCACGCGCACCGGGGCGATGTCGCGCTGGACGAAGCCCGAAGCACGGCAGACCACGGCCACGGCCGTCTGGAAGATCAGCGTCTGGCCGCGCATGCGGCGCAGTTGGGTGGTGGCGCGCTCATGGTCGCCGGGCTTGCCGAGCGCTTCACCGGCCAGGTCGGCCACCTGGTCGGAGCCGATGACCACGGCTTCGGGGAAGCGGGCGGCCACGGCGTTGGCTTTTTCGAGGGCCAGGCGAACGGCCAGGTCGCGCGGCGTTTCGCCGGGCAGCGGTGTTTCGTCCACCTCGGGCGAGTGCACGTCGAAGGGCAGTCTCAGGCGGGTAAGCAGTTCGCGGCGGTAGCGCGAGGTCGAGGCGAGGATCACGGTGCGTTGCATGGGACGATTGTGCGTGAGCCGCCTGAATCCCTCGGCTTTCCCTCAGGCTTGTCCCGAGCCGGTGAAGCGCGAGGCGCGCTAGACTGGCGCGGATGAAGAGAGAATTTGCCCCCGAACGGCTCAATGTGCCTGCCTTTACGGCCGCGGCCGCCACCCTGGATGCCGCCGATCCGGTGCCTGACTATGTACGCCTGACCGCCGAACTGGCCGCCCCGGCGCCCGACGCGGTCGTGCGTTGGGAAGCCACCGGGGAAGAGCGCCCCGGCGCCGACGGCAAGCCCGTGTCCTGGATGCACCTGGAAGCCGAAGCCGTCGTGCCGCTGGTCTGCCAGCGTTGCCTGTCGCCGGTCGATGCCGAGCTTTTCGTGGACCGCTGGTTCCGTTTCGTGGCCGACGAAGCCACGGCGGAGACCGAAGACGAGGAATCCGACGAAGACCTGCTCGTCGTGAGCCGGGATTTCGACCTCCACGCCCTGATCGAGGACGAGCTGCTGATGGAAATTCCCGTCATGCCCGTTCACGACGTGTGCCCCACGCCGGTCAAGCTTTCGTCCAGCGACGAGGACTTCAAGGCGGCCGAAGAAGCCAAGCCGAACCCCTTTGCCGCCCTCGAAGCGTTGCGTTCGCGCACGCCGAAAAAAGGCTCGGAAGAGGGCAAGTAGCTCTTTTCCTCAGGCTGGGCTATAATCATGGGCTTCGCGCGCGCCGCCGTGAGCAGCAATGCAGATCAGAACATGCCAGCCATGTCACAGCATTGCCACCGCTTGAGCCCGCACCCTTTCACTCACCTCACAGTCCAGGAGCCACCATGGCCGTCCAGCAAAACAAGAAGTCGCCTTCCAAGCGCGGCATGCACCGTTCACACAATGCGCTGGTCGTGCCCGGCATCGCTGTCGAGCCGACCACCGGCGAAACGCATCTGCGTCACCACATCAGCCCCAACGGTTTCTACCGTGGCCGCCAGGTGCTCAAGAACAAGTCCGAAGCCTGATCTCGCATCCCAAGGCCAAGGCCCGAAGCTACTTTTGCCGTAGCGTCGGGCCTTTGTTTTGATGGCTACGCCTTCTTCCCCCGAAATCACTGCTGCGCCTTCCGCAATCACGCTTGCCGTCGATTGCATGGGGGGTGACCATGGGCCGCGAGTCACGCTCGCGGCCTGCCGCGCGTTTCTCGAGCGGCACAGCGAAGCCTCGTTGTTGTTGGTCGGTGCGCCGGCCGCACTGGCGGGGTTCGCCGCGCATCCACGTGCCCGCATCGTCGCCGCGAGCGAAGTGGTGGGCATGGACGACCCGATCGAGATCGCCTTGCGAAAGAAGAAAGACTCTTCGATGCGCGTGGCGATCCAGCAGGTCAAGGACGGCGTCGCCCAGGCCGCGATCTCCGCCGGCAATACCGGCGCGCTGATGGCCATTGCGCGCTACCTGCTCAAGACGCTCGACGGCATCGACCGCCCGGCCATCGCGCCGCAGTTACCAAATGCAAAAGGTGGAGCGACGACCGTGCTCGACCTGGGTGCGAACGTCGACTGCGACGCCGAAGACCTGCTTCAGTTCGCCGTGCTCGGCTCGGCTCTGGTGTCGGCGCTGACCGGCAACGAGGCGCCGTCGGTCGGCCTGCTCAATATTGGCGAGGAAGCCATCAAGGGCAGCGAAACCATCAAGAAAGCCAGTCAACTGCTGCGTACGGCTGCCAACTCGAAAGATCTGAACTTCTACGGCAACGTCGAAGGCAACGATATTTTCAAGGGCACGACCGACATCGTGGTGTGTGACGGTTTCGTTGGAAACGTTGCGCTGAAGGCCAGCGAAGGCGTGGCGTCGATGATCGGCGAGTTCATTCGTGTCGAATTCTCGCGAAGCGTGTTCACGAAACTTGCGGCCATCGTTGCTTATCCGGTTCTAAAAGCGTTCAAAAGTCGCCTGGATCACCGCCGTTACAACGGTGCGGCACTTTTGGGTCTGCGTGGGCTGGTTTTCAAGAGCCATGGCTCGGCTGACGAAGTGGCTTTCGGGCACGCCCTGGATCGCGCTTATGATGCCGCTCGCAACAACCTGCTCGATCGCGTGCGGGCCCGCATCGCCCACGCCGCGCCATTGCTCGCGCGGCAGGAACCGGCGGCGCCGGTCGACGCGACGGCCCTTCACGTTTGATGACCCCTTATTCACGCATTACCGGCACCGGCAGCTATCTGCCCCCACGCCGCGTGACCAATGACGATCTCGCCAAGGACTTGGCGACACGCGGCATCGAAACCTCCGACCAGTGGATCGTCGAGCGCACCGGCATCCACGCGCGGCACTTTGCCGCGCCGGACGTCACCAGCAGCGATCTCGGTCTCGAAGCCGCCCGCCACGCCCTCGAATCCGCCGGCCGCAAGGCCAGCGACGTCGACCTGATCATCGTCGCGACCTCGACGCCGGACATGGTGTTTCCGTCGTCGGCCGCCATCCTCCAGCACAAGCTCGGCATTGCCGGCTGCCCGGCGTTCGACGTCCAGGCGGTCTGCAGCGGCTTCGTCTATGCGCTGACCGTGGCCGACGCCATGATCCGCACGGGCACCGCGCGCTGCGCGCTGGTGGTGGGCGCCGAAGTGTTCTCGCGCATCCTCGACTTCAGCGACCGCACCACCTGCGTGCTGTTCGGCGACGGCGCGGGTGCGGTGGTGCTCGAAGCGAGCGAACAGCCCGGCATCCTGGCCAGCGACCTGCATGCGGACGGCAAGCACGTCGGCATTCTTTGCGTGCCGGGCCATGTGTCCGGCGGCAATGTGCTGGGCACGCCGCTGCTGCACATGGACGGCCAGGCCGTCTTCAAGCTCGCGGTTCGCGTGCTCGAAGAAGCGGCGCGCGCCACGCTTGCCAAGGCGGGCAAGACCGAAGCGGACATCGACTGGCTCATTCCCCATCAGGCCAACATCCGCATCATGGAAGGCACGGCGAAGAAGCTGAAGCTTCCACGCGAGAAGCTGATCGTCACGGTGAACGAGCACGGCAACACGTCGGCCGCCTCGATCCCGCTGGCGCTCGACGAGGCCGTGCGCTCCGGCAAGGTGAAGAAAGGCGAAACGCTCATGCTCGAAGGCGTGGGCGGCGGCTTCACCTGGGGCGCGGTGCTATTGAATCTGTAGTGTGTTGCGGCGCCCGGAAGAGGGCGCCTGCAATGCGAGACGACGCATAAACAATGAAATCCTTTGCTTTTGTCTTTCCGGGTCAGGGCTCGCAGGCCGTCGGCATGCTCGACGCCTGGGGCGATCACCCCGCCGTTGTCGAAACCCTGCGCGAAGCTTCGGACGCGCTCGGCGAAGACGTGGGCGCGCTGATCAAGAACGGCCCCAAGGAAGACCTGGCGCTCACGACCAACACGCAGCCCGTGATGCTGGTGGCCGGTGTGGCCGCTTGGCGCGCGTGGCTGGCCGAAGGCGGTGCCACGCCCGCGGTCGTGGCCGGTCATTCGCTGGGCGAATACTCGGCGCTGGTGGCTTCGGGCGTTTTGACGCTGGCGCAAGCCGCACCGCTCGTGCGTTTCCGTGCGCAAGCGATGCAACAGGCGGTGCCTGTGGGCGTCGGCGCGATGGCTGCCGTGCTCGGCATGGAGTCGGGCAAGGTCGTGGCCGGGTGCGCGGAAGCCACCGCCAGCTTCGGTGCCGGCAGTGCCGAGATCGTCGAAGCGGTGAATTTCAACGACCCGATGCAGACCGTGATCGCCGGCAGCAAGGCCGCCGTCGACAAGGCCTGCGAGCTGCTCAAGGCCAACGGCGCCAAGCGCGCGCTGCTGCTGCCCGTGTCGGCACCGTTCCATTCGAGCCTGATGAAGCCCGCCGCCGAGGCGCTGCGCGAAAAGCTGGCGTCCACGCCGCTGGCGGCGCCGCAGATTCCGGTGCTGAACAACATCGACGTGTCGGTGGAAACCGACGCCGACCGCATCCGCGACGCGCTGGTGCGCCAGGCGGCCGGTCCGGTGCGCTGGGTCGAGAGCGTCCAGGCCTTGAAACTGCGCGGTGTAGCCTCCATCATCGAGTGCGGCCCCGGCAAGGTGCTGGCCGGCATGGTGAAGCGCATCGCCCCCGATCTGGAAGCCGCGTCGGTGTACGACCCGGCCACGCTCGCGGACACCCGACAATCGCTCGCCGGCTGACCGGCAAGGCCAGACACTTTTTCTTATGAGCATTCCCAAATTCGAAGGGCAAGTCGCCCTGGTCACCGGCGCCACGCGCGGCATCGGCGCGGCAATCGCGCTGGAGCTCGCCCAGCGTGGCCTGAAGGTCGTGGGCACCGGCACCACCGATGAAGGTGCGACCAAGATCACGTCGGCACTCAGCGCATTCGGCGGCCGCGGCCGCGCGCTCGACGTGAACGACGGTGCCGCCGTCGAAGCGCTGATCGACGAGATCGTGCAGGCCTACGGCGCGATCCACGTACTGGTCAACAACGCCGGCATCACGCGCGACACGCTCGCCATGCGCATGAAGGACAGCGACTGGGATGCGGTGCTCGACACCAATCTCAAGGCCGTCTTCTCGCTCTCGCGCGCCGTCATCCGCCCGATGATGAAGCAGCGCTACGGCCGCATCATCAGCATCACCAGCGTGGTTGGCGCCTCCGGCAATGCCGGCCAGGCCAACTACGCGGCCGCCAAGGCCGGCGTTGCGGGCATGACCCGCGCGCTGGCCCGTGAACTCGGCAGCCGCAACATCACGGTCAACTGCGTCGCGCCCGGTTTCATCGAGACCGACATGACGGCCAGCCTCCCCGAGGCCCAGCAACAGGCGCTGCTCCAGCAGATCCCGCTGGGCCACTTGGGCAAGCCGGCCGACATCGCGCACGCGGTGGCCTACCTCGCATCGCCCCAGGCGTCCTACGTCACGGGGCAAGAGCTGCACGTCAACGGCGGCATGCACATGTAGCCGCAAGGCGCAATCTTTCCCGCACCGGGTGCACGGCAAATGCCACAATGCGCCCGGCTAAAATCCACCGATTACCTACAACCCTCAGAGGGAACCAAATGAGCGATATCGAAGCACGTGTCAAGAAAATCATCGCCGAGCAACTCGGCGTGGAAGAGTCCCAAGTGACGAACGAAAAGGCTTTCGTGGCCGACCTCGGCGCTGACTCGCTCGACACGGTCGAACTCGTGATGGCACTCGAAGACGAATTCGGCATCGAAATTCCCGACGAAGATGCCGAGAAGATCACCACGGTGCAAAACGCCGTCGACTACGCCACCAAGAATCAAAAGGCCTGACAGGCCAGCTGACAAGATTGCAACTGCGGCCGGCGGCTTATCTCTAAACCGCACGCGCCGACAGGCAACTGTTCAGCGCATCCAGAAAGGTTTGCCGGCATGACCAAACGCCGCGTCGTCGTGACCGGACTCGGTTGCATCGCTCCTGTCGGAAACACCGCAACCGAATCCTGGGCCAACCTGTTGGCCGGGAAGTCGGGTATTGCGAACATCACCGCGTTCGATGCAAGCGCCTTCGCCTGCAAGTTCGCCGGTGAGGTCAAGGGTTTCGACATCACCCAATACATCTCGGAGAAGGAAGCGCGTCACATGGACCGCTTCATTCATCTGGGTCTCGCCGCCGCCATCCAGGCGGTGCAGGACAGCGGACTGCCGACCGGCGAAGCGCTGTCCTATGAAAAAGCCGTGCGCATCGGATGCAACATCGGCTCGGGCATCGGCGGTCTGCCGATGATCGAACAGACGCACGCCGAACTGGCTGCACGCGGCCCGCGCCGCGTGTCGCCGTTCTTCGTGCCGGCGTCGATCATCAACATGATCTCCGGCCACGTGTCGATCAAGTACGGCTTCAAGGGCCCGAACATCGCCGTGGTCACCGCTTGCACCACCGGCCTTCATGCCATCGGCACGTCGGCACGCATGATCGAGTACGGTGACGCCGACGTGATGATCGCGGGCGGTGCGGAATCGACCATTTCCCCGCTCGGCATCGGCGGCTTCACTGCGCCTCGCGCACTGAGCACCCGCAACGACGATCCCGCCACGGCTTCGCGTCCCTGGGACAAGGACCGCGACGGTTTCGTGCTGGGCGAGGGCGCCGGCGTGCTGGTGCTCGAAGAGTACGAACACGCCAAGGCGCGCGGCGCCAAGATCTACGCGGAAGTCGCGGGCTTCGGCCTGACGGGCGACGCGTACCACATGACCGCGCCAGACGTCGACGGCCCCCGCCGCTCGATGGCCATGGCACTGGCCAACGCCGGCGTCAATGCCGACCAGGTCCAGTACCTCAACGCGCACGGCACCTCGACGCAGATCGGCGACCTCAACGAGACCAATGCGGTCAAGCTGGCGTTCGGCGATCACGCGAAGAAGTTGGTCGTGAATTCGACCAAGTCCATGACCGGCCACTTGCTGGGCGGCGCGGGCGGGATCGAATCGGTGTTCACGGTGATGGCGCTGCACGAGCAGAAGAGCCCGCCGACCATCAACATCTTCAACCAGGATCCGGAGTGCGATCTCGACTACTGCGCCAACGAGGCGCGCGATCTGAAGATCGACGTCGCGGTCAAGAACAACTTCGGCTTTGGCGGCACCAACGGCACGCTGGTGTTCAAGCGCGCTTGAGCATTGCTCTTTCATGCACAGCGCGCCGTCGGTGACCTACCCGGTGGGGCGCTCGCGCGGCGCGACTCGCCTCCTTGTTGTTCTTTGGGCCCTGGGCGCTTGTTGCGCGGGCACGTCCTGCTATCTTTCGGATAGCGCCGGATGGCGCCAGCTGCTGCTGGTTCTCAGCGTTGCATTCGCCGGCGTCGCGGCGGGCTTCGGCCTGCGCCGCGACGGTGCGGGCACCCTGCATTTCGACGGCCTTCACTGGTCGCTCTCCGCGGGCGATGCATCGCGTTCGGTGCATGCCGCGCGGGCGCTGGTGGCGCTCGATTTCCAGTCGCTGATGCTGCTTCGTTTCAGCGAGCCGGGCCGCGCGCGGCGCTGGCTCTGGGTCGAACAGCGGGCCATGCCCGAACGCTGGCGCGACGTGCGCCGTGCGGTATATTCGCGCCCCCCGTCCGCAGCACCTGCGGGCGACACCTGGCGCGCGACGGCTCCCGCCGACGCGCCCTGAACCCTCCTCGATGACCACTTCTCCGCCGCCCGTGCCGCCGGATTCCGGCCTGACCGACGCGCCCGCTGAAGCGCCGCGGCCGGGCGAGGTCGATTTCCAGCTCGTTCAGCGCACCGTCGCGGGCGACCAGAAAGCGTTCGAACTGCTGGTCATCAAGTACCAGCGGCGCATCGAGCGCCTGATCGGGCGCATGGTGCGCGATGTCGACCTGGTCGAGGACATCGCGCAGGAAACCTTCATTCGCGCCTACCGCGCGCTGCACCAGTTCCGCGGCGAGGCGCAGTTCTACACCTGGCTCTACCGGATCGCCGTCAACACCGCCAAGAAGGCGCTGGTCGACATGAAGCGCGATCCGACCGTCTCCGAAGCGGCCCTGAGGCCGTCTTCTGAGGACGACGATGAAACTTACCGTCCTGGAAACGAACCAACCACCGACGAAACCCCCGAATCGGTCATGGCGGCGAACGAAATCGCCAGTGCCGTCGAGGCTGCCATGGAAGCACTGCCAGCTGAATTGCGGCAGGCGGTCACGCTGCGCGAAATCGAGGGCATGAGTTACGAAGAGATCGCCGAGGTCATGGATTGCCCTATCGGCACCGTGCGTTCGCGTATTTTCCGGGCGCGCGAGGCCATTTCGGCCAGGGTCAAACCGCTGCTGGACAACCAGTCCGGCAAGCGTTGGTAAGTAAGCAGGTGAATGAAATGAATCAGACGATGACGGTTCGGGAACAGGTGTCCGCACTTGCGGATGGTCATTTGCAGGGCGAGGCGTTCGCGCAGGCGATCGAAGCGGTCTGCGCCGAGGGCGAAGCCCGCGCGGCCTGGCAGGCGTTCCATGTGGCGGGCGATGTGCTGCGCTCGGGCTCGCATGCGCCGTGCAGCGACACCTCGGCATTCCTCACGCGCTTCCAGCAGCGCCTGGCGGCGGAGCCCGTGGTGATTGCGCCGGCCCCGGTGCCGGCAGCCGCGCCTGTCGCGCTGCCAGTGCAGCGCAGGGCCGAGGCGGCCAACGAGCCGGTGTTCCGCTGGAAGCTGGTGGCCGGTGCCGCGTCGCTGATGGCCGTGGCCGCCATCAGCTGGACGCTGGTCGGCAACGGCGCGGCGGTGCCGCAAGCCGGTGCCCAGATGGCCGCGGTGCAGCAACAGCAGGTGCAGCCGGCAGTGAATTCGGTGCTGGCGGCCGTGGCCGTGGCCGTGAACAGCGAACAGCCCGCAGCCAACACGCTCACGCCCACCCGCGTGATCGTCGGCAACGGCAACCCGCAGGTCATGCTGCGCGATCCGCGGCTCGACCAGTTGCTCGAAGCGCACCAGCAAGCCGGCGGTGCGTCGCAAATGCCTTCCGGTTTCCTGCGCAACGCCACTTTCGAGGGTCCGACGCGCTGAGCGCGCGCCCCCGCAGCCGCCCGTAATGACCGTTCAGATGCCGATCTCCGCACGCGCCTGCGTGCTTGTGTTTGCCGCTTTCTGCCTTGCGCAGGCCGCCACCGCACAGACCCGCTCGGGTGCTGCGAATGCGAAGGGTGCGACCGCACCGGTTCAGACCGACGAACCGCCGGCAATGAACGTGACAGAGTGGCTGCAGCGCATGCACGCCGGGGCCCGCCAGCGCAACTACGTGGGCACCTTCGTGGTGTCGGCGCCGGGCGGCGACCTGTCGAGCGCGCGCATCTGGCACGTGCGCGACGGCGAGCACCAGATCGAACGCATCGAGGCCCTGTCGGGGCCACCGCGCTCGACCTTCCGGCGCAACCGCAACGTGATGACCTTCCTGCCCGAGGCGAAGGTCGTCAAGGTCGAGAAGCGCGAGAACCTCGACCTCTTCCCGAACCTGCCGGAAAAGCCCGATTCGTCGATCAGCGATTTCTACGATGTGCGCGCGATCGGCAAGGACCGCGTGGCCGGCTTCGACGCCGACGTGGTGCAACTGGTGCCGCACGACGGCCTGCGCTTCGGCTACCGCATCTGGAGCGAGCGCCGCTCCGGGCTGGTGGTGAAGCTGCAGACCATCGACAGCGATGCGCGCGTGGTGGAGCAGTCGGCGTTCTCCGAGCTGCAGCTCGACGCGCCCGTCAAGGCACAGGCGCTGTCGCAGATGATGGCCAACACCACCGGCTACCGCATCGAGAAGCTCGAGCTGGAGCGCAGCAACGCGCAGGACGAGGGCTGGACCCTCAGCACGCCCGTTGCCGGCTTCAAGCCGCGCAGCTTCTTCCGCCGCCCGATGGCCGCCGCTGCCGACGACAGCAGCGGCAAGGCGAAGCAGGACACCGCAACGGTGCAGTGGACCTTCTCCGATGGCCTGGCCTCGGTATCGCTCTTCATCGAGCGCTACGACGCCGCCCGTGCGCCGCGCGATGGCGTGCTAACCATCGGCGCGACCAACGCGATCCGCCGCCGCCTGCCCGCGCCGGCCAGCGACTGGTGGCTGACCGCGGTGGGCGAGGTGCCGCCGCAGACACTCAACGCCTTCGCGCAGAGCCTGGCGCGCACACGCTGACGGCGTCGGGCCGCATGGGCGCCAAGTTGCGCTGAACCAAGCGTGTAGCGCAGACTCATAGCAACTGTTTTCCGCCGCTCTGTTCTTTTGAAAGAAAACCGATGATCTTCAAAGTCGAGGGACACAAGCTTCGTTCCGGCCTGCTGGCTTTTGCACTCGCGCTGACCGCGGGCGCCACCTTCCTGCCGGTCGAATCCGTTCATGCGCAGACGCGCACGCTGCCCGATTTCACCGATCTGGTCGACCAGGTCGGGCCTTCGGTCGTCAACATCCGCACGGTCGAGAAAGTCGCGCAACGCGGCGGCGGCAACGGCGAGATGGACGAGGAAATGCAGGAGTTCTTCCGCCGTTTCTTCGGCCAGCCGGCGCCGGGCCAGCCCCGCCAGGGCCCGACCCCCAAGCGGCCCCAGCAGCCGCAGGAAGAGGAACGTCCGCGCGGCGTGGGCTCCGGCTTCATCCTGACGGCCGACGGCTACGTGATGACCAACGCCCACGTGGTGGAAGACGCCTCAGAGGTGCTGGTCACGCTGCCCGACAAGCGCGAGTTCAAGGCCAAGATCGTCGGCGCCGACAAGCGCACCGACGTGGCGGTCGTGAAGATCGAAGCCACGGGCCTGCCCGCGGTGAAGGTCGGCGACATCTCCAGGCTGCGCGTGGGCGAATGGGTGATGGCCATCGGTTCGCCGTTCGGCCTCGAGAACACCGTCACCGCCGGCATCGTGAGCGCCAAGCAGCGCGACACGGGCGAGTACCTGCCGTTCATCCAGACCGACGTGGCCATCAATCCCGGCAACTCGGGCGGACCGCTCATCAACATGCGCGGCGAGGTGGTGGGCATCAACAGCCAGATCTACTCGCGCTCGGGCGGCTTCATGGGCATCTCGTTCTCGATCCCGATCGACGAAGCGATCCGCGTGAGCGACCAGTTGCGCACCACCGGGCGCGTCTCGCGCGGCCGCATCGGCGTGCAGATCGATCAGGTCACCAAGGACGTGGCCGAGGCCATCGGCCTGGGCAAGGCGCAGGGCGCGCTGGTGCGCGGTGTCGAGGCAGGTTCGCCGGGCGAGAAGGCCGGCGTGGAACCGGGCGACGTCATCACCAAGTTCGACGGCAAGGCCATCGAGAAGCCGAGCGACCTGCCGCGCCTGGTGGGCAACACCAAGCCGGGCACCAAGAGCACGCTAACGGTGTTCCGCCGCGGCGCGTCGCGCGACCTGAGCGTGACCATTGCCGAGATCGAGCCCGACAAGCCAGCCAAGCGTGCGAGCGACCGCGACGAGCCGGCGCCGAAGCCGCCGGCCTCCGCCGCCGCGAAGTCGCTCGGCCTGGCCGTGAGCGACCTCAGCGATGCGCAGAAGAAAGAGCTCAAGCTGAAGGGCGGCGTGAAGGTCGATGCCGCCAACGAAGCAGCGGCGCGGGCTGGTCTGCGCGAGGGCGACATCATTCTTTCCGTGGGCAATGCCGAGGTGGCGAACACCCGCGAATTCGAGTCTGCCGTGGGGAAGGCCGACAAGAACAAGGCGCTCAGCGTGCTGTTCCGCCGGGGCGATTGGGCGCAGTACGCCCTGATCCGGCCCGCACGCTGATCTGGCGCTGGCGTCAAGTGGCCCCACCCGGCAGTCGGGTTTGGGGCCGTTTTTTTGAGGTGTTTACGACGTTCTTGCGCCGGCCATGAAAAAAATCTTGGACGGAAAAAGCGGCGGATTTTGTTAGTGGAAACTAACTTTAAAACAGGCTTAGGACGAATTTCGGTAGAATAGATCGCTCGGTGCAGCCAGTCAGCGCATAAGGAGTGCACTGGCATCCACGATGCGAGATGTCAGACAGCAGTCCACCGGTGGTCCACAGATCGCCCACAAGTTGTTCATAGACTGCTCCACCGATCCTGTTGATAACCTGTTCATATCTTTGATGTTGTGGACCTGCAACGACCCCTTTGGACCCTGTTCCCGGATGTACGTGCCTCCCTTTTTGCCTACAATGAAGTTCCAACTACTGCAGTTGCCATTGCTTGTTGGTTCAGGGCGCGTCTCCAGAAGACGCGCCCTTTTTTCTTGCCCGTCGCACTCTGCGTCCGAGCCAATTCAAGTACTTAAGCGTTCCCGTTGATGAATCACATCAGAAATTTTTCGATCATTGCGCACATCGACCATGGCAAGTCGACGCTCGCAGACCGTTTGATCCAACGTTGCGGCGGCCTCGCGGAACGCGAGATGGAAGCGCAGGTGCTCGATTCGATGGACATCGAAAAAGAGCGTGGGATAACCATCAAGGCGCAGACCGCTGCGCTGCGCTACAAGGCGCGCGATGGACAGGTCTACAACCTCAATCTGATCGACACGCCGGGCCACGTCGACTTCTCGTATGAAGTGAGTCGCTCGCTGTCCGCATGCGAAGGCGCATTGCTCGTCGTCGATGCATCGCAAGGTGTCGAAGCGCAGACGGTGGCCAACTGCTACACCGCGCTCGACCTCGGTGTCGAAGTGGTGCCCGTGCTCAACAAGATCGATCTGCCCAATGCAGACCTCGACAACGCGCGCACTGAAATCGAAGACGTGATCGGCATCGATGCGACCGACGCGATTCCGTGCTCGGCCAAGACCGGTGTCGGCATCGACGACATTCTCGAGACCATCGTCGCGCGCATGCCCGCACCGCGCGGCAATCCCGACGGTCCGCTGCGCGCGATGATCGTCGACAGCTGGTTCGACGCGTACGTCGGCGTGGTCATGCTGGTGCGCGTGGTCGACGGCCGGCTCGTGAAGGGCGAGCGCATCAAGATGATGGCGTCCGGCGCGATGTACAACGCCGACAGCATCGGCGTCTTCACTCCCGCCAACGAAGCGCGCGAGTCGCTCGAGGCCGGCGAGGTGGGCTACATCATCGCGGGCATCAAGGAGTTGCAGGCCGCGAAGGTCGGCGACACGGTCACGCTGATCCGGCCCGGCACCGGCGGTGCGGCAGCCACGGCGACCGAGGCGCTGCCCGGCTTCAAGGAGATCCAGCCGCAGGTGTTCGCGGGCCTGTACCCGACCGAAGCCAGCGAGTACGACTCGCTGCGCGACGCGCTCGAAAAGCTCAAGCTCAACGACTCGTCGCTGCGCTACGAACCCGAAGTGAGCCAGGCGCTGGGCTTCGGCTTCCGTTGCGGCTTCCTCGGCCTGCTGCACATGGAGATCGTGCAGGAGCGCCTGGAGCGCGAGTTCGACCAGGACCTGATCACGACCGCGCCCAGCGTGGTCTACCAGGTGGTCAGGAATGACGGCGAAGTGATCATGGTCGAGAACCCGTCCAAGATGCCCGACGTCGGCCGGATGGCGGAAATCCGCGAGCCCATCGTCACCGTGCACCTGTACATGCCGCAGGAATACGTCGGCTCCGTCATGACGCTGGCCAACCAGAAGCGTGGCGTGCAGATGAACATGGCCTACCACGGCCGCCAGGTCATGCTGACCTACGAGATGCCGCTCGGCGAGATCGTGCTCGACTTCTTCGACAAGCTGAAATCGGTGAGCCGCGGCTACGCGTCGATGGACTACGAGTTCAAGGAGTACCGCGCCTCCGACGTGGTGAAGGTCGACATCCTGCTGAACGGCGAGAAGGTCGACGCGCTGTCCATCATCGTGCACCGCAGCCAGTCGCAGTACCGCGGCCGGGCGGTGGTCTCGAAGATGCGCGAGATCATTTCGCGCCAGATGTACGACGTGGCGATCCAGGCCGCCATCGGGGTCACCATCATTGCGCGTGAGACAATCAAGGCCCTTCGCAAGAACGTGCTGGCCAAGTGCTACGGCGGCGACATCTCCCGCAAGAAGAAGCTGCTCGAGAAGCAGAAGGCGGGCAAGAAAAGAATGAAGCAGATCGGCTCCGTCGAGGTCCCGCAAGAGGCCTTCCTCGCGATTCTGCAAGTCGAAGACTGATCAAAAAAATGGCACTCATCACCTCCCTGGTCCTCGCGGCTTTTGCCGGCTATGTCGGCTCGTGGTATTTCGGCGCGATCGAAGGCAACTTCGCATTGCTGCTGTTCGTGGCCACGGTGATCACCGGCCTCTACTGGGTGGCCGAGCGCTTCTTCTTCCTGCCGAAGCGCGAGCGCGCAGCCGCCGCGCTGGAAGCCTCGCTGGCCGAGCGCAACGCGCGCTTGGCCGGGCAGGGCATCAAGCAGGTCGACACCGCCGACGCGAAGGCCAGCGAGCGCTTGCTGATGCAGCCCTGGTGGCTCGACTGGACCGCCGGCCTGTTCCCGGTGATCCTGGTGGTGTTCCTGCTGCGCTCGTTCCTGTACGAGCCCTTCAAGATTCCCTCGGGCTCGATGATGCCCACGCTGCTGACCGGCGACCTGATCCTGGTCAACAAGTTCACCTACGGCCTGCGCCTGCCGGTCATCAACGCCAAGATCACCGAAGGCACGCCGCTGGCGCGCGGCGACGTCGTGGTGTTCCGCTACCCGCCCAAGCCGAGCATGGACTACATCAAGCGCGTGGTCGGCATTCCGGGCGACGAAGTGGCCTACCTGAACAAGAAGCTCACGATCAACGGCCAGCCGGTGTCCAAGCAGCCCGCGGCCGACTACCTCGACAGCGAATCGATGCGCCTACTCAAGCAGTACGACGAAGACCTGCTCGGCAGGAAGCACAAGATCCTGAACGACGAGACGGCCCCGTCCTTCGTGCCCGGCGCCAGCGACTTCCCCGGCCGCGAGAACTGCCGCTACTCGGTGGAGGGCGTCGTCTGCAAGGTGCCCGTAGGCAGCTACTTCATGATGGGCGACAACCGCGATAATTCGGCCGACTCGCGTTTCTGGGGTTTCGTGCCAGACAGCAACATCGTGGGCAGGGCCTTCTTTGTCTGGATGAACTTCGGCGATCTGGGTCGCATCGGTCCGTTCCAATAAGCATTCATCAGCATTGTTCGAGGGGTAAGAGGGCATGAGAACACATCGGTCTGTGCGCGGCAGCGCTGCGCGGCAACGTGGTATTTCGTTCGTCGGCTTGGTGTTCGTCGCGGCCGTGCTCGGCTGCCTCGGCGTGGTCGTCGCACAGGTCATTCCGACGCTGATCGAGTGGCAGGCGATCGACAAGGCCGCCAACAAGGCCAAGGAAGGCTCCACCGTGCCCGAAGTGCGCGCCATCTTCGATCGCGCCCAGGCCATCGACGACTTCAAGTCGGTCAGCGGCAAGGACCTCGACATCAAGAAGGTCGGCGACAAGGTGGTCGTGTCGTACGCGTACGAGCGCGAGATTCCCCTGTTCGGCCCGGCCTACCTGACCCTCAAATACAAGGGCGAGTCCCGCTGAACGCGGCGCTGAAAAAGGTGGACGGCAGCCTCGTCGCGCTGCAGGCGCGTCTCCAGTACACCTTCTCCGACCCGCGGCTGCTCCAGCTCGCGCTCACGCACCGCAGCTTCTCGGCCGACCACAACGAGCGCCTCGAATTCCTCGGCGACTCGGTGCTGAACCTGGCGGTCTCGCATCTGCTCTATCTGCGCCTCTCGGCGCTGCCCGAAGGCGATCTCTCGCGCGTGCGCGCCAACCTGGTCAAGCAGGACACCCTGCACCGCCTGGCGGTGGGGCTGGCGCTGTCGCCGCTGCTGAAGCTGGGCGAGGGCGAGGCGCGCTCCGGCGGGCCGAACCGGCCGTCGATCCTGGCCGATGCGCTCGAAGCGCTGATCGGCGCGGTGTACCTCGACTCCGGTTTCGCCGCCGCGCAGGCGATGGTGCACCGGCTCTACGAGGCGGTCGAGATCAACCCGCGCATGGAAGCCGCGGCCAAGGACCCGAAGACCGAATTGCAGGAATGGCTGCAGGGTCACAAAATGAAGCTGCCGGTGTACCGCGTGGCCGCCACACTGGGCGCTGCGCACAAGCAGACTTTCGATGTCGAGTGCGAGGTGCCCGAGTTGGGCCTTCGCGAACGCGGCATCGGCGGTTCGCGCCGCGCCGGCGAGCAGGCGGCGGCCGCCGCCATGTTGATCCGGCTCAAGGCACGCGGCGCCGCGTGAAATCAGAATGAACGATGCTATCAATCCCGTAGCGGAACCCGAAGACGCCGAAGGCGGTTCGCCCGCCAGCGGTCCCCAACATTGCGGCCTCATCGCCATCGTCGGCAAGCCGAACGTCGGCAAGTCGACGCTGCTCAACGCGCTGGTCGGCCAGAAGATCAGCATCACCTCGCGCAAGGCGCAGACCACGCGGCACCGCATCACCGGCATGCGCACGCTGGGCGCCACGCAGTTCGTGTTCGTCGACACGCCGGGTTTCCAGACCCTGCATGCCAACGCGCTGAACAAGTCGCTCAACAAGACCGTGCAGGGCGCGGTCGGCGACGTGGACCTGATTCTTTTCGTGGTCGAAGCCGGCAGCTTCACGCCGGCCGACGAGCGCGTGCTCAAGCTGCTCGGCAAGGGCATTCCGACGGTGCTGCTGGCCAACAAGCTGGACAACGTGCACCGCCGCGGCGACATCGCGCCCTGGCTGCAGACCATGCAGGCCAAGCATGCCTTCGCCGAGTTCGTGCCGATGTCGGCCAAGAGCGCCAAGGACGTCGAGCGCCTGTTCGGCATCTGCGAGAAGTACCTGCCCGAGCAGCCCTGGTTCTACGACGAGGACGAGCTGACCGACCGCAGCGAGAAATTCCTGGCCGGCGAACTCGTGCGCGAGAAGCTCTTCCGCCTGACCGGCGACGAGCTGCCCTACACCTCGACCGTCATCATCGACAAGTTCGAGGAAGAGCCGCCCCAGAAGAAGGGGCAGAAGCGCCTGCTGCGCATTGCCGCCACCATCGTGGTCGAGCGCGACGGCCACAAGGCTATGGTGATCGGCGACAAGGGCGAGCGCATCAAGCGCATCGGCATGGAAACCCGTGTCGAGCTCGAGAAGCTGGCCGATGCCAAGGTGTTCCTCGAACTGTGGGTGAAGGTGCGCTCGGGCTGGGCCGACGACGAAGCTCGCGTGCGCTCGTTCGGCTACGAATGAAGTGGCCGCTGCCCACCGCGTTTCGCACGAACCGGCTTATGTGCTCCATCGCTATGACTGGAGCGAGTCGAGCCTGATCCTCGAGGTCTTCACCCGGCACCACGGGCGCATCGCGCTGGTGGCCAAGGGGGCGAAGCGTCCGAGCTCCAACTTCCGCCCGGTGCTGCTGCCGCTGCAGCCCCTGCAGCTCAACTACGGCGGCGACGCCGAGATCCGCACGCTCAAGGGCGCCGAGTGGATGGGCGGCCACGTCATGCCGACCGGCGAGGCGCTGCTGTCGGGCTACTACGTGAACGAACTGCTGCTGCGCCTGCTGGCGCGCGACGACGCGCACGAAGCGCTGTTCGACGCCTACGCCGGCGTGGTACAGGTGCTGGCCGGCGACCATGCCGGCGCCCAGGCGGCCACGCACGCCGCCGCGCTGCGCGCCTTCGAGCTGCTGCTGCTGCGCGCGGTGGGCCTGCTGCCGGCGCTCGACCTGCAGACGCTCACGCTGGAGCCGCTCGATGCCGACACGCGCTACATCCTGGTGCCGGAAGCCGGCTTGCGGCACGCAGCCGACGAAGAAGCCGCGCTCGCCGGTGCCGACTGGCAGGCGTTGCAGGACATGCTCGACGACCGCACGCCATTTACCTCCACATTGCGTGAAATTGCCACCATGAACGCCGGCAGCAACAGCGCGCTGCGCAACCAGCTGCGCGCCTTGCTCAACTACCATTGCGGCGTGTCCACGCTGCGCACGCGGCAAATGATGAGAGATCTGCAAGCACTATGAGCACTTCAGGCCACGCCGGCGCCACCACTTCGCTGTCCGTCAACCTCAACAAGGTCGCCCTGGTGCGCAACACGCGCCACCTGGGCATCCCGAGCGTGGTGAAAGCCGCACAGGCCTGCCTGGCCGCCGGCGCCCAGGGCATCACCGTGCACCCGCGCCCCGACGCCCGCCACATCCGCGCGCACGACGTGAGCGACCTGTCGACGCTGCTCGCCAAGGACTGGCCGGGCGTCGAATTCAACATCGAAGGCAACCCCTTCCAGAACCTGATGGACTTCGTGCGCGCGCTGAAGCCGCACCAGGCCACCTTCGTGCCAGACAGCGAAACCCAGTCGACCAGCGACCACGGCTGGACCTTCCCCGACGACGCCGAGCGCCTGCGCCCGCTGATCGCCGAGGCCAAGGCCCTGGGCGTGCGCGTCAGCCTGTTCATGGACCCGATTCCCGAGATGATGGCCGCCGTCAAGGCCGTGGGCGCCGACCGCGTCGAGCTCTACACCGAGGCCTATGCCGCCTCCCGCGGCACGCCGGACGCGCAGGCCGTGCTGGCGCGCTACACAGAGACCGCGCGCGCGGCGATCGCGGCGGGCCTGGGCGTCAACGCCGGCCACGACCTGAGCCGCGACAACCTGAGCGCTTTCCTGCGTGCCGTGCCGGGCGTGCAGGAGGTCTCCATCGGCCATGCCTTCGTGGCCGACGCGCTGGAACTGGGCTACGCCGGCGCCACGCGCGACTACCTGCGCTGCATCGGCGAAGCGCAATGAACGCCGGCGCCGCATGATCTACGGCATCGGCACCGACATCTGCGACCTGCGCCGCATCGCCGCGACCTTCGAGCGCCAGGGAGAGCGCTTTGCCCGCAAGGTGCTCAGCGACGCCGAATTCGCGGTCTGGCAGGCCCGCAGCGCCCGCTGGCCGAAGCGCGGTCTGAGCTACCTCGCCACCCGCTTCTCGGCCAAGGAGGCCTTCAGCAAGGCCGTCGGCATGGGCATGCGCATGCCGATGAGCTGGCGCCTGTGCGAGATCGCCAACCTGCGCAGCGGCAAGCCCGTCATCGTGCTGCATGGCGAGCTGAAGGAATGGTTCGAGGCGCAGGGCCTCACGGCCCATGTGACCGTGACCGACGAAACCGAATACGCCGCGAGCTTCGTGGTGGTGGAGAAGCTATGACCCCCGGGCTCACCCGCCCCAACTCCTGTTCCCGCACAGTTCCGTCGCATTCGCCGCTGATCATCGACGTGGCGGGCACCGAACTCACCGGCGCCGACCGCCGGCGCCTGGCCGACCCGCTGGTTGGCGGCGTGATCCATTTCGCCCGCAACTGGCAAGGCCGCGCGCAAATGACCGCGCTCAACGCCGAGATCAAGGCCATCCGGCCCGACCTGCTGATCTGCGTCGACCACGAAGGGGGCAGGGTGCAGCGCTTTCGCACCGACGGCTTCACCCACCTGCCGTCGATGCGCGCGCTCGGCGAGCTGTGGATGAACGACGCCATGCGCGCCACCCAGGCGGCCACCGCCGCCGGGCAGGTGCTGGCCGGCGAGCTGCGTGCCTGCGGCGTCGATTTCAGTTTCGCGCCGGTGCTCGACCTCGACTTCGGCGGCAGCAGCGTCATCGGCACACGCAGTTTTCATCGCGATCCGCGCGTGGTGGCGCTGCTGGCCAAGAGCGTCATGTACGGCATGCTGCAGATGGGCATGCGCAACTGCGGCAAGCATTTCCCCGGACACGGCTTCGTGCATGCCGATTCGCACGTCGAGATTCCGGTCGACAAGCGCGGTCTCAAGGCCATCCTGGGCGACGACGCGCGACCGTACGAGTGGCTTTCGGGCGCGCTCACCGCGGTGATGCCCGCGCACGTGATCTACCCGAAGGTCGACAAGCGGCCGGCGGGCTTCTCGACCCGGTGGCTGCAGGACATCCTGCGCCAGAAGCTCGGCTTCGACGGCGTGATCTTCAGCGACGACCTCAGCATGGAGGCCGGCCGCTACATCGACGGCCAGCTCCTGAGCTACACCGATGCGGCGCTGGCCGCGCTGCAAGCCGGTTGCGACCTGGCCCTGCTGTGCAACCAGAGCATCGGCGACGGCGCACCGCTGGACGAACTGCTCGACGGTTTCGCCCGCGCGGCGGGCACGCAGCGCTGGCAGCCCGATGCGCGCAGCGAAGCGCGGCGCCGGAGCCTGTTGCCCGACACGCCCGCGCCCGCCTCGTGGGAGGCGCTGCTGGAGTCGGCTGCCTACCGCGGCGCCCGGCGCGCGCTGACCGAGGCCGGTCTCTCGGGGTAGGCCATGCCCCTGTGCCTCAGTTTTCTCCAGCGCCGCGACGACGCGGTGCTGCGCAACCATGCGCACTACTGCAGGCTCCACGGCTACCCCCATCAATGGGTCGAAAGCGAGCGCATCCTGCACCCGGCGCTTCGCGCGAGCGCCAAGTACAGCGAGATCCTGCGCCACCTGCGCACGCTGGCCGAAGGCGACTGGCTGTTCTTCATCGACGGCGATTCGGTGGTCTTCCATCCCGTGGCCATCGACGCGCTGATGCAGGGCCGCGACCTGCTCGCGGCCGAGAGCCCGCCCGCGGGCAGCCTCGGCGGCCTGGCCATGACCAACATGATGGTGCTGCGCCACACGGCCGCCAACCGGGCGATGCTGCACCAGCTGATCGTCGATGCCGGCCACGTGATCGCCCGGGTGGCCAGGCGCATCGACGAGGCCGCGCGCCTGCGGCCGGCGGGCATGCGGGGATGCAACGCCATGGAACAGGGCGTCTACGTCAACGTGTCCTGGCGCATCGCGCAGTGGCACCAGGCGCCGGTCTTCGTGGTCCACCTGGGTGCGTCGCCGGTCGAGGTCGACGGCGAGCCGGGCGAAGACATGCTGCACGACCTGAACCTGCAGCGCGTGCTGGTCGACCAGGTGAACGCGTCGCTGACCCAGGGCAGCCCGGTGCTGCAGCCGCCGGCGTACCCCGAGATCTCGGCGGCGGCGGCGGACAGCTACAACCCCGAAGCACGCATCGCCTTCCTGACGCTGTACACGCCGCACATCCAGGCCTACGCCCGCGTGTCCGAGCACAACGTGCGCCGCTATTGCGACCGGCATGGCCACGCGTACCACGTGTACCGCGACATTCCCGCGGCCATCGGCCCCGGCATCAACGGCTCGTGGATCCGCAGCTGGCTCATCAACCAGCACCTGGCGCACCATGAATGGGTGATCTGGGTCGACGCCGACGTCGTCTTCCGCAACCCCGCCAGGCGCATCGAGCCGCTGCTGGAAGGCCGCGACCTGCTGCTCGCCAAGGACATCGGCGCCTGGCAGTTCAACTCCGGCGTCATGGGTTTTCGCAACACGCCGGGCAATGCGCGGCTGCTCGATCGCATCTGGGAGCGCATCGGCGCGGTGGCCGACAAGTCGGCGGTGTACAGCAGCCAGGGCGACCAGTACTACACGAACGAGGTGCTGGGCGAAGAGGGCCTTGTCGGCGAGCCGCACATCCTGGACAACCTCAGCATCAACACGCCGCCGCACCTGGCGAGCGACGACACGCTGCTGGTGCACTTCATCAATCTCAGCGAGCCGTACCGCTCCGTGTACATGGCCGCCATGGACGCCCGCTCGCAACGCGGCCGGTGACGCCCGGCGGCCACCTCGCAAGGAAACGACATGACGATGGGCGTGCTGGTCTACATCGACCACAAGCAGGAAATCATCGACGAGTTCTCATGGCTCTACAAAAGCATGATCTTCTCGAACCTGTTCTCGCGCGCGAAGATCATCGCCGTGTGCCATCCGGAGGCCGCCGCTGCGCTGCCACAGGACGACCGCATCGTCGTGATCCCGAGCGAGCCCTATGCGCAGCGCAACACCGACTGGGCGGGCTACGGCTACATCAACTCGGTGGCCAACCTCTGCGAGCCGGCCGTCATCCAGGAGTGCCGCAAGTACGACACCCTGCTGAAGACCGATTGCGACACTTTCGTCACGCCCGCGCTCACCGGCTTCACGCCCACCGGCCTGTGCTTCGGCTTCGGCGCCTACGCGTACGAGGAAGAGGTGCGCCGCAAGCTCTCGGCGTGCAGCGCGCGTTGGGGCTTCCCGCATTCGGGCCTGCACAACGTCGGCGCGTCGGTGCTCGGCCCCTCCGACTTCGTCTGCAATTTCGTGGAGGCGCAGCTCGACTACTGCAACCGGCTGCTCGACGAGGAGTTCCGCCACTTCCAGGGCGAATGGCCGGGCTGGTGCAAGAACGTCGTCACGATGTATGCGGGCGAGCTGGCCTTGCGCCGCACCTATCCGCAGCAATGTTCGCTCGGCCTGCTGGACCATCTGCCGTATGCGAGCCGCGCGCTGGGCAGCGACGTGCTGCACATCCACGCCTGGCACACCGACCAGTACTGGTCCAAGCACCAGTACCGCGCGGGCGCCTACGACGGCGTGGCGCTGGAAGCCATCGACCGCCGCACCTCGGGCGGGTATTGCCACTGGCTGGCCGTTGCCGGCATCGAGCAGGTCAGGGCCGCCGCGGCGGCGGCCTGAAGAAACTCAGGGCGCCGGCGCCTTCGCGGCGCTCGACCACAGCGGCTCGCCGCCGCCGTCCAGGTGGGTCAGGTAGAGCCGCAGGTCGAACTCGAGCTGCGAATAGTCCGGCTCCATGTGCGTGCACAGCGAATAGAAGGCCTTGTCGTGGTCGCGCTCCTTCATGTGCGCGAGCTCGTGCACGACGATCATGCGCAGCCACGGCAGCGGCACGCCCTTGAACAGGCTCGCCACGCGGATCTCGCGCTTGGCCTTGAGCTTGCCGCCCTGCACGCGCGACACCGTGGTGTGCGTGCCCAGGGCGTTGCGGATCACGTGCAGCTTGTTGTCGAACATCACCTTGGACAGCGGCTCGGCCTTGCGCATGAACTCGCTCTTGAGCTCGCTCACGTACTCGTAGAGCGCGCGGTCGGTCTGCACGGTGTGCACGCCCTCGGGGTAGCGCTTGCCGAGCAGCGCGGCGAGCTTGTCGTCCGCCACCAGCTGGCGGACCTGGTCCAGCAGCGACGCCGGATAGCCCGCCAGGTACTTCACGCCCGCTGCTCCGTGCGCGCCGCGCAGGCCAGGCCCGCGGCCACGCCGCCGAACAGGTCGCCCTCGACCAGCGGCACGCCCGCGAAGCTCTTGCGCAGCGCGTGCTGGAACGGCCGCAGCGCCGACGAGCCGCCCGTGAGGTAGATCGCGTCGAGGTCGTTGCTGCGCAGCCCTGCGCGCTTGACGCAGGCATGGGCGCAGGCGATCACGTCGTCGAACGGGCCGCTGAGCTGCTGCACCATGTCCTCGGGCGAGAGCACGGCGCTCAGGCCGGGCTCGGCGCACGACAGGTCGATGGTGGCCGGCGCGTCGTTGACCGACGCGTCGATCTTGGCCTGCTCCACGGCCGCCAGGATGCGGTGGCCATGGCGCTCTTCGAGCACGGTCATGAGCCGGTCGTGCAGCCGAAGGTCGATGTAGCTGGTGCGCAGGTCCTTGGCCTGGCGCGTGGCCTTGGCGGCGTAGAGCCAGTTGATCAGGTGCCACGACGAGAGGTCGAAGAACACGCCGCTGGGCACCTCGCGGCCTTGCGGGCCGTGGTGGCGAAAGCCCAGCAGCGGCATCACGCGGTCGAGGTTCAGGCGCTGGTCGTAGTCGGTGCCGCCGATGTGCACGCCGGTGGTGGCCAGCACGTCGCCGCTGCGGTCTTCGTGCGTGGCGCGCTCGGGCCCGACGCGCACGACCGTGAAGTCGGAGGTGCCGCCGCCGATGTCCACGATCAGCACCACGGATTCCCTGGTGATGCGCTGCTCGTAGTCGAAGGCGGCCGCAATGGGCTCCAGCTGGAACGAGATGTCGCGAAAGCCCGCCGCGCGCGCCGCGACGCGCAAGCTCTGCTCGGCACGTTCGTCGCGCTTGCTGTCGTCGTCCACGAAGTGCACCGGGCGGCCGATCACGACCTGCTCGGGCGTGTGGCCCAGTTCCTTGCCGGCGCGATGGGCGAGCTCGTGCAGGAAGCGCGCGATGATGTCCTCGAAGCTCACCAGGCCGTCGTAGATGGCGGTCTTTTCCTGCATCAGCGCGCTGCCGAGCAGGCTCTTCAGCGAGCGCATCAGGCGGCCTTCGTAGCCCGCGAGATAGAGCGCCACCGCTTCGCGCCCGAAGTGCGTGGTGCGGTCTTCGGCGTTGAAGAAGATCGCCGTGGGCAGGGTGGTGGCCGCGCCCTCGATGGGCAACAGCCGGGCCACGCCGTCGACCCGGCAGGCCACGGCGGAGTTGGAGGTGCCGAAGTCGATGCCGATCGTCGGCAGCGACGACGGTGACTTCATGCTCAAGATTCCCTGCGCAGCGCCGGGAACAGGATCACGTCGCGGATGCTCGGCGAGTCTGTCAGCAGCATCATCAGGCGGTCGATGCCGATGCCGCAGCCGCCGGTGGGCGGCATGCCGTATTCGAGCGCACGCACGAAGTCGTGGTCGTAGAACATGGCTTCGTCGTCGCCGCTGTCCTTGGCGGCCACTTGCGCGTTGAAGCGCGCGGCCTGGTCCTCGGCGTCGTTCAGCTCGCTGAAGCCGTTGCCGAACTCGCGCCCGGTGATGTACAGCTCGAAGCGCTCGGTGACTTCGGGGCGCTCGTCGTTGGCGCGCGCCAGCGGCGAGATCTCGGTCGGGTGCTCCATGATGAAGGTCGGCTGCCAGAGCTTCTCTTCGACGGTTTCCTCGAAGTACATCACCTGCAGGCTCGCAAGGCTGCGCTGCGAGAGCTTGTCCTTTTCTTCGCTCAGGCCGAGCTTGCGCAGGGCGGGGATGAGCCAGGCGCTGTCGTCCACGCCCTGGGCCACGCCCTCGGCTTCGGTGTACTTGAGGATCGCTTCGCGGATCGTCAGGCGCTCGAAGGGCTGCGTCAGGTCGACGGGCTTGCCGCCGTAGGTGAGCTGCTGCGTGCCCACGGCCTTGTCGGCGATGGTGCGGATCAGCGTCTCGGTGAAGTCCATCAGGTCGCGGTAGTTCCAGTAGGCCGCGTAGAACTCCATCATCGTGAACTCGGGGTTGTGCCGCACCGAGATGCCCTCGTTGCGGTAGCTCCGGTTGATTTCGAACACGCGCTCGAAGCCGCCGACGATCAGGCGCTTCAGGTACAGCTCGGGCGCGATGCGCAGGAACATCTCCTGGTCGAGCGCGTTGTGGTGCGTCTTGAACGGCTTGGCATTCGCGCCGCCCGGGATCGGGTGCAGCATGGGCGTCTCGACCTCGAGGAAGTCGTTGGCCACCATGAACTCGCGCAGCGCGCTCACCGCCTTGCTGCGCGCGGTGAAGCGCACGCGGGCCGACTCGTCGGTGATCAGGTCGACGTAGCGCTGGCGGTACTTCTGCTCCTGGTCGGCCATGCCGTGGAACTTGTCGGGCAGCGGCCGCAGGCTCTTGGTGAGCAGGCGCAGTTTGGTGACCTTGACCGACAGTTCGCCGGTCTTGGTCTTCATCAGCGTGCCTTCGGCACCCAGGATGTCGCCCAGGTCCCAACGCTTGAATTCGGCGTAGGTTTCCTCGCCGACCGCGTCGCGCGTCACATACAGCTGGATGCGGCTGGTGGCGTCCTGCAGCGTGGCGAAGCTGGCCTTGCCCATGACGCGCTTGAGCATCATCCGGCCCCCGACGCTCACTGCGACGGCTTGCGCCTCGAGGGCCTCGGCCTCGGTGGCACCGTGCGCCTCGACGAGTGCCGCGGCGCGGTGGCCGGGCTTGAAGTCGTTCGGGAACGCAACGCCTTTACCCTCGGCCTGCGCCGTGCGCAGCAGCTTGAGCTTTTCGCGGCGTTCGGCGATGAGCTGGTTTTCGTCGACGGCGGGCGTGGTAGCGGCCGGTGCCGCTACAGGCGTAGACGGCGTGGGAATGGGAGGGGTCAGGTGATCGGACATGGGAGGCGGGTGGCGCGCATCCGGGAGCGTGCGCGGGGCTGGCATTTTAGCCCATCGGATTTGAAGAAAAGACGGCCCTATCGCCCGTCAATCCTGCGCAATGCGCTATGAAAAAAGTAGCAACTCATTCAGTGATGCCGGTGCGTGCGAGCAGATCGCTGACCAGTTCGAGGCGCATCAGCGGGCTGTCGAGTTCCATCAGGCGCTGGCGCAGTTCGAGTTGCATCGGCACCAGCTCGCACCAGCGATTGGCCACCCAGCCGCAGTCACCGAGCCGGTAGGGCTCGCCGATGGGCAGGCGCACGGCCTCGCCCTCGGCGCGCCGACGCTCCCCGAGGGTGTCGATCAGGCGCTGCAGCGCGGTGGCGGTGTGCTTCAGGTCGTCGGGGATCTCGAGCGCGACGTCGTCGGCCACGGGGTCCACCTCGGCGATCCACAGGCCGTGCTTCTGCAGCTCGGTGCTGCGGATGCGAAAGCGCTGCGTGCCCACGCACTCGATCTGCAGCAGGCCGCTCTGCGGCGATTCGAATTCGCGGATCGAGGCCAGCGTGCCGACGGCGGCAAAACTCTCGGCCTCGGCGCCGGCCTTGCGCACCTCGCTGCCGCTGGTGAGGCTCACCACGCCGAAGGGCAGGTCGGCCTTGCGGCACTTGCCGATCATGTCGAGATAGCGCACCTCGAAGATGCGAAGCGGCAGCAGGCCGCCGGGGTAGAGGACCGTTCCGAGCGGAAAAAGAGGAAGAGGCACGTTGAGGGGGCCCGGGCTGTGAACTCGGGCCGAAGTCAGTGGGATTGAAAGACCAGGTCGAGCACGGCCGCGTGCTCCGCGCGCAGTATCCCGCGCGCCTCGAAACCCTGCCGCGCACGGTTCAACAGGCTCAGGACGCACGCCTGGCAACCTTCGGCGCTCTGGCCCCAGCGGGTGTCGATCTCGGACAGCGCGCTGCGCGCCGCGCGGTGCACATCGACCATGTGGGCCAGCGTCTGGGGCATGTCCTCGGCCATGCGGTAAAGGCTGAGCAGGTGCTCGCATTCGCGCCCGCTCAGCCGCGGGAACAACAGCGGCAGGAAGCGGCGGTAGATGCGGTCCTTGGAGGCATAGAGCCGGTCGAGCCGCAGGGTGCGCGAGGTCATGTTCGCGTGGATGCGGTAGCGCGTGAGCGGCTCGGGCAGGTTGGCGAAGCGTGCGCCATGCAGCATGCAGTCCATCCAGAAACCGAGGTCGTCGACCACGTAGAGGTTCGGGTCGAAGCGCAGGGCGTGCGCGCGATAGAAATCCAGGCGCCCGAGCGTGCTCTGGTTCGCCAGGTATTCGGCGCCCAGCACCATGCGCGCCTTGATGGTCGCGTCGTCCAGCGGCAGGCCGGTGATGCCTGCTTCGTCCTGGAAATGCTCGAGCTGGCTGCCGACCACGGTGATGTCGGGGTGGCTCTCCAGAAAGCCGACCTGCCGCGCGAAGCGCTCGGGCATGGCGCAGTCGTCATGGTCGACGCGCGCCAGGTACTGGCCCTGCGCCATCGCCATGGCGATGTTCATGTTGGTGGGCAGGCCGACGTTGCAGGCGTTGCGGTGCCGGCGGATGCGCGGGTCGTCGAAGGCGGCCAGGCGCTCCCAGGTGCCGTCGGAGCTCGCGTCGTCCATGACCAGCAGTTCGAAGTCGGTGAAGGTCTGCGCCAGCAGCGACTGCACGGTTTCGATGACGAGCTCGCCGCTGTTGCAGGTGGGCAGGACGACGCTCAGCAAAGGCATGGTGTTTCGTAGGGCAGTGTGAGTGGCGACGGGGCGCTTGTGGGCCAGAATCGGAGCAGTCGTGCAACCGCACCTTTCTCCCAACCGACATGTTGTACCAGATACCCTCGTTCCTCCTCGACGTGATCATCGGGCTGCTCGGCGGCGCCTGCCTGCTGCGCCTCTACATGCAATACCACCGTGTGCCCTTCGGCAATCCGCTGGGGCGCTTCGTGTTCGCCATCACCGACTGGATCGTGCTGCCGCTGCGGCGCATCGTGCCGTCGGTGAAGCGCTGGGACCTCGCGAGCCTGATCGCGGCCTGGCTGCTGGTGATGCTGAAGTTCCTGCTGCTGTGGCTGCTCATCGGCAACCTCGGCCACATCGTGACCCTGCCGCTGGTGTCGCTGGTCGGGCTGATGCAGCTGGCCGTCTCGGGCCTGACGGCGCTGCTGGTTGTCTATGCGGTGCTGTCGTGGATCCCGGGTGCCTCGCCGATGCTGCTGGACCTGATCTCGCGCCTGGCCGACCCGCTGGTGCGGCCGTTTCGCCGCTTCATTCCGCTGATCGGCGGCGTCGACCTGTCCCCGCTGGCCGCCATCGTGGTGCTGCAGGTGATCGCGATCGTGCTGGGCAACCTGCTGGTGTTTGCCTACCAACTGACGTTCTGAACCCGTACCGCGCAGGAAAAAGGGCCCGGATGCATTGCATCCGGGCCCTTTTGCATTGGCTGCGCTCGCGCGCGGCTTCTGCTTCCTGTTCGATCAGCTGACCGCGTCGGCCGGCTGGCGCAGCAGCATGGCCAGCGTGCTGGCGATGGTCTTGCGCAGTTCGCGGCGGTCGCTGATGAAGTCGATGGCGCCCTTGGTCTGCAGGAACTCGGCGCGCTGGAAGCCTTCGGGCAGCGTCACGCGCACGGTCGATTCGATCACGCGCGGGCCGGCAAAGCCGATCAGCGCCTTGGGCTCGGCGATCACCACGTCGCCCACGAAGGCGAAGCCGGCCGACACGCCGCCCATGGTCGGGTCGGTCAGCACGCTGATGTAGGGCAGGCCCTTCTTCGCCAGGCGCGTGAGCGAGGCGTTGGTCTTGGCCATCTGCATGAGCGAGAGCAGGCCTTCCTGCATGCGCGCGCCGCCGGTGGCGGTGAAGCAGATGAAGGGCACCTTCTGCTCGATGGCGGTCTCGACGCCGCGCACGAAGCGCTCGCCGACCACGCTGCCCATGCTGCCGCCCATGAATTCGAACTCGAAGCAGGCCACGACCACGTTGATGCTGTGGACCGAGCCGCCCAGCACGACCAGCGCGTCGGTCTCGCCGGTGTTTTCCAGGGCTTCCTTCAGGCGCTCGGGGTACTTGCGGCTGTCCTTGAACTTCAGGGCGTCGACCGGCAGCACTTCCTGGCCGACTTCGTAGCGGCCCTCGGCGTCGAGGAACGCGTCGAGCCGCGCGCGGGCGCCGATGCGGTGGTGATGGCTGCAGCTGGGGCAGACATTCTGGTTGTGTTCGAGGTCGGTCTTGTACAGAACGGTCTCGCAGGCGGGGCACTTGATCCACAGGCCCTCGGGCACCTGGCGGCGCTCCGACGGGTCGGTTTGTGCGATCTTGGCGGGTAGCAGTTTTTCAAGCCAGCTCATAGGACTCCGAATTAGCTCCCCTCTCCCGCAGGGCGGAAGAGGGGCTGGGGGTGAGGGCAACCGCGATTATCGGCCAGCCGCGTTCTTGGGGGTAGCGGCAGGCAGGGCGTCGAGCGCCTCGCGGATGCCCGCGAGGAATTCACGCACCGCCGGCACCACGCGTTCGCGCGGCTGGTCTTCGACGAGTTGAATGATCCTGGTGCCGATCACGACCGCATCGGCGGCCGAGCCGACCGCCTGCGCCGTGCGCGCGTCGCGGATGCCGAAGCCCACGCCCACCGGGATGCTCACGTGCTGGCGGATGCGCGGGATCATCCGGCCGACCGCCTCGGTATCGAGGTGGCCGGCACCCGTCACGCCCTTGAGCGACACGTAGTACACGTAGCCGCTCGCCATGCGCGCGACCTGCGCCATGCGCTCGTCGGTGCTGGTGGGCGCCAGCAGGAAGATCAGGTCGATGCCGGCGGCCTTCAGCTCGGCCGCGAAGGCTTCGCATTCCTCCGGCGGATAGTCGACCACCAGCAGGCCGTCGACGCCGGCCGTGGCCGCGTCGCGGATGAAGGCCTGCTTGCCGTGCACGAGGTCGTAGCGCTCGACGGGGTTGGCATAGCCCATCAGCACCACGGGCGTGGCCGTGTCCTTCTGGCGAAAGGCGGCCACGATGGCCAGCACCTGCTTCATGCCGATGCCCAGCGCCAGCGCGGCTTCGCCGGCCTTCTGGATCACGGGGCCGTCGGCCATCGGGTCGGAGAAGGGCACGCCGAGCTCGATCACGTCGGCACCGGCCTCGACCATGCCGTGCATCAGCTCGGGCGTGATGTCGGCGAAGGGGAAGCCCGCAGTGACGTAGGGAATGAGGGCGCGGCGGCCGTCTTTTTTCAGCGCGTCGAAGGTAGCGGCAATGCGGCTCATCACTTGCCTCCCTTCACGCTCAGACCGCGCATCGAAGGCCGGTCGTAGAAGTCGACGCCCGACAGGTCGGCCACGGTGCCGATGTCCTTGTCGCCGCGGCCCGAGAGGTTCACCAGGATGGACTGGTCGGGGCGCATGGTCTTCGCGAGCTTCATGGCATAGGCCACGGCGTGGCTGGATTCGAGCGCGGGGATGATGCCCTCCGTCCGGCACAGGTAGTGGAAGGCCTCGAGCGCCTCCATGTCGGTGATGCCGACGTACTCGGCACGGCCGATGTCCGCCAGGTACGCGTGCTCGGGGCCCACGCCGGGGTAGTCGAGACCGGCGCTGATGCTGTGCGTCTCGGTGATCTGGCCGTCTTCGTTCTGCAGCAGGTAGGTGCGGTTGCCGTGCAGCACGCCAGGGCTGCCGCGCAGGATGGACGCCGAATGCTTGCCGCTGTCCAGCCCTTCGCCCGCGGCTTCCACGCCGATCAGGCGCGTGCCGGCGAACGGAATGTAGGGGTGGAAGATACCCATCGCGTTGCTGCCGCCGCCCACGCAGGCGACAACCACGTCGGGCTGCTTGCCTTCGGCTTCGCCGGTGATTCCGTCGGCGGCCAGCATGGCGGGCATCTGGTCGATGCATTCCGTGCCGATCACGCTCTGGAAGTCGCGCACCATCGTCGGATACGGGTGCGGGCCGGCGACGGTGCCGATGATGTAGAAGGTGTTTTCCACGTTCGTCACCCAGTCGCGCATCGCCTCGTTGAGCGCGTCCTTCAGCGTCTTGCTGCCCGACTCGACCGGCACCACGGTGGCGCCGAGCAGGTTCATGCGGTAGACGTTGGGGCTCTGGCGCTTCACGTCCTGGCTGCCCATGTAGACCACGCATTCGAGGCCGTAGCGCGCGCAGATGGTGGCCGTGGCCACGCCGTGCTGGCCGGCACCGGTTTCGGCGATCACGCGGGGCTTGCCCATGCGGCGCGCGAGCATCGCCTGGCCGATCACGTTGTTGATCTTGTGCGCGCCGGTGTGGTTCAGGTCTTCGCGCTTCAGGTAGATCTGCGCGCCGCCCATTTCGCGGCTGGTGCGCGCGGCGTGGTAGATCGGCGAAGGACGCCCGACGAAGTGCTTCAGCTCGTAGTGGAATTCGGCGAGGAACGCCGGATCGTCCTTGAACTTCGCATACGCGTCGCGCAGTTCGTTGATCGCGTGGGTGAGCGTTTCGCTCGCGAAGGTGCCGCCGTAGTTGCCGAAGTGGCCGGTGGCATCGGGTTGCTGGTAATTGCTTTGCATGGTTCTCGATCGATGGGCCGCAGCCCGATAGCGATCGGCTGCGGCGGCTAACTGGAGAAGGACGCGTCGGCTGCCCTGACGGCTGCGACGAATTGCCGGATCTTTCCGGCGTCCTTGAGGCCCTTGTTCCCCGGGCCGTCGACTTCGACGCCCGAGCTCACATCAACGGACAGCGACTTGCAGCGCGTCCGCAGGATGCGAATGCCATCGCTCACGTTTGCAGGTGTGAGCCCACCACTCAAGACGAGGTGAGCGTCGACGGCGGGTGGAAGAAGTGACCAATCGAAAGCCTTGCCGCCACCGCCATAACCTTCGACATGCGCGTCGAGCAGGATGGCCTGGGCGTGGGAGTAATCGGACGCGTATTTTACGAGGTCGAAGCCGGCTCCGGCAGCCCCCAGCGGAATGCGCGCGGCGCGCATGTAGCGAAAGCGACCAGGACCGCTGGCCTCCTCGCACTCTCCGGGCGACTCCTCGCCGTGGAATTGGGCGATGGCGCCCTTCACACATGAGAGTGCCGCTATGACTTTGGGAGCATCCTCGTTCACGAACAACAGCACGGGCGTGATGAACGGGGGCAGGCGCGAAGCCAGTTCGGCGGCGCGCCCGGGCGTCACGGCGCGGGGGCTTTTCGGGTAAAGAACGAATCCGATGGCATCGGCGCCGGCTTCGACCGCCGCATCGACGTCGGCCTCACGCGTCAGGCCACAGATCTTGATGCGGGTTCGGGGAGGGCAGGTCGCGGTCATGGCGGGCCATCATACGGAGCCCCGCCGGCCTGCAGCGTGGCCTCGGCCGGCAGACCCCACTTGGCGTCGTACATCGGACCCACGAAATAAAGGCCGTCCGCGGAGAAGGTGGGCGCCGCCACCTTGCGGCTGCGCGCTGCCAGCACCTCGGAGATCCAGTCCACGCGCTCGTCGCCGCGGCCGATGCGCACCAGGCAACCCATCAGGTTGCGGATCATGTGGTGCAGGAAGGCATCGGCCTCGAACTCGAAATGCCAGCGGCAGCGCTCGCCGTCGCCCACGCGCGTGATCGCTATGCGTCGCAGGTCCTTGACCGGCGAGCGCGCCTGGCAGGCCGAGGCGCGGAAGGAGCTGAAATCGTGTCGGCCCATGAGCAGCGCGGCCGCGGCGCGCATCGCGTCGCCGTCGAGCGCATGCATCGACCAGCCGACGCGGCCCGCGTCGAGGCTGGGCCGCACCGGCGATTGCGAGAGCACGTAGAGGTAGCGGCGCGCCAGGGCGCTGGCGCGGCAATGGAATTCGTCGGGCACCGGGTGCGCCCACTGCACGGCGATGTCGCCGGGCAGGAAGCGGTTGGTACCGCGCATCCAGGAGAAGGGTTCGCGTTCGACGTCGGTGTCGAAGTGCACCACCTGCATCAGCCCGTGCACACCGGCGTCGGTGCGGCCGGCGCACAGCGTGCCGATGGGCTGCGCGGCGAATTTCGTGAGGGCCGCTTCGAGCTTGTCCTGCACCGTGCGGCCCGAGCGCTGGCTTTGCCAGCCCTCGTACGCCTGGCCGTTGTAGCGGATGCCAAGCGCCAGCCTCAAGACGCCAGCCTCACGAATTCAGGAACGACAGGGACAACAGCTCAGCGCAGCTCGGCGAGCAGTTGACGGGCTTGCGTCTTGAGGTCGCCGGCGCTTTCGGCTTCGACTTCCTCGACCAGCGAACGGGCGCCTTCGACGTCGCCGATGGCTTGCAGTTCACGTGCCAGCGAGAGCTTGACGGCGTGCGGGCTCTCGTCGCCGTGGTCGTCATCGTGCGAGATCGGCGAAGGACGCGTCGTTTCCGCCGAGCGCGACGGGGCGGCCGCGGTCGGTGCCGTTGCGGGCAGGCCGGCCAGCGCGCTCATGTCGAATTCGATGAAGCCCGAGTCGGCCGGCAGCGCATTGCGCAGCATGGCAGGACGGGTGTTGTCGATGTCGGACAGCGAGCCGGGCAGGGTGTTGGGCGTCAGCGCGCCGGGTGCGGTGTCGAAATCGTTCTCGAGATCCACGGGCGTCGCGGCATGGCCGTTCGACAGCGGCGGCGCGGGGCGTGCCGTGGTCGGAGCGGGTGCGTAGGCCGACTTCGGCAGGCTGGCGCCGACCGGTGCGTGGTTCTGGGCCGGTGCCGGAGCGGGTGCTGGCGGCGTGGTCAGGTCGAGATCGAAGTCCAGCGGTGCGACCGAAGGCACGAAGGCGGGCGGCGCGGCGACGGCGACTGGCGGCGCTGCAGGCGGAGGCGGCACGGCGACCGGCTTGGCGGCCGAGGCCAGCGCGCCGGCAAAGGCGGCCGTTTCGGCGGCGCTTGCGCTGCCGCTGCGGGACGTGCCCGATTCGTACAGCGGGTTGCCCGGATCGAGATCCTTGCCCATGTCGACCACGCGGTTCCAGTCGGAACCCAGGCCGCCCGTCAGCTTGTGCACTTCGGTGGCCAGGCTTTCGTAGGCACGCACGTCGCGGCGCTTGGCGTGGATTTCGAGCAGCTTCAGGTGGATGGCGGTGCGGTCCGGGTTCAGGCGCAGCGCTTCGCGCAGGATTTCTTCTGCCTGCAGGTCGCGGCCATAGGCCAGGTACACGTCGGCTTCGGCCACGGGATCGACATCGCCCGCGTCGAGCTGGCTCGGCGAGTACGACAGCGACGACACGGTGGAGTCGCCACGGTTCTTGGTGTCGACCGATTCGCCGCCGCTGGCGCCGAAGAACGAGTCCTTCGGAATGCGGCTTTCGAGGAACACGCTTTCGCTCATTTCCTCGCGGCGGCGGCCCAGCACGCGGTACAGCAGGAAGCCGATCAGCAGCGCGATCAGCGCGCCACCGGCGAGCATCAGCGGGTTGTCGAGCAGTTCCTCGAGGAAGGTGGGTTCCGGCGGGGGCGGCGGTGCCACGACCTTCTTGGCAGCCGGCTTCGGGGCCGCGGGTGCGGCCACTGCGGCGCTGGCGGCGGCCGTTGCGGGCACGGCTGCGGCGTCGGTGCCTGCAGCAGCTGCACCGGCAGCGGGCGGCGTCTCGACGGCAACCGGGGCTGCGGCAACGGCTTCAGGCGTGGGGGCAGCCGGTGCCGGTGCTGCTGCGGCGGGCGTTGCTGCAGCGGCAGGTGCCGGAGCAGCCACCGGTGCCGGCGCGGGGGCCGCGGCAACAGGGGCAGGGCTCGCGGCTGCGGGCGTCGGGCTCGCGCCGGTGGACGGCGCGGGAACCGGAATGCCCGGCGTGGACGCTGCGGGCGCAGCGGCGGCAGGCGCCGTGGCACCGGCACCGCTGCCGGACTTGAGCTTGTTCAGCTCGTTGATGTTTTTCGACAGTTCCGCGACGCGGGTGTTGTTGTCCTGCGCCTGGCGGGTTTGCGCAACCTTGTCGTCGGCGGCGCGGGTGGAGGCGCTGCCTTGCGAGATGGTGAGCTTGTCGGGGGCGCTGGCCGCGGCATTGCGGTCTTCGACGTTGGCTTGCAGCTTGCCCGAAGCCTTGCGGCTGGCGGCCGCCACGTTCGACGTGGGGGCGTTCTCGGCCAGGCGCTGGCGGTAGCTGCCGAAATCGCGGCTTTGCGCGGTCACGGTGCGGCGCGCTTCCGCGGGCGGCACGGCGGACGCTTCGGCCGAGCCCGGCAGGTCGAGCACCGCGCCGGCGCGCATGCGGTTGATGTTGCCGCCGACGAATGCGTCGGGGTTGGCCAGCAGCAGCGCGACCAGCATCTGGTCGAGCGACACGTCGGCCGGCTTGTGGGCACCGGCGATCTTGCTGGCGGTGTCGCCGCGCTGCACGGTGACCTGTTCGCCGCCACCACCGCTGGTGCGGGCCGGTGCGGTTGCCGTGGCAGGGGCTGCGGCGGCGGGTGCCGGTGCTGCAGTGGCGGGCGCGTCGGGCGCCGTTGCCACCACTGGGGGCGCGGCACGCTCGCGGCGTGCACGTGCCGCCGACGTGGAGCGTTCGACGGGCGTTGCGATCTGGGGTGCGATGGGCGCTGCTGCAGCCGCTGCGCTTGCGGCAGCCTGGCGCGCGGTCGGCGGGTCGAGCAGCACGGTGTAGTCGCGCACGATGCGGCCCGACGAACCGTTGGCTTCGAGCAACAGGTCGATGAACGGATCGTTCAACGGGCGGTTGCCGCTCAGCCGCACGACGTACTGGCCGCCGGCGCGGCGTTGCAGCGTTGCCTTGACGTCGCTGAGCGCCGAGTTGTAGGGGACGCCGGCGCTCTTGAACGCAGCGGCGGTCGCGATGTTGATCTTCAGACCTTCCGCCTCGTTGGCGGCTATTTCGGTCACGTCGATCTCGGCACGCAAGGGCTCGCCCAGCGCCGACTGCACCTTCAGCTGACCCAGCGCGAAGGCGCTGGCATCGGTGCTGGCGATGCCCAGGGCCACGGCTGCCGCCGCGCCAAGGATGGAGAGACGCCAACCGTTGGACGGGAGGGGCGGGCGAGCGGCCGATGGGCTGGCCGCAGGCAACAGATGTCTTGTCATGCTGATAGGGGCGGCTCAGGCCCAGAATTTGTAAGAGGACGTTAGCATCAACACCAGGCACTGACAAGGCAATGCGCCTGTTCTACCCAGTGCGCGCATACTTACGAACACATTGACTGTTGCCATATGGCAACAATTCTTGTTTCAAAAGGCCCTGAGCAGTCCGCATCAGGCTTCTAGCAAGATCCGCAGCATGCGGCGCAGCGGTTCGGCGGCACCCCACAGCAACTGGTCGCCGATGGTAAAGGCGCCCACGTATTCCGGGCCCATGGCCAGCTTGCGGATGCGGCCGACCGGAATGTTCATGGTGCCCGTCACCGCCACCGGCGTCAGGTCCTTCACGGTGGCTTCGCGCGTGTTCGGCACGACCTTCGCCCAGGGGTTGTCGGCAGCGATCATCGCCTCGATGTCGGCCAGCGGCACGTCCTTCTTGAGCTTGAAGGTCAGGGCCTGGCTGTGGCAGCGCATGGCGCCGATGCGCACGCAGAAACCGTCGACCGGCGTGGCGGCGGTGCCGAAGCCCGCGCCCTGGCCGAGGATCTTGTTGGTCTCGGCGCCGCCCTTCCACTCTTCCTTGGACATGCCCCATTCGGCATCGTCCTGGCTCTTGCCCAGGCCCAGGTCCTTGTCGATCCAGGGGATCAGCGAGCCGCCCAGAGGCGCGCCGAAGTTGGCCGTTTCAGCGGCGCTGAGGTTCTGCTGCTTGTGCAGCACCTTGCGGTCGATCTCGAGGATGGCCGACTTCGGGTCGTCCAGCAGGGCGCGCACTTCGGCGTTGAGCGTGCCGAACTGGGTCAGCAGTTCGCGCATGTGCTGCGCGCCGCCGCCCGAGGCCGCCTGGTAGGTCATGCTGGTCATCCACTCGACCAGGCCGGCCTTGTAGAGGGCGCCCACGCCCATGAGCATGCAGCTCACGGTGCAGTTGCCGCCGATCCAGTTCTTGCCGCCCTTGGCCAGCGCGTTCTCGATCACCGGCAGGTTGACGGGGTCGAGCACGATGATCGCGTCGTCCTTCATGCGAAGGGTGGAGGCGGCATCGATCCAGTGGCCGTTCCAGCCCGCGGCGCGCAGCTTGGGGAACACCTCGCTGGTGTAGTCGCCGCCCTGGCAGGTGATGACGATGTCGCACTTCTTCAGTGCCTCGATGTCGTTCGCATCCTTCAGCGCGGTTTCGTTCTTGGCCATCGCCGGGGCCTTGCCGCCCGCGTTGGAGGTCGAGAAGAAGATCGGTTCGATGAGACCGAAGTCGCCTTCGGCCTGCATGCGGTCCATCAGGACCGAGCCGACCATGCCGCGCCAGCCTACGAGGCCGACCAGAGGTTGAGATGCGTTCGCCATTTCAGTTTGCCCTTATGAAAAAAGAAAAGTTGTCTTTTTTTGCCCCCGACTCGTCGAGCCGGGGAGGGGCGTGACGAAGCGGGCTGCGGTTAGCCGGTAATCGTCTTTTTGGTGATTGCTGCAACGACCGCGTCGCCCATTTCGCGGGTGCCGACGCGCTTCGTGCCTTCCGACCAGATGTCGCCCGTGCGCAGCCCGGAGGCCAACACGTGCTTCACCGCCGACTCGATACGGTCGGCAGCCTCGGGTTGGTTGAGTGAGAAGCGGAGCATCATGGCAGCGGACAGGATTGTAGCCAAAGGATTGGCAACCCCTTTGCCAGCAATGTCGGGCGCGCTGCCGTGGCTGGGCTCGTACAGGCCCTGGTTGCTCGCATTGAGCGAGGCCGAGGGCAGCATGCCGATGGAGCCGGTGAGCATCGCGGCCTCGTCCGAGAGGATGTCGCCGAACATGTTGCCGGTGACCACCACGTCGAACTTCTTGGGCGCCTTCACGAGCTGCATGGCCGCGTTGTCGACGTACATGTGGTCGAGCTCGACGTCCGGGTACTCCTTGCCGATCTCGGTGACGATGTCCTTCCAGAACTGGAAGGTCTCGAGCACGTTGGCCTTGTCCACGCTGGTCACGCGCTTGCTGCGCTTGCGGGCCGCTTCGAAGGCCACGCGCGCGATGCGCTCGACCTCGGGGCGCGAATAGCGCATCGTGTCGAAGGCTTCCTCGGCGCCCGGGAAGTGCCCGTCGACCGCCGTGCGGCGACCGCGCGGCTGGCCGAAGTAGATGTCGCCGGTCAGCTCGCGAATGATCAGGATGTCCAGGCCCGCGATCAGCTCGGGCTTCAGGCTCGACGCGTCCACCAGCTGCTCGTAGCAGATGGCCGGGCGGAAGTTGGCGAACAGGCCCAGGTTCTTGCGCAGCCCCAGGATGGCCTGCTCGGGCCGCAGCGGGCGGTCGAGCTTGTCGTACTTCCAGTCGCCCACGGCGCCGAACAGCACCGCGTCGGATTCCTTGGCCAGCTTGAGCGTCGACTCCGGCAGCGGATGGCCGTGCGCCTCGTAGGCCGCACCGCCGACCAGCGCCGATTCCATCTCGAACTTCAGGTCGAGCACGTCGAGCACCTTGACGGCCTCGGCCACGATTTCGGTGCCGATGCCGTCACCCGGGAGAACTGCGATTTTCATTTTTGTCGTGTGTTGAAGAGATGAAAGAGAGCGACGCTCAGGCGTTCGCGAGCATCGTATGCGCGAGCCACGGCTTCTGCGCCAGGCGCTCGGCCTCGAAGGCCTTGATCTTGTCCTTGTGGCGCAGCGTGAGGCCGATGTCGTCCAGCCCGTTGATCAGGCAGTACTTGCGAAAAGCCTGCACGTCGAACGCGAGTTCGCCGCCATCGGGCTTCACCACCACCTGGCGTTCCAGGTCGATGGTCAGCGAGTAGCCGGGGAAGGCTGCGGCCTCGTCGAACAGCTGGGCCACCTGGGCTTCGGACAGCACGATCGGCAGCAGGCCGTTCTTGAAGCTGTTGTTGAAGAAGATGTCGGCGTAGCTCGGCGCAATGATCGCGCGGAAGCCGTACTGGTCTAGCGCCCACGGCGCGTGCTCGCGCGACGAGCCGCAGCCGAAGTTCTTGCGCGCCAGCAGCACCGAGGCGCCCGCGTAGCGCGGCTGGTTCAGCACGAAGTCGGGGTTGGGCTTGCGGCTCGCAGGGTCCTGTCCCGGGAAGCCGGCGTCCAGGTAGCGCCATTCGTCGAACAGGTTCACGCCGAAGCCGGTCTTCTTGATCGACTTCAGGAACTGCTTGGGAATGATCGCGTCGGTGTCGACGTTCTCGCGGTCCATGGGGGCCACGAGGCCCTTGTGCACGGTGAATTTCTGCATGTGGATCTCTTGTGTGTTCAGGCGAACGTACGAACGTCGACGAAGTGGCCGTGCACCGCGGCGGCGGCGGCCATGGCCGGGCTCACGAGGTGGGTGCGGCCGCCGGCGCCCTGGCGGCCTTCGAAGTTGCGGTTGCTGGTCGATGCGCAGCGTTCGCCGGGTTCCAGGCGGTCGGCGTTCATGGCCAGGCACATCGAGCAGCCGGGCTCGCGCCATTCGAAGCCCGCGGCCTTGAAGATCACGTCGAGCCCTTCGCGCTCGGCCTGTTCCTTCACCACGCCCGAGCCGGGCACGACCATCGCGAGCTTCACGTTCTTCGCGACCTTCTGGCCCAGCTTCTTCACCACGGCCGCGGCTTCGCGCATGTCCTCGATGCGGCTGTTGGTGCATGAGCCGATGAACACCTTGTCGATGAAGATGTCGTTCATGGCCTTGTTGGGCTCCAGGCCCATGTAGACCAGCGCGCGCTCGATGGCGCCGCGCTTGCTGGCGTCCTTTTCCTTGTCCGGATCGGGCACGCGGCCGTTGATGTCGACCACCATCTCGGGCGAGGTGCCCCAGGTCACTTGAGGAGGGATGGTGGCTGCGTCGAGTTCGACCACGGCGTCGAAGCTCGCGCCCGGGTCGGACTGCAGCGTGCGCCAGTAGCCCACGGCCTGTTCCCATTCCACGCCGGTGGGCGCGAGCGGGCGGCCCTTGACGTAGCTGATGGTCTTCTCGTCCACCGCCACCAGTCCGGCGCGCGCGCCGGCTTCGATGGCCATGTTGCAGACCGTCATGCGGCCTTCCATGCTCAAGTCGCGAATGGCCGAGCCCGCGAATTCGATGGTGTAGCCCGTGCCGCCGGCGGTGCCGATCTTGCCGATGATGGCCAGCACGATGTCCTTGGCCGTGCAGCCCAGGGGCAGCTTGCCCTCGACCTTCACGAGCATGTTCTTCGCCTTCTTGCCCAGCAGCGTCTGCGTGGCCATCACGTGCTCGACTTCGCTGGTGCCGATGCCGTGCGCCAGCGCGCCGAACGCACCGTGCGTGGAGGTGTGCGAGTCGCCGCAGACCACGGTCATGCCCGGCAGCGTCGCGCCCGACTCGGGGCCGATCACGTGCACGATGCCCTGGCGCTTGCTCAGGAACGGGAAGAACGCGGCCGCGCCGAACTCGGCGATGTTGTGGTCCAGCGTGGTGACCTGCTCCTTGCTGGTCGGGTCGGCAATGCCTTCATAGCCGCGCTCCCAGCCCGTGGTCGGCGTGTTGTGGTCGGCCGTGGCCACCACCGAGCTGATGCGCCACAGCTTGCGGCCGGCTTCGCGCAGGCCTTCGAACGCCTGGGGGCTGGTCACTTCGTGCACCAGGTGGCGGTCGATGTAGAGGATCGCGGTGCCGTCGTCCTCGGTGTGGACGACGTGTTCGTCCCAGATCTTGTCGTAGAGCGTGCGTGCCATGTCGTTCTCTTGTCTTTCGTGGGGAAATGGATTGTCTTGTGTGCGGGGCTTCGAATGCGTTTCAAGCCGCAAGTTGTTCCGTGCCGTCCGCTGCCGCATGCAGGTGGTTCACCAGCGAGCGCGCCGCCACCGGCAGGGTGGAAAAGTCGCGCGCCACCAGGCGGATCTCGCGGGCCGCCCAGGCGTCATTGAGCGCCACGCTCGCCAGGCCGCGGCCGATGCCGTTCTGCATGAGCTCGAACGCGCGTTGCGGCATCACGCCGATGCCCAGGCCGTTCTCGATCATCCGGCACATCGCGTCCAGCCCCGTCACGTGGATGCGCAGCTTGATGCTGCGGCCCGCGTCCAGCGCGGCCTCGTGCATGGCGACGTAGATCGAGCTGTTGGTGTGCAGGCCGACGTGGTCGAAGTCCAGCGAGTCGATGAAGTCGATGCTGTCCTGCGCCGCCAGCACGTGCCCCGTGGGCACGATCAGCGCAAGGCGGTCGTGGCGGTACGACAGGCTCTGCAGCTCGCCCGCGCCGCCGGCCACGTGGCACACGCCGAGGTCGGCCGCGCCTTCCTGCACCGCGCGGATCACCTCGCTGCTCAGGTGTTCTTCGAGGTCGATCTTGATGGCTTCGTGGGCGCGCGTGAACACGCCCAGGTCTTCGGGCAGGAACTGCACGATGGCCGAGATGTTCGCGTGCACCCGCACGTGGCCGCGCACGCCGTCGGCGTATTCGCTGAGCTCGCCCTGCATCTTCTCGAGGCTGTAGAGCACCGAGCGGGCGTGGTGCAGCAGGCTTTCGCCGGCGGGCGTGAGGTCGACGCCGCGCGCATGGCGGTAGAGCAGGGTGGTGCCGAGCGTGGCTTCCAGGTCGGACAGCCGCTTGCTGATGGCCGAGGCCGCAATGAATTCGCGCTCCGCCGCGCGGCCGATGCTGCCCAGCTCGCAGACGGCCACGAACAGCTGCAGCGACGTGAGGTCGATGCGGCGGGCGAAGTTGCGTTCTGACGTGCTCATGGGGTGTGGGGCATCGCGTTCTGCGATGAGATGGCTATTTTCTCGCTGTTTTCATGCCATTGCCATCGTGATATGAGATGGCATTGCTGCCGGCCCGAGAAGAGGGGCCTGCCGAACGGGCAATAAAAAAGCTGCCCGAAGGCAGCTTTTTGAGGGGAGCGATCGCTCGGCGGGCCGATCAGCGGGCCGAGATCGGCTTCACGTCGCGCTTGGGCGAGCCTTCGAACAGCTGGCGCGGGCGGCCGATCTTGTACTCGGGGTCGCCGATCATTTCGTTCAGCTGGGCGATCCAGCCGACCGTGCGGGCCAGCGCGAAGATCGCGGTGAACAGCGGCACCGGGATGCCGATGGCGCGCTGCACGATGCCCGAGTAGAAGTCGACGTTCGGGTACAGCTTGCGCGACACGAAGTATTCGTCTTCCAGGGCGATCTTTTCCAGTTCCTTGGCCAGCTTGAACAGCGGGTCGTTTTCCAGGCCCAGCTCGGTCAGCACTTCGTTGCAGGTTTCCTGCATCAGCTTGGCGCGCGGGTCGTAGTTCTTGTACACGCGGTGGCCGAAGCCCATCAGCTTGACGTTCGAGTTCTTGTCCTTGACCTTCTTGATGAACTCGCCGATCTTCTCGACGCCGCCTTCCTTCTGGATGTCGTACAGCATGTTCAGTGCTGCTTCGTTGGCGCCGCCGTGGGCCGGGCCCCAGAGGCAGGCCACGCCGGCCGCGATGGCCGCGAAGGGGTTCGTGCCCGACGAGCCGCACAGGCGCACCGTCGAGGTCGAGGCGTTCTGCTCGTGGTCTGCGTGCAGGATGAAGATGCGGTCGAGCGCGCGCTCGAGCACCGGGTTCACCTTGTACTCTTCGCACGGCGTGGCGAACATCATGTGCAGGAAGTTGCCTGCGTAGCTCAGGTCGTTCTTCGGGTACATGTACGGCTGGCCGATCGTGTACTTGTACGCCATGGCCACCAGCGTGGGCATCTTCGCGATCAGGCGGATCGCGGCGATCTCGCGGTGCTCGGGATTGTTGATGTCCGTGCTGTCGTGATAGAAGGCCGACAGGGCGCCCACGAGGCCGGTCATGATGGCCATCGGGTGGGCATCGCGACGGAAACCGCGCAGGAAGAACTGCATCTGCTCGTTCACCATGGTGTGGTTCGTCACGACCTTGGTGAAGTTTTCCTTCTTGGCCTGGTCCGGCAGTTCACCGTACAGCAGCAGGTGGCAGGTTTCGAGGAAGTCGCAGTTGGTGGCGAGTTGCTCGATGGGGTAGCCGCGATACAGCAGTTCGCCCTTGTCGCCATCGATGTACGTGATGGCCGACTGGCAGGCCGCGGTCGACATGAAGCCCGGGTCATAGGTGAACATGCCGGTCTGCGCGTACAGCTTGCGGATGTCGATGACGTCGGGACCGACGGTGCCCTTGTAGATCGGCAGATCAACGCTGTCGCCGCCGTTGCTGAACGACAGCGTGGCCTTGGTATCGGATGCTTTCATTTCGGTTTACTTTCAGAGGTGGATTCAGGACGAAGGAGAAATCGCGGGACGCTGAGCGCCGTCGGTGCGCATCAGCTGCAGCAATGCGACCACCTCGGCCCCGGCCCATTCGGGCTCGGGCTCCTTTCTACGGAGAAGGAGGTCGAGGAGGTCGTTGTCCGACAGGTCCATCAATGTCTCCATCGCTCCCGCTTGACCCACGGTCATGCGGGCTTCGTGCCGCTCGAAGAAGCGGGCGATGAACAGGTCGTTCTCGAGCAGTCCGCGCCGGCAGCGCCATTTGAGCTTGCTCAGCGCACGTTCGCTGAGCAACTGGGCGGAGTCGGCGGCGGGTTGCATGGTGGCGTCAGGCAGATGAAGCAGTCGATTAGATGGCGCGACGCACCATCAATTCCTTGATCTTGCCGATGGCCTTGGTCGGGTTGAGGCTCTTCGGGCACACGTCCACGCAGTTCATGATCGTGTGGCAGCGGAACAGGCGGTACGGGTCTTCCAGGTTGTCCAGGCGCTCGGCGGTGGCTTCGTCGCGGCTGTCGGCGATGAAGCGGTAGGCCTGCAGCAGGCCGGCCGGGCCGACGAACTTGTCGGGGTTCCACCAGAAGCTCGGGCAGCTTGTGGAGCAGCTCGCGCAAAGAATGCACTCGTACAGGCCGTCGAGCTCTTCGCGCTCTTCGGGCGACTGCAGGCGCTCCTTCTCGGGCGGTACGTTGTCGTTCTGCAGGTACGGCTTGATCGAGTTGTACTGCTTGAAGAACTGCGTCATGTCGACGATCAGGTCGCGAATGACGGGCAGGCCCGGCAGCGGCTTCAACACGATCGTGCCCTTGAGCGTGAGCATGTTGGTCAGGCAGGCGAGGCCGTTCTTGCCGTTGATGTTCATCGCGTCGGAGCCGCAGACGCCTTCGCGGCACGAGCGGCGGAACGACAGCGTGGGGTCCTGCGCCTTGAGCTTCATCAGGGCGTCGAGCAGCATGCGTTCGTGGCCGTCGAGTTCGACCTCGACCGTCTGCATGTAGGGCTTGGCGTCCTTGTCCGGGTCGTAGCGGTAGATCTGGAATGTGCGCTTCATCGTATTGACCTTTTAAATGCTCTTTGTTCTTAGAACGTGCGGACCTTGGGCGGCACCGAAGCCACCGTCAGCGGTTGCAGCTTGACGGGCTTGTACGAGAGGCGGTTGTCCTCGCTGTACCAGAGCGTGTGCTTCATCCAGTTGGCGTCGTCGCGGCCCAGCGGTGCGACCGGATCGTCCGCGGGACGCTCGTAGTCTTCCACCGTGTGCGCGCCGCGGCATTCCTTGCGGGCCGCGGCCGAGACCATGGTGGCCTGCGCCACTTCGATCAGGTTGTCGACTTCCAGCGCTTCGATGCGCGCGGTGTTGAACACCTTCGACTTGTCCTTCAGGCCGATGGCCTTCACGCGCTCGCGCACGGCGGCGATCTTGACCACGCCTTCGTCCATCGAGGCCTGCTTGCGGAACACGGCGGCATGCTGCTGCATGACGGCGCGGATCTCGCCGGCCACGTCCTGCGCGTACTCGCCGTCGGTGGTCGCCTCGAGGCGGTTCAGGCGCTCCAGCGTGCGGTCGGCCGCGTCGTTGGGCAGGGCCTTGTGTTCCTTGAGCTTGTCGTTGAACTGCACGATGTGGTTGCCGGCCGCGCGGCCGAACACCAGCAGGTCGAGCAGCGAGTTCGTGCCCAGGCGGTTGGCGCCGTGCACGCTCACGCAAGAGCATTCGCCCACGGCGTAGAGGCCATTCACCACGGCGCTGTTCTCTTCACCCTTCTGGATGACGACCTGGCCGTTGATGTTGGTCGGGATGCCGCCCATCTGGTAGTGGATGGTGGGCACCACCGGGATCGGTTCCTTGGTGACGTCGACGTTGGCGAAGTTGATGCCGATCTCGTACACCGAGGGCAGCCGCTTGTGGATCGTGTCGGCACCCAGGTGGTCCAGCTTCATGTGGATGTAGTCCTTGTTCGGACCACAGCCACGGCCTTCCTTGATTTCCTGGTCCATCGAGCGCGACACGAAGTCGCGCGGCGCCAGGTCCTTCAGCGTGGGCGCATAGCGCTCCATGAAGCGTTCGCCGTTGCTGTTCAGCAGAATGGCGCCTTCGCCGCGGCAGCCTTCGGTCAGCAGCACGCCCGCGCCGGCCACGCCGGTGGGGTGGAACTGCCAGAACTCCATGTCCTGCAGCGGGATGCCCGAGCGCGCGGCCATGCCCAGGCCGTCGCCGGTGTTGATGAAGGCGTTGGTGGACGCGCCGAAGATCCGGCCTGCACCGCCGGTGGCGAGCAGCACGGTCTTGGCCTGCAGGATGTGCAGGTCGCCGGTTTCCATCTCGAGCGCGGTCACGCCGACCACGTCGCCTTCGTCGTCACGGATGAGGTCGAGCGCCATCCATTCCACGAAGAACTGGGTGCGGGCTTCGACGTTCTTCTGGTAGAGCGTGTGCAGCATCGCGTGGCCGGTCCGGTCGGCCGCGGCGCAGGCGCGTTGCACGGCCTTTTCGCCGTAGTTGGCGGTGTGGCCGCCGAACGGGCGCTGGTAGATGGTGCCGTCGGGGTTGCGGTCGAACGGCATGCCGAAGTGTTCGAGTTCGTACACGACCTTCGGTGCTTCACGGCACATGAACTCGATCGCGTCCTGGTCGCCGAGCCAGTCGGAGCCCTTGATCGTGTCGTAGAAGTGGTAGTGCCAGTTGTCCTCGCTCATGTTGCCGAGCGATGCGCCCACGCCGCCCTGGGCAGCCACGGTGTGCGAACGCGTGGGGAACACCTTGGACAGCACGGCCACGTTGAGGCCGGCACGTGCGAGTTGCAGCGAGGCGCGCATGCCGGAGCCGCCGGCACCGACGATCACGACGTCGAACTTGCGCTTGGTGATTTTTTCTTTTGTGTAAGTCATGGTGGGGTCAGATCTTCCAAAGCACTTGAATGGCCCAACCCGCACAACCGACAAGCCAGACGATGGTGAAAATTTGCAGCACGAGACGGATGCCGACAGGCTGGACGTAGTCCATCCACACGTCGCGCATGCCGACCCACACGTGATAGAGCAGGGCGACGATCACGGAGAACGTCAGGACCTTCATCCACTGCGCGGCGAAGATGCCGGCCCAGAGGTCGTAGCCGATGGGGCCGCGCGAGAAGATCAGCTGCGCGAGCAGGATGATCGTGAAGAGGGCCATCAGGCCGCCGGTGATGCGCTGGCTGAGCCAGTCGCGCAGACCGTAGTGCGCGCCGACGACGATGCGCTTGGAGCCGTAGTTCACAGACATGGATTGGCTCCTTCTCAGTACAGGCCGAACAACTTGGCGCCGAGCACCACGGTGAGCAGGATGCTCAGGGACAGCGTGACCAGGGCGGAGCTGTGTCCGAACTCCTTGGTGACCGCTGCGTGGCTCACGTCCATCCAGAGATGGCGCAGGCCGGCGATGAAGTGGTGCAGGTAGGCCCAGATGAGCGCGAGTGCGACCAGCTTGAAGAACCAGCCCGGAGCGAAGCCGATGCCGACGTTGAACGCGCCCTTGAATTTCGCGAACGAATAGTCAGATGACAGCGACGTGTCGAACATCCAGATGATGAACGGCAGCAGCAGGAACATCAGCACGCCGCTGACGCGATGCAGGATCGACACGATGCCGGCCGGCGGCAGCCGGTACGTCGTGAGGTCGGTGAAGGCATTGATGTTGCGGAATTCGCGACGTGGCCGAGGAGGAGTTGCAAGCTCTGTCATTGGGGGATTGCTTTCGTGGCTTGGTGACTTGTTGGCTTGTTCTGAGAGCGAACGCTTTTGTTTCTTATGCGGAAATGCAAACAACGCAAAATTCTATTGCAATGCACCATCGGGCAGCGGACGCGTCCGAGTCAGCGCACCGTTGCAGTCGGATGCTATTGACTTCGTAGCGCGTTGGGCATGCTGTGCGGGGGTCTGCGCGAGACCGGATTCTTCCTTCGAATGCATCGGGATCAGCCCAGCTGGTTCCTGTAATGGTGCGTGTCGGTGCGATAGAGGCCGCGTCGCAGCTCCATCGGCATGTCATGGTAGGTGTGCGCGACACGTTCCACGCTCAGCAGGGGCATCTGGCGGGGAACGTCGAGCAGCTGCGCCTGTTCGGCATCGGGCAGCACGGCGCGGATTTTTTCCTCGGCGCGCACCATGCGCACGCCGAATTCGGTCTCGAACAGCGCGTACATCGGGCCGGGCCATGCGCGCAGGCGCTCGGCGGTCAGGCCCTTGAAGGGCGTGCCGGGCAGCCAGAGGTCTTCGAGGATGGTCGGCACGCCGCCGTAGGCGAGCACGCGGCGCACCTGCAGCACCGCGTCGCCGGTGCGCAGGCCGAGCGCGCGTGCCACGTCAGCCGAGGCGCGCAGGCGCTTGCAGTCGACGATGGTGCGCACCGCGGGGCCCTCGGTGCTCGGGTCGCCGGCATCGGGCACGAGCTTGAGGAAGCGGTACTGCACATGCTGCTCGGCATGCGTGGCCACGAAGGTGCCCTTGCCCTGGCGGCGCACCACCAGGTTTTCGCCCGAGAGTTCGTCGATGGCCTTGCGCACCGTGCCCTGGCTCACGCGGTAGCGCGCCGCCAGGTCCATCTCGCTCGGGATCGGTTCGCCCGGCTTCCACTCGCCCGCCTGCAGGCTCTGCAGGATCAATGTCTTGATCTGCTGGTAGAGCGGACTGAAGGACGGCGTCGTGGGCTCGTCGAGGAGGGTGGGCGTGTTCATGGCAGCGGTGGGGTGCGCCGTGGCGGACCCCCAGAGGATATCTTATATAAGACATAAGACGGCCCTCATTGAATCGGCTTAAAATGCTGCGGGTCTCGCGCTGCGGGAAGGTATTTCCATTCCGCAGGACCCTGGCGCCCCACGAGAGCGCCGCACCGTTTCATCACCTTCTGGAGTCTTCCCATGAGCAAAAAGCCCGTCCGCGTTGCCGTTACCGGTGCCGCCGGTCAAATCGGTTACGCCCTGTTGTTCCGTATCGCATCCGGTGAAATGCTCGGCAAAGACCAGCCGGTCATTCTCCAACTGCTCGAAATCCCCGACGAGAAGGCCCAGAAGGCGCTCAAGGGCGTGATGATGGAGCTCGACGACTGCGCCTTCCCGCTGCTGGCCGGCATGGAAGCCCACGGCGACCCGATGACCGCCTTCAAGGACGCCGACTACGCACTGCTGGTCGGTTCGCGTCCCCGCGGCCCCGGCATGGAACGTGCCGAACTGCTGGCCGTGAACGGCGCCATCTTCACCGCGCAGGGCAAGGCCCTGAACGCCGTTGCCAGCCGCAACGTCAAGGTGCTGGTGGTCGGCAACCCCGCCAACACCAACGCCTACATCGCCATGAAGAGCGCGCCGGACCTGCCGCGCAAGAACTTCACCGCCATGCTGCGCCTGGACCACAACCGTGCCGCCAGCCAGATCGCCGCCAAGACCGGCAAGGCCGTGGCCGACATCGAAAAGCTCACCGTGTGGGGCAACCACTCGCCCACGATGTACGCCGACTACCGCTTCGCCACCATCAACGGCGAAAGCGTCGCCAAGATGATCAACGACCAGGAATGGAACGCCAACACCTTCCTGCCGACCGTCGGCAAGCGCGGCGCGGCCATCATCGAAGCACGCGGCCTGTCGTCGGCTGCCTCGGCCGCCAACGCCGCCATCGACCACATGCGCGACTGGGCCCTGGGCACCAACGGCAAGTGGGTCACCATGGGCATCCCGTCGGACGGCCAGTACGGCATTCCGAAGGACGTGATGTTCGGCTTCCCCGTCACCTGCGAAAACGGTGAGTACAAGCTGGTCGAAGGCCTGGACATCGACGCATTCAGCCAGGAACGCATCAACAAGACCCTCGAAGAGCTCGAAGGCGAACGCGCCGGCGTCGCTCACCTGCTGTAAGGCAACCCCGCAGCATGCTCGACTGGAATCCCGCGCTCTATCGTCGCTACGAGGACGAGCGCACCCGCCCCGCACAGGAACTCCTGGCGCGGGTGCCGCTGACGGAGGCGGCCCGCGTGGTCGACCTCGGTTGCGGGCCGGGCAATTCCACCGAGCTGCTGGTCCATCGGTTCCCGGCGGCGCAAGTCACCGGAACCGACAACTCCGAGGCCATGCTGGCCAGCGCGCGCGAGCGGCTGCCCCAGGCGGCCTTCGAGTTGAGCGACATCGCGACCTGGGCGCCGCACTCTGCGGAGCAAGCGCCCGACCTCATTTATGCCAACGCGTCCCTGCAGTGGGTGCCCGATCACCAAACGCTGATCCCGCGCCTGTTCGACGCGCTGGCCCCGGGTGGCGTGCTCGCCATCCAGATGCCCGACAACCGCCAGGAGCCCACGCACCGCCTGATGCGCGCCGTGGCCGCCGAAGCCCCGTGGGCCGAGGCCATCGGCGATGCCGACAGGCTGCGCACGCTGCTGCTCGACCTGGGCGGCTACTACGACCTGCTGGCGCCGCGCGCCGCGCACGTCGATGTCTGGCACACCATCTACCAGCACCGCATGGCCGATGCCGCGGCCATCGTCGAATGGGTGCGCGGCACCGGGCTGAAGCCGTTCGTCGACCGCCTGCCGGCCGACCTGCAGGCCAGCTACCTGGCCGAGTACCTGCGCCGCGTGGACGCGGCCTATCCGGCCCGTGCCGACGGCAAGCGGCTGCTCGCTTTTCCGCGCATGTTCATCGTGGCGCAAAAGGGCAACAAGGCATGACGAACACTGTTCACCCGGGTGAAGTACTGCTCGGCGCGCAGGCCGGCGCCGTGACGCTGCCGGTGTGCGATCACTACAGCGGCGTCGAAGCGCGCATGAAGAAGAGCCTCGCGCTCCAGGCCGAGATGGCCGAGGAGTTCGGCGCCTGCGTGTTCGACGTCACCCTCGACTGCGAAGACGGCGCCCCGGTGGGCGGCGAGGCCGAGCATGCCGCGCTCGTCACCGAGCTCGCGCTGGCCGCCAGGCCCGGCATGCGCGTCGGCGTGCGCGTGCACCCGGTCGACCATCCGGCCTTTGCCGGCGACGTGATCACCATCGCCGGGCGTGCCGGCGAGCGCCTGAGCCACCTGATGGTGCCGAAGGTCGAGTCGGTGGCAGACGTGCTGCAGGCCGTGGCCGCGCTCGACGCGGCCGATGCCGCCGCGCTGCCGCTGCACGTGCTCATCGAGTCGCCGCTGGCCGTGCACAACGCCTTCGACATCGCCGCGCATCCGCGCGTGCAGTCATTGAGCTTCGGCCTGATGGACTTCGTCTCGGCCCACGCCGGCGCCATTCCGGCCGACGGCATGGGCGCGGCGGGACAGTTCAGCCATCCGCTGGTGGTGCGCGCCAAGCTGGCCATCGCGTCGGCCGCGCATGCCTGCGGCAAGGTGCCCTCGCACTGCGTGGTCACCGAGTTCAACGACACCGATGCCATGCGCACGGCGGCCCGCAAGGCCGCCACCGAATTCGGCTACACGCGCATGTGGAGCATCCACCCGAACCAGATCCGCCCGATCCTCGAGGCCTTCGCGCCCGACGAGGCGCAGATTCAAATTGCCACAAAAATCCTTGTAAAGGCGGCAACCGCGAATTGGGCACCGACACAAATTGATGGCACATTGCACGACCGCGCGAGCTACCGCCATTTCTGGCAGGTTCTGACGCGCGCCCACGCAACAGGGCGCGTGTTGCCCCCCGAGGCGAAAGCCTGGTTTGCATTCGCGGCCTCCTGAAACCACCCGAATCCAGTCTCAAGGAAACCCACACATGAAGAAAATTGCCCTGATCGCTGCCGTTGCCCTGGCACTGCCGTTCGCTGCCGTGGCGCAGACCGCAGCAGCCCCCGCCAAGCCGGCGGCCAAGCCCGCCGCCAAGGCCGAGGCCAAGAAGGCTCCGCCGAAGCGCCAGGTCACCCGCCGCGCCGCCAAGGCCGTGGAAGAAGTCACCCCCGTCAACACCGACACCGACGTGACGCTCAACGACGCCGACCTGGCCGTGGCACAGCGCGTGTCGGTCGGCAAGGCCCAGTGCGAACTCGGCGCCGACGTGACCGTCACGCCCGACGAGAAGAAGCCCGGCTTCTTCACCGTCAGCACCAAGGGCCAGAAGTACCGCATGCACCCGGTCGAAAGCCGCACCGGCGCCATCCGCCTCGAAGACCCGCGCGCCGGCGCCATGTGGCTGCAGCTCGGCAACAAGTCGATGCTGATGAACCAGAAGGCCGGCCTGCGCATTGCGGACGAATGCCAGACCGACGCGCAAGTCGCGTTCGCCGCAGAAATGAAGAAGAACCCGCCCAAGGCCCTGTTCGAAGGTGCCGACGGCGAGAAGAAGTAAGCGTACCGAGCCGGGGTGCGGCGCAGCTCTTGCTTGAGCGCTCCGCACGCCCGTCAGACCAGTTTCCGGAGAAAAAAAGATGTTGCAAGCCTACGTTGACCATGTTGCCGAACGCGCCGCGCTCGGTATCCCGCCGCTGCCATTGAGCGCGAAGCAGACCTCTGAAGCGATCGAGCTCCTGAAGAGCGCGAACGCGAAAGACGGCGCCTTCCTGCTCGATCTGCTCACCTATCGCGTGCCTGCCGGCGTCGACGACGCCGCCAAGGTCAAGGCGAGCTACCTTGCGGCCGTGGCCCACGGCACCGAGAAGAGCGAGTTCCTGTCGCGCGCCCGCGCCACCGAACTGCTCGGCACCATGCTCGGCGGCTACAACATCAGCCCCATGATCGACCTGCTCGACGACGCCGAAGTCGGCGCCGTGGCAGCCGAAGGCCTGAAGAAAACCCTGTTGATGTTCGACCAGTTCCACGACGTCAAGGAAAAGGCCGACAAGGGCAACGTGCACGCCAAGGGCGTGCTGCAAAGCTGGGCCGACGCCGAGTGGTTCACCAGCCGCCCCGAAGTGCCCCAGAGCATCACCGTCAGCATCTTCAAGGTGGCTGGCGAAATCAACACCGACGACCTGTCGCCCGCGCCCGACGCCACCACGCGTCCCGACATTCCGATGCACGCCCTGGCGATGCACAAGAACGCGCGTCCCGGCATCGTGCCGGAAGAAGACGGCAAGCGCGGCCCGGTGAAGTTCATCGAAGACCTGCGCGCACGCGGCCACCTGGTGGCCTACGCGGGCGACGTGGTCGGCACGGGTTCGTCGCGCAAGAGCGCCACCAACTCGGTGCTGTGGTTCACCGGCGAAGACATTCCCTTCGTTCCGAACAAGCGTTTCGGCGGCGTCTGCCTTGGCGGCAAGATCGCTCCCATCTTCTACAACACGATGGAAGACTCGGGCGCACTGCCCATCGAGCTCGACGTCACGCAGATGGAAATGGGCGACGTGGTCGAGCTGCGTCCCTATGACGGCAAGGCACTGAAGGACGGCAAGGTCATTGCCGAATTCCAGGTCAAGAGCGAAGTGCTGTTCGACGAAGTGCGCGCCGGCGGCCGCATTCCGCTGATCATCGGTCGCGGCCTCACGGCCAAGGCGCGCGAAGCACTGGGCCTGCCCGTGTCGACGCTGTTCCGCCTGCCGACCAGCCCGGTCGACACCAAGAAGGGCTTCTCGCTCGCACAGAAGATGGTCGGCCGCGCCTGCGGCCTGCCCGAAGGCCAGGGCGTTCGCCCGGGCACGTACTGCGAACCCAAGATGACTTCGGTCGGCTCGCAGGACACCACCGGCCCGATGACCCGCGACGAGCTGAAGGACCTGGCTTGCCTGGGCTTCTCGGCCGACCTCGTGATGCAGTCGTTCTGCCACACGGCGGCGTACCCCAAGAAGGTCGACGTCAAGATGCACCACGAACTCCCCGAGTTCATGGCCAACCGCGGCGGCGTGTCGCTGCGTCCGGGCGACGGCGTGATCCACAGCTGGCTCAACCGCCTGCTGACGCCCGACACCGTGGGCACGGGCGGCGACAGCCACACCCGTTTCCCCATCGGCATCAGCTTCCCTGCAGGCTCGGGCCTCGTGGCCTTCGCGGCCGCCACCGGCGTGATGCCGCTGGACATGCCCGAGTCGGTGCTCGTGCGCTTCAAGGGCAAGATGCAGCCCGGCGTCACGCTGCGTGACCTGGTCAACGCCATTCCGCTGTACGCCATCAAGGCGGGCCTGCTGACCGTGGCCAAGCAAGGCAAGAAGAACATCTTCTCGGGCCGCATCCTCGAAATCGAAGGCCTGCCCGACCTGAAGGTGGAACAAGCCTTCGAGCTGAGCGACGCTTCGGCCGAACGCTCGGCCGCTGGCTGCACCGTGCACCTGAACAAGGAGCCGATCGCCGAGTACATCAACAGCAACATCACGCTGATGAAGTGGATGATTGCCGAAGGCTACGCCGACGCACGCACGCTGGCCCGCCGCATCGCCGCACAAGAGGCGTGGCTGGCCGACCAGTCGCTGCTTGCGGGCGACGCCGACGCCGAGTACGCCGCCGTGATCGACATCGACCTGGCCGAGATCCACGAACCCATCGTGGCCTGCCCGAACGACCCCGACGACGTGAAGACGCTGAGCGACGTGGCCGGCGCCACCATCGACGAAGTGTTCATCGGCTCGTGCATGACCAACATCGGCCACTTCCGCGCGGCGTCGAAGCTGCTCGAAGGCAAGCGCGACATCCCGGTCAAGCTGTGGATCGCACCGCCGACCAAGATGGACGCGCAGCAGCTCACCGAAGAAGGCCACTACGGCGTGTTCGGCAATGCCGGTGCGCGCACCGAAATGCCGGGCTGCTCGCTGTGCATGGGCAACCAGGCACAGGTGCGCGAAGGCGCGACGGTGATGTCGACCAGCACGCGGAACTTCCCGAACCGCCTGGGCAAGAACACCAACGTGTACCTGGGTTCGGCCGAGCTGGCCGCCATCTGCTCGCGCCTGGGCCGCATCCCGACGCGTGAGGAATACATGGCCGCCACGGGCGTGCTCGATGCGTCGAGCACGCAGATCTACCAGTACCTGAACTTCGACAAGATCGAAGACTACAAGGTGGCCGAGACCGCACCGGCCTGCTGATCGGCACAGCGTCTTTCGCATGCGAAAAAGCCCCGCTCCGCGGGGCTTTTTCATTGGCGAACGGGGTGGTGTTGTTCGCTCAGCTCGGTGGCAGGTTGGGCTGCAGGTGTTCCTGGCCGCTCAGCACCATGTTCGCGCCGGCCGGGCCGCCCACCGCGTGGGGCAGCGAGGTCAGCAGCGAACTCGCGAAGTCGCCGCGGTAGAGCTTGGCGCCCTGGTGCGTGAGGTTCGAGTTGGCGTCGATGTAGATGGACTCGCCAAGGCCCGACCACAGCCGGCAGAAACCGTAGTCTTCCGACAGGTAGCGGCGCGTCTGCGGATCGACCATCACGTCGAAGAAGCGGTAGTGCAGCCCGAGGTCGGGCTCGCCGATGCTGTCGGGCACGTAGTTGAGCTCGGGGTGGCTGGCGATGAGCCGCTCGAACACGCCGCGCTTGATGGCCATGAAGCCCGTCGGCGCCTCGGTCATCCGCATGAACCCGTCGGGCTGCACCTCGAGCTCGACCTGCGAGCTGGCCTCCGACGCCTTGGCATTGACCGTGTAGCGCGTGAACGTGGCCTCGAAAAGCTGCCGTGTCGTGCCTTCGGCGACCCCTTCGGCGGGCCAGTCCTCGCGCTTGAGCGGGTACACGCCGGCCGCGATGTCGTAGTCGGCCAGCAGCAGGCGGAAGGCCGCCTGCGCCGAGAAGCCGATGTCGGCGTCGATCCAGAACAGGTGCGTCCACTGCGGGTTGGCCAGGAACTGGGCCACGCAGTTGTTGCGCGCCCGTGTCACCAGGCTTTCACCCTGGTGGAACAGCACCTGCAGCCGCATGCCGGCGCGTTCGGCCTCGATGGCGAAATTCATCATCGACATGACATAGTTCTGGAAGTACTTGCCGTCATGGCTCGGCGTGACGATGACGGGGAAGAACTGCCGCAGTTCGGAGGGCTCGAGCATGAAAGGGTCCGGTTATCTGGCGGGGCGCTGCACGAGGCCGAGCAGCAGGGCGTTGTACACCTCGGTGGCCGCGGCGTTGCCGGGCAGGTAGCGGTCGATCAGGGCGCGCTGCCGCTCGCGGTAGGCGAGGGCCTGGGCGTCGTGGCTGTCGACGGCCTCCAGCACGCGTGCGCTGCCGCCGGCCACGTCGTTGCCTTCGTAGTGGTAGCCCAGGTCCGCGCACAGGTGCGCGTTGTGCACCAGCGGGTAGCCCTGCCAGCAGGTCTCCAGGTAGAAATAGTTGAGTGGGTTCTCCCACTGGTGGGAAATCACGATGTCTGTGTTCCGGGCCAGAAACACCGGGGTCTCGTGCCGGCCCAGGAAGACGGCCTTGTGCTCGCGGACCAGGTCGAGCTGGTTCATCAGGGTGATGAACTCCATGTTCTCCCGGGCCAGCCGCTCGGCGTTGGTGACCTGCAGCACCTCGATGGCCCCGGGCCGTGAGCGGTACGCCAGCTCCGCGATGAGCACCGGGTAGAGGCAGAACTTCACCACGTTGATGTTGGGCTCCATCACGCTGAGCCGGCGCGGGCCCGGGTGCGGCCGGTAGACGCCGGCGTCGGGCAGGTCGCGGGTGCGCTCGTCGAGGAACACGGGGCTCCACACGAAGGGCACCGCGCGCGCCCGGGCGCGGCGCAGCACCTCGAAGTACGGCTGGCTGATGTTTGCCACCTGCGGAACCATCCAGATGTCGTCGTAGCGCTGGTTCACGAACAGGTTTTGGCCCCACAGGGGCTTGTCGAACAGGACCGACTCCATCGCGTGCACGTACTCGAAGCCGCAGCAGTACGACACCAGCCGGGCACCGCGCTGCTTCAGGTGGTCCGTCTGGGCCGCGTCGATCTGGCCGCCCAGCTCGATCAGCACATCCACGCTGTCCTTGGCCGCCTCGAAGGTCACGGTGGGCCAGCGCGCCTGGTCCCAGGGCAGGGCGGGCGTGATGGGCGTGGCGGTGGTGTTGACCAGCACCACCGAGCGGACCGTGGCGCAGTGCTTCAACGCCTCGGCCAGGAAGACGGCGTTTTGCTTGATGCCGTTGTTCCAGAGCGTTTCGGCTTCGTGATGAAGGCCGATGGTGATGCCAATTCTCAGTCGAGGTGGTGAAGTCATTGAATTGTTTCTTGAATGTTAATTAATGACGAGAGGCTATTTAAATCGAATTGGGGTGACGGATTTCACAAGTGGCGGTGTGAAGGATTTCCGTTTTTTTCATTTGAATGTCATCTGGCGCTTGCCGTCGTGAAGTCTATCTGCTTCCGTCACCAAATGAAATTATCGAGGGGAAGCGTGATTGTTAACTGCAGTTGGATGAAGAAGGCGAATGTTTGGATGCCGCCGATTAAGAATCCGGTAATTTTCCGTGGCCCCATGACAACTGGACGTCATTCGCAAAATCACTATTTTTTGAATTCTGTGCACTAAATCATCAGGCTGAATTGCAGGAATTGCTGCAGCGCATCGGAAATGTAAACAAGTCCGTACATTCCATCACTCTTGAAAAACAAAGTCGCATGCAGTGACTTTGACCATCCGATCCCAAAGCAGGGATGTCGCTTTCCCGCAGATCTGAAGCCGCCCGCTTCTTTTGAAAAATTAAGTCGAAACAAATGAATAAGTCACATCGCAGCATATGGAACGAAGCCCTGGGTGCCTGGGTGGCCACTGCCGAGACCACGAAGGCTCGCGGCAAGCGCAGCGGCTCGGCGGTGGCGGGAAGCGGTGCACAGGGCTTTCGCGCCTCCACATTGAGTGCCACCGTGCTGGCCGCGCTCATGTCGCTCGCGGCGGCGCCGGACGCCCGGGCGCAAACCGACCTGGGCGGGGGCACCGGCACCGGCACGCGCCACATCAGCATCGGCGGCACCGCGACCTGCGCTCCGGCGACCGACAGCAACTATCGCAACCAGGGCGGCGGTGGAGCGACTTCCAATTCAGGCGCGATTGGCAACGGATCCGAGTCGATCGCCATCGGCGCGAACTGCTCCTATCCCACGGCGGCCCTCGGTACCAGCGCCTTCGCGCTGGGCGTCAATGCGCTGGCCCTCGGCAACTACAGCTTCTCGATGGGGCGCGATTCGGTGGCCGCGGGCACCCTGGCGCAGGCCTGGGGCTACGGCTCCAACGCATCCGGCATGAATTCCATCGCGCTGGGCAGCGCCAGCGTCTCGAACAACGCGCAGCAGGGTGACGGCCCCAACGCCGCGGCCACCGACGGCATTGCGATCGGCCGGAAGTCCCTCGTGGCCGCCGGGGCGACTGCCGGCACGGCCATCGGCCTCGGCGCCAATGTGCAGGTGTCCAACGGCGTGGCGTTGGGCGCAGGCGCCACCGTCACCGCCCCCGCGGGCGGGGGCGCGGGCGTGGCCATCGGGCTCAACGCCGTCGTGAGCGGCATGAACGCCGTCGCCATCGGCCCCAATGCCCGTGCGACCGGCGTCGCCGCAACGGCCTTCGGTTCGAGCGCCAACGCGGTCTTCAACAACGACACGGCCTTCGGCAACAACGCGCTGGCCATCGGCGAGGTCACAGGCCTGGCGCCGTCGACGGCGTTCGGCAACGGTGCCAGGGCCACTGCCAGTGGCGCTGGCGGTGCCATCGCGTTCGGTGCCTTGGCAAACGCCTCGGGCGCGCTTTCGGTTGCGATGGGATTTTCGTCGCTCGCCACCAACAGGAGCGGCGTGGCTATCGGCACGAACGCCCAGGCCTACGGAAGCAGCGCAGTGGCGATCGGCGCCGCCTACGCCTACAACGCGAACGACGTGGCGATGGGCATCAACGCGACGGCTGGCTCGCCCACGTCCGCAACCCCGGCGCGCAACGTCGCCATCGGCTCGGGAGCCACGGCCACGGGCGGCTTTTCGACGGCCGTGGGGCGGACGACCAATGCGAGCGGGGTGGGTGCCACGGCACTTGGCGGAAACGCCAACGCCGGGGCGGCGGCGGCGGCGGCCGATTCCATCGCGCTGGGCGGTGAATCGAGTGTCGCGTCGGCAGCGACGTCCGGCATTGCCATCGGGCGCGGCGCGATCGTCAATGGCGCCTTCGGTATTGCGCAAGGCGACGGCGCGACGGCCGCATCGAATGCGGTCGGCCTCGGCACCGGCGCCAAGGCGCAGTACGCGAACAGCGTGGCCATCGGCGCGGGCTCCGCGACCGGTGCCGTTGCGCCCTCGGGCACCGGCTACATCACCGGCACCGCCGCACCGGCTTCCGAAGTTTCCGTCGGCAGCGCGAGCGCCTTGCGCCGCATCACCAACGTGGCCGACGGTTCCGCGGCGCAGGACGCCGTCACCGTGGCCCAGCTGAGCACCAGCACGGCGAGCCTGTCGACCGGCCTGAGCACCGCCACCAGCGGCGTCAGCAGCCTTTCCACCGGGCTGAGCACGGTGAAGAGCGGCGTCAACAGCCTTTCGACGGGCTTGAGCACCACCAGCAGTGCCGTCGCCAGCCTGTCGTCCTCGACGTCCACCGGCATCACCAGCCTCTCGACTGGCCTCAGCACTGCCGCCAGCGGCGTCGGCAGTCTTTCCACGGGCCTGAGCACGACCAACAGCGCGGTCGCCAGCCTGTCGTCGTCGACGTCCACGGGCATCACGAGCCTTTCGACGGGGCTGAGCACGGCCGCCAGCGGCATCGGCAGCCTGTCCACCGGCCTGAGCACCGTGACCAGCGGCGTGGGCAGCCTCTCGACGGGCCTGAGCACCACCAACAGCGCAGTGGCCAGCCTGTCGACATCGACGTCCACCGGCGTCACGAGCCTTTCCACAGGCTTGAGCACCGCCACCAGCGGCATCGCCAGCCTCTCCACCGGGCTCAGCACCGCCACGAGCAGCGTCGGCAGCCTGTCGACCGGCCTGAGCACCACCAGCAGCAACCTCGGCAAGCTGAGTTCGTCGGTCAGCTCGATCTACAACACCGGCACGAAGTACTTCCACGCCAACAGCACCGGCGTGGACAGCCAGGCG
>NZ_FOWL01000002.1:385809-386903 GCF_900115445.1 Variovorax sp. OK605
CGCCAGGTCACGGGCGTGGCGGCGGGCAGCGCGGACCAGGACGCGGTCAACGTGCTGCAGGTCAAGACCGTCACGGCGTCGCTGTCGAGCAGCATCGGCACGGTGAGCAGCAGCATCTCGAGCCTGTCGACCGGCCTGAGCACCACGAACAGCGGCGTGGCCAGCCTGTCGTCCTCGACCTCGACGGGGCTCAGCACGGCAACCAGCGGCATCGACAGCCTGTCCACGGGCTTGAGCACGACCAACAGCGGCGTGGCCAGCCTCTCGACGTCGGCCTCGACCGGGCTGAGCACGGCGACCAGCGGTATCAGTAGCTTGTCCACGGGCTTGAGTACGACGAACAGCAGCGTGGCGAGCCTCTCGAGCTCGACGTCGACTGGGCTGAGCACGGCCACGAGCGGCATCAGCAGCCTGTCCACCGGCCTGAGCACGACGAACAGCAGCGTGGCAAGCCTCTCGAGCTCGACGTCGACCGGGCTGAGCACGGCAACCAGCGGTATCAACAGCCTGTCCACGGGCCTGAGCACCACCAACAGCAGTGTCGAGAGTCTCTCGACGTCGACGTCGACCGGGCTGAGCACCGCGACCAGCGGCATCGGCAGCCTGTCCACCGGTCTGAGCACGACGAACAGCAGTGTGGCGAGCCTCTCGAGCTCCACGTCGACCGGGCTGAGCACGGCAACCAGCGGTATCAACAGCCTGTCCACGGGCCTGAGCACCACCAACAGCAGCGTCGAAAGCCTCTCGACGTCGACGTCTACCGGCATCAACAGCCTGTCGACCGGCTTGAGCACGACCAACAGCAGCGTCGCAAGCCTGTCGACCTCCACATCGACCGGCATCGGCAGCCTCTCCACGGGCCTGAGCACGACGAACAGCGGTGTGGCGAGTCTCTCCACCGGCCTGAGCACCGTGACGAGCGGCATCGGTTCGCTGTCCACCGGGCTCAGCACCACGAACAGCAACGTGGACAGCTTGTCGACTTCCACGTCCAGTGGCCTGAGCACCGCCAACAGCAGCGTCGCAAGTCTCTCGACCTCGACCTCGACGGGGCTCAGCACGGCGACGAGTGGCATCAACAGCTTGTCCACGGG
>NZ_FOWL01000002.1:387403-802819 GCF_900115445.1 Variovorax sp. OK605
TGAGCACCACCAACAGCAGCGTCGCGAGTCTCTCGACCTCGACCTCGACGGGGCTCAGCACGGCGACGAGCAGCATCGACAGCCTGTCCACCTCGACCTCGACCGGCCTGAGCACGGCGATCAGCGGCATCGGCAGCTTGTCCACGGGACTCAGCACCACCAACAGCAGCGTGGCAAGCCTCTCGAGCTCCACGTCGAGCGGCCTCAGCACGGCGACGAGCGGCATCAACAGCCTGTCCACGGGGCTGAGCACCACGACGAGCAGCATCGGCAGCCTGTCGACCGGCCTGAGCTCGACCAACAGCAACCTCGAAAGCCTGTCGACATCGACCTCCACCGGCCTGAGCACGGCAACGAGCGGCATCGGCAGCCTCTCGACCGGCCTGAGCACGACCAACAGCAGCGTCGCCAGCCTGTCCACCTCCACCTCGACGGGCCTGAGCACTGCCACCAGCGGCATCGCCAGCCTGTCGACGGGCATGGGCAACCTGTCTTCCGGCCTGAGCACGACCAACGTCAACGCCAACAGCCTGAGCACGTCGGTCAACAACATCTACAACACGGGCACCAAGTACTTCCACGCCAACTCGACGGCGGCGGATTCGCTGGCCTCGGGCCAGGAGGCGGTGGCGATCGGCCCGCAGTCGGTGGCCAGCGGCGCGAATGCCTTCGCGTCAGGCAATGGCGCCAAGGCCACGGCCGACGGCGCGGTGGCGGTGGGCTTCGGCGCACAGGCCACGGGGGCGAACGCGATTGCCATCGGCACCGGGGCGCTGGCCACGGGCTCGCAGGCGATCGGCGTGAACTCCCGCGCGGGCGGCGGCGGCGTGGCGCTGGGCGACAACGCGGACGCCGGTGGCACGCAGCTGAGCCAGGCGCAGGACATCTCCAAGGGCACGGCCATCGGCTTCGGCGCGGTGGTCCAGCAAAGCGGCGGCGTGGCGCTGGGCTCGGGCTCGGTGGCCTCGACCGCCGCGGGTGTGGCCGGCTACGTGCCGGTCGGCGCGACGGCGCAGCAGCAGGCGGCCGTGCAGGCGACCACCAGCACGCAGGCCGCGGTGTCGGTGGGCAATGCGGACAGCGGCCAGTTCCGCCAGATCACCGGCGTGGCCGCCGGCACCGCCGACAGCGATGCGACCAACGTCGCCCAGTTGAAGGCGGCCTCGGAGTCCGCGAAGGCGGGCAGCGTGCAATACGCGACCAACCCCGACGGCTCGGTCAACTACAACCAGGTGATGCTGGGCAACGGTCAGGCGCCGGGCGGCACGCGCATCAGCAACGTGGCGCCGGGCGTGCTGCCGACCGACGCGGTCAACCTCGGCCAGCTCAACCAGGTGCAGAGCCAGGTGGGCGACGTGGCGCGCATCGCGTACTCGGGCACGGCCATGGCCTTCGCGATGGCGGGCACCTACCTGCCGACGCTGTACCCCGGCGAGAAGACCGTGGGCGTGGGCTTCGGCAGCTACAAGGGCTACAGCGCGGTGGCGCTGACCTTCAAGGCGCTGTCGGACGACGGCAAGATGTCCTGGGGCGCGGGCCTGTCGACCACGGGCAAGGAGTGGGGCATCAACGCCGGCATCGGCTGGAAGTGGAAGTAAGTCACTGAAGCAGTTGGCCTGGGGGCGGCTCCCGCGCCGGTGGTGCGGGAGCCGCTTTGTTTTGGTTCACACTTGGAAACTATGCGAATCGGCATTTCGGTCCTTACCCACGCCGGACAGAACATCTGGGAAAACGGCATGGGACAGAACGTCCTGTTCCTTGCGCGGCTGCTGCAGCGCATCGGCTTCGTCGAGTCGGTGACGCTGGTCGACGCCGGCGACCAGCCGCACATGCCGCCGCAGGTCGACATCGCCGCCATGGGGCTCGGCTTCGGCCGCGCCCGCGACCTGAGCGACGCGCTGGACGTGGTCATCGAGATGGCCGGCGCGCTCGACGTGCAATGGCTCTCCTACTTCCGTGCCTGCGGCGGCCGCGTGGCGTTCCATTGCGTGGGCCAGCCTTTCGTGGCGCTGGCCGAGCCGATCGTGTTCACCGACAAGGGCCACTTCGGCAAGCCCGGGCGTTGCGACGAGGTGTGGCTGCTGCCCAAGGACGAGGCCTTCACGCCGATGATGCGCACGCTGCACCGGTGCCCGGTGTTCGAGGTGCCGTACCTCTGGTCGCCGCAGTTCCTGGCGCAGCGCATCGCCGAGGTCGAGGCGGCCGGCTACCGCTTCGGCTACACGCCGCGCACCGCGGAGCAGCCGGGTTTTCGCGTGGCGATCTTCGAGCCCAACATCTCGGTGGTGAAGTCGAGCAGCGTGCCGATGCTGGTGTGCGACGCCGCCTACCGCGCCGACCCCGCGTGCGTGAGTTCGATGCAGGTGCTCAACACCCTGCACATCAAGGACCACCCGACCATGCTGTACCTGGCGAACTCGCTGGACCTCGTGCGCGAGCACAAGGCGGTGTTCCACGGCCGCAACGACTTCGCGGGCTTCATGGTGCAGTTCGCCGACGCGGTGGTCTCGCACCAGTGGCAGAACGACCAGAACTACAGCTACCTCGACGCGTTGTACGGCAACTACCCGCTGGTGCACAACTCGCCCTGGCTGCGCGAGGCCGGCTACTACTACCCCGACTTCGACATTGCCGCCGGCGCGCGGCAGCTGCTGCAGGCCGTGCGCAGCCACGACGCGCAACTCGACGAACACCGTGCGCGCGCGCAGCGGGTGTTCGATGCGGTCGATCCGTTCAACGCCGCGAACATCGACGGCTATGCGCAGCGGCTGCTGCATCTGGCGGGCGGCAACGCCGCGTTCCGCGCCGACGGCGCCAAGGCCGCATGAGCGACACGCAACGCACCCCGATGCCGGCGCGCCTCAAGGTCGGCGTGTCGATCTTCATCCGCAAGGGCGAGCAGAGCCTGTGGGAGAACGGCGTCTACCAGAACTGCCTGTTCCTCGTGATGCTGCTGCTGCGTTCGCCGCGCGTGCAAAGCGCCGTGCTGGTGGCCGGCGGCGGCGACGGCGGGCCGGCGGACGCCACCAGCTTCCTGGCCGATTCGCCGGTGCCCGTCATCGACATGGCCACGGCGGGGCAGGAGCTCGATCTCATGATCGAGATGAGCGCGCAGCTCGCGCGCGAATGGTCGCTGGCGTTTCGCGGGCGCGGCGGCAAGATCGTCTCGATGCGCGTGGGCAACGACTACGTGATCGACATCGAACGCATGATCTTCGACAAGCCGCACGGCCTGCTGATCTCGGGCGCGCCGTACGACGAAGTCTGGACCATCCCCGAGTACGAGGTGTCGTGCAAGCCGTACTTCGAGAGCACCTTCCGCGCGCCGGTGCGCCTCGTGCCGCACCTGTGGAGTCCGATGGTGCTGGAGCGGGCGATGGCCCGTGCCGCTGTCGGCGCGCCCGACAGCGCGCCCGACAGCGCGCCCTTTGCCTACGTGCCCGGCCGCAAGCAGTGGCGCGTGGCCATCTTCGAGCCCAACATCTGCATGGTGAAGACCAGCTTCATTCCCATGCTCGGCTGCGAGGCGGCGCACCGCGCGCAGCCGCGGCTGATCGAGAAGATGTGGGTCTACAACAGCTTCCACCTGAAGGACAAGCCGCTGTTCGTGGGCTTCGCGCAGAGCCTGGACCTCGTGCAGCACGGCCTGGCCACCTTCGAGGGGCGCTTTCCGGTGTACCAGGTGATGCCCGGCAAGGTCGAGGCGGTGTTCGCGCACCACTGGGAGAACGCGCAGAACTACCTGTACTACGAGGCCCTGTACGGCGGCTATCCGCTGGTGCACAACTCGCACCTCGTCGGCGGCTGCGGCTACCGCTACCGCGGCTTCGACTGCGAGGAGGGCGGCCGCGCGCTGCAGCACGCGTTCGCCGTGCACGACGCCGACCTGCCGGCCTACCGCGAGCGCGCACGCCGGTTCATCGCCACGCTCGACCCCGAGGCAGAGGCCAACGTGCGCACCTACACCGCGGCCATCGACAAACTTTACGCATGAGGACCGCCATGAACACCCAGGCACTGTTGCGATGGCTTCCGGCCGCCCTGGCATGGGCCGCCGCCGGCACCGTGTGCGCACAGGGCGTGCTGGTGCCGCCGGCACCGCCCGCGCCGCCGCAGGACACGCTCACGCGCGCCGCCACCAGCGTGGGCATCAAGCGCTGCCTGCCGGCCATCTCGCGCCTGTCGTCGCTCACGGTGCAGGGCAGCCGCAGCCACGACGTGCTGCTCGACTGGGACCGCAAGCGCCCCGACGCCGGCCCGATGTTCTCGCTGATCGGCATGCAGTACCCGAATGCCGGCGTGGCCGCGTCGATCACCGCCATTCCCGACGAGAGCGGCGCCTGCACGGTGTCGGCCGAGCGCATTTCGGTCGCGCCGTTCACCTGCGAGAGCGTCGCGCAGCAGGAGCTGGCCAGCTACAAGATGACCCGGCTGCTGCCCAACTACGCCGTGTACACCGACGCCAAGGAGCCCACCTCGTCGGTCTCGCTGATCGATTCGCCGCCGGGCTGCCTGATCATCCGGCGCTATGTGGAGTACGGCTGGAAAGACCCGGCCGCGGTGTCTGCCGCGCCGCCGCCCGGCAAACGCTAGTCGAGCCCGTCCGACACGCAGGAAGGCCCTTGGCCGTCCCGCGCGAGCGGTCGCACGTCCCAAGAATGGTGTCGGTCCGCGCGCTCTGTCGCGGAAGGAGACAACCATGCCTCTGGCGAAACTCATCGGTCGATGGGCCATGCATCCCTTTTCCAAGGCGCTCCCGCCCTTGGGCGACACCGAGCGTGCCGCGCTCGAGGCGGGCACCGTCGGCTTCGAGGGCCGGCTGTTCGCGGGCAACCCCGATTTCGACGTGCTGTCCGGTGTGGGGCCCAACAAGCTCACCGCCCGCGAACTGGCCTTTCTCGACCACGAGGTGCGCGAGCTGTGCCACATGCTCGACGACCACGCCATCGACGAGGCGCGCGACCTGCCGCCCGAGGTGTGGCGCTACCTGCGCGAGAAGCGCTTCTTCGGAATGATCATTCCCGAGGAATTCGGCGGCCTGGGCTTCGGCCACTACGCGCACGCGACGGTGGTGGCGCGCATCGCCACCGTCAACGTGGCGACGGCCGTCACGGTGATGGTGCCCAACTCGCTCGGACCGGCCGAACTGCTGCTGCGCTACGGCACCGACGCGCAGAAAGACCACTACCTGCCGCGCCTGGCGGACGGTCGCGAGCTGCCGTGCTTCGGCCTGACCTCGCCCTATGCGGGCTCCGACGCCGCCTCGATTCCCGACCGCGGCGTGGTCGTCGAGCGCGAATTCAACGGCCGCATGACGCGCGGCTTCCTGGTCGATTTCGACAAGCGCTACATCACGCTGGCGCCCGTGGCCACGGTGGTCGGCCTGGCCTTCCATGCGGTCGACCAGAGCCGGCCCGAGGGCCAGCGCGACCTTGGCATCACCTGCGCGCTGATTCCCGTGCCGCACGAGGGCATGGAGATCGGCCGGCGCCACCGCCCGATGGACAGCGCCTTCATGAACGGCCCGATCCACGGGCGCCAGGTGTTCGTGCCGATGGACTGGATCATCGGCGGCGAGAAGCAGGTGGGCCAGGGCTGGCGCATGCTGATGGAATGCCTGGCCGCGGGCCGCGCCATTTCGCTGCCGGCGCTGGGCTCGGCCATGCAGCAGACGGCGCTGTACGTGAGCAACGGCTACGGCCAGATCCGCGAGCAGTTCGGCATGCCGGTGGGCAGGTTCCACGCGGTTGCGGGGCTGGTCGCGCAGATGTCGGCCGAGCTCTACGCGAGCGATGCCGCGCGCCGCTTCACCGCGGCCGCGCTCGACAAGGGCGAGCGGCCCAGCGTGGCGAGCGCCATCCTCAAGGTGCAGCTGACCGAAGCCGGGCGCCGCGCGGTGAACCACGGCATGGACATCCTCGGCGGCAAGGGCATCATCTACGGCCCGTCGAACCTGCTGGGCGTGTCGTACCGGCAGGCGCCGATCGCCATCACGGTGGAAGGCGCGAACATCCTCACGCGCGCGCTCATCGTGTTCGGGCAGGGCGCGGTGCGTTGCCATCCGCATGTGCTCGACGAAATGGCGGCCGTGCAGGCCAAGGACGAGACGGCGCTGGGCCGCGCCCTCATCGCGCACGGCAAGCACGTGGCAACCAACCTGTGGCACAGCGTGTTCGGCGCGCCGGTGCTCGGCGAGCCGCCCCGGGAGCTGGAACACGAGGCGCGGCTGCTCGCGCGCATGAGCGCCAAGTACGCGCTCACCGCCGACCTTGCGATGGGCATGCTCGGCGGCAAGCTCAAGCGCATGGAGTTGCTGTCGGCCCGGCTGGGCGACGTGCTCGCGCACCTGTACCTGGCGAGCGCGTGCATCTGGCGCTACGGCGTCGATGCGTCGCCCGAACTGTTGCCGTTCGCGCGCGCCGCGATCCGCCTTCAGCTCGACGAGGCCGGCAAGATACTGCGCGACCTCTACGGCAACCTGCCGACGGCCGGCCGGCGCGTGATCGGCGCGCTGGTGCGGCGCCGCACCGCGCACCTGGCGCCGCTGCGCGACGTGCAACTGCTCGAGCTGTCGGACTTGCTGCGCAAGAACCCGCGCATCGTCGAGCGCCTGGCGCCCGACCTCAGCGAGCCCGCGGCCGGCGGGCTGCGCGACCTGATGCACGCGATGCAGCTGGGCGCGCAGCTCGGCGACACCACGGCCGCGCTCAACAAGGTGCTGCGCCGCACGAACTCGCTCGAGGAGGCGGCGCGCTCGGCGCCCGACCCCGAACTGGCGCTCGCCTACCTGAAGGCGGCCGACAAGGTCATCCAGGTGGACGACTTCGAAGGCCCGCCGCGCGGCGCGGACGGCAGGGCCGACCTCAGCCGGGCTGCTTCTCCTGCTGGCCTGGACGTCCCTGCTGCCCCTGCTGGGCAATCTGCGCCGCCAGCGCAGTCAGCGCCGCAACCGTCTGCTCATCGGCCGGAAAGAACGACTCCACCGCGAGTTCCTGCAATGTGATGTCCACCGGCGTGCCGAAGATGGTGATGGTGCTGATGAAGCTCAGCACGCCGCTGGGCATGACCACCTGGAAGGGCACGGCCACGGCCGACAGCGCGGTGTCGAGCACCGGCGCGTCGTGGCTCACGGCGGGAGCGGGGTAGGCCGCCAGTTCGTCGTGCAGCGATTGCAGCACCGCGTCGCCGGTGGCCGCGATCTGCTGCAGCAGCCGTTCGAGCAGGTGGGTGCGCCACTGCGCGAGGTTGGCGATGCGCGGGGCCACGCCGTCGGGGTGCAGGCTCAGGCGCAGCACGTTGATGGGCGGCTTCAGCAACTCGGGCGCGGCGCCTTCCATCAGCAGCGGCACCAGCGCGTTGTGCGCCACCAGGTTCCAGTGCCGGTCCACGGCCAGCGCGGGGAAGGGCTCGTGGCCCTTCAGCACCAGGTCGATGGCGCGGCGCGCCGAGGCCATGGCCGGGTCGTCGAGCGAGCGCTGCCGGTACATCGGCGCGAAGCCCGCGGCCACCAGCAGCGCATTGCGCTCGCGCAATGGCACCTCCAGCCGCTCGGCCAGGCGCAGCACCATCTCGCGGCTGGGCGCGGCGCGGCCGGTTTCCACGTAGCTCAGGTGGCGCGTGGACACCTCGGCCTCCTGCGCCAGGTCGAGCTGGCTCAGGCGGCGGTGGGTGCGCCAGTGCCGCAGGTGGGCGCCGAACGGGTCGCGCGCGCCGGGCTGGCCGGCCTTGGACGGGTGGGAGCGGGTGGTGTTCATGGAGCCGCATTCTGGCGTGGCCGCGCCGCGCCGCCATGACCTGCGAGGTCATCGACGCCATGCCCGGCGGGCGGAATCATGGGCTCCAACGCGGCGGGACCGGCCCGCCGCGTACCAACCCCGACGATTCCAGGAGATCCCCATGACCGTCTTCGCATCCCCCCGCTTCCTGCCCAACGTGATGTGGGCCGACGCCGCCTCCTGTGCCGCGACCGGCGCGCTGCAGGTGGCATTCACCGGCGCGCTGGCCGCGCTCACCGGACTGCCGGCGCCGCTGCTCATGGGCACCGGCATGTTCCTGCTGGCGTACGCCGCGGCCGCCGCCTTCATGGCCAGCCGCCGCACCCCGCCGCGCACGCCGATCGGGCTCGTGGTCGCGGGCAACTTCGGCTGGGCGGCGGCCTGCATCGCGCTGCTGGTGAGCGGCCTGTTCCCGGTCACGGCGCTGGGCATGGCGTGGGTGCTGGCGCAGGCGGTCTGCGTGGTCGTGCTGGCCGAGCTGCAATGGACCGGCTTGCGCCGCACCCGCGGCGGCGCGGGCCCGGCCGCCGGGCTCGCGCCGGCCGGTCGCTGGTGACATCGCGCCATGCCGGCGACGCCCCTTCATCCGGCATTTTTCGCGATAAGAAACAAGGCTCCGAAAGGCGAGAACGGGGAAGCCCGACTACAACGGCTGACATTGTTAACTGCTATCTTTGAGGAGCTTCCACGAACAAACAGGAGTTCCTCTATGGCCAAAGCCCCGGCACACGCCTTTGCGTCCACCCTCAAGACCTTCAAGACCGCATCGGGCAAGTCCGGCAAGTACTGGTCCCTGAAGGAGCTGGCCAAGCAGTACCCGACCATCGAGCGCCTGCCGGTTTCCATCCGCATCGTGCTGGAGTCGGTGCTGCGCAATTGCGACGGCCAGAAGGTCTCGCCCAAGCATGTGGAAGAACTGGCCCACTGGGCGCCCAACGCGGAGCGCGTCGACGAGATCCCCTTCGTCGTGACCCGCGTGGTGCTGCAGGATTTCACCGGCGTGCCGCTGCTGGCCGACCTGGCCGCCATGCGCAGCGTGGCCGAGAAGCTGGGCAAGTCGCCCAAGACCATCGAGCCGCTGGTGCCCGTCGACCTGGTGGTCGACCACTCGGTGATGGTCGACTACTACGGCACGCCCAAGGCGCTCGACCTGAACATGAAGCTGGAGTTCCAGCGCAACAACGAGCGCTACCAGTTCATGAAGTGGGGCATGCAGGCCTTCGACACCTTCCGTGTCGTGCCGCCGGGCTTCGGCATCGTGCACCAGGTCAACCTTGAGTACTTTGCGCGCGGCGTCTACACGAGCCCGAACGACAAGGCCGACGTGCCCGTCTACTACCCCGACTCGCTGGTCGGCACCGACAGCCACACCACCATGATCAACGGCGTGGGCGTGGTCGGCTGGGGCGTGGGCGGCATCGAGGCCGAGGCGGCCATGCTGGGCCAGCCCGTGTACATGCTGACGCCCGACGTGGTGGGCTTCGAGCTCACCGGCAAGCTGCGCGAAGGCGTCACGGCCACCGACCTGGTGCTGTACGTCACCGCCATCCTGCGCGCCGAGAAGGTGGTGGGCAAGTTCGTCGAGTTCTTCGGCCCGGGCGCCGCCTCCATCGCCGTGCCCGACCGCGCGACCATCGGCAACATGGCGCCCGAGTACGGCGCGACCATGGGCTTCTTCCCGGTCGATGACATGACGGTGGCGTATTTCGAAGGCACCGGCCGCACCAAGGAAGAGGTCGAGCGCTTCGCGGCCTACTACAAGGCGCAGGGCCTGTACGGCATGCCCGCCCCCGGCGACATCGACTACACCAAGATCGTGCGGCTCGACCTGGGCACCGTGTCGCCCAGCCTGGCCGGCCCGAAGCGCCCGCAGGACCGCATCGACCTGGGCCACCTGTCGACCAAGTTCTCGGAGCTCTACAGCAAGCCCAACGACGCCAACGGCTTCAACCAGCCGGCCGACAAGCTCAAGCTGCGCTACCCGCTGATCACGGCCGGCAACACCGGTGACGGCGAAGCCGCCGCGCCGCCGCCCGGCTCGCCGCGCGACCTCGAGGAGATGGTGGCCAACCGCTCGACCAAGGCCGCCGCCCACGTGAGCGCCACCGCGCCCGCGGCACCCAAGGGCGGTGCAGGCCAGGTGACCATCGGCAACGGCGACGTGCTCATTGCGGCCATCACCTCGTGCACCAACACCTCCAACCCCAGCGTGATGCTGGCCGCCGGCCTGCTGGCCAAGAAGGCGGTGGAGGCCGGCCTCACGGTCAAGCCGCACGTGAAGACCTCGCTGGCCCCGGGCTCGCGCATCGTCACCGAATACCTGGAGAAGGCGGGCCTGCTGCCGTACCTGGAGAAGCTGGGCTTCTACCTGGCCGGCTACGGCTGCACCACCTGCATCGGCAATGCCGGCGACCTGACGCCCGAGATCAACGAGGCGATCACCAAGAACGACCTGATCGGCGCGGCCGTGCTGTCGGGCAACCGCAACTTCGAGGCGCGCATCCACCCGAACCTCAAGGCCAACTTCCTGGCCTCGCCGCCGCTGGTGGTGGCCTTCGCCATTGCCGGCAACGTCATGACCGACCTCATGACCGAGCCGGTGGGCAAGGGCAAGAACGGCAAGGACGTGTACCTGGGCGACATCTGGCCCACGCCGAAGGAAATCGACGACAACCTGCGCTACGCCATGAACGCCAAGTCGTTCCGCGCGAACTACGACAAGGTCAAGACCGACCCGGGCAAGTTCTGGAGCAGCATCAAGGGCACCAATGGGCAGGTGTACGACTGGCCCACCTCCACCTACATTGCCGAGCCGCCGTTCTTCGAGGGCTTCAAGATGAAGCCGCACGCGTCGGACGCGGGCTTCAAGGGCGCGCGCATCATGGCGCTGTTCGGCGACTCGATCACCACCGACCACATCTCGCCGGCCGGCTCCATCAAGGAAAGCTCGCCCGCGGGCATCTGGCTGAAGGCGCACGGCGTGGCCAAGGCCGACTTCAACAGCTACGGCTCGCGCCGCGGCAACCACGACGTGATGATGCGCGGCACCTTCGCCAACGTGCGCATCAAGAACCTCATGATTCCGCCGGACGCCAACGGCACGCAGGAAGAGGGCGGCGTCACGCTGTTCCAGCCCGGCAACCAGAAGATGTTCATCTACGACGCCGCCATGAAGTACATGGAGCAGGGCGTGGGCACCGTGGTGTTCGGCGGCGAGGAGTACGGCACCGGCTCGTCGCGCGACTGGGCCGCCAAGGGCACCCAGCTGCTGGGCATCAAGGCCGTGGTGGCGCGCAGCTTCGAGCGCATCCACCGCGCCAACCTGGTCGGCATGGGCGTGCTGCCGCTGCAGTTCCGCGGCGCCGACTCGTGGCAGACGCTGGGCCTCACCGGCGACGAGCAGATCGACGTGGTGATCGGCAGCGAGCTGAAGCCGCAGATGGACGTGAAGCTGGTCGTGCACCGCCCCGACGGCACGCACCAGGAGGTGACGGTGCGCCTGCGCATCGACACGCCGATCGAGGTCGACTACTACAAGCACGGCGGCATCCTGCCGTTCGTGCTGCGCCAGCTGCTCGCGGCCTGATGCCGTGACCCGGGTCGGACTCATCTCCGACACCCACGGCCTGCTGCGCCCGCAGGCCGTGCAGGCGCTTCGGGGCTGCGACTTCATCGTGCACGGCGGGGACATCGGCAACGCCGGCATCCTGGACGCGCTGCGCGAGCTGGCGCCGCTGACCGTGGTGCGCGGCAACAACGACCGCGAGGCATGGGCCGGCGGCATCGCCGAGACCGAACTCGTCGCGTTCGGCGGCGTGCAGCTCTACGCCATTCACGACCTGGCGCAGCTCGGCATCGACCCGCAGGGCGCCGGCGTGCGCGTGGTCGTCTCCGGCCATTCGCACAAGCCGAAGATCGAGGAGCGCGGCGGCGTGCTCTACGTCAACCCCGGCAGCGCGGGGCCGCGCCGCTTCACCTTGCCCATTGCGGTGGCCGAACTGCTGATCGACGGCGACGCGGTCAGCGCGCGCATCGTCGAACTGGCCGTCTGAGCCCCGCGCAGCCCCTGCCGCCGAGGGCAGGGAAATCATTACCATTCGGTAAGTAAAGCCCCTTAATGAGAATGTCTCTTATTTGATGGGGTATCCTCGAACGCTCCTCCGCAGACCCAAGCCGGGCGTCGAGCGCTGCTGAACGTGCCGGCTCCGGAGGGCTTTGTCCTGCCCTGAATTCCGAAGCCGATGCTCATCCCCTTTCTCATCATGCTGCGCGAAGGCATCGAAGCCGCGCTGATCGTCGGCATCGTTGCCAGTTACCTCAAGCAAAGCGGGCGCGGCGCGCTGATGCCCGCGGTGTGGGTCGGCGTGCTGCTGGCCACCGCGCTGTCGCTGTTCGCGGGCGCGGGCCTGCAGCTGCTGGCGGCGGAGTTTCCGCAGAAGCAGCAGGAGCTGTTCGAAGGGGTGGTCGGGCTCATTGCCGTGGTCATGCTGACCTCGATGGTGTTCTGGATGCGCAAGGCCGCGCGCTCCATCAAGGGCGAGCTGCAGGCCTCCATCGACAAGGCGCTGCACAAGGGCGCGGACGGCCAGGGCTGGGCGCTGATCGGCATGGTGTTCCTCGCCGTGGCGCGCGAAGGCCTGGAGTCGGTGTTCTTCCTGCTGGCCGTGTTCCAGCAGAGCAGCGGCTGGGAGGCGCCCGTGGGCGCGCTGGCCGGCATCGCGGTGTCGGTGATCGTCGGCTGGGGCCTGTATTCGGGCGGCGTGCGGCTCGACCTGCGCCGCTTCTTCCGCTTCACGGGCCTGTTCATTCTCCTGGTGGCCGCGGGCCTGCTGGCCGGCGTGCTGCGCAAGCTGCACGAAGGCGGCGTGTGGAACCACCTGCAGGCGGTGGTGTTCGACATGAGCGACACGCTGCCCATGGACAGCCCCGTGGGCGCCGTGCTCTCGGGCCTGCTGGGCTACCAGGCCGCGCCCGTGGTGGGCGAGGTCGTCGTCTACCTGGCCTTCCTGGCCGTCGCCCTGTTCCTGTTCCTGCGCTCGGCACCCGCCCCGGCGCCACGCGCGGCCGCGGCCCGCTGAAACCCTTCCATGTCTTCTTCTCCCGAACCCAAAGCTTCCTCGTCCCACCTGATGCGCCTGGCGGTGGCCGCCTCGGCCCTGCTGGTGGTCGCCGGCCTCGCGGCCTTCTGGTACGCCTCGAACGAGGCCAAGAAGGCGCCGGCCAAGGCGGCCGACAACGCCGTGACCGTCACCATCCAGGGAAACGCCTGCGAGCCCAACGAGATCACCGTGCCCGCGGGGCGCACCACCTTCACCATCGTCAACAAGTCGAACCGCGCGCTCGAGTGGGAAATTCTCGACGGCGTGATGGTGGTGGAAGAGCGCGAGAACATCGCGCCGGGCTTCTCGCAGACCATGACGGTCAAGCTGCAGCAGGGCGAGTTCGCCATCACCTGCGGCCTGCTGAGCAACCCGCGCGGCAAGCTGCGCGTGACGCCCTCGGCCGCCTCCGATGCCGAGGCTGCGCGCCCCTCGCTGGTCAACTACGTGGGCGCGCTGGCCGAGTACCAGGTGTTCCTGCGCCTGGAGGCCGGCACGTTCGACGACGCGGTGCGCGCGCTGGCCGACGCCGTGAAGGCCGGCGACCTGCCGCAGGCGCGCGCGCTCTACGCGCCGGCGCACCAGGCCTACAAGCGCATCGAGCCCATGGCCGAGCTGTTCGCCGACCTCGACACGCGCATCAACGCGCGCGCCGACTACTTCGAGAAGCGCGAGGCCGATGCCGGCTTCACCGGCTTCCATCGCATCGAGTACGCGCTGTACAGCCAGAACGACCTGAAGTCGCTCGCGCCCGTGGTCGAGCAGCTGATGGCCGACATCGGCGTGCTCAAGGAGCGCCTGCGCGGGCTGAACATGCCGCCCGAGCGGCTGGCCGGTTCGGCCTCCAAGCTGTTGCGCCGCGTGGCCGACAACCTGCCCGCGGGCGGCGAAGACCACTACGGCCATGCCGAACTCGTGAACCTGCAAGGCACCTACGAAGGCACGAAGAAGATGTCGGAACTGCTGCAGCCGCTGCTGGTGAAGGCCGCGCCCGCGCTGCAGAAGAGTGTGGACGAACGCTTCGCGGCCTTCGACGCCGCGCTGGCGCCTTACCGCGAAGGCGAGGGCTTCAAGCCCGCGCCGCTGGACGAGGCGCAACGCAAGGCGCTGGCCGAACCCGTGCGCGCGCTGGCCGAGGAACTCGGCAAGGTGAATGCGGCGCTCGGCCTCGAGTGAGCCGCAGGCCGAAAGCAGAACCCGGAAGAATCCCCATGGAAAAGCCGAAGAACGAATCCGCGCCCGCCGAAGGGCAACCCGCGTCCCCGAACCGCCGCCGCATGATCGGCGCGGCCGGTGCCGCATTCGCGGGGCTCGCCGCCGCGGCGCGTCCGGGCCATGCGGCAACGACGGCCACGGCGGCCACCGCAGGCACGTCCACCGACAGCGGCGCGCAGGTCACCGACGCCCCGCAAAGCACCCACACGCAAGACCGCGTGGCGTTCCGCGGCAAGCACCAGGCGGGCATCGTCACGCCGCGCCCGACGGCCGGCATGATCGCCTCGTTCTACGTGCTGGCCGAGAACCGCGCCGACCTGGAGCGCCTGTTCCGCACGCTCACCGAGCGCATCGCCTTCCTCACGCAGGGCGGCGCGCAGACCGACCCCGACCCCAAGCTGCCGCCCGCGGGCTCCGGCATCCTCGGGCCGGTGGTGCAGCCCGACGGGCTGACGGTGACGGTGTCGGCGGGCACGTCGCTGTTCGACGAGCGCTTCGGCCTCGCCAAGAAGAAGCCGGTGCGCCTGAACCAGATGCAGCGCCACCCGAACGACGCGCTGGACGCCGCGCTGTGCCATGGCGACCTGTCGATCCAGTTCTGCGCCAACACGCCCGACACCAACATCCACGCGCTGCGCGACATCATCAAGAACACGCCCGACCTGCTGGTGCTGCACTGGAAGCAGGAAGGCACCGTGCCGCCGATTCCGGCGGTGCCCGGCAAGCCGGCCGAGAGCGCGCGCAATTTCCTCGGCTTCAGGGACGGCTCGGCGAACCCCGACTCGGCCGACGCCAAGCTCATGGACACCCTCGTGTGGGTGCAGCCCGGTAGCGACGAGCCGGCCTGGACCGTGGGCGGCAGCTACCAGGCGGTGCGCATCATCCGCAATTTCGTGGAGCGCTGGGACCGCACGCCGCTGCAGGAGCAGGAGGCGATCATGGGCCGCCTGAAGCCCACCGGGGCGCCCATGGACGGCGGCAAGACCGAGCACGACGTGCCCGACTACGCCAAGGACCCCGAAGGCAAGGCCACGCCGATGGACGCGCACATCCGCCTGGCCAACCCGCGCACCAGGGCTTCGGACAGGAACCTGATGCTGCGCCGGCCCTTCAACTATTCGAACGGCGTCACCAAGTCGGGCCAGCTCGAGATGGGGCTGCTGTTCATCTGCTACCAGGCCAACCTGGAGAACGGCTTCATCGCCGTGCAGAAGCGCCTGGACGGCGAGCCGCTCGAGGAATACATCAAGCCCATCGGCGGCGGCTTCTTCTTCACGCTGCCCGGCGTGCAGGACGAGCGCGACTGGCTGGGGCGCAGCCTGATGGCCGCCTGAGGCGCCGCCAGGGCCACAAGTTTTTCAACCACCCTAGAACCGGGAGATCCATGACCGTGCAGTTCCGCCGCCACTTCCTCGCCACTTTCGTTGCAGGCTTCGCCGGGCTTTATGCCGTGGGCGCGCAGGCCGCCGTGTCGCCGCTCGAGCTGGTCGGACCGATCTCCGACTACAAGATCTACGTGGCCGAGAACGTGCGCAAGCTGGCCGCGGACACCCGCACCTTCACCGCCGCGGTGAAGGCCGGCGACATCGAGAAGGCGAAGAAGCTGTATGCGCCCACGCGCACCAGCTACGAGCGCATCGAGCCGGTGGCGGAGCTCTTCAACGACCTCGACAAGTCGATCGACTCGCGCGCCGACGACCACGAGAAGGCCGAGAAAGACCCGGCCTTCGGCGGCTTCCACCGCATCGAGTACGGCCTGTGGACGCAAAAGAGCACCAAAGACCTGAACCCCGTGGCCGACAAGCTGCTGGCCGACGTGCTCGAGCTGCAGAAGCGCCTGGTCGCGCTGACCTTCCCGCCCGAGAAGGTGGTGGGCGGCGCCGCCGTGCTGATGGAGGAGGTGGCCGCCACCAAGATTTCCGGCGAGGAAAACCGCTACAGCCACACCGACCTGTGGGACTTCCAGTCGAACTTCGAGGGCGCCTTCAAGATCGTCGAGCTGCTGCGCCCGCTGGTGGTGAAGGAAAACAAGGCCTTCTCGGACAAGACCGACGCCAACTTCAAGGTCGTGTTCGACACGCTGGCCAAGTACAAGACGGCCGACGGCGGCTTCGAAACCTACTCCAAGCTCAGCGAACGCGACCGCAAGCTGCTGGCCGGCCGGGTCAACACGCTGGCCGAAGACCTGTCCAAGCTGCGCGGCATGCTGGGCCTGAACTAGGCCCGCCCCCGGGCTTCGCGCACTTCGTACCGCTTCTCCTGCCCCCCTGCCGGGGGCAACACCGGAGGCCCGGCAGCGCCGGTTCCTCGGTGTTTCTGGCTCTGCAGTCCCCATTTTTGAGGGATGGTCAGGTTTTCGCGAGTGAGAATTGCTAGCATCCAGGTTTTGCTTACTGGCGCGCCCGATATTCGAGGCGCACTCTCACCGTGCAAACCAACGACTCTGGCGCAGCGCCGGCATCCGCCGCCCTGCGCCTTGACCAGCTTCCGAACAACCAATGGGCCACCGTGCTCGACGTGGCCCGCCCCGACGGCGCGGACGACCGTGAACTTGTCCTGCGCCTGACCGAAATCGGCTTCGTGCCGGGCGAGGCGGTGCGCATCGTCGCCAGCGGCCTGCCGGGCCGCGAGCCGCTGGCCGTTCGCCTGGGCCACACCACCTTCGCGCTGCGCCGCCACGAGGCCGCGCTGATCCACGTCACGCCGGGAGCCGCGAACCATGGTTGAGGCCGTCATCCAGGGGCCGGGGCGCCTCGCGCCCACCGCGCAGCCGGGCCGCATCGCCTTGCTGGGCAACCCCAACTGCGGCAAGACCGCGCTGTTCAACCTGCTGACCGGCAGCCGCCAGAAGGTGGCCAACTACGCCGGCGTGACCGTCGAGCGCAAGGAAGGCACGCTGCGCACCGCGTCGGGCCGCCGCGTGTTCGTGCTCGACCTGCCGGGTGCCTACAGCCTGAACGCGCTGAGCGCCGACGAGGCCGTGACCCGCGACATCGTCACCGGCCAGAGCAAGGAAGCCTTGCCCGACCTGCTGGTGTGCGTGACCGACGCCACCAACCTGCGCCTGAACCTGCGCCTGGTGCTCGAGGCCAAGCGCCTCGGCCTGCCGATGGTGATGGCGCTGAACATGACCGACATGGCCAGGAAGCAGGGCATCACGGTCGACACGGCGGTGCTCTCGCGCGAGCTGGGCATGCCGGTGGTCGAGACCGTGGGCGTGCACACCGGCGGCGCCAAGGGCCTGCTCGAGGCGCTCGACACGCCCGTGGCCGCCGCCGCGCCGCAGACCTGGCAGGCGCCCGAACTCGACGACGTGCTGGCCACGCAGCGCGAGGTGCGCCGCATCCTCGGCCTGGCGGTGATGGAGCCGGTGGGCAGCCTGGCCACCAGCGACCGCATCGACCGCGTGGTGCTGCACCCCGTGTGGGGCATGCTGGTGCTGGCCGTCACCATGTTCCTGATGTTCCAGGCCGTGTTCAGCTGGGCCAACGTGCCCATGGACGCCATCAAGGCCGCCACCGAGGCGCTGGGCGGCCTGGTCAAGACGCACATGGCCGAAGGCATGCTGCAGAGCCTGCTGGCCGACGGCGTGATCGCGGGCGTGGGCGGCGTGGTGGTGTTCCTGCCGCAAATCCTGATTCTTTTCCTGTTCATCCTCGCGCTGGAAGACTCGGGCTACCTGCCGCGCGCGGCCTTCCTGCTGGACCGCGTGATGGGCACGGTGGGGCTGTCGGGGCGCTCGTTCATTCCGCTGCTGTCGAGCTTCGCCTGCGCCATTCCCGGCGTGATGGCCACGCGCACCATCAGCAACTGGCGCGACCGCATCACCACCATCATGATCGCGCCGCTCATGACCTGCTCGGCGCGGCTGCCGGTGTACGCGCTGCTCATCGCGGCCTTCATTCCGGCGCGCACCGTGGGCGGCGTGTTCAACCTGCAGGGCGTGGTGCTGTTCGCGCTGTACGTGTTCGGCATCGTCTCGGCGATGGCCGTGGCCTGGGTGATGAAGCGCTTTCGCGACAACACCTCGCACTCGCCGCTGCTGATGGAACTGCCCGCCTACCGCTGGCCGAACCCGCGCAACCTGGCGCTGGGCCTGTACGAGCGCGCATGGATCTTCCTGCAGCGCGTGGGCACCATCATCCTCACGCTGACCATCCTGCTGTGGTTCCTGTCGACCTTCCCGTCGCCACCCGAAGGCGCGACCGGCCCGGCCATCCAGTACAGCCTGGCCGGCATGATCGGGCGCGGGCTCGAGTACATCTTCGCGCCCATCGGCTTCAACTGGCAGATCTCCATCGCGCTGGTGCCGGGCATGGCGGCGCGCGAAGTGGCGGTGGGCGCGCTGGGCACGGTGTACGCGCTCTCGGCCACCGGCGACGACGTGGCCGGCACGCTGGAGCCGCTGATTGCCGGCAGCTGGACACTGGCCACCGCGCTGTCGCTGCTGGTCTGGTACGTGTTCGCGCCGCAATGCATCTCCACGCTGGCCGCGGTGAAGCGCGAAACGGGCTCGTGGAAGTACGTGTGGATCATGGCGGGCTACCTGTTCGCGCTGGCCTATGGAGCCTGTTTCATCACCTACCGCGTTGCAGTGGCACTCGGGGCGGGGTAAAACCGGCGCTGAAAGGCTTGAACAAAAGGTTGACGAAGAAATGGCACAGCAACTGATCGTCGGTTTGATCGTCGCGGCCGCCGCGTTCTACGCGGTCTGGCGCTGGATGCCCGCGGGCTGGCGGCGCGGCGCCGCGCAGAAGCTGGCGGCCGGCACGCACCGCGCGGGCTGGGTCGACGAAGCCCGTGCGAAGGAACTGGCGGCCTCGCTGGCCAAGACCTCGGGCTGCGGCTCGTGCGACAGCTGCGGCAGCTGCGCACCCAAGACACCCTTCAAGCAACCGGAAGCCGACCAGGCCACGAGCCAGTCCACCGCCAGCGCGCTGCCGTCCACGCACAGCCGCTGAGCCCGATGCCCGCGCACATCCTCGTCGCCGGCGGCGGCATCGGGGGGCTGGCCACCGCACTGGCGCTTTCCCGTCAACGCCACCGCGCCGACGTCTTCGAACAGGCCGCGGCCTTCGGTGAAATCGGCGCCGGCGTGCAGCTCGGCCCCAACGCCACGCGGCGCCTGCGGCAACTCGACCTCGGCACGCAGCTCGCGGCCATCGCGGCGCGGCCCGACGCGCTGGTGGTCCACGGCGCCGAGAGCGGTGCCGAAATCGCCCGCATGCCGCTCGGCGATGCGATGCAGCAGCGCTACGGCGCCCCCTATTTCTGCGTGCACCGCGCCGACCTGCACGGCCTGCTGCTCGACGCCGTGCGCGCGCGCGGCAACGGCACGCTGGTCACGGCCGCGCTGATCCGCCAGGTCGAGACCAGCGACGATCTGGTCTGCCTGTCGAGCACCGACGCGCGCGCCTGGGAAGGCGAGGCCATCGTCGGGGCCGACGGGCTGTGGAGCATGGTGCGCCGGCAACTCGACACCCCTTCGGCCGAACAGCCGCCGCGCGTGACCGGCCACACGGCCTGGCGCGCCATGGCCGAGCAGGCCGCGCTGCCTGCTGCGTTGCGCAGCAGGCAGGTGCGGGTGTGGCTCGGCGCGCGGCTGCACGCGGTGGCGTACCCGGTGCGCGGCGGCGACTGGCTCAACGTGGTGGTGATCGCCGAGTCGGCGCCCGCCGGCGATGCGCGCGACTGGGACCAGGCCGGCAGCATCGCCGCGCTGAAGCAGGCCATGGGCCGCAGCTGTGTCGGCCTGCAGTCGCTGCTCGACGCCATGCCCGGCTGGCGCGCCTGGTCGCTGGGCGACCGCGCGCCCATGACCTGCGCGGCCGACATGGCGCACGAGCGCGTGGCGCTGGTGGGCGACGCGGCGCACCCGATGGTGCCGTACCTCGCGCAGGGCGCGGGCATGGCGATCGAGGACGCGGTGGCGCTGGCCGATGCGCTCGGCGGCGGCGGCGCGGCCGAAGTGCCGGCCGCCTTCGCGCGCTATGCGGACGCGCGCTGGGCGCGCAACGCGCAAGTGCAGGCGCGGGCGCGCCGCAACGGCGAGATCTTCCACGCGACCGGCGCCGTGCGGCTCGGGCGCGACATGGCGATGCGCCTGCTGGGCGCGAAGCTGCTCGACCAGCCGTGGCTGTACGCGGGCTGAGCGGCGGTCGATGCGCGCGCCCGCCGCGCGCTTCGGAGCCCGTTTACAGCCCGTTCAGAGCCTGAACGTCCGCAGGTGCTCGATGCGCTGCGCGATGCCTTCCTGCCCGAGGTAGTGGCTGTACGCGCCGCCCTGCATCTTCACGAGCGTGCCCTCCAGGTCGAGCAGCATCGCGTCGCGGTCTTCGATGAAGGCCGGCGGCACGTCGATGCCCGCCGCGGTGCAGGCCTGCGCGATCAGGTGCGCGCTCGCGGGCGCGCCGCAGGCCGCGCACTTCACGATCGCCTGCACGTTGGGCTCCGCGCCGTTGTCCAGCAGTGCCTGCGTGAGTTCGGGCGAAATCTGCCCGTCGATGTTGCGCAGCGCGTCGGCCGCCACCGGTGCGCCCGCGCGCACCAGCGCGGCGGCCGCGGCGAAGGCGCCATGCCCCACGGCAACGTCGGTGGCGAGCGCGCTGCCTTGCAGCGGGCCGTCGAAGCCCACGCCGGCTGCGGCCAGCTGCGCGACCAGCTCGCCGTCGTCCGCCCCGATGGCATGGCGCAGCGCCACGCGCGCCAGCGACGCATGGTGGCGCAGCGTGCCTTCGGCCAGCGGCGTGCGCCAGTCGACCACGGCGCGGCTGTAGAACGCGACCAGCTTGTCCATCAGGTCGAGGTCGAGCCCGTGTTCCTCGTGCCGGTCGTCGAGGTATTCGAGCAGCGTCTGGCCCGAGAAATAGTCGCTGGTGGGCGCGAGCGGGTCTTCGTCGAGGTGCAGCGCGGCAAAGGCGCCGTGCAGGTCGGCGGCGACGGTGTTCACACTGTCTTCGTGCAGCGCATGCGTCCAGGCCGGCGGCAGGCCCTTCTTCCAGGCGACGATCTGTCCTTGCTCGGCGCCGGGCTCGACCACCGCGTAGATGCGGTCGGTGTACTCGAAGCCGCCGAAGGGCAGGTGCGTGAGCTTGCCGCTCCACGGCGTGCCGCCTTCCTGCGCGGCTTCCTCGGCCAGTTCGAGCTCGTGCTCGATCCAGCCCTGCAGGTCGTGGTAGCCGTCGTTGCCGTTCCAGAACAGCTCGGTCCAGCTGATGCCTTCGAGGTTGCCGTTCATCTCGAGCGACAGGTCGTAGTCGAGCCGTCCGCCCGCGGTGGTGGTCCACAGCGCGAGCAAGGCTTCGGGGATCGGGCCCGCGCATGCGGCCTGCACCGCGGCGATCTGCGCCTCGGGCATCGGCGGCTGCGCGTCGAAGATCACGCGGCCGGCGAACAGCACGACGCCATGTTCGCGCAGGGTGGAGAGCTCGTCGGGTGTGAACCGGGTGTCGTTCATGCTGGGATCTCCGTTGTTTTCAAAACTGTAGCGCTTTGCGCCGAACGGGCAATCCGTGACACCCCAGCTTCATGAGGGCGTTGGGCTTGCGCTCGGCCACGCGATGCGCTCGAAGATGCGCAAGAGCCGCGCATGGCGTGCCGGGTTGAACTGCCCGACCCATGCCATGCGGCCCAGCAGGTGCGCGCGAAAGTCGGGCACCTGCGCGCGGTTCTGGCCCGCGGGGCCGTGCAGCGCGCACCGGTGCAGCGTGGCCTTGAGCCGGTCGAACTCCTCGCGCGGCGCATTGGCCTTGTCGTTGACCACCACGCCGGTCACGCGCTGTTGGCGGTGCTGCGGCATGCAGCGCACCTTGCGCGGATGCAGCTCGAAGCCCTCGTCGGCCGCGATGCCGCCGACCCAGGTGCGCAAGGCGGTGAAGCGCGCGCGCAGCGAGGCCGGGCCGGAGAACACCAGGTCGTCGGCGTAGCGCGTGTAGGTTGCGCCGAACACCCACGCCAGCCCTTCGAGCCGGAGGTCGAGGCGGAACGCGCAGAGGTTCGCCAGCGCGGGGGAGCAGGGCGAGCCCTGCGGCAGGTGCGGCGCGGCAAGGCGCTTGGCGCCCATCCAGTCGAGGCCGCCGTCGTCGCGCAGCCGCTCGATCACCGCGGCGCCGGTGCGGTGCGTGCACAGCGCCGTGAGCGCGCGCGCCACGCCGTCGGGGTAGCCCAGCGTGCGCCATGTCGCGTGCACGCGCGAGGCGCGAACGGCGGGGAAGAAGTCGCGCAGGTCGAAGCCGATGACGACCTCCTTGGCCGCGTGCGCGGCGGCGTGGCTCGCCACCGAGCGGCCTTGCACGAAGCCGTGCGCCGCCTCGTGCACGGGCACGTACTGCAGCAGGTCGTCGAGGATGCGGCGCTGCGCGCGCTTCAGGTCGGCCTTGGGAATCTCGAGCAGGCGCAAGCCGCCCAGGCGCTTGGGCTGCAGCTGGTAGCGATAGTGCGAGGTGGGGGCGCTGCTCGGTGCGTCGTGTTCATGGGAGGTGCGCAAAGCTTGCGCCGGCGAGGTGAGCCAGGCCAAGCGCTCCGCATCGAGTTCCAGCCATTGCGCGAGCTCGGCCAGCGTGGGAATGCGCGGCAGCGCGAAGTGGTCGAGGCCCAGGGGGCGCGGGAACATCTCCGCGGGCCGCAGGATGATGCGCCGCACGCGCGGCGCTTCGTCCTGCGCGAAGGCCGCGTCGAACGCCGGCATGTCGTCGATCGCCCTGGCCAGCGCGGGCAGGTCGGTGCGCTGCCATGTGGCTTGCGAGCGTTGGCCGAGCGCATCGGCAAAGGCCTTGAGCCACGGCGCATCGGCACCGAGCGTGGCCGCGGCGCGCGCGCGCAACGCGCCGGGTGCCGTGCCGCCGGGCTGCCTTGCGTCGGCCAGCAAGGCACGCGCAAGGCTGCGTGACATCCATTCCCTGTAGCTCGGTTCACGCGGCATGAAGTGAGGGGCCCGATTGAAGGTGGGTGGCACCGGCCCTTCAACCAGCCGGTGATGCGCCAGCTGTGCTGCGCGTGAGCGCAGACGCGCTTGCGCGCCGAAATGCGTAGCCATCCGTCCACCACGGGGTATCCCCGCAGCACAAGGCCGAACGACGGATCGCGAAGCCTTGTCGAGTCTTGAAGTGCCGGTGCCGCGCGGATTGTAGGAGGGCGGAATTTTTCGAGGAATTGCGCGAGTTCCTCGAGTACCGGAGCGTCGACAAGGCAAGGGCGCCTTCAATAATCTTTCGCGCTCCGCCCTTGGGGCTCCCGAGCTTCCACCCGGCGCTCGCCCATGACCTGCGGACGGCCTTTCCCGAGATGAAGGGGTTCTCGCGCGCGAACCTCATGTACATGCGGGCGTTTGCAGAGGCTTGGGCGGACGAGAAAATTGTCCAACAGGCTGTTGGACATTTGCCTTGGGGCCACAACCTCGTATTGCTGAGCAAGCTCAAGACCACCGAACTGAGGCTGGCGTACGCGCAGCGCGCTGTCGAAAATGGGTGGTCGCGCAACGTCCTGAACATCCAGATCGAGGCCAGGTTGCTCGAGCGGGAAGGGAAAGGGGTGAGCAATTTCACTGAGCGGCTCCCGTCACCGGGTTCCGACCTCGCCCAACAAGCGCTCAAGGATCCGTACATGCTCGATTTCCTGAGCATTGGCCAGGAAGCCGGGGAGCGCGAGATTGAAGCGGCGCTGGTGCAGCACATCTCGCGCTTTCTGCTGGAGCTGGGTGCGGGCTTTGCCTATGTCGGACGCCAGGTTCCGATCGAGGTGGGCGGGGACGACTTCTTCATCGATCTTCTTTTCTACCACCTGAAGCTGCATTGCTATGTGGTGATCGAACTGAAGGCCGGCGCATTCAGGCCCGAGCACGCCGGACAGCTGGGCTTCTATCTGACGGCGATAGATGCTCAGCTCAAGTCGAAGGAGGACGCATCGACGATCGGCTTGCTGCTGTGCAAGACGAAGAACCGCATCGTTGCGGAATATGCGCTGCGCGATTCGAACAGGCCCATCGGCATCGCGGAGTACCAGTTGGTCGAATCTCTTCCGAGGGAACTGCAGACGAATCTGCCGACCATTGAACAGATCGAGAGCGAGTTGGGGAGGTATGGAGGGGAGGGTGGATGAACTTCGTTCTCCTCCCCCTTCATGCACTCAGAGGTCCGTGCGGATCTTCCAGATCTCCGGGAACAGCACCACATCGAGCATCTTGCGCAGGTAGCTCACGCCGCCCGTGCCGCCGGTGCCGCGCTTGAAGCCGATGACGCGTTCGACGGTGGTCACGTGGCGGAAGCGCCAGAGGCGGAATGCGTCTTCGAGGTCGGTGAGCTTCTCGCCGAGCTGGTACAGGTCCCAGTGCGCGTGCGGTTCGCGGTACACCGCGAGCCATGCGGCCTCGACGCCTTCGCTCGACTCGTAGGGCTGCGTCCAGTCGCGCTGCAGCCGGTCGGCCGGCACGGGCAGGCCGTGGCGCGCCAGCAGGCGCAGCGACTCGTCGTACAGCGAGGGCGCACGGTAGGCCTGGTCGACCTGGGCCAGCAGGTCGGCGCGGTGCGCGTGCGGCTTGAGCATGGCGGCGTTCTTGTTGCCCAGCGCGAACTCGATGCAGCGGTACTGCGCGCTCTGGAAGCCGCTGGAGTTGGCGAGGTACGGGCGCATGGCCGTGTACTCGGGCGGCGTCATGGTGGAGAGCACGGTCCATGCGCTCACCAGCTGTTCCATGATGCGGCTCACGCGTGCGAGCATCTTGAAGGCATCAGCCAGTTTTTCTTCGGCGATGCACTTCGTGGCGGCACGCAGCTCGTGCAGCATGAGCTTCATCCAGAGCTCGCTGGTCTGGTGCTGCACGATGAACAGCATCTCGTCGTGCGCGGGCGACAGCGGATGCTGGGCGTTGAGGATCTCGTCGAGGTGCAGGTAGTCGCCGTAGCTCATGGACTTGCTGAAGTCCAGTTGCGCCTTTTCTTCGTGGACGATGTTCTCGGGTGTCTTGTCGGTGCTCATGATGTCGGCTGGCAGGTCATCGCCAGACCACGGCGGTGTAGGTGGGAAGGCCCATGCCCGATTCCTTCTTCGGGTAGACGAAGCGCACGGCCTCGTTCTTGCGCTTGAACTGCTGGTAGGTCTCGCCGCCCGGGATGCGGCCGTTCTCGGCCGGCACGAAGCCCGCGTCGCGCGCCTCTTTCACGAGGCGCTCGAAGGCGGCCTTGTCGGTCAGCGAGAGCTGGATGCTGTTCTCGCTGCCGCGGCTTTCCACGTAGGTGGACTTCATGAGGTGCGTGGTCTGGCCGTCGACGAACTTCTCGTACTCGATCATGCTGATCTCCTCGGTCACGGTCTTGTCGGCGTAGGAGAAGCCCTGGCTCTTGATCTCCTGGCGGAAGGCGTCGGGCGAGAGGGCGACGAAGGCCTTGAGCTGCGGCAGCGAGAAGTTCGGCTGCTGTGCAAGGGCGGGCGTGGCCAGCATCAGCAGCGCGGCGGAGAAAGCGAACAGTTTGCGTTTCATGGGGTGGTCGTGGTCGTCGGGGGTGGTCGTGTGGGGTGGTCGTGTTGGGTTGGGGCGCGGCTCAGGTCACGGCGTTCTTGCGGTTGAACTCCTCGCGCTTCCATTCGCCGGTTTCCAGCACCTGCACGAGGTGCTCGACCGAATTCCACACGTCCTCGAAACCGATGTACAGCGGCGTGAAGCCGAAGCGCAGGATGTCGGGCATCTGCGAATCGCCGGCGCGGTAGTCGCCGATCACGCCGCGTGCGATCAGCGCCTGCACGATGGCGTAGGCGCCCGAGCCGCCTTGCGGATCTTCCGGGTTCTTGCGGCTCAGGCACACCTGCGAGCCGCGCTGCGCGTGATCGCGCGGCGTGACCAGCGACAGGCCCTGGCCGGCGCAGCGTTCTTCCACCAGCCGGATGAACATGTCGGTGAGCGCGAGCGACTTGGTGCGCAGCGCCGCCATCGCGCCCTGGTCGCCGTTGAAGGCTTCGGCCGCGAGCACGGTGTCGAGGCCGCATTCCAGGCCGGCCAGCGCAATGATCGGTTGCGTGCCGCACAGGTAGCGGCCCACGCCCGGCGCGGGGCGGTAGTGCGGCGTGAACTCGAAGGGCGCCGCGTGGCCCCACCAGCCGGACAGCGGCTGCTCGAACTGGCCCGCGTGCTTCGTGTGCACCCAGGCGAAGGCCGGCGCGCCGGGGCCGCCGTTGAGGTACTTGTAGCCGCAGCCGATGGCGTAGTCGGCATTGGCGTCGTTCAGCGCCACGGGCACGGCGCCCGCACTGTGCGCGAGGTCCCACACCGTGAGCGCGCCCGCGGCGTGCGCGGCGGCGGTGATGGCCTTCATGTCGTGCATGGCGCCGGTGCGGTAGTTGACGTGCGTGAGCATCAGCACGGCCACCTCGTCGCTCAGCACCGAATCCGGGCCTTGCAGTTCGCTCGCGTCGATCAGCTTGAGCGTGAAGCCGCGCTCGCGGCACAGCGACTCGGCAATGTAGAGGTCGGTCGGGAAGTTGCTGCGCTCGCTCACCACCAGCTTGCGGTCGCTGTCCTTCTGCTGCGACAGGGCCGCGAACAGCACCTTGTAGAGGTTGACCGAGGTGCTGTCGGTGCACACCACTTCGCCGGGCGCGGCGCCGATCACGCGGGCCACCTTGTCGCCCAGGCGCTGCGGCAGGTCGAACCAGCTCGCGGTGTTCCACGAGCGGATGAGGCCTTCGCCCCATTCCCTGGTGACCACTTCGGCGATGCGCGCGGGCGCGGCCTTGGGCATCACGCCGAGCGAGTTGCCGTCGAGGTACAGCACGTCCGCGGGAATGGTGAACTGGTCGCGCAGGGCGCGCAGCGGGTCTTGCGCGTCGAGCGCGCGGCAGTCTGCAAGGGTCGTCATAAGCGGGGAGGTTTCAGCGGGGGAGTTCGCGCAGCACGGCGCGAACGGGAGAGGCATCGGCGCTGACCAGCTTCAGCGGCAGCGCGATGAGTTCGTAGTCGCCCTCGGGCACGTCGTCGAGCACGAGGTTCTCGAGCACGCGCAGGTCGAGGCGGCGGATGCGTTGGTGGCTTTCCAGCGTCTTGCTGTCGGCCGGGTCGATGCTGGCGGTGTCGATGCCGATGAGCTTCACGCCCATGGCCGCGAGGCGCTCGACGGTGGCGGGAGCGTAGGCCGCGAGCAGCGGGTCCCAGTGTCCGACGGGCATGGTGGTGTAGGTGCGCACCAGCACGCGCGGCGGCAGGTGGCTGTCCACCGCGTGGGCAATGTGCTCCCACTCGATCAGCGCGCCCTTGCCGATCGCATGGATCACGCGGCAGGGGCCCAGGAAGGGCGTGAGGTCGACGTGGCCGATGGTCTGGCCTTCGGGGTCGTAGTGCAGCGGCGCGTCGGCGTGCGCGCCGATGTGGGGCGAGAGCTTGATCTCGCTGACGTTCACCGGGCAGCCCGGCGAGATGGTCGCGGCCCAGCGTTGCTGGTAGGGCGTGTCGCCGGGAAAGACCGGCGCGCCCTCATGCACGGGCGGCGAAATGTCCCAGATGCGTTGCGGATGTGAGGAAGCCATGGCGCGAAGTTAGCGCCGGCCGAGGGGTCGTGGTGTCGGTTATTTCCAACACAGCACGTGACGAGTTGAACCCGTGAATTGAACGGGTCAGTGCAGCGACGACAGCGCCGGCAGCCCGTGCCGGGCCCGCGCGCGCTCGCAGGCGTCGCTGCCGGCCTGCAATTCGTGGCAGGGGTTGGGCCGCCACTCGTAGATGCCGCAGCTCACGGCCTGGCCGATCTTGCCGCCCAGCGCGGCGCAGCGCATGGGGGTGTGGTCGGTGCCGCGCATGCGGCAGATGGCGTCGTTCACGTCGACGGCGAGGCCGGACGGCACGTGGCCGCCGTTGTCGTCGAGTTCATGCACGCTGAAATCGACGCGGTAGCTGGCGCAGCAGGCGCCGCATTGCTGGCAATCGGACATGCGGTGGCCTTGCTGCTTTTGCTGTTGCTGCTGCGTCGGATCAGAGCTGGCCGAGGAGCAGGAACTCCATCAGCGCCTTCTGGGCGTGCAGGCGGTTCTCGGCCTCGTCCCACACGACCGACTGCGGGCCGTCGATGACCTCGGCCTGCACTTCCTCGCCGCGGTGGGCGGGCAGGCAGTGCATGAAGAGGGCGCCGGGCTGGGCCACGCGCATCATGTCCTCGTCGACGCACCAGTCGGCGAAGGCCTTGCGGCGCGCCTCGTTCTCGGCCTCGTAGCCCATGCTGGTCCAGACGTCGGTGGTGACGAGGTCGGCGCCGCGGCAGGCTTCCATCGGGTCCTTGAAGACCTTGTAGCTGTCGCCCGAGCGGATGCCGGCGATCGACTGGTCGACCTCGTAGCCGCTGGGCGTGCTGACGTGCACGGTGAAGCCGAGGATCTCGGCCGCCTGCAGCCAGGTGTTGGCCATGTTGTTGCCGTCGCCCACCCAGGCCACCGTCTTGCCCTGGATCGAGCCGCGGTGCTCGATGTAGGTGAAGATGTCCGCCAGGATCTGGCAGGGGTGGAACTCGTTGGTCAGGCCGTTGATGACCGGCACGCGCGAGTGCGCCGCGAAGGCGTCGATCTTGGTCTGCTCGTAGGTGCGGATCATCACCAGGTCGACCATGCGGCTGATGACCTTGGCGCTGTCGTCGATGGGCTCGGCGCGCCCGAGCTGGCTGTCGCCGGTGGTCAGGTGGACCACGCTGCCGCCGAGCTGGTACATGCCGGCCTCGAAGCTCACGCGGGTGCGCGTGCTGGCCTTCTCGAAGATCATGGCCAGCGTGCGGTCGGTCAGCGGCTGGTGCTTTTCATAGGTCTTGAACTTCTTCTTGATGATCGCCATGCGATCGAAGAGGTACGTGTACTCGTCGGCCGAGAGGTCCGAGAACTGCAGGTAGTGCCGGATCGCGTGGGGCGTGGTCGTCGTGGCGTTCGTCATTGGGCGGCAGGCTCCGACAGGAAGGTTTTGACGATGGGCGCGAGGATGGCGACGATCTCGTCGGCCTCGGCGATGCTCAGGATGAGCGGCGGCACCAGGCGGATCACCTTGTCCGCGGTCACGCTCAGCAGCAGGCCGGCATCGCAGGCGCGGTTCAGGATCACGCCGCACGGACGGTCGAGCTCGATGCCCAGCATCAGGCCCTGGCCGCGGATGTCCGTCACGCCCGGCAGGCCGCCGATTTCCCGTTCCAGCGCGGCCTTCAGGTGGGCGCCCACGGTGGCGGCGTTCTCGAGCAGCTTGTGCTCTTCCATGATGCGGATGGTTTCCACACCGGCGCGCATGGCCAGCGGGTTGCCGCCGAAGGTGGTGCCGTGGTTGCCCGGGCCGAAGATGTTGGCGGCCTTGGGGCCGGCCACCACGGCGCCGATCGGCACGCCCGAGCCCAGGCCCTTGGCCAGCGGCATGACGTCGGGCTTGATATCGGCCCACTGGTGGGCGAACCACTTGCCGGTGCGGCCCATGCCGCACTGCACTTCGTCGATCATCATGAGCCAGTCGCGCTCGTCGCACAGGGCGCGCACCTGCTTGAGGTATTCCACGCGCATCGGGTGGATGCCGCCTTCGCCCTGGATCGTTTCGAAGAACACGGCCACCACGTTGGGGTTGCCTTCGGTGGCCTTCTTCAGCGCCTCGATGTCGTTCAACGGCACGCGGATGAAGCCCTCGACCAGCGGGCCGAAGCCGGCCTGCACCTTGGGGTTGCCGGTGGCCGACAGGGTGGCGATGCTGCGGCCGTGGAAGGCGGCTTCGTAGACCACGATCTCGGGGCGCTCGATGCCCTTGTCATGGCCGAACTTGCGCGCCAGCTTCAGGGCGGCTTCGTTGGCCTCCAGGCCGGTGCAGCAGAAGAAGGCGTTGGTGAGGCCGGAAATCTCGGTCAGCTTGGTGGCGAGCTGTTCCTGGCCGGTCACGTGGTAGTAGTTGGAGCTGTGGATCAGCTTGGTCAGCTGGTCCTGCAGGGCGGGCACCAGCTCGGGGTGGTTGTGGCCCAGCGTGTTCACGGCGATGCCGCCGAGACCGTCGATGTAGGCCTTGCCCGTGGTGTCCCAGACTCGGCAACCCTGGCCGTGCGACAGCGCGATCGGCAGGCGACCGTAGGTGTTCATGACGTGGGGCGAGGTGGGCTGGGCAGTGGCGCTCATTCGGTATCTCCAGAAAGGGAACGCGAATTCTAGGCGGCTCGTTTGACGGCTTTGTTGAGGATTGCGCATCGCAGCAATGCCCCATGTTCAGGATGCAAAAAGTGGCGCGGATAGAATCGGTTGTTGCACCGCAGCACCTGCTCCGGTCGCCTCTATCAACGATGATTTCCCCCACAGCCAAAGAAATCTTCATCCAGGGCATCACCAAGGATGGCCGGACCTTTCGCCCGAGCGATTGGGCCGAGCGTCTGGCCGGCGTGATGTGTTCCTTCCGCCCCGGTGGGGCGTATCCGGGCAGCCACCTGAGCTACTCGCCCTGGTGCATTCCCACGACCATCAACGGTGTGAAGTGCGTGGTCGTGAACCGCGCGTTGCGCGATGCCGAGCCGATGGCCTGGGACTTCTGCGTGAACTTCGCCAGGGACAACGACCTGCAGGTCGCCGAGGCCTGCCTGGTGCCCGACGCACCGATCCCCCCGAAAAAGGCCTGAGCGGCCTTTTTTCTTGGGCTTGCCGGTTCGCAACCACGCGCAATCAAGCGATCGCGAACCGAGCGCCCATGAAAAAACCGCCCGAAGGCGGTTTTTCACTTTAGCTGCAGCGCACCCCGATCAAACGGCGAACCGGAGAATTCCGGTCCGGGCTTGCCTGACAGGTGTCAGGCGGCGGCCTTTTCAGGCGCGAGGGCGAGGGCCTTGACCTTGGCCGACAGGCGGCTCTTGTCACGGGCTGCCTTGTTCTTGTGGAAGATGCCCTTGTCGGCGACGGTGTCGACGATGCTCTGGGCCTTCGCGAACAGTTCGCTTGCCTTGGTCTTGTCGCCAGCGAGAACAGCCTTTTCGACGTTCTTCACCGCGGTACGGTATTTGGAGCGCAGCGAGGTGTTCGCAGCGTTGAGCTTGGTGTCCTGGCGGACGCGCTTACGGCCGGAGGCGAGGCGCGGGTTCTTTTTCTTGGGCTTGGCGGATGCCATGATTTAGTCCTTAGGTGTCTGAGGATGATGCAGCAAAGCCCTCCATTATAGGCCGGGTTGGCGATTCCTCCCAATCCACCGCCCGACGGGCCCGTTCGGGCACTTGCCGGGCCCTACACTCGGCCCCCGTGTCCCTGCTCAAATCCGCCTCCACCGTCTCCCTGCTGACCCTCGCTTCGCGGATCACGGGCCTCGTGCGCGACGTGCTGTTTGCCTCGGTGTTCGGCGTGAGCGCGCTGACCGACGCCTTCAACGTCGCCTTTCGCATTCCCAACCTGTTTCGCCGCGTGTTCGGCGAAGGCGCCTTCAGCCAGGCCTTCGTGCCGGTGCTGGCCGCGCAAAAGACCGAAGCGGGCGAGGAGGGCGCGCAGCAACTGATCGACCACGTCGCCACGCTGCTCACCTGGACGCTGGTGATCGTGTGCGTGGCCGGCGTGCTCGGTGCGCCGCTGCTGGTCTGGGCCATGGCCAGCGGCCTGCCGGGTTTCGACGCCGCCGTGGTCATGACGCGCTGGATGTTCCCGTACATCGGCTTCATGTCGCTGGTGGCGCTGGCGGGCGGCATTCTGAATACGTGGCGCAAGTTCGCGGTGCCGGCGGCCTCGCCGGTGCTGCTGAACATCGCGCTGATCCTGTCGATCTCGGTCGGCGCGCCGCTGTTTCGCCGCTGGGGCATCGAGCCGATCTACGCGCAGTGCGTGGGCGTGCTGGTCGGCGGCGTGCTGCAGCTCGCCCTGCAGATTCCGGCGCTGCGCAAACTCGGCCTGCTGCCGCGCATCGGCGCGAGCTTCAAGGCGCTGCGCGCCGCATGGACCGACCCGACCACGCGCAAGGTGCTCAAGCTGATGCTGCCCGCGCTGCTGGGCGTGAGCGTGGCGCAGATCTCGCTGCTCATCAACACGCAGATCGCCTCGCACCTTGCCGTGGGCAGCGTCACCTGGGTCACCAACGCCGACCGGCTGATGGAATTCCCCACCGCCATGCTCGGCGTGGCGCTGGGCGTGGTGCTGATGCCGCAGCTGGCCGGCGCCCGCGCCGCCAAGGACGACGCGCGCTATTCGGCGCTGCTCGACTGGGGCCTGCGCCTGGTGGTGCTGCTGTCGGCGCCTTGCGCCGTCGCCTTGCTGCTGTTCGCCAAGCCGCTGGTGGCCGTGCTGTTCCACAACGGCGCCTACACCGGCGAGGACGTGGGCCGCACCACGCTGGCGCTCATGGGCTATGGCGTCGGGCTGGTCGGCATCGTGGCGGTGAAGGTGCTCGCGCCCGGCTACTACGCCAAGCACGACACGCGCACCCCCATGCTGATCGCGGTCGGCGTGCTGGTGCTCACGCAGGTGCTCAACGTGTTCCTGGTGCCGGTGCTGCAGCACGCGGCGCTGACGCTGACCATCGCCATCGGCGCGCTGGTCAATTCCACCTGGCTGCTGGCCGGCCTGATGCGCCGCGGCAGCTACAAGCCCGAGCCGGGCTGGGGCAAGTTCGCGCTGCAGGTGCTGGCCGGCACGCTGCTGCTGGCGGCCCTGCTGGTGTGGGGCTCGCAGCATTTCGACTGGATCGGCCTGCGCGAGCACCGGCTGGCGCGCATCGGCCTGCTGGCCGCGCTCATTGCCGCCTCGGCGCTGCTCTATTTCGCGGTGCTGGCGGCGGCGGGCGTGCGGCTGCGCAGCTTCATCCGCCGCTGAACCTTCATCGAACCTGCGCTGAACCTGCGTCGACCCCCCGCCGGCCCTCGAGCGGGGCGCCGCGTCCTTGACGCTCCGCGCAGGCTCCTCTACAAAGACACATGACGTTCAGCTTTCAGCTTCCCACCGCACTGGAATATTTCGAATCGCTCGTGAGCAGCGACGAACACTTTCCGCTGCTCGAAGCCGCCGCCAGCCTCGCGCAGGACGAATACCCCGAGCTCGACGTGCAGCAGGTGCTGGGCGACGTCGACCAGCTGCTGGCCCGCCTGAAGCGCCGCCTGCCCCCCGACGCCGCCCCGCTGGCCCGCCTGCGCGCGCTGAACCAGTTCTTCTTCAACGACCTGAACTTCGGCGGCAACGTCAACGACTACTACGACCCCGACAACAGCTACCTGAACGCCGTGCTGCGCACCCGCCGCGGCATTCCGATCTCGCTGGCCGTGCTGTGGATGGAGCTGGCGCAGGGCCTGGGCCTGCAGGCGCGCGGCGTCGGGTTCCCGGGGCATTTCATGCTGAAGGTGACGCTGCCCAAGGGGCAGGTGGTGATCGACCCGTTCACCGGCAAGTCGCTCTCGCGCGAGGAGCTGGGCGAGCGGCTGGAGCCCTACAAGCGCAGCAACGGGCTGGTGGGCGACTTCGACGTGCCGCTGGGCCTGTACCTGCAGCCGTCCAGCCCGCGCGAGATCATCGCGCGCATGCTGCGCAACCTGAAGGAAGTGCACCACGCGCAGGAAGACTGGCAGCGCATCATCGCGGTGCAGGACCGCCTCGTCGTGCTGCTGCCCACCGCCTGGGGCGAGTACCGCGACCGCGGCACGGCGCATGCCGAGCAGGGCAACACCGCGCAGGCCGTGCGCGACCTCGAGACCTACCTGGCGAACGCCGACGACGCGCTGGACATCGACACGGTCGCCGAACGCGTCGCCGCCCTGCGCCGAATGGCCAACTGATGAGCGCCAAGGCCGGTGTGAGCCCGGCGCCCGACCTGGGCACCCTGCATGAATTCCATGGCGTGCAGCCGGTGCTGCCGGTGTCGGACGTCTCGCGCGCGGCGCGCTGGTTTCGCGACGTGCTGGGCTTCGAACTCGACTTCATCGCCGGCGAACCGCCCAGCTACGCCCGTGTGAAGAAGGGCGACCGCAGCTACGGCGACCCGGTCTACCTGCGGCTGTGGCAATGCAGCGCGCGCGACGCCAGGCCCTGGCGCGGCGAGATCGTGATCCACGTGGGCAAGGACATCGACGGCCTGCATGCCGCCTATGTGAAGCGCGGCGTCACGGTCATCGAGCCGCCCGTGTCGCAGCCCTGGGGCTTGCGCGAATTCGCGATCCGCGAGCCCGACGGCCACGTGCTGCGGTTTTGCGCCGACCTGTCCTGACCGGCCGGGCACGCCGGCTCTTGAAACACAAAATTACAAGCAGATCGATGCACCCGTGTCGATCCGGCATCCGCTCGCGCGACGTGTGAACAGGAGCAGGCAACTTCAAGACGCCGCTTCCAACCTCATCAACCTTCAGGAGAAACGACATGCGATTCATGATTCTGGTCAAGGCGAACAAGGATTCCGAAGCCGGCGCGATGCCCAGCACCGAAATACTCACGGCCATGGGCAAGTTCAACGAAGAACTGGTCAAGGCCGGCGTGCTGCTGGCCGGCGAAGGCCTGCACCCCAGTTCCAAGGGCGTGCGCGTGCGCTGCGAAGGCCCGACCAGGCGCACCGTCATCGACGGCCCGTTCGCCGAAACCAAGGAACTGCTGGCCGGCTTCTGGCTGTTCCAGGTGAAGTCGAAGGAAGAAGCCATCGAGTGGATCAAGCGCAGCCCGTTCCAGGAGGGCGAGATCGAGATCCGCCAGGTGTTCGAAGCGGCCGACTTCGGCGACGCGATGACGCCCGAGCTGCTCGCGCAGGAAGACCGCCGGCGCGCCGAGTCCGAGGCCCGCGCCAAGGGCGGCAACTGAAGACGCCGCCGCACGGCGACCGAACCCCACGCGACCGATCCCCAGGAGACACACCATGCGATTCATGCTGCTGATGATTCCCCACGGCTACGAGAGCGCCCCGCCCGGCACCATTCCCGACGACGTCGACGCGGTCTCGGCCATGATGGCCTACAACGAGTCGATGCAGAAGGCCGGCGTGCTGATCAGCTGCGACGGCCTGCACCCGCCCTCGATGGGTGCGCGCGTGAGCTTCAAGGACCGCAAGCCCAAGGTGGTCGACGGCCCGTTCGCCGAGGCCAAGGAAGTGCTGGGCGGCTTCTGGGTGATCGACGTGCCTTCGCGCGCCGACGCCATCGAATGGGCCACGCGCTGCCCGGGCGGCGACAACGAGGTGATCGAGGTGCGCCAGATCCAGGAGTTCGACGACTACCCGGCCGACGTGCGGGCGGTGACCGCCGAGTTCGCCTCGATGCAGACCGTCAGGAAGACCGGGGCCTGAGCCCGTGGCCCGCCAGGACGCCATCCACCGCACCCTGGAGGCGGTGTGGCGCATCGAGTCCGCGAAGATCATCGCCACCGTCGCGCGCATGGTGCGCGACGTGGGCCTGGCCGAAGAGCTGGCGCAGGACGCGCTGGTCAGCGCCCTCGAGCAATGGCGTGAATCCGGCGTGCCCGATAACCCCGCTGCCTGGCTCACCGCGGTGGCCAAGCGCCGCGCGCTCGACCGCCTGCGCCACCGGCAGCTGACCGAGCACAAGGCCGGCGAGATCGGCCGCGAGCTCGACGCGCAACACGACATCGCGCAGGCCGACTTCGCCGACGCGGTCGATGCGGCGCTCGACGACGACATCGGCGACGACCTGCTGCGGCTGGTGTTCACCGCCTGCCACCCGGTGCTGTCGACCGAGGCCCGCGTGGCGCTCACGCTGCGGGTGATGGGCGGCCTCACCACCGACGAGATCGCGCGTGCCTTCCTCGTGCCCGAGGCCACCGTGGCGCAGCGCATCGTGCGCGCCAAGCGCACGCTGGCCGAGGCGCGCGTGCCCTTCGAGGTGCCGCGCCGCCACGAGCTGGAGGCACGGCTCGCGTCGGTGCTCGAAGTGATCTACCTGGTCTTCAACGAGGGCTACTCGGCCACCGCGGGCGACGACTGGATGCGCCCCGCGCTGTGCGAGGAAGCGCTGCGCCTGGGCCGCATCGTGGCCGAGCTGGTGCCCGGGGAGGCCGAGGTGCACGGCCTCGTGGCGCTGATGGAAATCCAGGCCTCGCGCACCGCCGCGCGCGTGGGCGCCTCGGGCGAGCCGGTGCTGCTGCTCGAGCAGAACCGCGCGCGCTGGGACCAGCTGCTGATTCGCCGCGGCCTTGCGGCGCTGGCGCGTGCCGAATCGCTGGGCGGCGCGCTCGGCCCCTATGCGCTGCAGGCCGCCATTGCCGCCTGCCATGGCCGCGCGCGCACCGCCGGCGAAACCGACTGGGCCCGCATTGCCGCGCTGTACGACGCGCTGGCCGAACTCGCGCCGTCGCCCATCGTCGAGCTCAACCGCGCGGTGGCGCTGTCGATGGCCTTCGGGCCGGCCGCCGGGCTGGAGGTGGTGGACGCGCTCTTGGCCGAGCCCGCGTTGAAGGGCTACCACCTGCTGCCGACCGTGCGCGGCGACCTGCTGTTCAAGCTCGGCCGCCGCGACGAGGCGCGCCGGGAGTTCGACCGCGCCGCCGCGCTCACGCGCAACACGCGCGAGCGGGTGCTGCTGCTGGCGCGTGCGCGGGCCTGCAGCAGCGAACCGTCCGCCGAGTGAACTGAACGTTCGCTGAACCGCTGGCGGGCCCGCCGCGTGGAAAATGCGCGCCATGCCCCGCGCCTTCCTCCTCCGACACCGGCCGCTGTGCGTCTTCGGCCTTGCGCTGCTGGCTGCGGCTTCGGCCCACGCCCAGTTCGATCCCGCCAAGGCATGGGTCGAGCCGCCGGCCATCGCCGCGCGCTTTCCGGACCCGCCCGTGAGCTACGCCACGCCGGGCTTTCGCGAGGGGCGCACCGACTTCGCTTCGCACGCCGAAGTGCAGGCCTTCCTGAAAGAGCTGGCGCGCCAGTCGCCGCATGTGCGCGTCGAGCGGCTGGGGGTGTCGCAGCAGGGCCGCGAGATGTCCGTGGTGCTGCTGGCCGACGAGGGCCGCATCGACCCGGCGCGCCCCACGGTGATGGTGATCGGGCAGCAGCACGGCAACGAGCCGGCCGGCGGCGAGGCCGTGCTGGCGCTGGCGCAGCAGTTCGCCGGCGAGCCGGGCGCGGCGCTGCTGAAAAAGGTCAATCTGGTGCTGGTGCCGCGCGGCAACCCCGACGGCGCCGAGCAGTTCACCCGCGTCACCGCCAACGGCATCGACGTGAACCGCGACCACCTGCTGCTGCGCACGCCCGAGGCGCGCGCGCTGGCGGCCGCCACCTTGCGCTACAAGCCGCAGGTGGTGCTCGACCTGCACGAGTTCACCGTGGGCGGGCGCTGGATCGAGAAGTTCGGCGCGGTCATGAAGTACGACGGCCTGCTGCAGCCCGCCACGGTCGGCAACCTCGATGCCGCCATTGCCGCGAGCGCGCAGCGCGACTACGTCGACGCCGTGCAGGCCGCCTTCACGCAGGCCGGCCTGGAGGGCTTCAAGTACCACACCACCTCGGGCGGCAAGGCCGACGACCGCAGCGTGTCGATGGGCGGCGTGCAGCCCGACACCGGCCGCAACGTGAGCGCCCTGCACCAGGCCGTGAGCCTGCTGCTCGAGGTGCGCGGCGTGGGGCTCGGCCGCGCGCATTTCGCGCGCCGCGTGCACACGCAGGTGCTGGCCGCCACCACGGTGATCGAGACCGCCGCGAAGCAGGGCCCGGCGCTGGTGCAGCTCACGGCCCAGGCCGGCCAGCGCGCCAGTGCCGAGGCCTGCCACGGCGACGTGGTGGTCGAGGCCTGGCAGACGCCCGCGCGGCAGCGGCTCGATTTTCTCGACGCGAAGACCGGGGAAGACAAGCCGGTCGACGTCGACTGGCGCGCCGCCGAGCCGTTGAAGATCGCCAATGCGCGCCCGCGTCCCTGCGGCTACCTGCTCGCGGCCAGCGAGAGCGTGGCCGTGCAGCGGCTGCAGATGCTGGGCGTGCGCGTGGAGCGCATCGGCAACGCCGCGCCGTGGCCGGTGGAGCGCTACGAGGTGCTGTCGCAGAACGACGGCCGGCGCCAGGACGCGCGCGGCGCCATCGAGGACGGCGAGGCGGTCCGCGTCTTCCGCGTGCGGCTGCGCCCGGGGCGCGCGGTGGTGCCGCCCGGCAGCTTCTACGTGCCGCTGGCGCAGCCGTTGTCGCCGCTGGTGAGCGCGGCGCTGGAGCCCGATTCGCAGAACAGCTATGCGGCCAACCGGCTGCTGGAGATCGGCGGCGACAAGCTGCTGCGCGTGCCCGGGCCCGCACCGGCGGGCGTCGTGAGCCCCCCAGGCCCCGTGAGCTCCGCGGGTGCAGGGCACTGAGCGCGGTCAGGCGGCGGGCATCGGGCTCGCCTCCGACGGCGAGCCCGGCAGGCCGAACTGGTGCCAAGCGCGGCGCAGCTGCGTGTCCGAGCCGAAGCCCGACTGCTCCGCCGCCCGCGTGACGCTCGCGCCCGAGGCCAGCGCGAGCTGCGCCGTGGCCAGCCGCAGCCGGCGCAGGTAGGCCAGCGGCGCCACGCCGGCATGCTCGACGAACAGCCGCGTGAGGTGCCGCGCCGAGGTGTGCGCCACCTCGGCCATGCGCGGCACGCTCCAGTCGGCCTGCGGTTGCTCGCTCACGGCGTCCTGCACGCGGTGCAGCGCGGCATGCAGGTGGTTGCGGTAGGCCAGGAAGGGCGACAGCTCCGGGTCGTGCGGGCCGCGCCGCAGCGCCACCACCATGGTCTGCGCGACCTGCGCCGCCAGCGCTTCGCCGCACAACTCGGCGATGCGGTGCAGCACCAGGTCGATGCCGGTCGTGACGCCCGCGCTGCTGTACACCGGCGGGTCGATCACGAACACGCGGTTGCTGACCACGTCGCAGCGCGGCTCCACCGCGCGCAGCTCGCCCAGGTGATGGTGGTGCGTGGTGGCGCGCCGGCCCGCGAGCGCGCCGGCATGCGCGGCCAGCACGGCGCCGGCGCAGACGGTCACCAGCTCCAGCCGGTCGCGCTCGAAGCGCAGGCCGCGCAGCCAGTGCAGCAACTCTTGCGCTTCGGGGTTGTCGGTGGCGATGGCGTCGCCGGGCAGGCCCACCAGCACCACCCAGCCGGGGCCGTCCCACTGCGTGGGCAGCGGCGCGAGGCCGGAAATCGCCACGCCGACCGAGCTCATGGAGGTTGGCCGCGGGCTCGCGAATTCGATGGTGAAGCGCTCGGGCTGGCCCATGGCGCGCAGCCGCTGGTTGGCGATGCGCAGCGCCTCGGCCGGCCCGGCCCAGTCGAGCACGAGGCTGCCGGGCAGCAGCACGAAGACTACGCGGATGGGTGCGCGGGCGGGGAGGTGGGGTGTGTGGGGGAGGTTCGGGGTTCTCGGGTCCATGCGTAGTCCATCTGGCGCGCGGTGCGCTCGGCCAGTTCGCGCCCGGCCAGCCGCTCGACCAGGTGCAGGCTCATGTCGATGCCGGCGCTGATGCCCGCCGAGCTCACGATGCGGCCGTTGTCGACCCAGCGCACGCCGTCGCGCACGTCGAGCGCGGGGAACTGCGCGCGCAGGTCGGCAATGTCTTCCCAGTGGGTGGTGACGGCGTCGGTCGTCACCACGCCGCTGGCGGCCAGCAGGAAGGCGCCGGTGCACACCGAGGCGACCACTTGCGCGCCCGCGGCCTGCGCGGCGATCCAGCGCAGGGTGGCGGGGCTGGCGAGCGGCGCGTCGACCACGCCGCCGGGGACGATGAGCACATCGGCCTTGGGGCTGTCGGCCAGCGTGTGGTCGGCCAGCAGTTGCAGGCCGGCGCGCGCCTGCACCGGCTGGCCGTGCGCCGCTTCGGCGACGGAAGCCACGGCGAACGGGGAGGCCGAGCCGGGCTGCAGGCGGCCGGCGACGCGGCTGGCGGTGGTGAACACCTCGAAGGGGCCGGCGAAGTCGAGCGCCTCGACGCCGTCGAAAGCCAGGATCGAGACGCGCAGCGTGGCGCCGCTCATGCCACGGCCCGCTCGAGCGCCTGCGCCACGGTGCACACGGTGGCGAAGCGGCCCTGCAGCACGGTGGCGGTGCGCGCCTTGATGTCGGCGGCCGACAGCGGCTTGCCGTCGGGCTGGAGCATGTCGAAGGTGAGCGTGGCGTCGATCACGTAGTCGACCTCCCAGCCCAGGTCGGACGCATGGCGCGTGGTGGTCTCGCAGCACTGCTCGGTGCGGATGCCGCTCACGATCAGCCGGCCGATGCCGTTCTGCGTGAGCCAGACGTCGAGCCCGCTGTTCACCAGCGCGCTGTGGCGGTGCTTGGTGAAGGTGGCCGCGGCCGCGAAGTCGGCGAGGCCGCCGATGGGGCGCACATGGCCCGATTCGCGCGCGAAGGGGTTGCTGGCGTCGGAGGGCTCGTCGGTGTGCAAGACCCGCACGATCGGCACGCCGGAGGCGGCGCAGCCCGCGATCAGGGCGTTCTGCTGGGCCAGGTAGGCGCTGCCCAGGGCTTCGTTCCAGTACGCGCGCTGGCGGAACGATTCCTGGGCGTCGATCACAATCAGACAGGTTTTCATGGCGGGGCTCGCAGCGGCAAAGTGGATGATGCCCACTATTGTTCTGCGTTACCAGCCCATGGGCCGCTCGGGAGCGGACCAGAATCGATCAGATCCGGACATTGGGCCCTGCTCGCCCCGCCCGCCTGCCCGTCAGACCAGCGAAGCCGCCTGCAGCTCTTTCTTCAGGTACGCGTAGTACAGCGGCGCCGCCACCAGCCCGGCCGGGCCGAACACCGCTTCGGCCACGAACATCACGGCCAGCAGTTCCCACACGCTCATCTGCGTGCGCGCGCCGACCACCTTGGCGTTGATGACGTACTCGGCCTTGTGGATCACGATCAGGAAGATCAGGCAGGCCGCGGCCGTCACCGGCGACACCGACAGCCCCACCAGCGTGATGACCGAGTTGCAGACCAGGTTGCCCACGATCGGCACCAGCCCGGCCAGGAAGGTGAGGGTGATCAGCGCCGGCGTGTACGGCAGGTGCGCGCCCCACATCGGCATGAGGAACAGCAGGAAGACGGCGGTCAGCAGCGTGTTGAAGGCGGCGATCCAGAACTGCGCCGCCACGATCTGGCCGAAGGCTTCGCCGAAAGTCTGCACGCGCTGGTGCAGCTGCTCGGCCAGCGGCAGGCGGCGCAGCGGCGTGTGCGACACGGCGGCCAGCGCGCCGACGATCAGCCCCACGTAGGAAAAGAGCAGCCCATGCAGCCAGGCACGGCCCGCCATGGCCAGCGAACCAGCCTGCGCGCGCAGGTAGTTGGCGATCACGCGCTGGATTTCGGCCGCGCCCTCGGGCAGGTAGGCCGCGATCTCGACCGGCAGCTTGGAGCGCAGCTCGAGCACCGTGCGCGCCGTGTAGTCGAGCAGTTCGCGGTACTGGTCGGGCGCGTCGACGATGTATTCGCGGGCCTGCGACAGCGCCAGCGTGAGCAGCGCGATGGGGCCCAGCAGCACGACGATGACGGCCAGCACGTTGGCCCAGCCCTGGGCGCGCGCGGGGCGTTTGTTCAGCGCCGGCATGCGCAGCAGGCCGCCGCCGAGCACGCGGGCGAACCAGCGCGTGGCCAGGAAGCCGATGCACACGCACAGCAACCCCGGCAGCAGGTGTTCCCACATCACCAGCAGCAGCGCCGCCAGCATCAGCAGGTAGCTTGCGACCATCACGCCGCGCGAGGCGGTGGGGCGGTGGATGGGAGCCGCCGTCAGGGCGGGGTTGATGGGTTGCGGCTTCTTGGCCATCCGGGCGGTGCTTGCTCTGCTCAATAAGTGGACGGAGCAGCCGGCGCTCAGCCGACGATCACCGCTGCGCCTTCGCCGCGCGCGGCGATCACGCCGATTTCATGCACCGATTCGCCGGCGGCGCGCAGCGTGGCGGCGCAGGCGGCGGCTTCGGCCGCATCGATCACCACCACCATGCCGATGCCGTTGTTGAAGGTGCGGTTCATCTCGATGTCGTCGATGCCGGCCACCTTCTGCAGCCAGGCGAACAGCTCGGTCTGCGGCCAGCTGCCCTTTTTCAGGTGGGCGGCCGTGCCTTCGGGCAGCACGCGCGGGATGTTCTCGAGCAGGCCGCCGCCGGTGATGTGGGCCAGCGCCTTGATCGGGTGCTTGGCCAGCGCCTCGAGCACGGGCTTCACGTACAGGTGGGTGGGCTCCATCACGGCTTCGCGGAAGGGCTTGCCGTCGAGCGTGGCGGGCAGGTCGGCGCCGGCACGCTCGATCACCTTGCGCACCAGGCTGAAGCCGTTGGAATGCACGCCGGCCGAGGCCAGGCCCAGCACCACGTCGCCAGGCTTCACGTTCTGGCCCGTGAGGATCTTCGACTTCTCGACCGCGCCGACCGCGAAGCCCGCCAGGTCGTACTCGCCGGCCGGGTACATGCCGGGCATTTCGGCGGTTTCGCCGCCGATCAGCGCGCAACCGGAGATTTCGCAGCCGCGGGCGATGCCGCCGATGACGGCGGCGGCCGTTTCCACGTCCAGCTTGCCGCAGGCGAAGTAGTCCAGGAAGAACAGGGGCTCGGCGCCTTGCACCAGCACGTCGTTCACGCTCATGGCCACCAGGTCGATGCCGACCGTGTCGTGCATGTTCCATTCGAACGCCAGCTTGAGCTTGGTGCCCACGCCGTCGGTGCCGCTCACCAGCACCGGCTCCTTGTAGCGCTTGGGCACCTCGAACAGGGCGCCGAAACCGCCGATGCCGGCCAGCACGCCTTCGCGCAGGGTCTTCTTGGCCAGCGGCTTGATGCGGTCGACCAGGGCGTCGCCTGCATCGATGTCGACACCGGCGTCCTTGTAGCTGAGGGGGGTGGGCGTAGGGGAAGTCATGGGTGGTCGAGGTCGGGAAGGACGCGAAAAGCCGCGAAAGGACGCGAAAGAACGCGAATAGTAGGAGCTGAAGGGGTCGCCGGTAACCATGGTGGCCGGCCCGATAGAATTCCTCACGATTTTAAGGGCCCTCGCGGCCCCCTCCATGAACCTTCCCGGGATGAAACAGCTCGCGCTCGATATCGGCATTGCGACGGGCCCCAGCTTCGACGCCTTTTTTGCCGGCCCCAACGAGGCGGCGCTGCGCCATCTGCAAGTGTGGGTGGGCGGCGCCGGCAGCCCTGCGCTGCACTCGCCGGTGCCGACCTATCTGTGGGGCGACGGCGGCAGCGGCAAGACCCATCTGCTCGAATCGGTGCGTGTCGCACTGCGCGAGCAGGGCGCCAGCGTGGGCTGGCTGCACGCCGGCCTGCTGGAGCCGCCCGAGTTCGACGAGCGCTGGGGCGCCGTCCTGCTCGACGACGTGCACCTCTACACCGCCGTGCAGCAGCACGCGGCCTTCAACTGGTTCGTCAACGCACAGACCCTGCAGCGCGGCGTGGTCGCCGCCGGCGCCTTGCCGCCGGCCGACCTGCCGCTGCGCGAAGACCTGCGCACCCGCCTCGGCTGGGGCCATGTCTTCCACCTGCACGTGCTGAGCGAAAGCGAACGCCGCGCGGTGCTGCGCCAGGCCGCCGACGCGCGCGGCGTGATGTTGTCCGATGATGTGCTCGACTACATGCTGCACCGCTTCAGCCGCGACCTCGGCAGCCTGATGGAGCTGCTCACGCAGCTCGACGGCTATGCCCTGCAGACGCAACGCGCGATCACCATTCCGCTGATCCGCTCCATGCTCGAGAACGAATAAAAGAGCGAACAAGGCTTCCAACCAACAATGATCAAGAAATTCATCGACAAGCTGCTCGGCAAGTCCGCCGGCGGCACACAGGGCGCGAGCCGTTTCGGCAAGCGCCAGGAGGTGCCGGCGGAGGTCCACAAGATCGATCCGGCCCTGGTCGACGAACGCGCGAAGAACGTGGTCACCACGCTGCAGCAGGCCGGCTACGAGGCCTACGTGGTGGGCGGCGCGGTGCGCGACCTGCTGCTGGGGCTGCGCCCCAAGGACTTCGACGTGGCCACCAACGCCACGCCCGAGCAGGTGAAGTCGCTGTTTCGCCGCGCCTTCATCATCGGGCGGCGCTTTCGCATCGTGCACGTGGTGTACGGGCGCGGCCGCGAACATGAGGTGATCGAGGTCTCGACCTTCCGCGCCTACATGGACAACACCGCCGCCGAGCAGGTGTCGGGCAACGAGCGCACCAGCAAGGGCGAACTGGCGAGCATGAAGCACGCCGTGGACGCCAGCGGCCGCGTGCTGCGCGACAACGTCTGGGGCCCGCAGGAAGAAGACGCGGCGCGCCGCGACTTCACCGTGAACGCCATGTACTACGACCCGGCCAACCAGGTGGTGGTGGACTATCACAACGGCATCAAGGACGCGCAGAAGCTCACGCTGCGCATGATCGGCGACCCGGCCACGCGCTACCGAGAAGACCCGGTGCGCATCATTCGCGCCATCCGCTTCTCGGCCAAGCTCGCGGCCCTGGGCTTCAAGATGGAAGCCAAGACGGCGGCGCCGCTGATCGAGTCGAGCAAGCTGCTGGCCGACGTGCCGCAGAGTCGCCTGTTCGACGAAATGCTCAAGTTGTTGCAGACCGGCCACGCCATTGCCACCATCGAGCAGCTCAACAAGCTCGGCCTGGCGCGCGGCATCTACCCGCTGCTCGACGTGGTGGTGGAGCGCGCCGACCAGCCCTTCGTGAAGGCCGCCCTGCAGGACACCGACCGCCGCGTGGGCGAAGGCAAGCCCGTGGCGCCCAGCTTCCTGCTGGCCTGCGTGCTGTGGGCCGACGTGCGCGACGGCTGGGCCCAGCGCCAGGAAGGCCGCCACGGCCAGCGCGCGCAGCCGCCGTTCCCGGCGCTGCAGGACGCCATCGACGACGTGTTCAATTCGCGCATCGGCGACGTGTCGGGCCGCGGCAAGCTGGCCGCCGACATGCGCGAGATCTGGATGATGCAGCCGCGCTTCGACAAGCGCACCGGCTCCACGCCCTACAGCCTGGTCGAGCAGGCGCGCTTTCGCGCCGCCTTCGACTTCATGCGCCTGCGCGCCGATGTGGGCGAGGTGGGCGAGGCGATTGCCGAGTGGTGGCAGGAATTCAGCACCGCCGACGACGTGCGCCGCCAGGATCTGCTGGAGCAGGTGCGCGAAGAGCAGAAGGTGCGCCAGCGTGTGCGCGTGCGCGAGACGGCGCAGCCGCCCAAGGCCCCCGCCAAGCCGCGCGGCGAACCGGCCATGCGCCTGCATGACGCCGACGCCAGCGCCAACTCCGAGACCGAGCAGGACGACGAGCTGGAAGTCGAAGCCGGCGCCGTGCCGCCCGATGGCGAAGCCGTGCCGCGCAAGCGCCGGCGCCGCCGCAAGCCGCGTCCCGCGGGAGGTGGCAGTGGCGGTGGTGAGGGCGGCGGGAGCGCCGAAGGCGCATGAGCGCGTCCGACAAGCCGAAGGACGGCAAGAAAAGCAGCGCCCCCCAGGGGAAGCCGTCGCGTGAAGCGGCCGGCAAGCCGGCGGGCGCACGGCCTGCGGGTGCGAAGTCCGCGGGCGCCAAGCCTGCAGGAGTCAAGCCCGCAGGAGCTAAACCCGCAGGACTTAAACCTGCGGGTGCCAAGCCCGCGGGTGCCCGGGGCGCGCCGCCTGCGCGCCGCGCGCCCAGCCGGGGCCCCAGCCGCGTGCGCGAGGACTATCCGACCGTGCAGGCCTTCGTCGCCATCGGCGCCAACCTCGGCGACGCCGAGGCGGCCGTCAAGGCGGCCATGGACGCGCTGGGCGCATTGCAGCGCACGCAGGTCACGGCCCGCTCGTCGCTCTATCGCAGCGCGCCGGTCGATGCCACCGGCCCCGATTTCATCAATGCCGTGGTGGCCCTGCGCACCGGCCTGGACGCCGAGCAGCTGCTCATCGCCATGCAGCGCCTGGAGACGCAGGCCGGCCGCGAGAGGCCGTTCCCCAATGCGCCGCGCACGCTCGATCTCGACTTGCTGATGCACGGCAACTCGGTGATCGACACGCCCACGCTGACCCTGCCGCACCCGCGCATGCGCGAGCGCGCCTTCGTGCTCAAGCCGCTGGCCGAGATCGCACCCGACAAGGTGCCGCGCGTGGCGCTGTCGCGCGTGTCGGGCCAGGTCATCGAACGCATCCGGAACTGAGCGCCGCCGACGATCGGCCGCACGGCGGGAACCCCGCCGGCGCGGTGCGGGTTCGCCCTCCCATTACACTTGTGCGGTTTTTCACGACCCTGTCACACGCCTGTGGCAGGGCGAGACCCGAGATTCCAGGAGAGCGCCATGTTCGGCAAGCTGCTGCCCCGCGAGGGGAATTTTTTTGAGATGTTCAACCAGCACGCCGAGCGCATCGTCGAGGCGGCGCGCGCGTTCGAGCAACTGGTGGCCAACTACAGCGACGTGCACCTGCGCGAGCAGTACAACCGCGACGTCGACAACGCCGAGCGCGCGGCCGACCGCGTGACGCACGACGTCAACCGGCTGATCCACAAGACTTTCATCACGCCCATCGACCGCGAGCAGATCCACAAGCTCATCAACACGATGGACGACGTGGCCGACCTGATCCAGGACTCGGCCGAGACCATGGCGCTGTACGACGTGCGCCACATGACCGACGAGATCGTGCGCCTCACGGCCCTGAGCGTGAAGTGCTGCGACCGCCTGAAGGACGCCGTGAAGTTCCTCGGCAAGATCGCCGACCCGGCCGTGGCCGAGGCCACGCTGAAGACCTGCGAGGAAATCGACCGCCTCGAGTCGGACGCCGACCGCGTGATGCGCAGCGCCATGAGCAAGCTGTTCCGCGAGGAGCCCGATGTGCGCGAGGTGATCAAGCTCAAGGCGATCTACGAGTTGCTCGAGACGATCACCGACAAGTGCGAGGACGTGGCCAACGTGATCGAGGGCATCGTCCTCGAGAATTCCTGAGCGGGTAGCGACCGATGGCAACGGTACAGGTCGCCCTCTGGGTGGTGGTGGTGCTGGTCGCGCTGGCGATCCTGTTCGACTTCATGAACGGGTTCCACGACGCCGCCAATTCGATTGCGACGGTGGTCTCCACCGGGGTGCTCAAGCCCGGGCAGGCCGTGGTGTTCGCGGCCTTCTTCAACCTGGTCGCGATCTTCATCTTCCACCTGAGCGTGGCCGCCACCGTGGGCAAGGGCATCGCCCAGCCCGGGGTGGTCGACGTGCACGTGGTGTTCGGCGCGCTGGTGGGTGCCATCAGCTGGAACCTGGTCACCTGGTACTACGGCATTCCGAGCAGCTCGTCGCACGCGCTGATCGGCGGCATCGTGGGCGCGGTGATCTCCAAGACCGGCACCGCCGGCCTCGTGGCCTCGGGCATCTGGAAGACGGTGGCGTTCATCTTCGTGTCGCCGCTGCTGGGCTTCCTGCTGGGCTCGATGATGATGGTCGTGGTGGCCTGGGGCTTCCGGCGCGCCACGCCGTCGCGCGTGGACCGCTGGTTTCGCCGGCTGCAGCTGGTGTCCGCGGGCGCGTACAGCCTGGGTCACGGCGGCAACGACGCGCAGAAGACCATCGGCATCATCTGGATGCTGCTGATCGCCACCGGCTACGCCTCGGCCAGCGACGCGAACCCGCCGACCTGGACCATCGTGAGCTGCTACACCGCGATTGCGCTGGGCACCATGTTCGGCGGCTGGCGCATCGTGAAGACGATGGGCCAGAAGATCACCAAGCTCAAGCCCGTGGGCGGCTTCTGCGCCGAGACGGGCGGGGCGCTGACGCTGTTCCTGGCCACCGCGCTGGGCATTCCGGTGTCGACCACCCACACCATCACCGGCGCCATCGTCGGCGTGGGCTCCACGCAGCGCGCGAGCGCGGTGCGCTGGGGCGTGGCGGGCAACATCGTGTGGGCCTGGATCTTCACGATCCCGGCGTCGGCCTTCGTGGCGGCGATTGCCTACTGGATCAGCCTGCAGGTCTTCTAAAGACCTTTGCCGGTGCTGATCGGGGCCGATCGCGGCCCGTCCGCTACTGCGAAATCTTCCGGCCCTCTTCGATCTGGTGCTCGAAGTAGCGCTGGAAGCTGAACACGATGCTGGCCATCAGGATCGTGCTGCCGAAGAACAGGGCCAGCACCACCGCGCCGATGGTGAACCAGTTCGTCTGGCCGGGCGCCGCGTCTTCCGGCGCGCTCGTGTTGAAGCGGGCATTCCATTTCTCGGGCGTCATCAGCCCGTAGACGATGGCCATCAAGGCGCAGCCTGCGATGGTGAAGCCTAGCAGCGGAATCAGCGCCCAGCTCAGGCCGTCGTCCACGCCGTACATGCGCACGCGCTCGATGCCGTAGACGCCCAGCGCCGTCGGAATCGGCAGCAGCCAGCCGAGCCAGTCGCCCATGCCTCGCAGGTAGAAGCGGTGCAGGCCGAGCGGGCCGCCCAGGAAGGAGAGCCAGGCGGCGGTGGTCTTGTTTTTCATTCGGGAATCAGTCGGTGCCATTCGGCGTCATTCGGCTTCATTCGGGTTTGGTGGTGCTGCCTTCGCCGAGCACCTTTTCCATCAGCACGACGTCGCGCCATTCGCCGAACTTCCAGCCGCAGTCTTTCAGCACGCCCACGTGCGTGAAGCCCTGGCTGCGGTGCACGCCGACGGAGCCGGCGTTGGCCGAGTCGCCGATCACCGCGATCAGCTTGCGCACGCCCACCGCTTCGGCGGCCTGCGACAGCGCTGCCAGCAGCTTGGCGCCCAGACCCTTGCCGCGCGCTGACTCCGACATGTAGATCGAGTCCTCGGCCGAAAAACGGTAGGCCGGACGCGGCTTGAACCAGTTGCAGTAGGCAAAACCCAACACTTCGCCATTTTCTTCAGCCACGAGATACGGCAGATTCTTGGCCAGTACGTCGGCGCGGCGGGCGGCCATGTCGGTGGGGGAGGGAGGCTCCGTTTCGAAGGTGCCGGTGCCGTGCAGCACGTGGTGGGCGTAGATGGCCGTGATGGCTGCAACGTCTTCGTCGCGACTGGGGCGCAGGGTGAGGGGCATGCGGATGAAAGCAGGTGGCGCGAGGCCGAAATTCGGAGGAAACGCTTGTCGGGCTATAATCGCGGGCTTTTCAGCGTGTCGCTGGCCGGGTGGCCATGTCGCGTGTCTCGACGCTGGAAGAACATTGTGAGCGGGCCTCTTCTTCATCCATAAGGCCTGCTGACCACCCAAGGATAAATCATGGTCGTCATTCGACTCTCCCGCGGCGGCTCCAAAGGCCGTCCGTTCTTCAACATCGTCGTGTCGGACAAGCGCGTTCGCCGCGATGGCCGTTTCATCGAGCGCCTGGGTTTCTACAACCCGACCGCCAAGGAAAACGAAGAAAGCATCCGTATCGCCCAGGACCGCCTGGCGTACTGGAAGAGCGTCGGCGCACAAGCTTCGCCCACGGTCCTGCGCATCATCAAGCAAGCTGCTTCGGCAGCTCCCAAGGCGGCGGCTTAAGCCGGCCGCACGGCGATGTTGCCTGCCCTCGAAACCGCCGAATTGCCGGCGGACGCGATTGAAGTAGGGCGCATCGCCGATGCCTGGGGCATCAAGGGCTGGTTCAAGGTCCTGCCCCACAGCGCCCAACCCGAGGCGCTCTTTTCTTCCAAGCGTTGGTTCCTGCAGGCTCCCGGAGCCTCGGCAAGCAGCGCTTTCCGGCTCGCGATCCGCGAAGCCAAAGAACATTCCGACTGCATCGTCGCCACGTCCGACGACGTGCCCGATCGCAATGCGGCCGAAGCATTGCGCGGCGCGCGTGTGTTCGTGCCGCGCTCGAGCTTTCCCACGGCCGGCGACGACGAGTACTACTGGGTCGACCTGATCGGCCTGTCGGTGGTCAACCGCGAAGGCGTCGTGCTCGGCGCGGTGCGCGAGCTGCTCGCCACCGGCCCGCAGACCACGCTGGTGCTCACTGCCGAGCAAGACGGCAAGGCCATCGAGCGCATGGTGCCTTTCGTCTCGGTCTTCGTCGACAAGGTCGACCTGCCCGGCCGCCTGATCACGGTCGACTGGCAACCCGAATACTGACCGGCGACCGCGCGGCATGCGCTTCGACGTTCTCACGCTGTTTCCCGAGCTGTTCGCGCCTTTCATGGCCAGCGGCGTGACGCGCCGTGCCTACGAATCGAAGCAGGTCGAGGTCGTGCTGTGGAATCCGCGCGACTTTGCGCAGGGCAACTACAGGCGCGTGGACGACCGGCCGTTCGGCGGCGGTCCCGGCATGGTCATGATGGCCGAGCCCTTGTCCGACTGCCTCGATGCGGCGCTCGCGGCACGCGGCTCGCAGGCGCCCGTGGTGTTGTTCTCGCCCATCGGCGAGGCGCTGCGGCACGAGGCGGTCGAACGCTGGTCGGCCAGCGAAGGCGCGGTGCTGGTCTGCGGCCGCTATGAAGGCATCGACCAGCGTTTCATCGACACCCGCGTCACCCACCAGATCAGCCTCGGCGACTTCGTGCTGTCCGGCGGCGAAATCGCGGCCATGGCGCTGCTCGACGCCGTGGCGCGCCTGCAGCCCGGCGTGCTCGGCGACGAGGCCAGCCACGTGCAGGACAGCTTCAATCCCGCGCTGGACGGCCTGCTCGACTGCCCGCACTACACGCGGCCCGAGCAGTGGAACGGGCAGGGCGTGCCGGCGCCGCTGCTCTCAGGTCACCATGCGCAGATCGAGCGCTGGCGGCGTGACCAGCGCCTGGCCATCTCGGCCGCGCGGCGGCCGGAACTGATCGACGCAGCCCGTGCAGCGGGCCGTCTTGGCAAGGCCGATGAGGCCGTGCTGAAAAAAAAGCTATAATCGGCGGTTCCCCGATCCTCTGCCCGGCCGCGCCGGTCTCTTCAGCGATCCGTCGTTGAAGGCCCAAGGCGCCTTTTGTGTAGCCCGACACGATCGACTATCAGGAAATCATGAACCTCATCCAGACCCTCGAGCAGGAAGAAATTTCCCGCCTCGGCAAGACCATTCCCGATTTCATGCCTGGTGACACGGTCATCGTCAGCGTGAACGTCGTCGAAGGCACCCGCAAGCGCGTGCAGGCCTACGAAGGCGTCGTGATCGCCAAGCGCAACCGTGGCCTCAACAGCGGCTTCACCGTGCGCAAGATCTCCAGCGGCGAAGGCGTGGAACGTACGTTCCAGACCTACAGCCCGCTGATCGCCGGCATCGAAGTCAAGCGCCGTGGCGATGTGCGCCGCGCCAAGCTGTACTACCTGCGTGAACGCAGCGGCCGCTCGGCACGTATCAAGGAAAAGCTGCCGAGCAAGTCGACGGCTGCTGCCAAGTAAGCAGTCCTGTCGTGCACAAAAAGCCGCCGCTCTGGCGGCTTTTTGCATTGGCGCTGCGCACGGCGCCGCACACCAAAAGACAGCGCCGCATTTTTACGCTCTACTCCCTACCTGTCCCGCCCCCGGGCCGCTTCCTCTCTTGACCCACACCGCCGCCGCCTCCATGCAACCCGTTCCCGTCGAACCCGTCAATGCCGTGGTGCCGCCCACGCTGCTGCAGTTCGACCCGCGCGAGGCGCCGTTCGTGGACGGCAGCGACGGCTTGCCCGCGGTAGCGGCCGACCAGCTGACGGCGCAGGCCCTGCGCGCACGATTCGCCACGCCGCCGGCGTGGACCCCCGAACTGCGCCGCGAGCCCAACATGGTCGACCGCCCGCCCGCGCTGGCCGCGGTGCTGGTGCCGGTCGTGCAGCGCCCGCAAGGTGCGGCCGTGCTGCTGACCGAGCGCACCACGCACCTGTCGAACCACTCGGGGCAGGTCGCGTTTCCGGGCGGCCGTGTCGATCCGGAAGACGCCAACATCGCCGCGGCCGCACTGCGCGAGGCGTGGGAGGAGGTCGGTCTTTCGGCGCAGTACATCGAAGTGCTGGGCAGCCTTCCGACCTACACCACGGTGACTTCGTTCATCGTGACGCCGGTGGTCGCGCTGGTGCAGCCCGACTTCGAGCTCACCATCAATCCCTATGAGGTGGCCGAGGCCTTCGAGGTGCCGCTGGCCTGGCTCATGGACCCCGCCAACCACCGCCGCCATTCCGTGAGCGCGGTCGACGGCCGCCGGCGCGAGTGGTATTCGATGCCGTACCAGGACGGGCCCGACGAACGCTTCGTCTGGGGCGCGACGGCCGGCATGCTGCGCAATCTCTACCGCTTCCTCGCCGCCTGAGTCTCTTGCGAACGGCGCCTGAACCTTCAAGCGCTCTCGCTATCATCGAAGGATGAGCTTCTTTGCCATCCTGTGCGCGTTGCTGATCGAGCAGGTGCGCCCGCTGGGCCCGCGCAATCCCGTGTACGGCGGTGTCCTGGCGTGGACGCGCTGGACCAGCCGCAACTTCGACGCGGGCAAGCCGCATCACGGATGGATCGCCTGGGGCCTCGCGGTGTTCGTGCCAACCCTTCTTTCGCTGGGCATCCACTGGCTGCTGGTGCTCACGCTCGGCCTTCCTTTTGCGGTGCTCTGGAGCATCGCGGTGCTCTACGTCACGCTCGGCTTCCGGCAGTTCAGCCACCACTTCACCGACATCCGCGACGCGCTCGACGAACGCGACGAGCCGCTCGCGCGCTCGCTGCTCGCGCACTGGCAGGGTGTGGATGCGGCCGATCTGCCGCGCAGCGAAATCGTGCGCCATGTCATCGAGCATTCGGTGATCGCCGCGCACCGCCACGTGTTCGGCGTGCTGGCATGGTTCTCGATCGTCGCGGCCATCGGCCTGGGTCCCGCGGGCGCGGTGTTCTACCGCATGAGCGAATTCGTCTCGCGCTACTGGGCGCACAAGAACGGCGCCGCGCTGCAGCCCTCGAGCGCTTCCGCGCAGGAGGCCGCGGACCGCGCATGGCATGCGATCGACTGGCTGCCCGCGCGCATCACCGCGCTCGGCTTCGCGGTGGTCGGCAGCTTCGAAGAGGCGATCGATTGCTGGCGCAACGACGCGCAGCGCTTTCCCAACGAGAACGACGGCGTGATCCTCGCGGCCACGTCGGGCGCGGTGAACGTGCGCCTTGGCGGCGGTTCGCTGCGGCCGATCCCGGTGGCCGACCCGCTGCCCCGTGCCCAGGCCGGCGAACCGGTGGCCGACGGCAGCCGCTTCGACAGCGGCAGCACGCCCGGCCGGGAGCCCGAGCCCGCCCACTTGCGCAGCGTCGTGGGCCTGGTCTGGCGTTCGGTCGTGATGTGGATGGTGCTGCTGGCCTTGCTCACGCTGGCTCGCCTGCTGGGCTGAGCGAAGGAACAACCCCATGACCCACCCCGTGCCGGCTTTCTGGAGCCCGCGCATCGCCGCGCTCGAGCCCTACGTGCCCGGCGAGCAGCCGCGCATCGCCAACCTCGTCAAGCTCAACACCAACGAGAACCCGTACCCGCCGTCGCCCGTCGCGGTCGAGGCCATCCGGCGTGCCGCCGAGAGCGGCCTGGAGCTCTATCCCGACCCGACCTCGCTCGCGCTGCGCGAAGCGGTCGCGCGCCGGCACGGTCTCCAGCCCGAGCAGGTGTTTGCCGGCAACGGCTCCGACGAAGTCCTTGCGCACGCCTTCTTCGCGTTCTTCCAGCAAGCCGAGCCGCTGCTGATGCCCGACGTGAGCTACAGCTTCTACAAGGTCTATGCGCAGATCTACGGCATCGCCTGCGAGCTGCAGCCGGTGGACGAGGGCCTGCGCATCGACGTCGACGCCATCGCGGCGCGTGCCCGCAACGGCTGCGCGGGCATCGTGATCGCCAACCCGAACGCGCCGACCGGCATCGGCCTGCCGCTCGCGCGCATCGAGCAACTGCTCGACGCTTGCCCCGACCGCGTGGTGCTGGTCGACGAGGCCTATGTCGATTTCGGCGGCCAGAGCGCGCTGCCGCTGGTCCACAGGTATCCCAACTTGCTGGTGGTGCAGACCCTCTCCAAGGCGCACGCACTGGCCGGCCTGCGTGTCGGCTTTGCCTGCGGCCAGTCGCACCTGATCGACGCGCTCGTGCGCGTCAAGGACAGCTTCAATTCCTACCCGATCGACCGGCTGGCCTCGGCCGGTGCGGTGGCCTCGCTGGACGACGAGGCGTGGTTCCGCAGCACCTGCGCCAAGATCGCCGACACCCGAGAAGGCCTCGTGCTGCAACTTGAAGACCTGGGCTTCGAGGTGCTGCCTTCGCAGACCAATTTCGTTTTCGCGCGCCATCCGCAGCGCGATGCCGCCGAGCTGGCGGCGCTGCTGCGCGAGCGCGCGGTGCTGGTGCGGCACTTCAAGCAGCCGCGCATCGCGCAGTACCTGCGCATCAGCATCGGCACGCGCGAGCAATGCAGCCTGCTGGTGCAGCACCTGCAGGACATTCTTGACCCCGCCTCCTGAAAGACCCCCGGCAATGACCACCCCCGACTCCGATCCGCGCGCAGCGGCCTGTGCAGGCTTCTGGCAAGCGGTGAGTGCCGAGATCGACAACTTGCGCACGCTGCCGGCCCACGACCTGGTGCAAGCGCTCAACGCGTTGCTGCAGCCCCTCTTTCCGCGGCTGGCTGCCGAGGTGGCCGGAGATCCGCCCGCCTTCAAGCTCGTGCTGACCGCGCATGGCTCGATGGACGACTTCGGCGACGTGATGGCGCTGGCGCAGAGCAGCCCCGCGCTCGCCCCGATCGAGGTGGAGGCCTTCCGCCAGCGCGCGAACGACAGTTTCGCGATCCGCATGGACGGCTTCGAGCTGGCGAGCGCCGACATTCTTGTGAAGCACGAACCGTACGACGGCCTGGTGGCGCTGGAAATCGGCTTCGCCAAGCCGATTCCCATGGACATGCAGGACCACGCGCGCCACATGAGCCTCATCATGCTCGACCACATCCTGGGCGAGTACGACACCGCGGTGAAGGTCGGTCCGGTCGACTATGTCGATGCGGGCGACAGCGAGGGTTTCGACGGCGTGCCGCTCGATGGCTTCGCGCCCGTGTTCGATGCCTTCTGGCGCGACGACCTTGGCCACACCGGTGTGTTCCCCATGGGCGAGCACGCCTGGTCGGGCCTGAGCGCCACGCGCGAGGCTGCGGACGGCAGCGAGGTCGAGGTGGTCGTGATGCGCAACGACTCCGCCACCGCGCTGCTGGGCCGCGCAGACCTCGGCCACCGGCTGTCGGCGGCGATGCCGGTGGAGTCGGGCGAGGAGCTGGAAGAGGCCCGCCTCTACGAAGACCGGCTGACCGCGCTGCTGCAGAAACACGAAGAAGGCTGCTGCACGCACGTCGTGCTGGAGGAGGGCGTTCGCACCGTTCACTTCCAGGTGGCCGATGAGGCTGCAGCGATCACGCACGCGCAATCGCTGCAGGAAGACATGGACCTGCCGGTGACGCTGGACCTGGTGTTCGACCCGACGTGGAGGTCGTACCGGATCTGGCTGCGCTGAAGCGCGGCCTCAGTACCGCTTCTGGCTGAGCTCGGCGAACAGCTCGCCGTAGATCTTGTAGCGGCTCGGGCTGATGGCACCGGGCGCGCCGGCCGTTCCCACGTTCGCGATCACGCCGCAGCCCGGCTCGTGCAGGTGCGTGCAGTTGTAGAACTTGCAGTCGCCCATGTGCTCGGCGATGTCGGGCATCAGGCCGGCGAGCTGCATCGGCTCGATGTGGTTCAGGCCGAATTCCTGGAAGCCCGGCGAGTCGATCAGGCCCGTGGTGCGGGCTGCGTCGATCCAGTACCAGGTGGTGCTCGTGGTCGTGTGCTTGCCTGAATTCAGCGCCTGCGAGATCTCCTGCGTGAACGCGGTGGCGCCGGGCACCAGCAGGTTGGTCAACGTGCTCTTGCCCGCGCCCGACGGCCCGAGCACCAGCGTCGACTTGCCGGCGAGCAGCTTCATCAGCGACGCGTAGTCGGCTTCGCCCGAGGCCTTGAGCGACAGCGGCAGCACGCCGTGGTGCATGCGCCGGTAGGGCGCCAGCTTGGTCCAGGCGCGCTCGAAGGGCTCGACCAGGTCGCTCTTGTTGAGCGCAATGATCGGCGTGATGCGTTCGGCTTCGGCCGCGATCAGCGCGCGCGCCAACTGGTGTTCGGAGAACTCCGGCTCGGCCGCGATGAGGATCAGCACGTGGTCGAGGTTGGCCGCGAACGACTTGGTGCGGATCTCGTCCTGCCGGTAGAACAGGTTGCGCCGCGGCAGCACCTGCTCGATGGTGCCTTCGTCCTCGCTGGCCTGCCAGTGCACGCGGTCGCCGACCACGGCCTGGCTCTTCTTGCCGCGCGGATGGCAGATGCGCCGTTCGCCGTCGGGCGTCTCGACGATGCAGTGGCGCCCGTGGCTGGCAATGACCAGGCCTTCCTGGAGGTTCTTCGCGGCGGTGGCCGCGGAAGCGGCGGCGCGGCCCGGCTTAGCCAAGGGCGTGTTCCGTCATGCGGCGGCACCGGGGGCGGCGACCAGTGCGTCGGCCTGACGGGCGCAGTCGAAGTCGGTGACCGAGAGGCCGCCCACGTCGTGCGTGTTGAAGCGCACCACGCAGCGGTTGTAGTGCACCGACAGGTCGGGGTGGTGGTCTTGCGTGTGCGCCACGAAGGCCAGCGCGTTCACGAAGGCGATGGTCTCGAAGTAGTTGGCGAAGGTGAAGGTCTTCTCGACGGCGACGTCTGCGCCGTCGCCGGTGAGCTTCCAGCCGTCGAGGCGCGCCAGGCTCGCCACGATCTCGGTGGCGCTCAGCGCCTTGCGGGGAGGAAGATTCTTCCAGTCTTTGGGCTTGAACATGCTGCTCATGGTGGGCTGCTTTGGAGGTGAGGGGTCATGCCGCGGCCATGTGGGCCAGGCGCTCGGATATGGGAGGGTGCGAGTAGTAGAACTTGACGAACACGGGGTCGGGCGTGAGGGTGGCGCCGTTGTCCTTGTACAGCTTGAGCAGCGCAGCCGAAAGTGCGGTGCTGCTGGTTTGCGCCACTGCGTAGGTGTCGGCTTCGAATTCGTTCTTGCGCGACAGCTGCGAGAACATCGGAGCGATGAAGAAGCTGAAAACCGGCACGGCCAGCATGAACAGGAGCAGCGCCAGGGCATTGTTCGGGGCCGTCATGTCGGGCCGCACACCCAGCCCCGCATAGAACCAGACCTGTGTCGAAACCCAGCCCAGCAGTGCGAATGCCGGCAGGTTCAGAAGACATGTCATCACGAGGCTTTTCCAGAGATGCCGGTGCTTGAGGTGGCCCAGCTCGTGTGCCAGCACAGCTTCCATCTCGGCGGCGTCCAGTTGGCTCAGCAGCGTGTCGTAGAACACCACGCGTTTACTGACGCCGAAACCGGTGAAGTAGGCATTGGCGTGCGCGCTGCGCGTGCTGCCGTCCATCACGAACAACCCCTTGAATGCAAAGCCGCAGCGCTTCAGGAGGGCCATCACGCGCGTTTGCAGCACGGGGTCGTCGAGCGGGGTGAACTTGTTGAACCAAGGGGCGATGAAGAGGGGATAGATCACCTGCAACAGCAGCAGAAAGAACGTGAGCGCGCCCCAGGCCCACAGCCACCACATCGGGCCGGCCGCGGCCATCAGCCACAGGATCAGTGCTGCGAACGGGAGGCCCAGGGCCGCGCCCACCACGGTCCACTTGGCCGTATCCAGCAGCCAGAGCTTGACGGTCATCCGGTTGAAGCCAAAGCTCTCTTCGAGCTTGAAGATCCGCCAGAGCGAAAAGGGAAGTCCGAGCAGGCCGCCGATGGCCGCAAAGGAGGCGATGAGCACAATCTGCTGCAGCATCCCACCGCCCATCCAGGCCAGCAGGAGCTTGTTGAGCAAGTCGAGTCCGCCAAGCAACGTCCAGCCTAGAAGTATTGCTGCGCTGACGGCCATCTCGATGATGTTGAGCCGGGTCTTGGCGGCGGTGTAGTCGGCAGCCCTCTGGTGCGCAGCCAGCGTGATGCTCTGCGCAAAACCGGCCGGCACGGCGGCGCGATGCTGTGCCACATGGCGCATCTGCCTGGATGCCAGCCAGAACTCCACGATCAAGCCCGCAACCAGCGCAATGGCGAAAGCTGCAGTAAAGATGAGCGAATAGGACATAAGGCGGCGAGTTTAGCCCTCGGTATCTGGCGCCGCAGCCCTTCGACGACAATCCTGCGATGCCTGAATCCCTCGACCCGACGCCCCCGGCCGCAGTGCCGACCCTGAAGAAAAGCGACCAGAACCTGGTCTGGCTCGACTGCGAAATGAGCGGCCTGGACCCTGAAAAGGAGTTCCTGCTCGAAATCGCCGTGGTCGTGACGGGCCCCGACCTCACGCCCCGCATCGACGGCCCGGTGCTCGTCATTCACCAGAGCGACGCCGTGCTCGACGCCATGGACGCCTGGAACAAGGGCACCCACGGCCGCAGCGGCCTGATCGACAAGGTCAAGGCCTCCACGCTGGACGAAGCCGCCGCCGAGCAGCAGCTGCTGGAATTCATCGCCAAGTACATCCCCCGCAGCGGCTCGCCGATGTGCGGCAACACCATCGGGCAGGACCGGCGCTTCCTGGTCAAGTTCATGCCCAAGCTGGAAGCGTATTTCCACTACCGCAACCTCGACGTCAGCACGCTGAAGGAGCTGGCCAAGCGCTGGAAACCCACGGCCTACAACAGCTTCAAGAAGCAGCAGGCGCACACCGCGCTGGCCGACGTGCACGAGTCCATCGAGGAACTGGCGCACTACCGCGAGACCTTCCTGCGTCTCGTGGATTGAGTTGGCCTGCAGGCTGTGAAGCAAGTCACAGCCTGCGCGAGGAATGGGATTAGGTAAAAACCCGGATCCATGCCATAATCGCAGGCTTCGCTGATCGGACAGGTATTTCAAGTCCGGCCAGCGTCTCTTGCATCTCCCTATCTTGCACACCGCGCCCGATCGCATTCGCTGATCAAAAAGGGCCGCAGCCTCAGGCGTCAGCCGGAAGCTGAAATGTCGTTGGATGGTTGATGTTTTTAACCACCAACGGGGCGCCTGCCTACGGCAGCGCTCGCGTTTGAGATTGATATTCATGACCGACGCTTTTGAAGCGCAGGGCGAGTTCGCGCCTGTGCAATCCGCTACCCACAACGAATTCACCGCTGTTTCGGACACCGTGTCCGAAGCGCCCATCCTCGAGGCGCTGGATGCAGCCGCTCCCGAAGTGGCCGCCGCTGAAGAACCCGCCAAGCCCAACGGCTTCATCCAACTGGGCCTCGCACCCGAGCTGATCGCCGCCGTGGCCGACCTGGGCTTCACCCAGCCGACCACCGTGCAAGACAAGGTGATCCCGCTCGCCATGGGCGGCGAAGCCGGCCAGGACGGCAAGGCCCGTTTTGTCGACCTGATGGTCTCCAGCCAGACCGGTTCGGGCAAGACCGCAGCCTTCCTGCTGCCCGTGCTGCACACGCTGCTGAAGCGCCAGGCCGAAGCCGAAGCCGAAGCCAAGGCCGAGTTCCAGCGCCTGGCCGCCGAAGCCGCTGCCCGCGGCGAAGCCGTGCCGAAGAAGCCCAAGCGCAAGGACCCCACCAACGCGCGCCACTTCAAGGCCGCCACCCCCGGCGCCCTGATCCTGTGCCCGACGCGCGAACTCGCGCAGCAAGTTGCGCACGACGCCATCGAACTGGTTCGCCATTGCCGCGGCCTGCGCATCGCCAACGTGGTGGGCGGCATGCCTTACCAGCTGCAGATCGCCAAGCTGCAGAACGCCGACCTCGTGGTCGCCACGCCCGGCCGCCTGCTCGACCTGCAGCGCTCGCAACAGCTCAAGCTCGACCAGGTCAAGTTCCTGGTCGTCGACGAAGCCGACCGCATGCTCGACCTGGGCTTCTCGGACGACCTGGCCGAAGTCAACCAGCTCACCATCGAGCGCCAGCAGACGATGATGTTCAGCGCCACCTTCGCGCCGCGCATCCAGCAGCTGGCCCAGCGCGTGATGCGCGAGCCGCAGCGCGTGACCATCGACAGCCCGCAAGAAAAGCACGCCAACATCAAGCAGGTGCTGTTCTGGGCCGACAACAGCCAGCACAAGCGCAAGCTGCTGGACCACTGGCTGCGTGACACCACCATCAACCAGGCCATCGTGTTCGCGAGCACGCAAGTCGAGTGCGACGGCCTCGCCAACGACCTGCAGCAAGACGGCTTCAGCGCCGTGGCGCTGCACGGCGCCCTGAGCCAGGGCCTGCGCAACCGCCGCCTGATGGCGCTGCGCCAGGGCCAGGTGCAGATCCTGGTGGCCACCGACGTTGCCGCCCGCGGCATCGACGTGCCGACCATCACCCACGTCTTCAACTTCGGCCTGCCGATGAAGGCCGAGGACTACACCCACCGCATCGGCCGCACCGGCCGTGCCGGCCGCGACGGCATCGCCGTCACGTTTGCCGAGTTCCGCGATCGCCGCAAGATCATGGACATCGAGCATTACAGCCGCCAGCAATTCCAGGCGGAAGTGGTGCCGGGCATGGAGCCGCAACAGCGCATGCCGCAATCGCGCCCGCCGCAAGGCGAGTTCCGCGGCGGCCGCGGCGACAACCATTCGCGTGACCGCAAGTTCGGCGGCGGCGGCGGTCATCGCGGTGGCAATGCCGGCGGCTTCGGCGGCGGCAACAACAACTACGCAGGCGCCAGCGGCTTCAACGACCGCGGTTCGCGTCCCCCGGCACCGCGCGGCGGTGGCTTCGGCGGCCAGGGCCATGGCCATGGCGGCGGTCACAACGCCGGCTTCGGCGGCGGCCGTGACGAAGGCGGCAACGGCGGCGGCTACGGTCGCAAGCCGGGCTGGGGCGACAACGCCCCGCGCGGCGGCGGCAACGGCGGTGGCCGTGACTTCGCTCCGCGTGAGGGTTTCGCTCCCCGCGAAGGTTTCGCTCCGCGTGAAGGCTTCGCGCCCCGCGGCAATGGCGCAGGCCATGGCGGCCCGGGCAAGGTGTTCGTGCCCCGCGACGCGCAAAAGCGCTCGTTCAAGCCCAGCCGCTGATCCCCGGCCAGCGGCCTGACAGCCGCCTCGCCCCTCGAAAGCCCGCGCTTCTCACGAACGCGGGCTTTTTCATTTCGGGTTTCCGAGCAGCAGCGTATCGACCGATTTTGGTTGACACCTGAATCGATGAAAAGTAATGTAATAGCGCATTGCTTCCCCGGGTCCGTCCTGCGGCCGCCGGTTCATCGACACCTGCTTTTCGACTTTCGACATGAAAATTGCGATTCTTGGGGGTGGTCATGGCGCCTACGCGGCCGCCGCCGACCTGTCTGAAACCGGCCACGAGGTGCGCCTGTGGCGCCGCGACGCCGCCGCGCTGGAGCCCGTCGTCCGCGCCGGCGCGATCACGCTGAAAGACGCCGCCGGTGCCCGCGAAGTCCCCCTCGCGCTGGCTACCGCCGACATCGGCGCCGCCCTGAAGGGCGCCGAGCTGATCGTCATCCCCACGCCCGCCATCGCCCAGCACGACATCGCGCTCGCGATGGCGCCGCACCTCGCCGACGGCCAGGTCGTGTTCCTGCCGCCGGGCACCTTCGGCAGCTACGTGATGGCAAGGACGGTGAAGGAGGCGGGCAGCCGTGCCGACGTCGCCTGGGCCGAGACCGGCACCTTGCCCTACCTGGCGCGCAAGCACGGCGAGCGCGAGGTGAACGTCACCATCCGCGCCATCCGCCTGCCCACCGGCGTGTACCCGGCGCGCAAGGAGGCGCAGGCCATCGAGGTGATCCGCAAGGCCTATCCGGCCGTGCACGGCTGCGGCGATGCGCTCTCGGGTGCGTTGATGAACGCCGGCCCCGTCATCCACCCGCCGCTGATGGTGATGAACGCCGCGCCGCTGCAGCACTTCGAGCGCTGGGACATCCACAACGAAGGCACGCAGCGCGCCGTGCGCGACGTGACCGACAGGCTCGACCAGGAACGCATGGCCGTGCGCGAAGCCTTCGGGCAGGGCGCGCCGCACTATCCGCTGGCCGACCACTACAACAACGACCAGTGGATGTACGGCGACGCGCACAAGCAGCTCGTGAAGTCGGGCGACTGGCGCGAGAACATCGACCTGCACACGCACCGCTACATCACCGAGGACACCGAGCTCGGCCTGGCCTTCCTCGCTTCGGCCGCGCGCCATGCGGGCGTGGACGCGCCCATCGCGCACGGCCTGCTGGCCATCGTCGGCGGCTTCCTGGGCCGCGACCTGCGCCGCGGACCTCGCACCTTCGAAAGCCTGGGCCTGGCCGACCTGAGCGCCGCCCAGCTCAAGCAGAGGCTGCACGATGGCGAATGACGCTGCGCTGCCGCGCTTCGCGGCCGTCGGCGCGGGCCGCATGGGGCGTGGCATCGCCATCGCGTTCGCCTATGCCGGGCGCCGGATCTCGCTGATCGACCTGCGCCCGCGCGGCGACGACGCATGGCAGCGCCTGCGCGACGAGGCCAAGGCCGAGATCGAGGCCAGCCTCTCGGGCCTCGCGCAACTCGGCGTGATCGACGCCTCGCAGGTCGCGCGCATCGCCGCGCGCGTCGAGTTCGTCGATGCCGCGGCCGCGCCGCAGGCCCTGGCCGCCGCCGAACTCGTGTTCGAAGGCGTGCCCGAAACCATGGAAGCCAAGCGCGAGGCGTTCGAGCATCTCAACCGCCATTGCCGCGACGACGCCATCCTCACCTCGACCACCAGCAGCATCCTCGTGACGCAGCTGGCCGCACTCGTGCGGCTGCCAGAGCGCTTCCTCAACATGCACTGGCTCAACCCGGCTTACGTGATCCCGGTGGTGGAACTCAGCTGCCACCCCGGCACCGACGCCGCCGTGCTCGCGCGCACCAAGGCGCTGATGGAAGACATCGGCAAGCTGCCCGTGGTCTGCGGCGCGTCGCCCGGCTACATCGTGCCGCGCCTGCAGGCGCTGGTGATGAACGAAGCCGCACGCATGATCGAAGAAGGCGCTGCCACCGCCGAAGAAATCGACAAGGCCACGCGCTACGGCCTCGGCCTGCGCTTCGCCGCGCTGGGCGTGGTCGAGTTCATCGACTTCGGCGGCTGCGACATCCTGCACCACGCCAGCCGAGAGATGTCGGCCTCGCTCGACGCCGGCCGCTACACCGCGCCCGCCATCGTCGCTCGCATGGTCGAGCAAGGGCGGCTCGGCCTGAAGAGCGGCAGCGGCTTCTACAACTACGAAGGCCGCGACATCGCGGCCTACCGGCGCGACGTGCTCTCGCGCACGCTCGGCGAACTGCGGCACGCGGGCCTGTGGCGCGCGCCCGCCGGCGAGACCTTGCCATGAGCATCCGGCGCGCCTTTGCAGACCTGTCGGTGGGGCAGGTGCACTATGCGGAATGCGGCGACGCGCATGCGCCTGCCGTGCTGCTGCTGCACCAGTCGCCGCGCAGCTGGGCCGAGTACCGCGCGGTGCTGCCGCTGATCGGCGCGCACCGCCGCGCCATTGCGATGGACACGGCCGGCTTCGGCGATTCCGCGGACGGCGGCGTGCCCGCGAGCATCGAGCAATGGGCGCGCGTGGCGTGCGAACTGCTCGACGCGCTGAACATCGGGCAGGCCGACGTGGTGGGGCATCACACGGGCGGTGTCGTGGCGGTGGAGCTTGCCGCGGCGTTTCCCGATCGCATCCGCGGCCTGGTGCTGTCCTCGACCCCCTTCACCGACGAACCGTTCCGACGCGCGCGTGCGCAACGCCCGCCCATCGACGAGGTCGCGCCCAGCGAAGACGGTTCCCATCTGGCTGCGCTGTGGCAGAAGCGCCAGGGCTTCTATCCGAAGGGACGTCCCGACCTGCTCGAGGCCTTCGTGCGCGATGCGTTGAAGGTCGCGCATGTCGAAGAGGGCCATCGCGCCGTTGCGTCGTACCGCATGGAAGACCGCATCGGCCGCCTCGCGCAGCCCACGCTGATCGTTCGCGCCACCCTCGATCCGTTCGCGGCACCGCACGCGGCGGAGCTGCAGCATCACTTGCCGCACGCGCGCATCGCCGACATCGACGGCGGCATGGTGCCGCTGCCCGACCAGATGCCCGAGGCCTTCGCGCGCACGGTGCTCGACTTCCTGGCGACGCTGCCATGAAGGCCGTGCGCATCCACGGCTTCGATGCGGTGCCCGTGCTGGAAGAGGTCGCCGACCCGGTCGCGCGACCGGGCCGCACCATCGTGCGGATGGAAGCCGCAACCGTCGGGCACATCGACCGCACGGTGTGGCGCGGCAGCTTCCTGCGCCATCCACCGTTGCCCTACACGCCGGGCGTGGAGGCCGCGGGTGTCGTCATTGCGAGCGAGCGCTACGGCATCGGGCAGCGCGTGTGGCTGCGCGGCAGCGGGCTCGGCACGCTCTTCGACGGCACCTGGTGCGAACGGGTCGATGCGCCCGACGAAGCGCTGGGCCTCTTGCCCGACGGTGTGCCGATGGCGCTGGGCGCTGCGTTCTTTTCTCCGTGCACTTCGGCGTGGGTTGCGCTGCACGACGTCGCCAAGCTGCAGGCCGGTGAACACGTGCTCGTGACCGGTGCGAGCGGCGCAGTCGGCTCGCTCGTGATGCAGTTGGCGGGCAACCTGGGCTGCGCAGTGACGGCGGTGGATCCGAATGCGGAAGCACCGCCCATCGGCAGCGCCGACCTGCTGATCGATACGGTCGGCGGGGACGTGCTTGCGAAGGTGCTTCCCGCGGTGCGCCCCGGTGGGCGCTCGGTGTTGATCGGCTACACCGCCGGCCCGACGCTGCAACTCGACATTGCACACTTCCTGCAACGCGATGTGGCGCTTCTGCCGCTCAACATGTTTCGACGTGAATCGGCGGGCCGTGCCGCCGCGCCCGAATTGCTTGCAAGGCTGTCCGATGGCCGTCTGCGTTTGAACGTCGAGACTTTCGCACTCGGCGATGCGGCCCGCGCGCTCGACTGGATCGCGCAACGCGGCCACCGCGGCCGCGCCGTCCTCGTGCCCGACAGCTGAGCGGCGAAGGAGCAGTGAAGCAGCAGTGAGGGCGCGGCAAGGCCGCAAGGCCTCAGTCTTCCCCCGGCTCCTCGACCGGCACATGCACGTGCAGGTCGATCATCTGCCGCAGCGTCTGCTTGAGCTCTTCGGCGCGCCGCAGCCCGAAGGGCTCCAGCACGCGCCGTTCGTGATCGCGCGCCAGTTCCATCAGGTGCTCGACCGCCTTCAGCCCCTTGCGCGTGATGCGCACCAGCGTGATGCGGCGATCACTTTCATGGGGCAGCCGCTCGACCTGTCCGCGTGCTTCCATGCGGTCCAGCAGCCGCGTCACCGTGGGTTGCTTGGTCACTGTCACCTGCGCGAGCTGGCCGATGCTGACGGCCTCGCTGCCTGCAAGAGAGGCCATCACACGCCACTCCGAGATGGAGAACCCTTGCTGGCGCGCCACCTCGTGGAACTCCGAGGAGATCAGCTGGCTGGCCTGCGCCAGCAGCGCCGGCAGGTAGTCGTCGACGAAGCGATGCGCAGGCGACTCGGGCGTCGAAGGCTCAGCCATGAACGCACCCGGTGCATGTGGCGGGCACGCTGTTTGCATGTCTAGGGTAATTCATGATTGTGGATACATTCATTTGTCAACATTATAGAAAGCATGATGTGGCAGTTGAAGCGCATCGTTCCACGATAGACAACAAGGACCCACATGGCTGAGCGTTCGTTCGTCGAAGAAGTCAAGAAGCTGCGGCTTTCTGGCGGAGATGTCTTTCGTGGTGAAGGCATTCTGGCCGTGACCAAGGCCCTCCTCGAATCCGGGGTTTCCTACGTGGCCGGCTACCAGGGCGCGCCCATCTCGCACCTGATGGACGTGCTGGCCGATGCGCAGGACATCCTCGCCGAGCAGGGTATCCGTTTCGAGAACAGTGCCAGCGAAGCCACTGCTGCAGCCACTCTTGCGGCATCGGTCAATTACCCGCTGCGCGGTGCCGTCACCTTCAAGGCCACCGTGGGCACCAACGTCGCGTCGGACGCGCTGGCCAACCTGGCCTCGGGCGGCGTCACCGGCGGTGCGCTCATCATCGTGGGCGAAGACTATGGCGAGGGCTCGTCGATCATGCAGGAGCGCAGCCACGCGTTCGCCATGAAGTCGCAGATGTGGCTGCTCGATCCGCGTCCCAACCTGCCGAGCATCGTCGATGCGGTGAAGCAGGGCTTCGATCTCTCGGAAGCCAGCCACACGCCCGTGATGCTCCAGTTGCGCATCCGTGCGTGCCACGTGCACGGCCACTTCATCGCGGGCGACAACAAGCGCGCCAAGTTCACGCTGAAGGACGCGCTCGAGAACCCGCAGCGCGACGTCGGCCGAATCGTGCTGCCGCCGGCGAGCTTCGTGCACGAGCAGGAGAAGGTGAAAGACCGCTGGCCCGCCGCCGTGCGCTTCATCGAGGAGCGCAAGCTCAACGAGTTCTTCTCGCAGGACGCGGACGACATCGGCATCATCGTGCAGGGCGGCAGCTACAACACGCTGCTGCGTGCGCTCGAACGCCTGGGCCTGGCCGACGTGTACGGCAACACGCAGGTGCCGCTGTACGTGATGAACGTGGCCTACCCGGTCATCGAGAGCGAGGTGATCCGCTTCTGCGAAGGCAAGCGCGCGGTGATGGTGGTCGAAGAGGGCCAGCCCAACTTCGTCGAGCAGAACCTCGCGACCATCCTGCGCCAGGCCGGTTCGACCACCGCGCTGCACGGCAAGGACATGCTGCCCGTGGCCGGCGAATACACCGCGGCCGAACTGCTGAAGGGCGCGCGCAGCTTCTGCGAGCGCTACGACCGGCTCGCGCCGCTGCCCGTGCCTGCGCCCATTCGCAAGGTAATCCCGTTGATGGAAGTCGCCGCGGTCGGCGTCGACGCAGCGCCCGAGCCTGCGCTGCCGTCCACCGCGTTGGGCGAAGTGGTGCACGCCCGTCCGCCGGGCTTTTGCACCGGCTGCCCCGAGCGCCCGATCTTCAGCGCAATGAAGCTGGTCGAGCGCGAACTCGGCGCGCACCACGTGAGCGCCGACATCGGCTGCCACCTGTTCTCCATCCTGCCGCCGTTCAACATCGGCAATACCACCATGGGCTACGGCCTGGGCGGCGCGGGCGCCGCGGCGCTCAACGCGCCGGCCGGCAAGCGCGCGATCTCGATGATGGGCGACGGCGGCTTCTGGCACAACGGCCTCACCAGCGGCGTGGCCAACGCGGTCTTCAACAAGAGCGACAACCTCACCATCGTCGTCGACAACAACTACACCTCGGCCACGGGCGGACAGGACATCCTCTCGTCGCAGGCCATCAACAAGACGCGCAGCACCGGCCACGAGATCGAGCGCGCCGTGCGCGGCGTGGGCGTCGAGTGGGTGAAGACCTTGCGCCGCACCTACGACGTCGCCGGCATGCGCGACGCGCTGAAAGAAGCGCTCACCACCAAGACCAAGGGCCCGAAGGTGCTGATCGCCCAGTCGGAGTGCATGCTCAACAAGCAGCGCCGCGAGAAGCCGCTGGTGCGCAAGGCCGTGGCCGACGGCAAGCGCATGGTGCGCGAGAAGTTCGGCGTCGACTCCGACACCTGCACCGGCGACCACTCGTGCATCCGCCTGTCGGGCTGCCCGTCGCTGTCGATCAAGCCCAACCCCGATCCGCTGCGCACCGACCCGGTGGCCACCGTGCTCGACAGCTGCGTGGGCTGCGGCGTGTGCGGAGAGGTCTCGCATGCCGCCGTGCTGTGCCCGTCGTTCTACAAGGCGCAGATCGTCAGCAACCCGAGCCGTTGGGACGTGCTGCGCGAACGCGTGCGCGCCGCCGTCATCGGCTGGCTGCAGCGCGGCGAAGCGCGCCGCCGCGAAGCCTATGCCTTCTGAAGCAATGAGCACCGCACAACCTATCAAGATCGCGATCCTCGCCATGGGCGGGGAGGGCGGCGGCGTGCTGGCCGACTGGATCGTCGACATGGGCGAGGCCAACGGCTACGTTGCGCAGACCACCTCGGTGCCGGGCGTGGCCCAGCGCACGGGCGCGACCATCTACTACGTCGAGCTCTATCCCATGGCGCAGGCCGCGTCCGACGGCGGCCGCCCGGTGCTCGCGCTGATGCCGCTCCCGGGCGACGTCGACCTGGTGCTGGCATCGGAGCTCATGGAAGCCGGGCGCGCCGTGCAGCGCGGCCTCGTCACGCGCGAGCGCACCACGCTGATCGCTTCCACGCACCGCGTGTTCTCGATTGCAGAGAAAAGCGCGCTCGGTGACGGGCGCGTCGACAGCGGCCAGCTGCTCGCGCACACGGCCAGGGCGGCCAAGCGCTTCATCCGCTTCGACATGGCGCAGGCGGCCGAGGACTCGGGCAGCGTGATCAGCGCGGTGCTGTTCGGCGCGCTGGCGGGTTCGGGCGTGCTGCCTTTCAGCCGCGCGCAGTTCGAGGCGACCGTCGAGCGCGGCGGCGTCGGCGTGAAGCCCAGCCTGAAGGCTTTCGGCGCGGCCTTCGATCGCGCGCAGGACGGTGACGACGGCGAGCCCGCCAAGCCGGCAGCGGCCACCGCACCAGTGCCGCAGCCGCGCCACCCGGCCGTGCGCGCACTGGTCGAGCGCGTGCAGCGCGGCTTTCCGGAAGCCGCGCAAGACCTGCTGCTCGAAGGCGTGCGCCGCCTCATCGACTACCAGGACGTGGCCTACGCCGCCCTGTACCTCGACCGCATGGCGGCCGTCGCGGCCCTGCCGGCCGGCGACCACCGGCTGCTTCGCGAAACCGCGCGCCATCTCGCGCTGTGGATGTCCTACGAAGACACCGCGCGCGTGGCCGCGCTCAAGACCCGTGCCACCCGCTTCGAACGCGTGCGCGGCGAAGCGCGCGTGCAGCCGGGCCAGGTGCTGGCCATCAACGAATACATGCACCCGCGCCTGCAGGAAATCTGCGAGACGCTGCCCGGCGGCATCGGCCGCTGGCTCATGGGCTCGACGCTGCCGAAGAAGCTCGTCGAGCGCTTCACGCAGCACGGCCGCGTGATCCAGACCAGCTCGCTGAGGGGCTACCTCATGCTGCGCACCGTGGCGGCCATGAAGCGTTGGCGCCTGTCCACCATGCGCTATGCCGACGAGAACCGCCGCATAGAGGAATGGCTGCAGCGCATCGCCGCCACCGCGCAGCGCAACCCTGAACTCGCCGTCGAACTCGCGCAGTGCCAGCGGCTCGTGAAGGGCTACAGCGACACGCACGAGCGCGGCCTGCGCAACTACGACACCGTGATGCGCGCCTTCGAGCGCGCCGGCGCCGCACTGGCACCGGCCACGCTGCGCGAACTGCGCGACGCGGCGCTGGCCGACGAACACGGCCACAAGCTGCAGGCCGCGCTGGCGCAGCACGCACTGGCCTGAAGAGACAAAGAAGATGACCGCACCCTCAGCCACCCTTGCACTGCGCGTCGTCGAGGCGCGCGAACTGAATCCGCTGATCCGCATGCTGCGCCTGCGCGCCGATGACACCCGCGCGCTGCCCGGCTTCGCGGCCGGCGCGCACATCCGCGTGCAGGTGTCGCTGCCCGACGGCAAGACCGACTGGCGCCACTACTCGCTCATCAACTTCGCGACCGCGCGCAACGCCACCAACGCGCCGACCGAGTACGTGATTGCCGTGCGCAAGGAGGCCGAAGGCCGCGGCGGTTCGCGCTTCATGCACGAGCAGCTGAAAGAGGGCGATGCCCTGGCCGTCGAAGCGCCGAAGAACGACTTTCCGCTGCACACCGGCCCCGGCGGCTCGGTGCTGGTGGCCGGCGGCATCGGCGTCACGCCGCTCGCCACCATGGCGGCCCGCCGCCGCGCGGAGGGCGCGCCCGTGCGCATGCACTACGCCGGCCGCAGCCGCGACCTGATGGCCTTCCTGCCCGAGCTGCAAGACCTGCTGGGCGACGACCTGCGCGTGCATGCCGATGCCGAGGCCGGCCGGCCGCTGGACATCGATGCGCTGCTCGACGGCGTACCGGCGAGCGACCGCCTCTACGTGTGCGGCCCCAAGGTCATGCTCGACGCCGTGCTCGAGCGTACGCAGGCACGCGGCTGGGAGCACGACCGCGTGCACTTCGAACTGTTCACCGAGGTCGTCGCCGAGGCCGGCGACCAGCCCTTCGAGGTGGAACTGGCGCAGTCGGGCCAGCGCTTCACCGTGCCGGCCGACCAGAGCCTGCTCGACTGCCTGATCGAGAACGGCTGCGACCCGATGTTCGACTGCAAGCGCGGCGAATGCGGCGTGTGCGCCGTGCCCGTGCTCGAAGGCGAGATCGACCACCGCGACTACGTGCTGACCGCCCGCGAGAAGGCCGAGGGCACCGTCATGCAGATCTGCATCTCGCGCGCCAAGGGTGCGCGCCTGGTGCTCGACATCTGAAGCCAGGAGCCACGAGACCATGACCGCGTACCGAGACAACCCCGATGCGATCCGCGCGCTGGTGCAGAACGACCGGGTGCACCGCGACCTGTACACCAGCCAGGAGCTGTTCGAGCTGGAGCAGGAGCACTTCTTCGCCAACACCTGGAACTACGTCGGCCATGAGAGCCAGCTGCCCAAGCCCGGCGACTGGATCAGCAACGAGATCGCGGGCCGCCCGCTGATCATCGTGCGCCACTCCGACGGCAGCGTGCGCGCCATGATGAACCGCTGTGCGCACAAGGGCTCGCGGCTGGTCAACGGGCCGTGCGGCAACACCGGCAAGTTCTTTCGCTGCCCGTACCACGCGTGGACCTTCAAGACCGACGGCGCGCCGCTGGCGATTCCGCTGAAGACGGGCTACGAGCACACGCAGCTGCACGAGTGCGAGTCGGGCAAGGGCCTGACGCTGGTGAAGCACGTGCGCAGCCACCGCGGCTTCATCTTCGTGAAGATCAACGATGCGGGGCCGGACTTCGACGCGTACTTCGGCGATTCGCTGAGCTCCATCGACAACATGGCCGACCGCTCGCCCGAAGGCGAGCTCGAGATCGCGGGCGGCTGCCTGCGTTTCATGCACCAGTGCAACTGGAAGATGTTCGTCGAGAACCTCAACGACACCATGCACCCCATGGTGGCGCACGAGTCCTCGGCCGGCACCGCCAAGCGCATGTGGGCCGACCAGCCCGAGGACGCGCCCAAGCCTATGGCCGTGGAGCAGTTCGTGCCCTTCATGTCGGACTACAAGTTCTTCGAGGACATGGGCATCCGCACCTACGACAACGGCCACAGCTTCACGGGCGTGCACTTCAGCATCCACAGCAAGTACAAGGCGATTCCCGCGTACGACGACGCCATGAAGGCGCGCTACGGCGAGGAGAAGACCGCGCAGATCCTCGGCATGGCGCGGCACAACACCGTGTACTACCCGAACCTGACGATCAAGGGCGCGATCCAGGCGATCCGCGTGGTGAAGCCGATCTCGGCCGACAGGACGCTGATCGAGAGCTGGACCTTCCGCCTGAAGGGCGCGCCGCCCGAGCTGCTGCAGCGCACCACCATGTACAACCGCCTGATCAACTCGCCGTTCTCGGTGGTGGGCCACGACGACCTGCAGGCCTACCGCGGCATGCAGGCCGGGCTGCACGCGAGCGGCAATGAATGGGTCAGCCTGCACCGCGACTACGACGCGTCGGAGCTGAAGGGCGGCGAGATCACCACCGGCGGCACCAGCGAGCTGCCGATGCGCAACCAGTACCGCAGCTGGGTGCAGCGCATGACGGAGACGATGTGATGGCCGGCACTGACACCACCCGCCAGATCACTCAGCAGGATCTGGTCGACTTCGTCGTGAACGAGGCGCACCTGCTCGACACGCGCCGCTACGAGGAATGGAACGCGCTCTTCACCGACGACGCGTTCTACTGGATCCCGCTCGTGCCCGACCAGGAAGACGGCCTCAACCACACCTCGCACCTCTACGAGGACAAGCTGCTGCGCGACCTGCGCATCGAGCGTCTCAAGAGCCCGCGCGCCTTCTCGCAACAACCGGCCAGCCGCTGCCACCACCTGCTGCAGGTGCCGGTGGTCGAGCAGTTCGACGCCGAGGCCCACCGCTTCGTGGTGCGCACCGCGTTCCACTACACCGAATCGCAGGGCGACGAGCTGCAGTTCTATGTCGGCACCTTCTTTCATCACCTCACGGTGCAGGACGGCGCGCTGCGCATGACGCTCAAGCGCGTCAACCTGCTCAACTGCGACGCGGCCCTGCCGGCCGTGCAACTCTTCATCTAGGGACGCGATGCACGACTTCACCGTTCCCTTCACCGTCCACGGCGTCTTCCAGGCCACCGCGGCGCGCACGCCGCAGGCCGAGTTCCTGTTCACCGAATCGGTGACGGCCGCGGCCTACGGCATCGAGGCCGGCGCCATCCGCTGGGGCGAGGCTGCCGCGCAGATCGAACGCCTGCGCGCGGCCTATGCGCAAGCCGGCTACGGGCACGGCCACCGCGTCGGCCTGCTGCTGGAGAACCGGCCGGCCTTCATCTTCCATTGGCTCGCGCTGAACGCGCTGGGCGCCAGCGTGGTGCCCATCAATGCCGAGATGCGCTCGGCCGAGCTGGTCTACCTGATCGGCCACAGCGACATCGGCCTGGCCGTGACGCTGCCGGGCCGCGCCGCCGACCTGCACGCGGCAGCAGCGCAGGCCGGCGTGGCTTTCGAGACCATGGGCCCCGACGACGCCGTGCCGGCAGCGAAGACCGCCGCACCGCGCGCCCACGAACCCATCGGCGCCGACACCGAATGCGGGCTGCTCTACACCTCGGGAACCACGGGCCGACCCAAGGGTTGCATCCTGAGCAACGCCTACTTCCTGCGCGCCGGCGAGTGGTACGCCTCGCTCGACGGCGTGTGCAGCATCCGCCGGGACGCGGAACGCGTCATCACGCCGCTGCCGCTCAACCACATGAACGCGATGGCGTTCTCCACCATGGTGGTGCTGGTGGCCGGCGGCTGCCTGGTGCAGCTCGACCGCTTCCACCCCAGGAGCTGGCTGGCCAGCGCGAAGGAAAGCGGCGCGACCATCGTGCATTACCTGGGCGTGATGCCGGCCATGCTGCTGTCCGCGCCCGCGTCGCCGGCCGACGGCGACCACGCCATCCGCTGGGGTTTCGGCGCCGGCGTCGATCGCAAGAACCACGCGCCCTTCGAAGAACGCTTCGGCTTCCCGCTGGTCGAGGCCTGGGCCATGACCGAGACCGGCGCGGCCGCCTGCATCATGGCCAACCGCGAGCCGCGCCTGGTGGGCACCAGCTGCTTCGGGCGGCAGGAAGACTTCGTCGAGATCCGCCTGGTCGACGAAGCAGGCAACGACGCGGCCACCGACATGCCCGGTGAGCTGCTCGTGCGCTCGTCGGGCCATGACCCGAAGCGCTACTTCTTCTCCGGTTACCTGAAGGACGACGAGGCCACGCGCGAGGCCTGGGCCGACGGCTGGTTCCACACCGGCGACCTGGTGCGCCGCGACGCCGAAGGCAACTTCTTCTTCGTCGACCGCAAGAAGAACGTGATCCGCCGCAGCGGCGAGAACATCTCGGCCGTGGAGGTAGAGAGCGTGCTCAACCAGCACCCGGCGGTGAAGGCCTCGGCCGTGGCCGCCACGCCCGACGCGGTGCGCGGCGACGAGGTGCTGGCCTGCATCGTGATGCACGAAGGCGCCGATGCCTCGCAGCCCGCGCAGACCGCCGCCAGCATCGTCGCGCACGCGCTGGCGCAGCTGGCGTACTACAAGGCGCCCGGCTACGTGGCCTTCGTCGATGCGCTGCCGCTCACGCCGTCGCAGAAGATCCAGCGCGGCCAGTTGCGCGAGATGGCGCAGTCGCTGCCGGGGCAGGGCCACTGCATCGACACCCGCGCGATGAAGAAAAGACAGGTAGGTCAGGCATGACGAAGCGGCGACTTTCCTACGAAGGCGTCGCGGTCGCGGTGCCCGTCACCGTGCCCTACGTGCGCTACTCCACGCGCACCGCGCACTGGTTCATCGGCCAGGCCCTCGAGGCGCTGGTCGAGGCCAGCGGCGTAGCCAAGGAGCAGATCGACGGCCTGTGCCTCAGCAGCTTCTCGCTCGCGCCCGACACGGCCGTGGGCGTCACGCAGCACCTGGGCCTGTCGCCGCGCTGGCTCGACCATGTGCCGACCGGCGGCGCGTCGGGCGTGATGTGCCTGCGCCGTGCGGCCCGCGCGGTGCAGGCGGGCGACGCCGACATCGTGGCCTGCGTGGGCGCCGACACCAACCACGTCGACTCCTTCCGCCAGACGCTCGGCAGCTTCAGCAACTTCGCGCGCGACGCCAGCTACCCCTACGGCTCCGGCGGGCCCAACTCGATCTTCGCGTTCATCACCGCCAACTACATGCGCACCTACGGTGTGCAGCGCGAAGACTTCGGCCGCATCTGCGTCGACCAGCGCACCAACGCGCTGGGCAACCCGAACGCGATGTTCAAGAAGGCGCTCACGCTCGACGAGTACATGGCCGCGCGCCCCATCTCCGACCCGATCCACCTGTTCGACTGCGTCATGCCCTGCGCGGGTGCCGACGCCTTCCTGGTGATGAGCGAGGAGCGCGCGCGCGACCTGGGGCTGGCGCACGTGGTGATCCGCGGTGCCATCGAGCGCCACAACGCCTACGCCGAAGACCCGGTGATGGTGCAGGGCGGCTGGCGCAAGGACCGCGACGACCTCTATGCGCAGGCCGGCGTGCGGCCCGCCGCGCTCGACTTCGTGCAGACCTACGACGACTATCCCGTCATCGTGATGATGCAGTTCGAGGACCTCGGCTTCTGCGAGAAGGGCGAGGGCTCGGCCTTCGTGCAGGCCAACACCATGACCTTCGACGGCAGCTTTCCGAACAACACGAGCGGCGGGCAGCTGTCCGCAGGGCAGGCCGGTGCGGCCGGCGGCTTCCTCGGCATGGTCGAGGCGATTCGCCAGCTGACCGGCGAAGCAGGCCAACGCACGGTGCCCGACGCACGGCTCGGCCTTGTCGCCGGCTTCGGCATGGTGACCTACGACCGCTGCCTGTGCACAGGCGCCGTCATCCTCGGGAGACCGGAATGATGTACCCCCACGTTTGCCGCTTCGCGGCTGCTCTGCCCCCCGAGGGGGCCGCGCGCCTGCCTTGGGGCGGCCCGGCGGAGGCGCCATGACCATGCCCCTGATGCGCCCCCCGCGCAAGAACCCGGTGCTGCGGACCCGGCAGATGAACCTGCCGCCCGGCGCGCGTGGCCGCGTGGCGCTCGGCCTCACGGCCGCCGCCGCCGAAGGCCGCTTCGAGCTGCAGACCTGCGACGACTGCGGCACGGTGCAGTACCCGCCGCGCGAGGTCTGCCACAAGTGCCTTTCCGCCGCGCTGCGCTGGCGCGAACAGAGCGGCGAGGGCGCGCTGCTCGGCAGCACCACGCTGCACCACAGCAACGACCTGTTCTTTCGCGAACGGCTGCCCTGGCGGCTGGGGCTGGTGCACCTCGATGCCGGCCCCACGCTCATGGTCCACCTGCACGGCGAGGTCGGCGATGCGCCCACGCGCGTGCGTGTCGGCGCCCGCCTCGACCGCGCGGGCCAGGCCGTTCTCATTGGTTTTCCGAATGAAGGGAGTGCCCATATGGCCGACGACAAGATGCTGCGCGAGATGACCAGCGACCCCAAGTTCCGCAAGGCGCTGGTGACCGACGGCAAGACCGAGACCGGCCAGGCCATCGTGCGTGCGCTGGTGAAGGCCGGCGCCGACATCGTCTGGGTCGGCCATGCCGAGCCCTGGAAGAAGATGGGCGACGGGCTCGACGACATCGCGGCGCTGCCGCAGGTCACGCTGGTGCCGCTGGACCTCACCAACGGCCGCCAGGTGACGGAGCTGGCCGGCTCCATCGGCGGCAAGGTCGACATCGTGATCAACAACGCCGAGGTGCACCGCACCTTCGGCATCGGCGCACGGCGCGGCACCGACGTGGCCAAGGCCGAGATGGACATCAACTACTTCGGCCTGCTGCGCCTGGCGCAGGAGTTCGGCCCGGCGCTGAAGGGCCGCTCGGCCGACGGTGAGACGGGCGCGACCGCGTGGGTGAACCTGCTGTCGATCTACGCGCTCAGCAACTTCCCGCCGCACGGCACCTTCAGTGCGTCGAAGGCCGCGGCGCATTCGCTGGCCCAGTGCCTGCGCGCCGAGATGCGACCGGCGGGCATCCGCGTGATCAACGTGTTCCCCGGCCCCATCGACGACGAATGGAACCAGCACACGCCGCCGCCCAAGCTCGCGCCGGCCACGCTGGCCAACGCCATCGTGAAGGCGCTGCGCGACGGCGTGGAAGACGTGTACCCCGGCGACGTGGCGCAGGAGTGGCTGGAGCGCTGGCGCGACAACCCGAAGGTGCTCGAGCGCGAACTGGCCGCCGGCGGCTGAGCAAAAGGAAGCACACGATGACAACGACAACCGAACTGATGTCCGCCGCCGAGATCCTCGGCGGCCTGGTGACGGCCATGGCCAGCGGCCGCATCCGCGTGATCGACCTCACGCAGACGCTCACGCCCGAGTTCCCGCAGATCGCATTGCCGCCCGAAATGGGGCAGTGCTGGCCCTTTCGCATCGAGGAAGTGTCGAAGTACGACGAGCGCGGCCCGGGCTGGTACTGGAACAACTTCTCCTGCGGCGAGCACACGGGCACGCACTTCGACGCACCGATCCACTGGATCTCGGGCCGTGACCTGCCGAACAACTCGGTCGACACGATTCCGGTGCAGCACTTCGTGGCCCCGGCCTGCGTGATCGACTGCTCGGCCGACGTGCAATCGAACGACGACTACCTGCTGAGCGTGGCCGACATCGAGCGCTACGAAGCGGCGCACGGCCGCATCCCGAAGGGCGCGTGGGTGCTGATGCGCACCGACTGGTCCAAGCGCAGCGACCCCGAGGCCTACCAGAACTTCGACGAGACCGGCCAGCACACGCCGGGCCCGAGCACCGAGGCCGTGCGCTTCCTGGTGGAGCAGCGCGACGTGCTGGGCTTCGGCTCGGAAGCCATCGGCACCGACGCGGGGCAGGGCTATCACCTGCGCCCGCCGTACCCGTGCCACTACTACATGCACGGCGCGGGCCGCTACGGCCTGCAGTGCCTGAGCAACCTCGACCTGCTGCCGCCGGCCGGCGCGGTGCTGATCTGCCCGCCGCTGAAGATCGAGAAGGGCAGCGGCAGTCCGCTGCGCGTGCTGGCGCTGGTGGGAGCTTCGCTGTGAGTTCCCTCTGCCGTGTTGGCTTTGGCTCCTTCTCCCGCTTGCGGGAGAAGGCGGGGGATGAGGGCTCTGCACATTGCGCGCACCCTCACCCCAATCCTCTCCCGCGTGCGGGAGAGGGGGCAAGACAGGCAAGACAGGGAGGCCGGGCATGAGCAACGCAGCACCCAAGGTCGCGGCCGTCACCGGCGGCAGCGCGGGCATCGGCAAGGCCATCTGCGAAGACCTGCTCGCGCAGGGCTACGAGGTGGTGTCGCTCGCGCGCCGCAAGGCCGAGATCGATCACCCGAAATTGCACAGCATCGAAGCCGACCTGAGCGACCGCGCCGCGACCGGCGAGGCCGTGCGCGAGCTGGTCGAGCGCTTTGCGCCGACCACCATCGTGCACAACGCCGGCGTGATCCGCGCGGCACTGCTGCCCGACGTGAAGCTCGACGACCTCGACGCGCTGGTCGACCTGCACCTGGGTTGTGCCATCCAGCTCGTGCAAGGTGCGCTGCCCGCCATGCGTGCACAGCGCTTCGGCCGCGTGGTGCTGCTGTCGTCGCGCGCCGCGCTGGGCCTGGCCACGCGCACCAGCTACTCGGCCACCAAGGCCGGCATGCTGGGCATTGCGCGCACCTGGGCGCTGGAGCTCGCGGCCGACGGCATCACGGTGAACGTGGTCGCCCCGGGACCGATCCGCACCGACATGTTCTACGACGTCGTCGAGGCCGGCAGCGAGAAGGAACGCGCGCTCGCCGCCTCGGTGCCCGTCAAGCGCCTGGGCGAGTCGGCCGACGTGGCACGGGCCGTGCGTTTCTTTGCCGACGCCGACAACAGCTTCGTCACCGGCCAGGTGCTTTACGTGTGCGGCGGCACCAGCGTCGGCAGCCTGGCCCTCTGAATATTCCTGTCCCCTGATACCTGCTTTCCCACGTTCGTCCAAAACCATCACTGGAGCATCGCCATGAAAGTCCTGAACCGAATTCGCACGCTCGCGGCCATCGCCGCGGGCCTCGGTGCGCTGAGCACCGCGGGCGCGTGGGCCGCTGACCTGAAGGTCGGCTTCATCACGTCGATGTCGGGGCCGGTGTCGTCGCTCGGCATTCCCTACGACAAGGGCATGAAGGCCGCGCTTGCCTACAAGGCCGAAGTGGGGGGGCGCAAGGTGCAGGTGATCCAGCTCGACGATGCGTCCGACCCCTCCACGGCGGCGCGCAACGCGCGCAAGCTGATCGAGGAGGACAAGGTCGACGTCATCATCGGCACGGCCGGCGCGCCGGGTTCGCTGGCCATTGCCGGCGTGGCGCGCGAGACCAGGACGCCGCTGATCTCCATCGCCAACGCCGACCTGGCGGGCGAAGAGGGCGCATGGATGGTGACGCTGCCGCAACCCGCGCCGCTGATGATGGGCGCGATGGTCGAGAAGATGAAGCAGGCCGGCGTGAAGACGGTGGCCTACATCGGCTACTCCGACGCCTGGGGCGACCTGGTGTACGACGCGCTCATGAAGTCCGCGCCCACGGCCGGCATCAAGGTGGTGTCGAACGAGCGCTACGCGCGCAGCGATTCGTCGGTGGCCGGACAGGTGCTGAAGATCGTGGCGCTGAAGCCCGACGCGGTGATCACCGGCGCCTCGGGCACGCCCGGCGCGCTGCCGTACCTGGCACTCACCGAGCGCGGCTACAAGGGAAAGATCTACGGCATGCACTCGCTGATCAACCCCGACTTCATCCGTGTCGGCGGCCCGTCGGTCGAAGGCCTGCTGGCGCCCACCGGCCCGGTGGTGGTGGCCGAGCAGTTGCCCGACAGCAACCCGATGAAGAAGATCTCGATGGACTTCCGCGCGGCCTACCAGAAGGCCAACGGCGCGCCGCCCACCGACACCTTCTCGGCCTACAGCTTCGATGCCTGGCTGATCTACCTCGACTCGGCGCAGCGCGCGCTGGCCAACAGCAAGGCCGAGCCGGGCACGCCGCAGTTCCGCCTGGCGCTGCGCGACGCCATCGTGAGCACCAAGGAGCTGGTGGGCACGCACAGCGTCTACAACTTCAAGCCGACCGACCGCTACGGCTCGGACGACCGTTCGCGTGTCGTCGTGAAGCTCGAAAAGGGCCAATGGAAGCTCGTTCCCTGAGCCGCACGCATCGCCCGAACCCCGTCTCAACCGCCTGAACTGCCTGAACCGCCTCACATGAAAAAGATCACTCGCATCCTCGCCGCCACGGCCGTCGCGCTGGCTGCCGCGCAAGCCATGGCCGCCGACCTGAAGATCGGCTTCATCAGCTCGTTGTCGGGCCCCGTGGCCGCGCTGGGCATTCCGTACGAGAAGGGCATTCGCGCCGCCATTGCCGAGCACCCGGAGATCGCCGGGCGCAAGGTGCAGCTGATCGTGCTCGACGACGCCTCCGACCCCACCACCGCCGGGCGCAACGCGCGCAAGCTGGTGACCGAGGACAAGGTCGACGTGCTCATCGGCACCTCGGGCGTGCCGGGCGCCATGGCCATCGCCGCGGTGGCGCGGGAACTCAACACGCCGCTGATCTCGCCCACGCCGGTGACCATCGCCGGCCCCGAGGGCGCGTGGACGGTGACGGTGTCGCAGCCGTTCCCGCTCATGGTGGCGGGCGTGGTCGAGCGCATGAAGAAGTCGGGCGTGAAGACGGTGGCCTTCATCGGCTTCTCGGACGCGCTGGGCGACCTGGCCTACGACTCGCTGGTGAAGAGCGCCGACACCGCCGGCATCAAGGTGGTGGCGAACGAGCGCTATGCGCGCAGCGATTCGTCGGTGGCCGGGCAGGTGCTGAAGATCGTCGGGGCGCGGCCCGACGCGGTGTTCGCGGGCAACTCGGGCACGCCCGGCGCGCTGCCCTACCTGGCGCTGGCCGAGCGCGGCTACAAGGGCAGGATCTACGGCACGCACGGCCTCATCAACGCCGACTTCGTGCGCGTGGGCGGCGCCTCCATCGAAGGCCTGCAGGTGCCCAGCGGCCCGGTGCTGGTGGCCGACCAGCTGCCCGACAGCAACCCGATCAAGAAGGTGTCGATGGGCTTTCGCAACGCGTACCAGAAGGTCAACGGCGCGGTGCCGACCGATGCCTTCTCGTCGTACACCTACGACGCCTACCTGCTGCTGGCCGATGCGGCCTCGCGGGCCAAGGGCGAGCCGGGCACGCCGCAGTACCGCACGGCGCTGCGCGATGCGATCGTGAGCACCAAGGAGCTGGTGGGCACGCACGGCGTGTACACCTTCAAGCCCGACGACCGCTACGGTTCCGACCAGCGCGGCGTGGTCATCGTGCAGATGACCAAGGGCCAGTGGAAGCTGGTTCCCTGAGCCCGGCCTGAGCCACCGAGCACCACCATGACCACCTACCGCAACCGCCCCGATCTTGTCGCGGCGCTGGTCCGCGACGACCGGGTGCACCGCGACCTGTACCTCAGCGACGAGCTTTTCGCGCTGGAGCAGGAACACCTGTTCGCCAACACCTGGGTCTTTCTAGGCCATGCGAGCCAGGTGCCCGAGCCCGGCGACTTCGTGACGCAGGACATCGCGGGGCGGCCGCTGCTCATGGTGCGCCAGCCCGGCGGCGACGTGCATGTGCTCTACAACCGCTGCGCCCACAAGGGCACGCAGCTGGTGACGGACGAGAGCGGCAACACCGGCCGTTTCTTCCGCTGCCCGTACCACGCGTGGACCTACAAGCTCGACGGCGCGCCGCTCGGGCTGCCGCTGAAGAACGGCTATGAAGGCACGCAGCTGAAGGCCTGCGAATCGGGCCAGGGGCTGTCGGCGGTGAAGCATGTGAAGGTGTACCGCGACTTCGTGTTCGTGCGGCTGTCGGACACCGGCCCTTCGTTCGAGGGCTACTTCGGCGAGGTGCTGGGCGCCATCGACAACATGGTCGACCGCTCGCCCGAAGGCAAGCTGAGCGTGGGCGGCGGCGTGCTGCGCAACATCGTGCACTGCAACTGGAAGATGTACCTGGAGAACATCAACGACACGGTGCACCCGATGTCCACGCACGAGTCGGCCACCAAGGCGGCCGAGGCACTGTGGGGAGGCCATGCGCCCACCGACCCCAAGCCCATGGCGATGGAGCAGATCCTGCCCTTCGGCTCGGGCTACGAATTCTTCGACAAGATGGGCGGGCGCGTGTTCGCCAACGGCCACAGCGTGCTGGGGGTGAACTTCAGCATCCATTCCAACTACGCGCAGCTGCCCGCGTACGAGGCCGCGATGCGCGCCGCGCACGGCGAGGCGCGCGCCACGGAGATATTGCAGCGCTCGCCGCAGAACTCGGTGTTCTATCCGAGCCTGTCGGTCAAGGGCTCGCCGCAGGCCATCCGCGTGATCCGCCCGCTGGCGGCCAACCGCACGCTGATCGAAGCCTGGAGCTTCCGCGCGGCCGGCGCGCCGGCACTGCTGTTCGAGCGCGCCATGAGCTACAACCGCCTCGTGTTCTCGCCCATGTCGGTGGTGGCGCACGACGACGTGCATCTGTTCGAGAGCATCCAGCAGGGCCTGCGCGCCGGCGGCAACGAATGGGTGAGCCTGCACCGCAACCACGACCCGGCGGAGACGCAGCAGGCCACGGTGACCACCAACGGCACCAACGAACTGCTGATGCGCAACCAGTTCCGCGCGTGGGCGAAGTCCATGGCGGCGGGCCTGAATGCGGAGGCCGCGCCATGACGGACCCGCGCGACGTGGTCGCCCACGAGGCGGCGCTGCTCGACGAAAAACGCTTCGACGAATGGCTGGCCCTGTTCGCGGAGGACGGCCACTACTGGGTGCCGCTGCTCGGCGCGGCGCAGGCCGATCCGTTCTCGCACAACTCGCTGGCCTACGAAGACCGCCTGCTGCTGCAGCTGCGCGTGGAGCGCCTGAAGAACCCCCGCGCGCACTCGCAGCACCCGGCCAGCCACAGCCAGCACGTGCTGCAGCCCTCGCGCATCGAGCACCAGGGCGGCGACGAAGTGCGCCTGCGCACGCCGTTCCTGTACGTGGAGGCGCGCGGCGAAGACCAGGTGCTGCTGAGCGGCACGGCCCGCCACCACCTCGTGCGCACGCCCGGCGGCTGGCGCATCCGCGAGAAGCGCATCGACCTGCTCAACGCCGCGCGTGCGTTGCCGGCGATCCAGTTGTTCATCTGAGTTTCCTGTTCATTCCCACCATCCTCACTGGAGCTACGACATGAAGAGCCTGATGCAGACCTTGACGCGCGGCACACTCACCGCGGCGCTGACCGCCTGCGGCATTGCCAGCGCATTCGCGGCCGACCTCAAGGTCGGCCTGAGCGTGTCGCTGTCGGGGCCGAACTCCTCGCTGGGCGTGCCTTACGCCAAGGGCATGCAGGCCGCGCTGGCCTACAAGCCCGAGGTGAACGGCCGCAAGGTGCAGCTCATCGTGCTCGACGACGGTTCCGACCCGACCACGGCCGGGCGCAACGCGCGCAAGCTGATCGAGGAAGAAAAGGTCGACGTGCTCATGGGCACCTCGGGCGTGCCGGCCGCCATTGCGATGGCGCAGGTGGGCAAGGAAGCGAAGACGCCGATGATCGGCCTCACGCCCATCCTGCTCGACCCCAACGAGAACCCGTGGGTGATGACGGTGGCGCAGCCCACGCAACTGATGATCGACGCGGTGGTCGAGCGCATGAAGCGCAACAACGTGAAGACCGTGGGCTACATCGGTTTCACCGACGCCTGGGGCGACCTGGTGTACGACGCGCTCATGAAGGCCGCGCCGGCCGCCGGCATCAAGGTGGTGAGCAACGAGCGCTATGCGCGCGCCGACGCGTCGGTCACGGGCCAGGTGCTGAAGATCGTGGCGCTGCGGCCCGACGCGGTGATGACCGGCGGCGCCGGCACGCCGGGCGCGCTGCCGTTCCTGGCGCTGCAGGAGCGCGGCTTCAAGGGCGGCGTGTACGGGCAGCACGGGCTGATCAACCCCGACTTCGTGCGCGTGGTGGGTGCCTCCGGCCAGAACGCGCTGATGCCCACGGGCCCGGTGATCGTGGCCGAGCAGCTGCCCGACAGCTACCCGACCAAGAAGATCGCGACCGAGTTCCGCGCCGTGTTCCAGAAGGTCAACAACGCACCGACCAGCGACGCCTTCTCGGCCTACTCGTTCGACGGCTGGCTGGTGTTCGCGGACGCCGCATCGCGCGCCATGAAGAAGGCCGAGCCGGGAACGCCCGAGTTTCGCGTCGCCCTGCGCGATGCCATCTTCAGCACCAGGGAAGTGGTGGGCACGCACGGTGTCTACAGCTTCAAGCCCGGCAGCCTCTACGGCGTGGACGAACGTGCCCGCGTGATCGTCAAGCTCGACAACGGCCAATGGAAGCTCGCACCTTGAACCGCTCGCCTTTGCTTTGCCGGAGGGCCGCGCGATGACATGGGACGTGGCACTCATTCTTCTCACCGACGGGCTGGCCAACGGCGCCGTCTACCTGCTGGCCGGGCTCGGGCTGGTGCTGATCTTTTCCGTCACGCGGGTGGTGTTCGTGCCGTTCGGCGACATCGCGGCCTTCGCGGCCCTGTCGCTCGCGGCGTTTGAAACCGGCCACGTGCCGGCGACCATCGGCATGGTGGCGGTGCTGGCCGCGCTGGCGCTGGCCACCGAGATCGGCAGCCTGCTGCGGCGCGGCGAGACCGCGCGCATTCCCAAGGCCGTGCTGATGTGGGGCGTGCTGCCCGCCATTCCGTGCGTGCTGGCGTGGCTTGCGGCGCGGCCCGGCGTGCCGGTGGCGGTGCACATCGCCGTGGCGGTGCTGCTGGTGGTGCCGATTGCGCCGCTGCTCGCGCGGGTGGTGTTCCAGCCGATCGCGGACGCGTCGGTGCTGGTGCTGCTGATCGTGTCGCTGGCGCTGCACTTCCTGCTGTCGGGCCTGGGCCTGCTGTTCTTCGGGCCTGAGGGCTCGCGCACCACGCCGCTGACCAGCGCCGTGTTCACGCTGGGCGACGGCTTCACCGTCAGCGGCCAGGTGGTGCTGATGGTGGGGGCGGCCATTGTGCTGAGCGGGCTGTTCTTCCTGGTGTTCGAGCGCACGGTGGCCGGCAAGGCGCTGCGCGCCACGGCCGTGAACCGGGTGGGCGCGCGGCTGGTGGGCATCCGGCCGGTGCGCACGGCGCTGTTGGCGTACGGCTGCGCCTCGCTGCTGGCGGGGCTCATCGGCGTGCTGATTGCGCCGGTGACGACCATGTACTACGACTCGGGCTTCATCATCGGCCTGAAGGCCTTCGTGGCCGCGATCATCGGCGGGCTGGTGAGCTACCCGATGACGGCCGTGGGCGCGCTCGCGGTCGGCGTGGTGGAAAGCTTCGCCTCGTTCTGGAGCGGTGCGCTGAAGGACGTGATCGTCTTCAGCCTGCTGATTCCCGTGCTCATGCTGCGCTCCTTCATGGTCGCGCACGCCGAAGAGGAAGAAGACGAGGTGGACCAATGAACGCGAATCTCAAGAAGCGCGGCGCTTGGATCGCCGGTATCGTCGCCGTGCTGGCCCTGGTGCCGGTGGTGGCGGGCAGCTTCACCGTCTCGCTGCTCAACGACATCGGCATCGGCGCACTGGTGGCGCTGGGCCTGGTGATGCTCACGGGCGTGGGCGGCGCCACGTCGTTCGGGCAGGCGGCCTTCGTGGGCATCGCGGCCTACGCGACCGCATGGCTCACCACCACGCAGGGCATGTCGCCGTGGATCGGGCTGCTGTTCGCGCTGCTGCTCACGGGGCTGTCGGCGCTGGCCATCGGCATGCTCACGCTGCGGCTCGGCGGGCACTTCCTGCCGCTGAGCACCATCGCATGGGGGCTGTCGATTGCGATGCTGTTCGGCAACGTCGACGCGCTGGGCCGGCACACGGGGCTGTCGAACATTCCGGCGCTGCAGGTGGCGGGCTGGTCGCTGGCCGACCCGCGCGCGATGTACTACCTGATCTGGGTGGTGGTGGGGCTGGCCTGCCTGTTCAGCCACAACCTGCTGCAGTCGCGGCCGGGTCGCGCCATTCGCGGGCTGCGCGGCGGTGCCACGCTGCTGGCGAGCGTGGGCGCGGATGCGTACCGCGTGCGGCTGTCGCTGTTCGTCACGGCGGCGTTGTTCGCGGGGCTGGCGGGTTGGTTGTACGCGCACATGAACCGCTTCGTGAGCCCGTCGCCCTTCGACGTGCGCGCCAGCATCGAGTACCTGCTGATGGCGGTGGCCGGCGGGCTCGGGCAACTGGCGGGCGCGCTGGTGGGCGCCGCGCTGGTGCTGGTGCTGAAGAACGGCCTGCAGGACGTGCTGCCGATGCTCACGCAGCGCGCCGGCCAGCTGGAGGCCGTGGCCTTCGCCGCGCTCTTCATCCTGCTGCTGCACTTCGCGCGCGGCGGCGTCATGGGCCTGCTGCGCCGCTGGACGCACCGGCGCGGCGCGCCGCAGGGGCCGTCGCGCCACGAGGCGGCGCCGGTCGAGCCGCTGGCCAACCGCACGCTGCCGGCACGCGGATCGCCGGTGCTGTCGGTCAACGGCGCGGTCAAGCGCTTCGGCGGGCTGGTGGCGGTGAACGACGTGAGCTTCGACGTGAAGGCCGGCGAGATCGTCGGGCTGATCGGGCCCAACGGCGCGGGCAAGTCGACCATGTTCAACCTGCTGACCTGCACGCTGCCCATGAGCGCGGGGCAGGTGCGCTTTCTGGAGCACGACATTGCCGGCCTGCCGCAGCGGCAGGTGGCGCGGCTGGGCCTGGCGCGCACCTTCCAGCACGTGAAGCTGAGGCCGCGCATGAGCCTGCTCGACAACGTGGCGCTGGGCGCGCACTCGCGCACGCGCTCGGGCATCCTGAAGGCGGGCCTGCGGCTCGACCGCAACGAGGAAAGCCAGATCCTGCAGGAGGCGCAGCGCCAGCTCGACCGTATCGGCTTGGGCGACCGCGCGCACGAGCTGGCGGGCAGCCTGCCGCTGGGCACGCAGCGCATCCTGGAGATTGCGCGCGCGCTGGCCGCCGACCCGGTGCTGCTGGTGCTCGACGAGCCCGCCGCCGGCCTGCGCCGCAAGGAGAAGATGGCACTCGGCGACCTGCTGCGCAAGCTGCGCGAGGAGGGCGTGACCATCCTCATCGTCGAACACGACATGGACTTCGTGATGAAACTGGTGGACCGATTGGTGGTGATGAACTTCGGCTCCAAGCTCGTGGAGGGCGTGCCGTCGGCGGTGCGCGCCGACGAGCGTGTGCAGGCGGCTTACCTGGGGAGCGTCGTATGAGCGCCGCACGGCCGCCCGAAGGCGCGGGCCCCCTTCAGGGGGTGGGAGAAGTACACGAAGTGAGAAGCCTGGGGGTAACGAAATGACCGCGATGCTGGAGATTGGCGACCTGCATGTGTCGTACGGGCAGGTGGAGGCGGTGCGCGGTGTGTCGCTCGACCTGCAGCCGGGGCAGATCATCTCGGTGATCGGCCCGAACGGCGCGGGCAAGACCACGCTGCTGGCCGCGGCGATGGGGCTGCTGCCCTGCAAGGGCACGCTGCGCTTCGAAGGCGAAGACCTGCAGGGGCTGGACGTGGAAGCGCGCGTGGAACGCGGCCTGTGCCTGGTGCCCGAGAAGCGCGAGCTGTTCGGCGAGCTCACCGTGCTCGACAACCTGCAGCTCGGCGCCTATGCCAAGCGGCTGCGCGGCGACGCGATGAAGAAACGGCTGCAGTCGGTGTACGACCGCTTTCCGCGGCTGGCCGAGCGGCGCTCGCAGCGTGCGGACACGCTCTCCGGCGGCGAACGGCAGATGCTGGCGGTGGGGCGCGCGCTGATGTCGGCGCCGCGCCTGCTGATGCTGGACGAGCCCAGCCTGGGCCTGGCGCCGCTGATCGTGCGCGACATCCTGACCATCGTGCGCAAGCTGCGCGACGACGGCGTGTCGATCCTGCTGGTGGAGCAGAACGCGCGCGCCGCGCTCGAGAGCTCGGACGAGGGCTATGTGCTGGAAACCGGCGAGATTGCGCTGTCGGGCGCATCGGCCGAGCTGGCGAGCGACCCGCGCGTGCAGGCCACCTACCTTGGCGGAGGCACGCACGATGACGAGTGACGCGCGCGCCGTGCCGCCCGCGCAGCGCACGCTGCCGGCGATGCTGCAGCGGCAGGCCGGGCTGTTCGGCCCGCGCGCGCTGCTGCGGATCGCGGGGCGGGCGTGGGCGCACCGCGACGCAGCGCAGGCAGCAGCCGTTCGCGCCGGCGCGCTGGCAGCGGCCGGCGTGGTGCGCGGCGACCGCGTGGCCGTGATGTGCGGCAACCGTGTCGAGTTTCTCGAGAGCTTCCTGGGCGCGGGTTGGCTGGGTGCGGCGGTGGTGCCGGTCAATACGGCGTCGATGGGGCCGCAGGTCGAATACTTCCTCGCGAACAGCGAGGCGAAGCTGCTGGTGATCGAGGCGGGCTTTCTGTCGCGGCTTGCCACGGCGGACCTGGCGCGCACCGCGTTGCGCGAGATCTGGGTGGTGGGCGAGGGCGAGCCCGCGGACTGGCAGGCGCCCGAGGGCGTGCGCGTGGCGCCTTACCCCGAAGGCGGCGAGGCGCTCGCGCCCGCGGCCGTGCAGCCCGGCGATCCGCTTGCGATCCTCTATACCTCCGGCACGACCGGGCCGGCCAAGGGCGTGATGTGCCCGCACGCGCAGTATTTCTGGTGGGGCGTGAACAGCGCGGAAGTGCTCGGCGTGGGCGCCGGCGACGTGCTGTGCACCACGCTGCCGCTGTTTCACATCAATGCGCTCAACACCTTCGCGCAGGCTGCGCTGACCGGCGCCGAAGTGGTGTTCGAGTCGCGCTTCTCCGCCTCGGGCTTCTGGCCGTCGATGCGCGCGAGCGGCGCGACGGTGGTGTACCTGCTGGGCGCGATGGTGCCGATCCTGCTGGCGCAGCCCGAAGGGACCGGCGAGCGCGATCACCGCGTGCGCATCGGCCTGGGGCCGGGCGTGCCTTCCGCGGCGGGGGCGGCGTTCAAGGCGCGCACGGGCGTGCCGCTGCTCGAAGGCTACGGCTCGACCGAGACCAATTTCGCGATTGCCACCGCGCCCGATTCGCCGCGCGGCGGCGTCATGGGCTGGCTGCGGCCAGGCTTCCAGGCGCGCGTGGCCGATGAGGACGACGGGGCCCTGCCGCCCGGCGAGGCCGGCGAGCTGCTGCTGCGCGCGGACGAGCCGCACGCCTTTGCGAGCGGCTACTTCAACATGCCCGGGAAGACGGTCGAGGCCTGGCGCAATCTCTGGTTCCACACCGGCGACCGCGTGGTGCAGGACGCCGACGGGGCGTTCCGTTTCGTCGACCGCATCAAGGACGCGATTCGACGGCGCGGCGAGAACATCTCGTCGTTCGAGGTCGAACAGGTGCTGCTGAGCCACGCGGGCGTGGCCTCGTGCGCGGTGTACCCGGTGCGCTCCGAACTGGCGGAGGACGAGGTGATGGCCGCGCTGGTGGCGCGCGAGGGCGTGGCCATCGACCCCGCCGAACTCGTGCGCTTCTGCGAAGGCCGCCTGCCGTACTTCGCCGTGCCGCGCTACATCGACGTGCTGGCCGACCTGCCGCGCACCGAGAACGGCAAGGTGCAGAAGTTCAAGCTGCGCGAGCGCGGCGTGGGTCCGCAGACCTGGGACGGCCGGCCCGCGAGGGCCTGAGGCGCATGGCGAACGCAACGCTGCTCCCGCTTGCCGGCCGCGTGGCGTTCGTGACGGGCGCGGGGCAGGGCCTGGGCGCGGCCATTGCGCGCGGGCTGGCGCAGGCCGGGGCGCGCGTGGCGCTGGCCGATGTCGAGCCGGCGAATGCGCAGGCCGTGGCGGCGCAGATCGACGGGCTTGCGCTGCGGCTCGACGTGCGCGACGAGGCGGCGTTTCGCGATGCCTTCGACAAGGCGGTCGCGCATTTCGGCGCCGTCGACATCATGGTCAACAACGCGGCGCGCACGCCGAGCACCTCGCTGTGGGACATCACGCCCGAGGAATGGGACGACGTGCTGGCCGTGAACCTGCGCGGCAGCTTCTTCGGCTGCCGCATCGCCGGGCGGCACATGCGCGAGCGCGGTTCGGGGCGCATCGTCAACCTGGGCTCGCTGGCCGGGCAGCAGGCCAGTGCCGCGACCGGTGTGCACTATGGCGCGAGCAAGGCCGGGCTGCTGGCGCTCACGCGGTCGTTCGCGCAGGAACTGGCGCCGCACGGCGTGACGGTGAACGCGCTGGCGCCCGCCGCGATCCAGAGTCCGCCGCTGGAGGCCATGGAGCCCGCGCCGCAGCAGGCGTTGCAAGCAGCCATTCCGGTCGGACGCTTCGGCCTGCCCGAGGAAGTGGCCGCGGCGGTCGTCTACCTGGCCTCGCCGGCCGCCGCTTTCATGACCGGCGCGACGCTGGACCTCAACGGCGGCCGTTTCATGCGCTGACAACCCGGGCACGGACCGCGCGCTAAAATGGTTCAGAACTAAAACATTCAGGTATGCAAACAAATTCACTCACTGGCCGGCACGCACTCGTCACGGGCGCGGCACGCGGCATTGGCGCCGAGATCGCCCGCACCCTGGCCGCCGAAGGCGCCGTGCTGACGCTGCTGGGCCGCGACCGCGAGGCGCTGCAGCGCGTGGCCGATTCGCTCGCGGGCAGCGGGCACGGTGTCGTGGCCGCCGACGTGGCGAACCCCGAGGCAGTGCAGGCGGCCTTTGCCGAGGCCCGCGCCGCGCGCGGGCCGGTCGCGGTGCTCGTCAACAACGCGGGCGCGGCCGAGAGCGCGCCCTTCCTCAAGACCTCGTTCGAGCTCTGGCAGCGCATGCTGTCGGTCAACCTCACGGGCAGCTTCCTGTGCGCGCAGGCCGCGTTGCCCGACATGCTCGACGCGGGCTGGGGCCGCATCGTCAACATCGCCAGCACGGCGGGGCAGAAGGGCTACGCCTACGTGGCGGCCTACACCGCGGCCAAGCACGGCGTGGTCGGGCTCACGCGCTCGCTGGCACTGGAGGTGGCGCGCAAGGGCATCACGGTGAATGCCGTGTGCCCGGGCTACACCGACACCGACATCCTGCGCAACAGCGTCGCCAACGTGGTCGGCAAGACCGGGCGCAGCGAGGCCGATGCGCTGGCGGAGTTCTCGAGCGTGAACCCGCAGCGCCGCATCGTGCAGCCGGCCGAGGTGGCCGATGCCGTGCGTTGGCTCTGCGGTGCGGGCGCCGCGTCGGTCACCGGGCAGTCGATCTCGGTTTCAGGGGGAGAAGTGACATGACACGCAACGATGCCTCGCACGCCGTGCTGAGCGACGCGGAAGAACTCGGCCACGAGGCTCGCGCGGGCCACGAGGACCACGCGATGCTCAAGCTCTGGTTGCGCATGCTGGCCAGCACCACGCAGATCGAGGCCGAGATCCGGCGCCGGCTGCGCGAGCGCTTCGGCATCTCGCTGGCGCGCTTCGACTACATGGCGCAGCTCTACCGCTACAAGGACGGCCTGAAGATGCGCGTGCTGTCGCGCTACCTGATGGTGACCGGCGGCAACGTGACGGGCCTGACGGACGAGCTCGAGCGCGAAGGCATGGTGGCGCGCGCGCCCAGCCCCGACGACCGCCGCGCCTGGATCGTGAGCCTCACGCCCGCGGGCCGCCGCACCTTCGAGACCATGGCGAGCGAGCACGAGCAGTGGATCCTCGAGATGTTCTCGGGGCTGGACATGAAGACGGTCAAGCAGATGCACACGCAACTGGGCCTGCTGCGCGTGCACGTGATGCGCGGCGAGCCGGCGGGCGAGGAGGGCTGAGCATGAGCGAGGGCACCCACGTCGATCTTTCGGCTGCGAGCACGGAGTTCCGCCGGCCACGGCTGATCCGCTTTTCCGACTGCGATCCGGCGGGCATCGTCTTCTATCCGCAGTACTTCGTGATGCTCAACGGGCTGATCGAGGACTGGGTCAACGAAGGCCTGGGGCTCAGCTACCACGGGCTGGTGGCGCAACGCCGCATCGGCCTGCCGACCGTGAAGCTCGACGTCGATTTCCGCGCCGTGAGCCGCATGGGCGACCCGGTGATGCTCGGCCTGTCCGTGCAGCGGCTGGGCTCGCGCTCGATGACGCTGGCGGTGCGCTGCTTCAGCGCCGAAGGCGGCGAAGTGCGCATGCAGATGACGCAGGTGATCGTGACGACGTCGCTGGAGACCCATCGTGCCGTCGCCATTCCCGAGGACATGCGCGCGGCCATCTTGCGCAGCGCGCCCGAGCTGGGCTGACGGCCTTCAGCTTGCCAGGGGGCCAGGGAGCTAGGGGGCAGGCTCGTTGCCCGCGGCGGCCTGCGCGCGCTTCTTGAGCCAGCTGGCGAGCTCTTTCTTGCCCTTGGCATTGGCGGTACGCCATGCCTCGCGCGCAGCGGCGATGAAGCGCTCTTCCGCCGCGTCGGGCACTTCGGAGGGGCGGTCTTCCTTGTCGAGCCAGTGGGGCTCGACGTCGCAGTGCCGCTCGATCTGCCGCGCCAGGTTGTCGCCGATGGGCCGGGCGCTCTTGATCTGGCTCCACATGCTCGGCGAGATTTCGATCTTCTTCGCAAACGCCTGGTCCAGCCCCTTGGCCGGCAGGCCGGCGGCCACGGCCTCTTCGAGAAAACGACGGTGCAGCGCGAGGGCATTGCGGCGACGCGCGACGGTGATATTGGGCACTGTTCAAAAACAACAACAAGACAAGAAAAGATTGTCCCGGTTGTTGACGCCGTCGTAAACACTATTTACAGTTGCCTTCATTCGCGGCCCCAAGCCGTCCCTTTTTTCCAACCCGTTACAGCCGACAGCGGCAATTTTTGACTCAGGAACCATCGTGAACACCGCATTGCACCTCACCAGCATTCGACCCGCCTCGGGCCGATCGCTCGTGCGCGTCTGGGCGTGTGGTGGTTTCGGCAGCATGCCGTCGGTCCGACTGAATCAGCACCAGAGCCACGCGTATTCGACACAAGCCGCAGCCAGCCTGCGCGTTGGAAAAGCAGAGGATCAGGTGCTACCGGGTGGAGGTTGCGCATAGGCGCATACCTTCCAAGCTCTCTCATGCAGAGGCCCGGACACCGCAAGGTTCCGGGCCTTTTTGTTTTTGGCTTTTGTTTTTGTCGTGCTTGTTTGCCATTTCGGGTGTGCCTTCACCACACCGCCAGTGCCCACCGCGTAGACGGTCTGGCGGGATGTGCAGGAACTGATCACTCCTGTGCAGCGACGTCGTACGGGGCAGCGCCCAGCGCGCTGCCCGTCGCGTGAGGACACAACCGAAATGGAAAGGCGGGCCACCGTTTTTTTCATCACCGAACCCGAGCGGGACCGGGCCATGCAGATGGTTCTCCCGCGGAAACCGGCCGCAACGATTGGGCGGCGCCGGAACCCGTAACCGGACACTTTTTGTTTTCGACCCGCGTTAGCTCAATGGATGAGAGCACTTGCCTACGAAGCAAGGGGTTGCACGTTCGAGTCGTGCACGTGGGGCCATTTTTTATTTGTCAGCTGTCACACAACCAAGGAGTCACATCATGCGCAAGCGCAACACCCCGATCCGGATGATCACCGTGCGCCCGGCACAGCCGCGCAGCCGCATGGTGCTGGCCCTGGCCCGCCGCTTCGGCATTGCCGTCGACGCGCGCCGCGCAGGCGAATGCGCGGCCGCCTCGCCGGGATGCGATCCGCTGCCGGAAGGCCTCGATCTCGACCAGCGCGTTCGCGCGGTCGGCGAGTGGTAAGCCGGCCGGCCTTCAGTTTTTCATGGTGCGCGTAGCTCAATGGCAGAGCCGCGGGTTGTGGTCCCGCTGACGACGGTTCGATTCCGTTCGTGCACCCCATGGTTTCGTTTCGTTCAACTTCATCCCAACCATCGCCGCGAAAGGAGGCGACACATGCATCCTCACGTCCTGCAACTCGATATTCAGGGCACGCCGCAGGCCTGGATCTCGCTGGAGCAGGCGGTGTTGCACTACGCGACCGGCTCGGTCGCCTGGGAAGACGGCGACCTGCCGCTGGCCACGCTGCGTGGCGGCTTCAACGTGGCGCGCGGTGTGCAGTCGCGCGTCGAGGTGGCGCCGATCATCGCGCTGCGCGGCGCGTCGAAGATCAACCTGTTCGACGTGATTCCGAGCGTCACCAAGAGCAAGCTGCTGCGCCGCGACCGCCACACCTGCGCCTACTGCGCGAACGTGTTCCACGAACGCGACCTGCAGTGCGAGCACGTGATGCCCGAGTCGCGCGGCGGCCCGTGGACCTGGACCAACCTCGTGAGCGCATGCGCGGTCTGCAACAACCGCAAGGCCGCGCGCACGCCGGAGGAAGCGGGCATGCCACTGGTCTACCTGCCGTACGTGCCGAGCCGCTACGAGAACTTTCTGCTCGAAGGCCGCAACATCCGTGCGGACGTGCACGAGTGGCTCGCGAAGCGCCTGCCCAAGGGCTCGCGGCTTCAATGAGGGCGGGATCGCGATGAGGTCCGCGCCAATGAACGAAGCCCGCCGTCTTTCGGACGGCGGGCTTTTTCGTTTGAGGGAGAGCGAGGCGTCAGCGTCCGACGCCGAAGAGGTTGTAGGCGATCAGTCCGGCGGCGGCCAGTCCGCCGACGACGGCGAGGATCACTTTGGTTGTGCGCCCGCCGCCGCGCCTGGAGCGCGGCCAATGGTCCGGCCCGATCAGGTCGATGGGGACGGTGGGTTTGCCTATGTCGGACGCCTTTTCCATGGGAGGAAATATAGCTCACGCTTGAATGCATACGCCGCGACCGTGTCAATGCGTTGTCTGCGGACGTCGTTGCCGGCGCTGATTTCGGCCAGGCAAAAAAATACCCGCCTGTGCGGGTTGAACGAGCCTTTGGCTTCGAAGTTGCAGTCCCTGTGGTGTTGTTCTTCTTCTGTGCGTGACAGCATGTGCAAGATGCCACGGCGCATAGGGTCCTTTTGTAGGTTGCATCCGGGGCAGGAGGTAAGTGCTCCGCAAAACTGTGAAAAATTCCCGTATGAACAAACTGATCATTCTTGAGAGTCTGGCGCGAGCCCTCGAGAGCTGGGTTCGGAATGCCTCCGCTGCGCAGCTTTGGCAGGTGCATCGATCGGGCGGTCTCGGTGCGTCTATCGAGGCGGACGACGAGGTCGTGAGGGTGCGCATCGATCTTGGCGGCCCGCGCGATGCGTTGTGCGAACTCGGCAAGACCGATGGGCGGCTGCCGGTCACGGAAGCGTTCCTCGGCAACCGCGATGCGACGTGGAACGCGCCGCCTGCGCAAGGGACCGACGCGCGAGCGCAGTGGTTCCTGTCGAACGAACTGGCGCAGGAACACGCACGGCAGTACCTGATGGCGGAAGTGGGAGCGCGTCGCGACCTGCTGGCGCGCTGTGTCGACGACTGGACTGCGCGGCAGGGCGCAGCACAATGAAAAACGCCCGCTACCTTGTGGGTAGCGGGCGGGTTCAGCATTACTGCGCTTGTTGGTGGTGGGCCCTGAGTGACTCGAACACTCGACCTACGGATTAAGAGTCCGCTGCTCTACCAACTGAGCTAAGAGCCCTTGCTTAGACAGCGTTTGCTGCTATCTGGCAAGACCACGAGTATATACCAGTTCTGAAGCTTTTCCAAAAAATTTGCAGACGCAACGTTAGGATGCGTCATCACCGACAGGGCAGGGCCCTTCAACCAGGAGAATTTCGATGAGCGACGCAAGCACCACGCCCCATGTCTTGATCACCGGCGCCGCAGGCGCATTGGGTCGGGCCGTGGCACAGCACTTTCTCGATCAGGGCGCGCGCCTTGCGCTGGTCGATCACCACGCGGGCCGTCTCGCCGAAGTCTTCCCCGGTCTCGACAACTCGCAGCACCTGCTGCTCTCGGGCGACGTGACTTCCGCTTCCGAGATGAAGAGCCTCGCGCAGCAAGCGCTCAAGTCCTTCGGCCGCATCGACACGCTGGTCCACATCGCCGGCGGCTTCGAGATGGGCGAGGCCACGCATGCGCTCACGCGCGAGAGCTGGGACCGGATGATGAATCTCAACGCCTGGTCGTTCGTCGCCGTCACGCAGGCGGTGCTGCCGTCGATGACCGAACGCCGCGCCGGCAGCATCATTGCCGTGACGGCGAAGGTGGCGGCGCGCGGCCTGCCGGCCATGGCCGCGTACATCGCATCGAAGAGCGCGCTGCAGCGCCTGGTCGAAGCCATGGCGGCCGAGGCGGCGCCGCACGGCGTCAGCGTGAACAGCGTCGCCCCCAGCGTGCTGGACACGCCGGCCAACCGCCAGGCGATGCCCGATGCGAACCCGGCCGACTGGGTGTCGACCTCGGTCGCCGCGCAGACCATCGCCTTCCTTGCATCGCCAGCGGCGGCCGCGCTGCACGGCCAGCACCTGACGCTCGATACCTGAGCCCTGAAAAAGAAAAAGGCCCTGGCAGATGCCAAGGCCTTTTTTGTGTCGGTCTGGTGGAGAGGATGAGGATCGAACTCACGACCTCCGCATTGCGAACGCGGCGCTCTCCCAGCTGAGCTACCCCCCCGACGCACAGCGAATTTTAGCCAGAACTCCCGTTTTCGCACACCCCGGCGTGCCAAGATGCGCGCCTCGCGAAACACGGAGAAAAATCGCATGGCTTCGTTCGAACCCGCCTGGCTGGAAGGCATGTACAACAACCTCGCGCGGGTGAAAGACCACCCCGCGTACTTCCAGCGCTGGGCCCGCGATTCCGCCGCCGCACGCGATGCCTTGCCTGCGCGGATCGACATTCCCTACGGCAGCGGCACGAACGAAACGCTCGACGTCTTCCCCGCACCCGTGCCCGACGCGCCGGTGCTGGTCTTCATCCACGGCGGCTACTGGCGCGCGATGGACAAGAAAGACCACTCCTTCATTTCACCCGCGTTCAACGACCGCGGCATCTGCGTGGTGCAACCGAACTACGCGCTGTGCCCCGGCACTGCAGAGCAACCGGTCACGGTGCCCGGCATCGTGATGCAGATGGTGCGCGCGCTCGAGTGGACGTGGCGCCACGTCGCGGCCTACGGCGGCGATCCCTCGCGCATCACCGTCGCGGGCCACTCGGCCGGCGGGCACATGGCCGCTGCGCTGCTGTCCTGCGACTGGAAAGCGGTCGCCCCCGACCTGCCCGTGCAACTGGTGCGCAACGCGCTGTCGATCTCCGGGCTCTACGACCTGCGCCCGCTGCAGCACACGCCGTTCCTGGTGAACACGCTGAAGCTGACCGACGCCGACGTGCTGCGCGCCAGCCCGGCGCTGTGGCCCGCGCCGAAGCGCGGCCAGCTCTACGCCGTCGCGGGCGGCAGCGAGAGCGAAGAATTCATCCGCCACAACGCGATGATCCGCGAGTCGTGGGGCCGCAACACCGTGCCGGTGTGCGAGGTGCTGCCGGGGCTCAACCACTTCGACGTGGTCGATGCACTGGCCGATCCGGCCCATGCATTGCACCGCCATGCGGTGCAGCTGCTCGAAGCCTGACCGGCGGCCAGGGCAGGGGGCTTACATCAGCAGGTGTTCGCCCGCGTTGTCGCCGCCCAGCGTGACGTAGTTGACCTTGCGGATGTCCATCAGCGCGCGGCCGCCCGCGTAGCTGATCGAGCTCTGCACGTCCTGCTCCATCTCGACCAGCGTGTCGGCCAGCTTGCCCTTCACGGGCTCGAGGATGCGCTTGCCCTCGACGTGCTTGTATTCGCCCTTGTTGAAGTCGCTGGCCGAGCCGTAGTACTCCTTGAAGAGCGCGCCGTCGACCTCGACGGTCTTGCCCGGCGACTCCTCGTGGCCCGCGAACAGCGAGCCGATCATCACCATCGACGCGCCGAAGCGCACGCTCTTGGCGATGTCGCCATGGTCGCGAATGCCGCCGTCCGCAATGATCGGCTTGGTCGCCACGCGCGCGCACCACTTGAGCGCCGACAGCTGCCAGCCGCCCGTGCCGAAGCCGGTCTTGAGCTTGGTGATGCAGACCTTGCCCGGGCCGATGCCGACCTTGGTCGCGTCGGCGCCCCAGTTCTCCAGGTCGATCACCGCTTCGGGCGTGCCGACGTTGCCGGCAATCACGAAGGTCTTCGGCAGCTTCTGCTTGAGGTAGCCGATCATGTTCTTCACGCTGTCGGCGTGGCCGTGCGCGATGTCGATGGTCACGTACTCGGGCACCAGGCCCTGCGCCACCAGCTGGTCGACGGTGTCGTAGTCGGGCTTCTTCACGCCGAGCGAGATCGAGGCGAACACGCCCTTGCCCTGCATGTCCTTCACGAACTGGACGTTGTCCAGGTCGAAGCGGTGCATCACGTAGAAGTAGCCGTTCTGCGCGAGCCACAGGCAGATCGACTCGTCGACCACCGTCTTCATGTTGGCGGGCACCACCGGCAGGCGGAAGCTGCGTTCGCCCAGCGTGACGCTGGTGTCGCACTCGGAGCGGCTCTCCACGCGGCACTTGCGCGGGAGCAAAAGGATGTTGTCGTAATCGAAAATCTGCATGACCAGGCTCCTGAAAGGAATCGTTGAATGGAACGAATGAGCGCTTGGTCCGGCCGGCTTTCGCGGTGCGTTCTTGCAAGAAGACGCCCACAAAAAACCGGGCGCAAGAAACTTGGGCCCGGTGATTGAGTTTACGCGGTCTCGCGAAGCCGGGTCTTCCGAATCTTCATATAACCCGCATACGCCGTGGTTTCTACAATCGAAGGATGTTGTTTAACGATCCTGCGGCTGACGCCCCCCTCCCGAATCCTTCGGACATGCCGCTGCTCCATAACCTGAACGCGGAGCAGCTCGCCGCGGTCACGTTGCCCGAAGGCAACGCGCTCATCCTCGCGGGCGCGGGCTCGGGCAAGACGCGCGTGCTCACCACCCGCATCGCGTGGCTGCTGCAAACGGGCCAGGTCTCCGCCGGCGGCATCCTGGCCGTGACCTTCACCAACAAGGCCGCCAAGGAAATGATGACGCGGTTGACGGCCATCCTGCCCGTCAACGTGCGCGGCATGTGGATCGGGACCTTCCACGGCCTGTGCAACCGCCTGCTGCGCGCGCACTGGAAGCTGGCCAACCTGCCCTCGACCTTCCAGATCCTCGACACGCAGGACCAGCTCTCGGCCATCAAGCGCCTGATGAAGCAGTTCAACGTCGATGACGAGCGCTTTCCCGCCAAGCAGACCCAGTGGTTCATCGCCGGCGCCAAGGAAGACGGCCTGCGCCCCGACGGCGTGGAAGTGCGCAACGAGGACGACCGCAAGAAGGTCGAGATCTACCGCCTGTACGAAGAGCAATGCCAGCGCGAAGGCGTGGTCGATTTCGGCGAGCTCATGCTGCGCAGCTACGAACTGCTGCGCGACAACGACCCGGTGCGCGAGCACTACCAGCGGCGCTTTCGCCACATCCTGATCGACGAGTTCCAGGACACCAACCGCCTGCAGTACGCGTGGATCAAGATGCTGGCGGGCAACACCGTCGGAGGCCAGTTCGAGCCCGGGCGCAACAGCGTGATCGCTGTGGGCGACGACGACCAGAGCATCTATGCCTTCCGCGGTGCGCGCGTGGGCAACATGACCGACTTCGTGCGCGAGTTCGACGTGCGCCACCAGATCAAGCTGGAGCAGAACTACCGCAGCTACAGCAACATCCTCGACTCCGCCAACGAGCTCATCAGCCACAACAAGAAACGCCTCGGCAAGAACCTGCGCACGACGCAGGGCCCCGGCGAACCGGTGCGCGTGTACGAGTCGCCCACCGACCTGGCCGAGGCGCAGTGGATGGTCGAGGAAATGCGCCAGCTCGTGCGCGACGGCTTCGAGCGCAAGGAAATGGCCGTGCTCTACCGCAGCAATGCGCAGAGCCGGGTGATCGAAACGGCGCTGTTCAACGCGTCGGTGCCGTACCGCGTGTACGGCGGCCTGCGCTTCTTCGAGCGTGCCGAAATCAAGCACGCGCTGGCCTACCTGCGCCTGCTGGAGAACAAGGACGACGACACCAGCTTCCTGCGGGTGGTCAACTTCCCGCCGCGCGGCATCGGCGCGCGCACGCTCGAAACCCTGCAGGACGCGTCCCGCGCGGCCGGGCGTTCGCTGCACGACGCGGTGAGCGTGGTCGGCGGCAAGGCGGGCGCCAACCTCACGGGCTTCGTCGCCAAGATCGACGTGCTGCGCGAGCAGACGCAGGGCGTGAGCCTGCGCGAGATCATCGAGCTGGTGCTCGACCACAGCGGCCTCGTGGAGCACTACAAGGCCGACCGCGAAGGCGCCGATCGCATCGAGAACCTGGAAGAACTGGTGAACGCGGCCGAGAGCTTCGTCACGCAGGAAGGCTTCGGCCGCGACGCCGTGGCGCTGCCGGTCGACGAGCTGCGCCAGTCGCCCGCGAGCCAGGGCATCGACCTGACCCGCCCGGTGATCGACGAGCCGCTCGCGCCCGACGCCGAGACCGGCGAAACGCTGAGCCCGCTGGCCGCGTTCCTCACGCACGCCGCGCTCGAATCGGGCGACAACCAGGCGCAGGCCGGGCAGGACGCGGTGCAGCTCATGACGGTGCACGCCGCCAAGGGCCTGGAGTTCGACTGCGTGTTCATCACCGGCATGGAAGAGGGCCTGTTCCCGCACGAGAACTCGATGAGCGACTTCGAGAGCCTCGAGGAAGAACGCCGCCTGATGTACGTGGCCATCACGCGCGCCCGCAAGCGCCTGTACCTGAGCCATTCGCAGACGCGCATGCTGCACGGCCAGACCCGCTACAACGTCAAGAGCCGCTTCTTCGAAGAGCTGCCCGAAGGCGCGCTGAAGTGGCTCACCCCCAAGAACCAGGGCTTCACGCCCTCGGCCTTCGGCTACGGCGGCGGCTACGGCAGCACGCGCGGCGGGTCAGGAGGCTACGGCGGCGGTTATGGCGGCGGCCAGGGCACCGGCTACGGCAGCAACCGCGACAAGGACACCTTCGCCAGCCCGCCCGTGCCGCCGCAGAAGAGCGCGCCCGCGCACGGCCTGCGCTCGGGCATGCAGGTGTTCCACAACAAGTTCGGCGAAGGCACGGTCACCGCGCTGGAAGGCTCGGGCGACGATGCGCGCGCGCAGGTCAAGTTCGCGCGCCACGGCGTGAAGTGGCTGGCGCTGTCGGTGGCCAAGCTCACGCCCATCTGAGTTGCTACTAAAGCTATAGCGCGCAACGTAGGCGGGACGCGCGCAACGGGCGCTTTTGCCTTGAACGGTCGTACACTCCGCACTCGCCAAACAAGGGGAGTCAGGGATGTGGTTCTTGGGCATCATTGCCGGCCTTTTCATTGGAGCGCTGTTCGAATCGGTGCCCGTGGCGCTGGTGCTTGCGGTGGTCGGTGCGTTCGCGCTGCCGCAGCTGGTCGGCAGGAAGAAGAAAGACAAGGCCGAGCCGTACCGCACCGAGGCTGAGCGCACGCCGGCGGTCAATGCGGGCGCCAACGCCGCAAATGCGGCTGCAACCGCGCCCGGCGGCGGCGTGCTGAAGCTGCAGCAACGCGTGTCGGAGCTCGAGCAGCGTGTCGCCGCGCTCGAAAGCCGGCTGGCGCAGGGCGCGACGGCCGCCGAAGTGCCTGAAGTGTCCGAAGCCTCGGTCATCCCCGAACTGTCTTCCGGCGAACTTGCCACCTCGATGGCCACCTCGATGGGCGCCACGCCGCTGCCGGAAGCGCCGCCGCTTCCCGTGGCCACGCTGGCGTCGCGGGCCGCCGAGATCGAGCAGGCCCGCCTGTCGCGGATGCTGGCCGAGGCGAGCCTGCCCAAGGCGCCCGTGGCACAGGAGCCCGTCGCGCCCCTGGTGCCGGCCCCGGTGCAGGCCGCGGCGCCCGCACCGGTCCCCACCCCGGCCCCGGCCCCGGCCCAGGTTCGCCGCGCACCGCCGCCGCCCCCACCACCGGCGCTTGCGCTGCGCGACCGCCTGCCCGCACCCATCGCCAACCTGATCTTCGGCGGCAACATGCTCGTCAAGCTCGGCGTGCTGATCCTGTTCCTCGGGCTGGCCTTCCTGCTGCGCTACACGGCGGAACGCGTCACCGTGCCGATCGAGCTGCGCTACGCGGCCGTCGCGCTGGTCGGCGCGGGCCTGCTGGTGCTGGGCTGGCTGCTGCGCCACAAGCGCGCGGGCTATGCGCTGATCCTGCAGGGCGCGGGCATCGGCGTGTTCTACCTGACGACGCTCGCGGCCATGAAGCTCAGCGGGCTGCTGCCGGCCAGCGTCGGCTTCGCCTTCCTGTTCGGCGTGGCCGTGCTCAGCGCCGCGCTGGCCGTGCTGCAGAACGCGCCGCTGCTGGCCATCGTGGCCGCGCTCGAAGGCTTCGCGGCGCCGGTGCTGGCGTCCACCGGCTCGAACCAGCCGGTGGGCCTGTTCACCTACCTGCTGGTGCTCGACGTGGGCATCGTGCTGATCGCCTGGTTCAAGGCCTGGCGCGTGCTCAACCTGATCGGCTTCGTCGGCACCTTCACGCTGGCGGCCGGCTGGGCGCACAAGTACTACACCGACGACCAGTTCGCCACCATCGAGCCCTTCCTGGTGGTGTTCTTCCTGCTGTTCACCGCCATCGGCCTGCTGTTCGCGCGCCGCACGCTGTTCGACGCACCGGTGCAGCCCGCGCAGCCGCTGGCCACGCGCGCGCTCGACACGCTGCGCCGCGCGGGCCGTGTCGACAGCTCGCTGGTGTTCGGCACGCCGATGGTCGCCTTCGGCATGCAGGTGCTGCTGATGCGGCCCTGGGAATACGGCGCCGCCTTCTCGGCGCTCGCGCTCTCGGCCTTCTACCTGCTGCTGGGCCGGCTGGTGTTCGCCACGCAGCCCAAGGGGCTGGCGCTGCTGGCGGAGGCCTACGCCATCGTGGGCGTGATCTTCGGCACGCTGGCCATTCCGCTCGGCCTCGAGGGGCAGTGGACCGGCGCGGCATGGGCGGTCGAGGCGGCCGGCATGTACTGGCTGGGCGCGCGGCAGGGGCGCGGCTATGCGCGCGCCTTCTCCTTCGTGGTGTTCGCCGGCGCGGTGCTCAAGCTGCTCGAGGCCACGCGGCTCGACGCGGCACCGGGGCATCCGCTGCTCGACGGCTCGGTGATCGGCCCGGTGCTGGTCGCGGTGAGCGCCTTCGCGATGTGGGCGATCCACCGGCGCGCCAGGCTGGACGCGGGCAACAGCGTCGAGGCGCTGGCTGGCACCGCGCTGCCGTGGCTCGGCATGGCCGCGCTCACGCTGCTGCTGTGGCAGTGGTTCACGCCGCCGTGGGCCGCTGCGGCCACGGCCGTGCTGGCTTCGGTGACTTTCGCGGTGGCGATCCGGCTGGCCTTGCTGCCGCTGAGCTACGTGAGCTTCGGCATGCAGGCGCTGGCGGTGGCGGGCTTCATCGCCACGCTGCACCGCACCGGCGAGGTGGTCGACGCGAAGGTGCTGCAGAGCGGCTGGGAGGGCGCCGCCGCGGCATGCCTGATCGCGCTCAGCGTGCTCGGCAGCGCGGCATGGTCGATGCTGCAGGCGCACCGCGCGGCGCTGGCACGCGGCGTGCAGCCCGAGTGGTCTGCCGGCAACGGCATCGGCGTGATTGCCGGCGTGAGCCTGCTGCACCTGGCGATGCTGTTCCAGCTGAACCTGGCGCAGGTGGCGCTGCTGTGGCCGCTGACGGCCACGGTGGTGCTGTGGGTGGCGCTGCGCATGGCGCACTTCCCGCTCGCGGCGCTTGCGGGCGTGCTGCAGGTCATTGCCGCCGTCGCGTTCGGCGTCAGCGTGGCCGATGTGGCCAACGTGGCCGTGGCGGACGTCGCCGGTGCGGTGCGCCCGGCGTTTGCCCATCTCGGTTTCTGGACCCCGGTGGTGCTGGGCCTGACCGCCTTGCTCGCGGGCGACTGGCTGCGCGACGAGGCGCGTCCGCGCCTGAGCGAGCCGGTCGGCACGGCGCGCAAGCGCTGGACCAATGCCTGGTGCGCCATTCCGGCGGTGCTGTGGGCGCCGGTGGTCTGGGGCCTGGGCTGGTGGCTGTTCGGCATGCTCGACGAAAGCGTTCGCGTGCTCAACCGCCACGGCCTCGCGAGCCACATTCCCGCCGGCACGATGGCCGTGGTGCTCGTCACCTCGGTGCTGGCCGCCATCGTGGCGTACCGACGCGACTGGTCGCAGCTCGGCAAGGCGACGCTGGCCACGCTGCCGGCCTTCGGCCTGATCGCCGCCTACGGCATCGCGGGCGGGCCGACGCTGTTCTATGTACCGTCGAGCGCGCTCGGCTGGATCGCATGGCCGCTGGCGCTGGTATGGCACCTGCGGCTGCTGCGCGCGCAGAAGCGCTGGGCCGACGCCCCGGCGCTCGCGCCGTTCCACGTCGCCGGCTTCTGGCTCTTCCTGCTGCTGGCCGCGCGCGAATGCCAGTGGCAGTTGGGCCGCGTCGGCGCCGAATGGTCGAGCTGGCAATTGCTGGGCTGGGCCATCGTGCCCGCGCTGGTGCTGTGGGCGCTGCGCTCGCGCACGCTGCTGCCGCGCTGGCCGCTCACCGAATTCCGCAGCGCCTACCTCGAGTTCGCCGCCACGCCGGTGGCGGTGTACCTGCTGGCGTGGGCGTGGGTGACCAATGCGGTCAGCCCGGGCGATGCGTCGCCGCTGCCTTACGTGCCGCTGCTCAACCCGCTCGAACTCGCGCAATGGCTGGTGCTGTTCGCGCTGGTGCTCTGGTGGCGCGCCTTGCCGCAAGGCTCGTTCGCGCGCGTCCAGCCGATGGCCGCGAAGGGCGCGGCCGGGTTCACGGGCCTGGCGCTGCTCACGGGCATGGTGCTGCGCACCTGCCACCACTACGCGGGTGTCGAGTGGCGCTTCGACGCGCTGTACGCCTCGTGGCTCACGCAGGCGGCGCTGTCCATCACCTGGGCCATCTGCGGCGTCGTCGCCATGGTGCTCGGCCATTCGCGCCGCGTGCGCACGCTGTGGGTGGCGGGCGCGGCGCTGCTGGGCGTGGTGGTGCTCAAGCTGTTCTTCGTCGAGCTGGCGGACCGCGGCGGGCTGTTCCGCATCGTGTCGTTCATCGCGGTCGGCGCCTTGCTGCTGCTGGTGGGCTACTTCGCGCCGGTGCCGCCGAAGAAGGAAGAGCCGGTGCCGCAGCCGGCGCCGCAGCCGGCGCCTGAAGAAGAAGGCGGTGCCGCATGAGCGCGCGCATGACCTGGACGCTTCGCGCGGGCGCCGCGCTGGTGGCGATGGCCGGTGGAGTTGCCCTTGCCCAACCTGCACCCAGCGCACCCAGCGCACCCATCACGCTCGAAGGCGCAGGGCCCTATCACCGCCTCACCTTGCCGCTGGCCTTGTACGGCCGTGCCGCCTACGCCGACCTGCGCGACCTGCGGGTGCGCAATGCCGCGGGCCATGCCGTGCCCTACGCCTGGTTGCGCAACGAGGCCGCCACGCCGCAGACCGCCTCGCGCAACGTGCCGATCTTCGCGCTGCCCGGCAGCGTCGCCAGCGCGGCGCCGGGCGACACGGCGCTCGCGTTCTCGGTGCGGCCCGATGGCTCGCTGAAGCTCGAGAGCAAGGCGGTCAAGCCCGTCGGCAGCGACGACGCGGCGCAGTGGCTCATCGACGTGAGCCAGGTCAAGGGCAGCCTGCTGCAGGCCCGCTTCGAGATTTCGCCCGACACGCGCGGCCTGTTCGCCTTTCACCTCGAAGCCAGCGACGACCTGCGCCAGTGGCGGCCGGTGGGCGGCGAAGAACAACTGGTGCGGCTCGCCCATGGTGGCCAGGCCATCGAGCGTCTCGCGGTCGAGCTGGACAACGTACGCGCGCGCTTCCTGCGGCTGCGCTGGAGCGACCCGAAGAACGGTGCGGTGCTGACCCGCGTGGGCGTCGACAGCGTGCAGGACGTGGAGCCCGTCGCGCCGATCGAATGGTCCGCGGCGCTCAAGCCCGAGCGCTGTGGCGTCGACCACTGCGACTACCTGCTGCCGCGCGGCGTGCCGGTGCAGAGCCTGCGCATCGACCTGGCCGACGTCAACACGCTGGCGCAGGTCGGCATCTCGGGCTTGTCCGATGCCACGTCGGCCGCGGTGCAGCCGCAGCAGCCGGTGCCGCGCAATCCGCTCTATGCCCTGCGGCACCCGCAGCGCCGCGCCGTGCCGCAGCCCGGCGGGCCCGACGAGACGCCGCTGGTCGACACCGTGGTGTACCGGCTCGCGCAGGCCGGCGGCGAAGTGCGTTCGCCGGTGCTGGCGCTCGACGGTGCGGTGCACGCGCGCTTGCGGTTGCGCACCGCGGGCCCGGTCAGCCTGCTGGGCGCGACGCCGCCCACCGTGTCCGTGGGCGCGGTGCCGCGCACGCTGGTGTTCCTCGCCCAGGGTGCGGCGCCGTTCTCGCTCGCATGGCGCGCGGCGCCCGAGAAGAGTGCGGTCGAAGGCAGCGAGCCCGGCGCGCCGCTGGCGCTGTCCACCCTGATTCCGGGCTATGCGGCCGACAAGCCCGTGGCCGCCGGCAACGCGTCGGTGCGGCTGCCCGCGGCGGTTGTCGACGCGGCGGTCGCTGCCGTCGCGCAGCCGCCGGTTCCCGCGCAGGAACCGTCGCGCAAGTGGTGGCTGTGGGGGGCTCTGGGTGTCGGCCTGCTGCTGCTGGCCGGAATGGCGTGGTCGCTGTTCGCGAGCCTGCGCAAGGATGCGCAACGGCCGGGCTGATCGCGAAAGCAGGGCAGGCGGGGCGCCTGCCTGCCCGGTCCGTCAGTTGGTTCCGTTCGCGTCGAAGGTGTCGCGGAAGGTGAACCAGGTCGAGCTCAGCGACATGGCCGCCAGCACCAGCGCCGTGCCGACGATCAGGATGTTGCCCACCGCCAGCGCGGCGCCGCCCGCGCCCAGCGCGCCGACGCCGATCAGCAGCGTGGCCAGCAGGCCCATCGCGATGCCGGCCAGCAGGAACACGCCGAACCACGCGATGCCGAACAGCGCATAGGCGCCGAAGTTGCGAAACAGCGCGACGATGCTGAAGAAGATGCTCTTCACCGGCTCCACGCGGTGCCAGTGCACCAGTGCGGGGGCGTGCCACATGGCCAGCGACAGCGGCAGGTTCAGGCACATCAGCAGCATGCGCGCGACCTGGAAGTCGCTGCTCGCCACGATCTCGGGCGTGAGCGGGTCGTCGAGCAGGTAGGCGCGCGCGAGCTGGCCGCCGTCGACCAGCGTGGTCACCAGCACGGCGAGCACGAAGAACACGGCCGAGATCACGCCCAGCACCACCAGCGAGCGCCATTCGGTGCGCATCGCGGCGAACACCGCCACGAACATCGCCGAGCCCGTGGGCCGCTGCGCGTCACCGGCGCGGCCGACGCCTTCGGCGTTGTCGGTGTACGCGACCGACGTGGCCACCATCAGGCCCAGCGTCATGAAGGGCACCAGGCCCGGTGCCAGCAGGCTGCCGAGGATGGGGACGATCGACACCGTCGAGATCACCGCCATCAGCAGGAAGAACAGCGAGATGAAGGCCAGCGGCTGCCGCCAGAAGGTCTTGAGTCCGAGGCGGACCCATTCGGCGCCGGTTCGCGCCGGCACGAGGTTGAGTTTCATGGGTTCGGGTCAGGCAGCCAGGGCGGGCTCGAAGGCCTGGGCCATGACGTGCGGGTGGGTGGCGCGGTCGCGCAGCACGCGTTCGAAGTGCGTGGGGTCGTGGGGCTTGAGCATGCTCGCCTCGCGCGGCAGGTGGAAGTCCCAGAGGCGGGAGATCCAGAAGCGCAGCGCGGCGGCGCGCAACATTGCGGGCAACAGGGCGCGCTCGGACGCGTTCAGCGCGCGCACGGTCTCGTAGGCCGAAAGCAGTGCCTCGGCGCGCTCGGCGTCGTGGCGGCCGGTTGGCAGGTCGATGGCCCAGTCGTTCAGGCACACGGCCAGGTCGAACAGCCAGGTGTCGGTGCCGGCGAAGTAGAAGTCGAACACGCCGGTCAGGCGCGGCGCGGCGTCGGCACCGTCGCCGGTCGCGAACATCACGTTGTCGCGGAACATGTCGGCGTGCACCGGGCCGCGCGGCAGCGCCGCGTAGGCCGATGAATCGGCAATGTGGTTCTGGTAGGCCAACTCGGCGCGCAGCAGGCCGGCCTGCGCTTCCTCGATGTACGGCAGCACCACGGGCACCGTCTCGTTCCACCAGGGCAGGCCGCGCAGGTTGGGCTGGATGCGCGGGTAGTCACGCCCGGCGACGTGCATGCGCGCCAGCATGGCGCCCAGCTCGGCGCAGTGCGCGGCGCCGGGGGAGAGCTCGCTGCGGCCCGAGAGCTTCTGCACCACGGCCGCCGGCTTGCCGGCCACCAGGTGGAGCAGGTCGCAATCGGTGTCGGCGGAGGGCAGGGCCATCTGCCCCTTTTTCGTCTTCTCGACCGCGGGCGGACCGGCCACCGGAGCGGGCACCGGCAGTCCGGCACCGGCCAGGTGCTTCATGAGGCAAAGGTAATAAGGCAGCTGCTCGGCGCTCAGGCGCTCGAACAGCGTCAGCACGAACTCGCCCGACTCGGTGGTGGCGAAGTAGTTGGTGTTCTCGATGCCGCCCTCGATGCCGCGCAGTTCGCGCAGCGGGCCCAGGCCCAGGCGTTGGACGAGCGCGTCCGCCTCGCCGAAACCGACTTCGGTAAAGACTGCCATGGGGTGCTCAGCGCGGCGTTGCCGCTGAGACAACGGAAACGAAGGTGGAAACGAAAGCGAAGACGAAAGAACGCACGGCCATCAGAACTTCATCACGTTCCAGACGCGGGCGCCGTTGGCACCGGTCTCGGAGGAATTCTGGCGCCCCGTGGCCTGGTCGGCGGGCAGCACTTCGTAGCCCGGCATGTTCGACTTCGGCTTGACGTTGATGCTCTGCGTGCGGCCGCCGTAGCGCACTTCGTCGACCGAGGCACCGCTGTCTTCGGTGTGGATGTTCTCGATCTTCTGGTTGCGTCGGCCTTCGCCCTTGGCCTGCTCCTGATTTTGTAGCGGTTCCCCCGGGGCCCCTTGCGCAGAGGCAGCGGGTGCCGCGGCGGGCGCGGGTTGCTGCGCCTGGACGGCGGCAAAGGGGGTTGCGAAAGCCAGCGCCAGCAGGATGCGGCGGGCGACCAGGAGTGAGGAGCTAGGCATGCGCCGATTGTAGGCGCGGCACCGGTTTCGGGGCGTCGGTTGCCACCTCGCGTCGTCGTGGTTCCGGGCGCTGTCGCGCGCACGGCAAAATGCCGCGATGACCGACAAGAAAACGCTGCTGCTCGTCGATGGCTCGAGCTACCTTTATCGCGCCTTCCACGCCATGCCCGACCTGCGGGCGGTGCCCGGCGACCCCAAGAGCGCGGCGACCGGCGCGATCCGGGGAATGATCAACATGATGACCGCGCTGCGCCGCGAGGTGCGCGCCGACTACGCGGCCTGCATCTTCGACGCCCCCGGCAGGACCTTCCGCGACGACTGGTACCCCGAGTACAAGGCCAACCGCTCGCCGATGCCCGACGACCTGCGCAGCCAGATCGACCCGATCCACGAAGTGGTGAAGCTGCTCGGCTGGCCCGTGCTCACCGTGCCCGACGTGGAGGCCGACGACGTCATCGGCACGCTCGCCAAGATCGCCGCGGCGCAGGGCGTGGAGGTGATCGTTTCCAGCGGCGACAAGGACCTGAGCCAGCTGGTGGACGAGCACATCACCATCATCGACACCATGAACGGCAAGCGGCGCGACGTGGCCGGCGTGACGGCCGAGTTCGGCGTGCCGCCCAACCTCATGGTCGACTACCAGACGCTGGTGGGCGACACGGTCGACAACGTGCCCGGCGTGCCGAAGGTCGGCCCCAAGACGGCGGCCAAGTGGCTGGCCGAATACGGCTCGCTCGACGCGCTGGTCGAACGCGCCGCCGAGGTGAAGGGCGCCGCCGGCGAGAACCTGCGCAACGCGCTCGACAAGCTGCCGCTGAGCAGGCGCCTGGTGACCATCCGCACCGACTGCGACCTCGACGGTCACGTCACCGGGCTGCCGTCGCTCGAAGGCCTGCCGGTCGGCGCGCCGCAGACCGGCGAGCTGAAGCCCTTCTACGAGAAGTTCGGCTTCAAGAGCCTCGTGAAGGGGCTCGAGGCGCAGGAAGTGCCGCCCGAGCTGATCGAGGAAAGCCTCAAGAAGAAGTCGGCCTCGAAGGCCGCCGTCAACACCGACCAGGGCGGCCTGTTCGACGAGCCTTCCGAAATCGCCGCGCTCGAAGCCGCCGCGCCCGCGAGCAACCTCAAGTACGACACCATCACCACCTGGGAACAGCTCGACGGCTGGCTCGCGAAGCTCGACGCTGCCGAACTGGCCGCCGTCGACACCGAGACCACCTCGCTCGACGAGATGGTCGCGCAGATCGTCGGCGTGAGCTTCAGCGTCACGCCGGGCGAGGCGGCCTACATTCCGCTCACGCACAACTACCCCGACGCACCCGAGCAACTGCCCATCGACGAGGTGCTCGCCAGGCTCAAGCCGTGGCTTGAAAACGCCGGGAAGAAAAAGCTCGGCCAGCACATCAAGTACGACCGCCACGTGTTCGCCAACCACGGCATCGAGGTGCAGGGCTACGCGCACGACACCATGCTGCAGAGCTACGTGCTCGAGGTGCACCGCCCGCACGGCCTCTCCAGCCTGGCCGAGCGCCACCTGGGCCGCAGCGGCATCTCGTACGAAGACCTGTGCGGCAAGGGCGCGCACCAGATCTCGTTCAGCCAGGTCGACATCGCCAAGGCCGCCGAGTACTCGTGCGAAGACAGCGACCAGACGCTCGATGTGCACAACACGCTGTGGCCCCAGCTGGAGAAGAACGCGCAGTTGCGCTTCATCTACCAGCTCGAGATGGATTCGAGCGAGGCGCTCTACCGCATCGAGCGCAACGGCGTGCTGATCGACGCGCCCACGCTCGCCGCGCAGAGCCACGAACTCGGCACGCGCATCATGGCGCTGGAGCAGGAGGCCTACGAGATCGCGGGCCAGCCTTTCAACCTGGGTTCGCCCAAGCAGATCGGCGAGATCTTCTTCACCAAGCTGGGCCTGCCCGTGGTCAAGAAGACGCCGAGCGGCGCGCCCAGCACCGACGAGGAAGTGCTGGAAAAGCTCGCCGAAGACTATCCGCTGCCGGCCAAGATCCTGGAGCACCGCGGCCTGTCGAAGCTCAAGGGCACCTACACCGACAAGCTCGGCCAGCTCGCCAACCCGCGCACCGGCCGTGTGCACACGCACTATGCGCAGGCCGTGGCCGTCACGGGCCGCCTGAGCAGCAACGACCCCAACCTGCAGAACATCCCGATCCGCACACCCGAAGGCCGCCGTGTGCGCGAGGCCTTCGTGGCGCCGGCGGGCAGCGTGATCGCCAGCGCCGACTACTCGCAGATCGAGCTGCGCATCATGGCCCACATCAGCGGCGACGAGTCGCTGCTGCGCGCCTTCACCGAAGGCATCGACGTGCACCGCGCGACCGCCGCCGAGGTGTTCGGCTCCACGCCCGACCAGGTGTCCAGCGAGCAGCGCCGCTATGCCAAGGTGATCAACTTCGGGCTGATCTACGGCATGAGCAGCTTCGGCCTGGCGAAGAACCTCGGCATCGAGACCAAGGCCGCGGCCTCGTACATCGAACGCTACTTTGCGCGCTACCCGGGCGTGAAGGCCTACATGGACGAGACCAAGGCGCTGGCCAAGGAGCAGGGCTACGTGGAGACCGTGTTCGGCCGCCGCCTGTACCTGCCCGAGATCAACTCGCCCAACGGCCCGCGCCGCGGCGGCGCCGAGCGCGCGGCCATCAACGCCCCGATGCAGGGCACCGCGGCCGACCTGATCAAGCTCAGCATGGTCAAGGTACAGAACGTGCTTGACGAAGAGAAGCGCGGCACCCGGATGATCATGCAGGTGCACGACGAACTGGTGTTCGAAGTGCCCGAGGCCGAAGTCGAATGGGTGCGCACCGAGATCCCCCGTCTCATGGCCGGCGTGGCCGCGCTGAAGGTGCCGCTGCTGGCGGAGATCGGTGTCGGCCCCAACTGGGACAAGGCGCACTGAACACACAAGCAACAAGAGACAACGAAAGAAATCGCATACCCATGAAATTCCCGCATCGTTCATTCCTGCCTGCCGCCGTCTTCGCCGCCTGCGCTGCCTTCCTCGGCACCGCCTGCGCCGCGCCCGACGCCGGCATCACCGCGCTCGCCGCCAAGGAAAAGCCCGCGCTGCTCGAGACGCTCAAGGAGCTGGTCTCCATCGAATCGGGCAGCCGCGACCTCGACGGGCTCGAGAAGATCTCCGACCTCATCGCCGCCAAGTTCAAGGCGCTGGGCGGCGAGGTCGAGCTGATCGACCCGAGCGCCGAGGCCTACCGCATGGAAGACACGCCCGAGAAGATGGGCCGCGTGGTGCGCGCCACCTTCAAGGGCACGGGCAAGAAGAAGATCCTGCTCATCGCGCACATGGACACGGTCTACACCGTGGGCATGCTCAACAAGCAGCCGTTCCGCGTCGAGGGCGACAAGGCCTACGGCCTGGGCATTGCCGACGACAAGCAGGGCATTGCGGTCATCACGCACATCGTGTCGATGCTGCAGGCGATGAAGTTCAAGGAATACGGCACGCTCACCGTGCTCATCAACGGCGACGAAGAAATCAGCTCGCCCGGCGCGCGCGCGCTCATCACGCGCATGGGCGCCGAGCACGACGCCGTCATGTCCTTCGAAGGCGCCTACGTGAAGGAAGACAAGCTCTCGCTGGCCACCGCGGGCATTGCCTCGGTCACGCTGCACGTGGCGGGCAAGGCCTCGCACGCGGGCTCGGCGCCCGAACTGGGCGTGAACGCGCTGTACGAGCTGTCGCACCAGATCCTGCAGATGCGCGACCTGTCCGACCCTGCCACCGGCCTGAAGATGAACTGGACCATCTCCAAGTCGGGCAGCAACCGCAACGTGATCCCGGCCAGCGCCACGGCCGGCGCCGACGTGCGCGTGCTGAAGGTGAGCGACTACGACCGCATCGAGCAGCAGGTGAACGAGCGCGTGAAGAAGCAGCTCATTCCCGAAGCCAAGGTCGAGCTGAAGTTCGAGCGCCGCCGTCCGCCGCTGGAAGCCACCGACGCCTCGCGCGCCATGGCCCGCCATGCGCAGCAGATCTACAAGGACGAGCTCGGCCTGCCGCTGGGTGCCGACGACAAGGCCGCCGGCGGCGGCACCGACGCGGCCTTTGCGGCGCTGAAGACCAAGGCGCCGGTCATCGAGCGCTTCGGCCTGCAGGGTTTCGGCGCGCACTCGGCCGATGCCGAGTACGTGCTGGTCGATTCCATCGAGCCGCGCCTGTACCTGGGCACGCGCATGGTGATGGACATCGCCCGCGGCAAGACCGCCAACGGCAACTGACCCACCGCCCGCGATGCGCCTGCGCCACATCGAGGTCTTCAACGCGATCATGCTCACGGGCAGCGTGAGCGCGGCGGCGCGGCTCATCAACATCACGCAGCCGGCAGTGAGCCGCACCTTGCAGCACGCCGAGCTGCAGCTGGGCTTTCCGCTGTTCCAGCGCGCCAAGGGCCGGCTCACGCCGACCACCGAGGCGCTCACGCTGTACCCGCACATCGAACGGCTGTTCGCGCAGCTCGACGAGGTGCAGCGGCTCGCGGCCAACCTGCGCACCGCGGGCGACACCGGCGAGTTGCGCATCCTCAGCGTGCTGGCGCTGAGCTACGACATCCTGCCGCGCGCGCTCAAGGCGTTTCGCGAAAAGTACCCGGGCTACAAGATCACGGTCGAGTCGCTGCACTCGCCGCAGATCATGTCGGCGCTGCTGCTGCAGGAGGCCGACGTGGGCTTCGCCTTCAGCCCCGCGGTGCATCCCTCGCTCACGCAGGAGACGCTGGCCGACAGCCGCATGGTGTGCATCGCGCCCAAGGGCATGCTGCCGCGCGCGCTGGTGCGCAACGGCTCGGCGGCCCTGCACGACCTCGTGAAGCAACCCGTGATCGGGCTGGACAGCCGCGACCCGGTCGGCACCAGCCTGAGCCAGGCCTGCCGGCAGGCTGGCGTGGGTTTCCAGCAGGCGGTGGTGACGGTGCAGACCTACCACGCGGCGCTGGCCATGGCGCACCACGGCATCGGCGTGGCGCTGGTCGACGGCTGCACGGCAAGGTCGGCCGACCGCGAGAAGGTCGACGTGCTCACGCTGGAGCCGCACATCCCGGTGCCGATCCGTGCGCTTCGCTTCGCCGCGCGGCCCGACTCGGTGGCGGTGCGCGGCATCACGCGCTGCATGCAGCAGGCGATCGAAAGCACGATCTAGCGCGATCCAGCAAGCTGCAGCGGCCGCCATGGCCCCGTACCCGGGCACATGAATGGCGATTGAAACTGGTCCATGATCCGCGGGCAAAGGCCTCGCACCATGACCATCGACAAGACCAGTCCCGTCCCGCCCCTGGACCCCGCGGCGGCGGAGCCGTACTACCGCCAGATCTACGACCGCCTGCGCAACGCCATGGCCAGCGGCCTGCTGAAGCCCGGCGACCGCATTCCCGCCGCGCGTGCGCTGGCGAAGGAACTGGGCTTGGCGCGGGGCACCGTCGAGGTCGCCTACTCCCTGCTGGCCGCCGAGGGCTACACGCAGACGCGCGGCCCGGCCGGGACCATCGTGACGCCGGGCCTCAAGCCGCGCATGCCGGTGGCCAGGCCCGCACCTGTGCCCGAGGGCGGCCACGCCGCGATGAGCTTTCGCCCCGATTCGATCCGGCCGTTCCAGATGGGGCTGCCCGCGCTGGACGCGTTCCCCCGGAAGATCTGGGCCCGGCTGGGCGCGCGCTGCGTGCGCGCGATGCAGCCGCTCGACATGACGCACCCCACGGTCTACGGCGCGCCGATGCTGCGCGCGGAAATCGCCGCCTACCTGCAGGTGTCGCGCGGCATCAACTGCGCGCCGTCGCAGGTGTTCGTGACCTCGGGCTACCGCCACACCATGGAACTGATCGGCCTTGCCTTGCTGAAGGCCGGCGACCGCGTGTGGCTCGAAGACCCGGGCTACCCGCCCACGCGGGAGCTGCTGGGGCACATGCAGATCGAGTCCGTTGCGGTGCCGGTGGACGCGCAGGGCCTGGACGTCGCGCAAGGCATCCGGCTGGCACCGAAGGCGCGCGCCGCGGTGGTCACGCCGGCGCACCAGAGCCCGCTGTGCGTGTCGCTGTCGCTGCCCCGGCGCGCGGCGCTGCTGGACTGGGCGGCGCGCAACAAGGCATGGATCGTCGAGGACGACTACGACGGCGAGTACCGCTACGTGAGCCGCCCGCTGCCGGCCTTGAAGAGCCTGGACCGCGACGGCCGGGTGCTCTATGCGGGCACCTTCAGCAAGGTGCTGTTTCCGAGCGTCCGGCTGGCCTACCTCGTGGTGCCGCCGGCGCAGGTCGAGCGCTTCGAGCAGATCCTGCATGCCTTCGTCGGCGGCAGCCCCGCGCTCACGCAGGCGATCGTCACGGCCTTCATCACCGAGGGCCACTTCGCGCGCCACATCCAGCGCATGCGCAAGCTCTACGCCGAGCGCCGCGCCGCGACCACGGCGGGCCTGGAAAGCGCGCTGGGCAAGCACGTGCGCATCGACCCGCAGCCCGGGGGCATGCACCTCATCCTGCGGCTGCAGGGCCGCCAGTCGGACCGCGCGCTCGCGGCGCGCATGCGTGAAGACGGGCTGTACGCGGAGGCACTGTCGCACTGGACAACGGGCAGGAAAGGCACGCCGGCCATCCTGCTGAATTTCACCAACGTCGCGTCGCAGGCCGAGGCCGAGACGCTCGGCCGGCGCATCGCGCGCCTGCTGTAGCGCCCGGCCGGATGGCCCATGCACAAAGCCCATTCTTGGTTCTTCTGGACTGGGCCAAGACGCGGAACGATGAAGTCCTTTCCAACCCCTGCATCCAAGGACTTCCCATGAGCCATCGCATCGACTACACCCAAGCCTCACCCGAGGGCTACAAGGCCTTCGGCGGCGTATACCTCGCCCTCCGGAAAAGCGGCCTGCCCAAGGAACTGGTCGACCTCGTGTACCTGCGCATCTCGCAGATCAACGGCTGCGCCTACTGCATCGACATGCATTCGCGCGATCTGCTCAAGGGCGGCCTCGCGGTGGACAAGCTCGTGCTGGTGGCGGTGTGGCAAGACGGCGGCGCGGTCTTCAGCCGCCGCGAACGTGCGGCGCTCGCCTGGGCGGAGAGCGTCACGCGCGTCTCGGACACCGGCGTGCCCGACGCCGACTACGACGCCGCCGCGGCCGAGTTCAGCGCCAAGGAATTGGCCGACCTCACGTACGCCATCGGCCTGATGAACGCCTTCAACCGGCTCGGCATCTCGTTCCGTGTCACGCCGGCAGCGGCCGTGGCCGTGGCCGCGGTCCGGGCTTGAACGGCTCGCCGCAGAGGGCATGGGCAATGCTCGGCGTGGCCGGCATCCTCGAGATTGCCTTCGCCTTCGCCATGAAATCGTCCGAGGGTTTCACGCGATGGGTTCCCGCGCTGTGCACGGTCGCCAGCGGGGTGTCGAGCGTGGTGCTGCTGTCGCTCGCGATGCGCTGTGGGCGCGTCAGGCCTGCAGCGCCTGCGCGATCTTCAGCGCCGACCCGAAGGCCAGTGTGAACCCCAGCGCGCCGTGGCCCGTGTTGAACAGCATGTTCGACGGCGCGCTCTCCAGCCGTCCGATGATCGGCAGGCCCTTCGGCGTGGCGGGCCGCATGCCCGTCCACGGGCTCAGTTCTTCCAGCCGGCTCGCGTTCGGGAACACGGCGCGCGTTGCGGCCGCGAGCGTCTCGATGCGTGCGGCCGGAATGCTCGCGTCGTGTCCCACCAGCTCCGCCATGCCGGCCACGCGCAGGCGCGAGCCGATGCGCGCGAACACCACCTTGCGCGCGCTGTCGGTCACGCTCACGCTCGGCGCGGCACCGGGCGCGGGGTCGACCTCCACCGTGATGCTGTAGCCCTTGAGCGGGTACACCGGCAGGTACGTGCCCAGCATGCGCCCCAGCTTGTGCGAGGCCGAGCCCAGCGCCATCACGAAGGCATCGGCCTGCACGTCGCCTTCGCTCGTGCGCACCGCCGCAATGCGGTTCTCGCTGCGCGCGAAACCATGGATGTCGGCGCCCAGCATGAAGCGCACGCCGCGCGCGCTCAGGGCACGCATCAGCTCGGCGCACACCTTCAGGCAATCGGCCGCGCACTCGCTCGGCGTGTACACCGCACCGGCCATCTGGCCGCGGTAGCTCGAAAGCGCGGGCTCGATGGCGATGCATTCGTCGGGCGTCACCAGCCGCTGCTCGCTGCCCAGGGCGCGCTGCAGCTCGAGCTGCGCGCGTGCGCCTTCCAGCGACGCCGAGCTGGCGTACAGCACCAGCTTGCCGGTGGCGGAGAAGTCGCAGTCGGGCGCGATGTCGGCGCGCATCGCCTCGAACCCTGCGCGGCTCGAGGCGGCCAGCACCAGCAGCTTCTCGGTGGTGTCGCGTGAGGTCCGGGCGTTGCAGGCCGCGAGAAATTCCATGCCCCAGCGCCACTGCAGCGGGTCGAGCTGCGGGCGCAGCTTGAGCGGCGAGGAGGGCGAGAGCAGCAGCTTGGGCAGCTGCGTCCAGATCGACGGATCGGCCAGCGGCTGCACGTACGAGTAGCTCAGCTGCGCGCCGTTGCCGCCGCTCGCACCCGCGCCGGGGGCGGCGCGGTCGATCACGGTGACCTGATGGCCCTCGCGTTGGAGCTGCCAGGCGGTGGCCAAGCCCACGATGCCGGCACCGAGCACACACACATGCATTGGGGCAACTTTCCGGTTGGTTGAGAAGACAGCCGTGACTGTAGGTGCGCCCGGCGCGCCGCGGAAATGCCAAAAGAAACCCCACCCATCAGCTTTGGGCATAGGTCAGGGTTCATTTGGAATTGTCGCTTTGTGTCACTCCTTCTTACACTGGCCTTCTGTTCAATCCAACCGAATGAAGGCTCGAATGAAACTCTCCGTCCTGATGGCTTCCCTGGCCGCCGCGGTGCTCTTCACGGCACCGGCCGCACAAGCCGCCGACACGCTGGCCAAGATCGCCGAGTCCGGCAAGATCACGCTCGCCTACCGCGAGTCGTCCGTGCCCTTCAGCTACCTGGACGGCCCCAACAAGCCGATCGGGTTCTCGGTGGAGCTGTCGAACGCCGTCGTCGAGGCGGTGAAGAAGAAGCTGAACAAGCCCAACCTGCAGGTCGGGCTGATGGCCGTAACCTCGCAGAACCGCATTCCGCTGATCACCAACGGCACGGTCGACCTGGAGTGCGGCTCGACCACCAACAACACCGCGCGCGGCAAGGACGTGGCCTTCGCCATCAACCACTTCTATACCGGCACGCGCCTGCTGGTGAAGAAGTCTTCCAGGATCAAGGACTACGCCGACCTTGCCAAGAAGACCGTGGCCAGCACCACCGGCACCACCAACGCGCTGGTCATGCGCAAGTACAACAGCGAGAAGAACCTCGGCATGGACATCGTGCTCGGCAAGGACCACGCCGACTCGTTCCTGCTGGTGGAAAGCGACCGCGCCGTGGCCTTCGCCATGGACGACATCCTGCTGTTCGGCCTGATCGCCAACTCCAAGGCACCGGCCGACTACGAAGTGGTGGGCGAGTCGCTGCAGGTCGAGCCCTACGCCTGCATGCTGCCCAAGGACGATCCGGCCTTCAAGAAGCTGGTGGACGACACCTTCAGCGCCATGATGAAGAGCGGCGAGTTCGAGAAGCTCTACACCAAGTGGTTCATGCAGCCGATCCCGCCGAAGAACGTTCCCCTGAACCTGCCCATGAGCGAGCAGCTGAAGCAGAACCTCAAGGCACTCAGCGACAAGCCGGCGACCTGATCGCGGGCCATTGAAGAAAAGGACATCGCAGTGACGCAAGTGGTCGGCATCTTGGGGGGCATGGGCCCCGCGGCGGGCGCCGACTTCGTGCGGCTCTTCGTGCAGGCCTGCGCGCAGCAGATGCGCGCGCGGGGCGAGCCGGTGCGCGACCAGTCCTTTCCCGAGCACTGGCTGGCGCAGGTGCCGGTGCCCGACCGCACCGACGCCTTGGCGTCGGCGGAGCAGGGCGCGCACCAGCCGCTGGAGCCGATGCTGCAGGCGCTGGGTCGGCTGGCCGCGCTGGGCAGCCGGGCCGTGGCCATCGCCTGCAACACGGCGCATGCCTGGCATGGCAGCCTGCAGGCGCGCTTTCCGCAGGTCGAGCTGCTGCACATGGCGCGCGAAACCGCGCGCCAGCTGGCCGAGCAGGGCGCGCGCGACGTGGCGCTCATGGCCACGGAAGGCACCTACCGCGTGCGCCTGTACGAGCAGGCGCTGGCCGAGGCCGGCCTGGGCTGCCACGTGCCGCTGGCCGACGAACGCCGCACCATCACGCGCGGCATCTTCGAAGGCGTGAAGGCCGGCAACATGCCGCTGGCCGAGCAGTGCTTTTCCGACGTGGCGCTGCGGCTCGCCGAGCGGCATGGCCCCGTCACCATCATCATGGGCTGCACCGAGGTGCCGCTGGGCCTGCAGGGCTCGCTCGCCGTGGCGGGGTTGGACCTGATCGACCCGGCGCAGGTGCTGGCCGCCGCGCTGGCACGCCGCGCGTACCGGGCGGACTGAATGTTCCAGGGGGCCGCGGTCCGCGCGGTCCGCGTGGTCCGAGGCCCGGACCAACCCCACCGAATTTCGGGACATGGAGCCACCGGCTGATTTGGCCTACATTGCGGCGTGCGTTTTTCAGCGCAACGCCCCTTGTCCGACGACTCAACTGGAGCCTCATCCATGTCCCTCGACGACCGCCGTTCCGACTTCGATTCGCTGCGCCCCGGCGACAGCACGGAGCAGGGCGCCACGCGACGCACCGCGCTGAAGGCCGCCATCGGCGTGGGCTACGCGGCGGCCGTGCTGCCGGTGGCCGCGCAGACCGCCATCGCCACCTCGACCGAAGGCCTGAAGGCCGGCCCCATCAAATACACCGTGGGCGGCTTCGAGGTGCCCGCCTATGCGGCCGCGCCCGCGGGCAAGACCGGCCTGCCGGTGATCCTGGTGACCCAGGAGATCTTCGGCGTGCACGAATACATCGCCGACATCTGCCGCCGCTTCGCCCAGCTCGGCTACCTGGCCATCGCGCCCGAGCTGTATGCGCGCCAGGGCGACCCGCGCGGCTACACCGACATTCCGAAGCTGCAGGCCGACATCGTCAGCAAGGTGCCCGACGCGCAGGTCATGGCCGACCTCGACGGCGCGCTGGCCTATGCCAGGGCCAACGGCGGCGACACCGCCAAGGCCGGCATCACCGGCTTCTGCTGGGGCGGGCGCATCGTGTGGCTGTACGCGGCCACCGGCAAGGTCAAGGCGGGCGTGGCCTGGTACGGCCGGCTGGTCGGCACGGCCAGCGCACTGACCCCGAAACACCCCGTCGACGTGGCCGCCAACCTGCAGGCGCCGGTGCTCGGGCTGTACGGCGGAAAAGACCAGGGCATCCCCCTTGACACGGTTGATAAGATGAAAGCTGCTCTGGCCAATGGGACTCCGGCGGCCAAGGCATCGAGCTTCGTCGTGTACCCCGAAGCAGGCCACGCATTCCATGCCGACTACCGCCCCAGCTATGTCAAGAGCGCGGCGGACGACGGCTGGCAACGCGCCACGGCCTGGTTCAAAGCCAATGGCGTCGCCTGACCGCGGCGCCTCGCAGCCACACCCCCGCCGAAGGCCGTCCCATGACGGCCTTTTCTCTTTTTATGAACGGGCAACGGCCCTGAAACCGTCTCGACGGCCGTCCCTCTTGCGCAAGCAGCTATGAATTTGATAGTCATCATCGCGGCGACCCTGGTCTCCGGCATCGGCAGCGTCTGGCTCGCGGCCCTCCTGTTGAAGGTGGGCGTGCGCAGCGGCTCGGGCGGCGTGAACCCGCAGCACCTGCTGAGCCTGGCGGCCGGCGCGCTGCTGGCCACCGCCTTCATGCACCTCTTGCCCGAGGCCTTCGAAAGCCGCATCGAGCCCGCATTGCTGTTCGGCGTGCTGCTGTTCGGGCTGGTGTTCTTCTTCCTGCTCGACAAGGCCGAGCTGTGGCACCACGGGCACGAGCACCACCACGGCGACGCGCACGAGCACCACGGACATGAGCATGGCAAAGACCATGGCCACGGCCATGTCCACGCGCACGATCCCGCCCCCCGCACCGGCGGCTGGGCCGTGCTCACCGGCGACAGCGTGCACTGCTTCGGCGACGGCATCCTCATCGCCTCGGCCTTCACCGCCGACATGCGCCTGGGCCTGGTGGCCGCGCTGGCCGTGCTGGCGCACGAAATTCCGCACCACATCGGCGACCTCGTCGTGCTGCGCCAGAGCTCGGCCAACCAGCGCGCCGCGCTGGTGAAGGTGTCGCTTGCCGGCACCATGACCGCGCTGGGCGGCATCGTGGGCTGGTGGCTGGTCGACCAGCTGCACAGCTGGCTGCCGTACTTCCTGGTGCTGGCCGGCAGCAGTTTTGTCTACGTGGCGCTGGCCGACCTGATTCCGCAGCTGCAAAAGCGCCTGCCCGCGCGCCAGACGGCCGCGCAGATCATTTGGCTGGCCGCCGGCATCGTGCTGGTCACGGGCGTGAGCCGCCTGGCGCACGGTGAACACGGGCACGACCACGGTCACGAAGGCGCCGCGCACAGCGAGCACGCCCACGACCATGACGACCCCGGGCACGGCGAACCCGGCCACGTGCACAAGGACTGAAGGCGGATCGCGAGGGCGGCGGGAAACTTTCCGACACCGACGCTGCGTGCCGGATGAGCCGCGGCGGCTGAAACAGGCGCACCATAGGGGGCCTGTCAGAAATCAGCCGAGGAACCGATCATGAACAACATCGACGCCACCGCACGAGCCGCTTCGTCCGCCGAGGACGAAGAGGACAACACGCCCGCCGATGATTTCGAAGAACCGGACAGCGACGTGTCCGACGACCTGTCCGAGGAAACAGGCATCGACCTGACGGACGCGAGCGAGCTCGACGCCGACAACGTGCCGGCCGACGAGGAGTTCGACCGGGTCATGAACGCACCGGACTGAACGTCGCGCTGCAGGTCTGCCTGCCAGCCTGTCAGCCCGCCGCGGTTACGCTGCGGCATGCGCCTGTTTCACTTCAGCGACAACGCTGACATCGACTGCTTCGTGCCTCGCCCGGTACGAACACCCGCCTTGCGACCCCCGGGCATGCAATGGCTCAACGGTCCCCTGGTCTGGGCGATTGCCGAGGACCATCAGCGGCTCTATCTCTTCCCCCGGGAGTGCCCGCGCATCGTGCTGTGGGCGCGCGACTGCACGACCGCGGCCGATCGGCAGACATGGCTGGGCGACACGCCGCCCGGCACTTCTGCCGTTGCGTACATCGAGACGTCTTGGCTGCAGCGCATCGAGCGCGAGACGCTCACTCGCTACGAGCTTCCCCTCGACGGTTTTCAGGACATCGACGATGTGGGCATGTGGGTCTCGTCGGCCACCGTCGTGCCGAGCCGGGCGACCCGGATCACCGACTTGAAAGCCGAGCTTGCGGCGTGCCGGACCGAGCTGAGGGTGGTGGAGTCCCTGCGTCCCCTCAAGCCCGCGTGGAACTCATCGGTGCACGCCAGCGGCATTCGCCTGCGCAATGCCGCCGACTGGTCGTAGGCGCGTAGGCGGCATTGCGCCTGCTTCAGGCGGGTTCCCGCCGCGTGATCACCTGCCCGTTGCGCGCGCCGCTGTGCGTGCCGTGGCGCCAGGTCACCGCGCCGTTCACGATCACCGCGTCGATGCCTTCGGCCGGCTGCGTCGGCGTGTCGTAGTTGGCGGTGTCGCGCACCGTCGCGGCGTTGAAGATCACCACGTCGGCGTGGTGGCCGGGCTTCAGCGTGCCGCGTTCATGCAGGCCGAAATTGCGGGCGGTCAGGCCGGTCATCTTCCAGACGGCCGTTTCCAGCGGGAACAGCCCCACGTCGCGGCTGTAGTGGCCCAGCACGCGCGGGAAGGTGCCCCACAGGCGCGGGTGCGGCTTGTCGCCCAGCGGAATGCCGTCGGAGCCGATCATGGTTTCGTCGAACGCGAGGATGCGTTGCACGTCGTCCTCGTCCATCATGAAATAGATCGCGCTGCCGGGCTGCAGCCGCTGGGCCGCTTCTTCGCCCGACACGCCCCATTCGGCCGCGATGTCCTTCAGGTCGCGCCCGGCGCATTCGGGGTGCGGCACGCTGGAGGCGATGAGCACGCGGCCTTCCATCATTCCGCGGTCGGTGCGGATCATGGTGGAGCCGGCCGTGTACGGGTAGCAGTCCAGCCCGATGCACTGGTGCTTCATCGCCTCCTGGATGAAGGGCAGCGTGACCTTGGTTTTGCCGAAGTTCTGCGTGTTCTGCACCTTGTGGTGCGACACCACCACCGGAATGTCGAGCGCGCGGCCGATCTGGAAGGTTTCTTCCAGCGACTCCATCACGCGGTCGCTTTCGTCGCGCATGTGTGTCACGTACAGCGCCTTGCGCGCGCTGAGCGGGCGGCCGACCTCGATGATTTCCTCGGTCGTGGCTTTCACGGCCGGCGGATAGAACGTGCCGGTCGACATGCCAATGGCACCGGCCTGCATGGCTTCTTCGACCAGCGCCTGCATGGCGACAATCTCGGTGTCGTTCGCGGGGCGGTCGAGGTCGCTCATGACCACGGCGCGCAGTGTCGAGTGGCCCACCATCGCCGCCACGTTCACCGATGACGGCGTGGCGCGCAGCGCGTCGAGGTACGCGGCAAAGCTCGTGAAGCGGCCTTCCGCTGGCGATTCGAGCAGGCTCAGTGGCATGGGCAGTTCCATGTCGATGCGCAGCGGCGCGGCGCTGATGCCGCAGTTGCCGGCCACCACTGTCGTCACGCCCTGCGACACCTTGAACGGCATTTGCGCTTGCGACAGCACCGCCTGGTCGTCGTGGGTGTGCGAGTCGATGAAGCCGGGCGCGACGATGCGGCCGGTGGCGTCGATCGTCTGTTCGGCTGTGTGGCCTGTGAGGTTGCCGATGGCGGCAATGCGGCCGTCGACGATGCCTACGTCGGCGTCGAAGCGCGGCGCCTTGGTGCCGTCGATGACGGTGCCGCCGTGGATCAGCAGGTCGTAGTGGGGGACTGGTTCGTTCATTTCTGTCCTTTCAGTTTTTCAGGCGATGTTGTTTGTTTGCTGTCGTTCTTGGCGCTGTCGTTCTTGGCGCTGTTGTTCAGGGCGCGTGCACAGGCCACCGGGTACTCCCCTCCGCGAATGTCCCCCGCTTCGCTCCTCCTTTATTTCGCTGCGGTGAGCACCCGATGCCCTGTGCACGAGGGCACGCTCTGAGTGCTCGCCCGATCAACAACTGCTCCGGATAACGCCCACCCCGTCGGCGTGAGCGCACCCTGAACAGCCGCGTTTCATCTCATCGAAAGTGGCAAGCAACCCAATGACCGCCACTGGAAGAAGAAGTGCGTTCTCCCAGCTCAGGCACCTGCTCCTTGCACACAGCCTGCGCCATAGGGCAACGCGTATGAAAGCGGCACCCCGAAGGCGGATTGGCCGGGCTCGGCGGATCGCCCTGCAGCAACATGCGCCGCGCGGGCGTGCGCGGGTTGGGCACCGGCACGGCCGACAGCAGGATCTCGGTGTACGGATGCAGCGGCGCGGAGAACAGCGTGTCGCGGTCGGCCACCTCCACGATGTGGCCCAGGTACATCACCGCCACGCGATGGCTGATGTGCCGCACCACCGCCAGGTCGTGCGCCACGAACAGGTAGGCAATGCCCAGTTCGGCCTGCAGGTCCATCAACAGGTTGACCACCTGCGCCTGCACCGACACATCCAGCGCGGACACGGGCTCGTCGCACACGATGAGCTTGGGGTTCAATGCCAGCGCGCGCGCAATGCCCAGCCGCTGCCGCTGGCCGCCCGAGAACTCGTGCGGAAACTTCTTCGCCGCTTCAGGCCGCAGCCCGACCCGCGAGAACAACCACTGCACGCGCTCGCGCCGTTCGGCCGCCGCGCCCATGCCGAAGTTGCGCAACGGCTCCGCCACGATGTCGCCCGCCGTGAGGCGCGGATTCAGCGAGGCATACGGGTCCTGGAAAATGATCTGCAGGTCGCGCCGGCGCAGGCGCATCTTTTCGGCCGAGAGCGACAGCAACTCCTCGCCTTCGAGCCGCACCGAGCCCGCGCTGGGCTCCACCAGCCGCAGCACCGACTTCGCCGTGGTCGTCTTGCCGCAGCCCGACTCGCCCACCAGCGACAGCGTTTCGCCGCGCGCCACCGAGAACGACACGCCGTCGACCGCCTGGATCGGCGGCTTCGCCTTGGCGAGCCAGCGCTTGGGCGAGGTGTAGTGCTTGCGCAGGTTGCGCACCTGCAGCAGGGGCGCTGCGGTTTCGGCGGTCGTCGTCATGCGGCCATCTCCTCGGCGCGGGCCGGTTGTTCCCAGTGTTCCTCGACCGCAAAGCAGGCCACCACGTGGTCGCTGCCTTGCTGCGAGAGCTGCGGCGTCTCGGTGCGGCAGCGTTCGCGCGCATGGCCGCAGCGCGCCGCAAAGGCGCAGCCGCGGCCCAGCTCGTGCGCGGCCGGTACCAGGCCCGGTATCTCGGTGAGCCGCGTGCTCGCGGTGTTCATCGCGGGCATCGAGGCCATGAGCGCGCGGGTGTAGGGGTGCAAGGGGCGGTCGAACAGGTCGATCACGTCGGCTTCTTCCACCTTCTTGCCGGCGTACATCACCACCACGCGGTCGCAGCTCTCGGCCACCACGCCCAAGTCGTGCGTGATCATCACCACGCCCATGCCCAGCTCCTTCTGCAGCCGCTTGATGAGGTCGAGGATCTGCGCCTGGATGGTCACGTCCAGCGCGGTGGTGGGCTCGTCGGCGATCAGCACCTCGGGGTTGCAGGCCAGGGCCAGCGCGATCATCACGCGCTGGCGCATGCCGCCCGACAGCTGGTGCGGATACTCGTTCACGCGGCGCTCGGGCTCGGGGATCTGCACCACGCGCAGCATTTCCACCGCGCGCTTCATCGCGTCGGCGCGGCTGGCTTTCTGGTGCAACTGCACCGTCTCGGCGATCTGCCGGCCCACGGTGAGCACCGGGTTCAGCGAGGTCATCGGCTCCTGGAAGATCATGGAGATGCGGTTGCCGCGAATCTGGCGCATCTCGCGTTCGCTCAGCTGCATCAGGTCGGCGCCGCGCAGGCGCACGGCGCCCATGTGGCGGCCCGGCGGCGTGGGCACCAGCCGCAGGATGGACAGCGCCGTCACGCTCTTTCCGCAACCCGATTCGCCGACCACGCCCAGCGTGCGGCCCGCGCGCACGGTGTACGAAACCCCGTCGACCGAGCGCACCACGCCCGCCAGCGTGTGGAAGTGGGTGCGCAGGTTGTCGACTTCGAGCAGCGGTTCGCCCGGTGCGAGCGCGGTGTGGGACATGGTGATGCTCATGGCGCGTTGCTCACAGTTGGCGTGCCAGGCGCGGGTCGAGCGCATCGCGCAGGCCGTCGCCCAGCAGGTTGATGGCCAGCACCGTGGCCGCCAGCAGCAGCCCCGGGTACAGGATGATGTGGAACGCCACGGTCACGAAGTTGCGGCCCTCGGCCATCATGTTGCCCCAGCTCGGCGTCTGCGACGGCACGCCCACGCCCAGGAACGAGAGCGCGGCCTCGGTCAGCACCGCGGCCGCCGCCACGAAAGTGGCCTGCACCACCAGCGGCGCCACGATGTTCGGCAGCACGTGGCGCAGCAGGATGGCCGGCAGCCGCGTGCCCACCGCGTGCGCGGCCTCCACGAACAGCTGCTCGCGCAGCGTGAGCGCCAGCGAGCGCACCAGCCGCACCACGCGCGGAATCTCGGGCACGGTGATGGCGACGATCACCGTGGCGAGGCTGGCGCGCGTGACGGCCATGAGCGCAATGGCCAGCAGGATGCCGGGGATGGCCATGAGGCCGTCCATCACCCGCATGATGGGCCCGTCCGCCCAGCGCACGAAGCCCGACACCAGCCCGAGCGCAACGCCGAAGCAGGTGGCCAGCACGGCCACCGCGGCGCCCACGATCATCGACACGCGCCCGCCCCACACGGCGCGGCTGAACACGTCGCGGCCCAGCGCGTCGGTGCCGAACCAGTGTTCGCCCGAAGGCGGCTGCATGCGCGCGAGCGGGTCGATGTCCTGCGGGTCGTGCGTGGCGATCCACGGCGCGGCCAGCGACAGCACGGCCACGGCGATGAGCAGCAGCGCGCCGATGATCAGCGTCGGATGCTTGCGCACCCAGCGCCAGCGCGGCGGCACGAAGGGCGCTTCGTCGGCGGCCGTGTCGGCGGATGCAGGGGCGGGAGCGGGCATGGTGTTCAAGGGAAGTACCGTGGACATGGCGTGGGGCTCTCAGTACTGGATGCGCGGGTCGAACAGGCGGTAGCTCAGGTCGATCAGCAGGTTGATCAGCACGTACACGCCCGCCGACAGCAGCAGCACGCTCTGGATCACCGGGTAGTCGTGGCGCTGCACGGAGTCGATCACCAGCCGGCCCACGCCCGGAATGGCGAACACCGTCTCGGTGACGACCACGCCGCCGATCAGCAGCGCAATGCCCGCGCCGATGGTGGTGGCGATGGGAATGGCCGCGTTGCGCAGCGCATGCCCGAGCACCGGCAGCACGCCCAGGCCCTTGGCGCGCGCGGTGCGGATGTAGTCCTCGTGCAGCACCTCCAGCACGGTGGCGCGCGTCATGCGGGTCACCAGCGCGATGTACACCAGCGCCAGGTTCACGCAGGGCAGCACCAGCGAATTCAGCCACTGCAGCGGCCCGTCGGCAAAGCGCGCGTAGCCCTGCACCGGAAACCACGGCAGCTGCACCGCGAAGGTGTAGACCAGCAGGTAGCCGACCAGGAACACCGGCACCGAGAAGGCCAGCACCGCGAACAGCATCACCAGCCGGTCGATCCAGCTGCCCGCGCGGTAGGCCGCGAGCGTGCCCAGCGGCACCGCCACCACCAGCGTGATGAGCATGGTGAGCGCCGCGATCGACACCGTGGGCTCCAGCCGCTGCCCCAGCAACTGCGCCACCGGCACCTGCGTGAAGATGGACGTGCCCAGGTCACCGGTGAGCAGCTTGCCCAGCCACAGCGTGAACTGCTGCCACAGCGGCAGGTTCAGGCCGAGCGCGGCGCGCAGCTTGTCGATGTCCTCGGTGGTGGCGAGGTCGCCCGCGATCAGCGCGGCCGGGTCGCCCGGCGAGAGGTGGATCAGCAGGAACACCACCACGGCCACCACCGCCATCACCGGCAGCGTGGAGAGAAAGCGTCGAACGATGTAGCCCATGGGGTGCCCTGTGCGCGCCGTTCGCCGGGCTTACTTGTCGAGCGCCCAGAACACGGGCATGCCGGCCCAGAGCTTGTCCAGCCCCTTGAGGTTCGAGCGCGCGGCGTTCGCGGCCGAGTACTGGCCCGCGTTGATGTACGGCACGGCCTCGAAGGCGCGGGCCTGGAAGGCGTCGAGCAGTTCCTTGCGCTTGGCCGGCACGGTCTCTTTCAGCCAGGCGGTGCGCAACTCGTCCAGCGGCTTGTCGCAGGGCCAGCCGGGCAATGTGTTGCCGCAGGCCGCGCCCAGGTAGGCGTTGGCGATGGGCGAGTTGGCGTCGAACTCGCCGGCCACCGTGACGTACATGTTCCAGCCGCCTGCGTCGGCCGCGTCGCGCTTGGCACGGCGCGCGCCGATGGAGGCCCAGTCCATGCTTTGCGCGTCGACGTTGATGCCGATGCTCTTCATGGTCTGCGCGGCCATCAGCGCCTCGGCGTTGAGGTAGGGCACGTCGCTGGGCACCATCAGCACCACCTTCTCGCCTTTGTAGCCGGCGTCGGCCAGCATCTTCTTGGCCTTGGCCACGTCGGCCTTGCGGTAGGGCTCGGCGCCGGCGGAGGTGTCGTTGGGGCTGCCGCAGATGAAGTAGGTGGCGCAGTAGGCCATGCGCATGTCCAGCGGGAAGCCCATGGCGGCCACGAAGCGTTCCTGGTTCACGGCCTGCATCAGCGCCTGGCGAACCTTCGGGTTGTCGAAGGGCGCGTGCAGCTGGTTCATCACCAGGAAGGCCTGGTAGGCGCCGCCCGAGCCGATCTTGATGTTGGTGTCGGCGCGCAGCGGCGCAATGTAGTCGGGCGGCAGCTGCTCGATGAAGTCGACCTCGCCGCGCTTGAGCGCGGACACGGCGCTGTTGGCGTCGGGCAGGTAGAGCCATTCGACACGGTCGAAGCTGGTCTTCTTGCTGCCGGCCAGGCCGCTCGGCGGCTCGCTGCGCGGCACGTAGTTGGGGTTGCGCACGAACACCGTCTTGTTGCCCGGCACCCATTCGTCGCGCTTGAAGATGAAGGGGCCGGAGCCCAGCACTTCGGGCAGCGGCGCGGTGGCCGGCATCTTGGCCAGGCGCTCGGGCAGCACCACCGGCGGAAAGCCCGAGGGCTTGGCCAGCGCGTCGAGCACCATGCCGAAGGGCTCGTTCAGCGTGAGCGTGAAGCTGCGCGCGTCGGTGGCCTTCCACTCGGCGCCGACGGCCGTCATGGCGCGGCCCAGGCTGTCGCGCGCGGCCCAGCGCTGCAGCGAGGCCACGGCGTCGGCGGAGGTGACGGCGCTGCCATCGGAAAACTTCAGTCCCGGTCGCAGCGTGAAGCTCCACTGCTTGCCGTCTTTCGAGGTGGTGTACTTCTCGACCATCTGCGGCTGCGGCTTGCCCGTGGCGTCCTGTGCGAACAGGGTGTCGTACACCATGTAGCCGAAGTTGCGCGAGATGTAGGCCGTGGTGAAGGTCGGGTCGAGGATCTTCAGGTCGGCATGCGCCACCACCTTCAGGGTCTTGGGCGGTGTCTGGGCGAGCGCGGGAAGGCCCGCGGCAAAGGCGCCTGAAATGGCCAGGGCAGCGAGGGCGGCAAGCGTTCGTCGTTTCATCGTCGGTTCTCCGGTCGGTGGGGGCGAAAGAAAGTCAGGAAAGGGGCAAGAAGAAAAGAAGGAAGGCGCTCAGGCCGCGGCGCCGATCGGCCACTTGGGCAGGCGTGCCTTGCGGTAGGGCAGCGTGTTCAGGTCGAGCGTCACGGCGCCGGGCGCGCCCGCGTAGATGACGTGTTTGGCCACCTTCGAATACGACGCATAGAAATGCTGCGAAGACTTCACGACCACGATCTTCTTCGTGGCCAGGTCGCAGCTCAGCTGCGTGAACATGTCGGTGCCCATGGCCTGGTTGCGCCGCGTGATCAGCACGATGTCGATGCCGCCGACCTCCACGAGCGCGCAGTCGCCCATGGGAATGGGCGTGTTCGACAGGCCCGTCATCACCAGGTCGTGCTTCAGCGCCTTCACCGTGCAGTCGAGGTCCAGCGGGTCACCTGACAGCGGGCTGATCTTGCCGCCGATGCGCATCTGCAGCCGCGCACCCACGCCCGCGTCGAAGGCGATGCGCACCGCGATCGGATCCCACATCGGTCCGAGCGCCGCGTTGCCGATGCCGCGCTCCAGCATGCGTTTCAGGATGAAGGTGGAGTCGCTCGCCGCGCCACCGCCGGGGTTGTCGGCGCCATCGGCCAGCACCACGGGGCCGCCGTCGAAGGCCAGCGCCTCGTCGAGCGAGGCGTCGATGCCGGGGTAGTTCACCGTGAGGCCGTCGCGCATGGCGATGACCTCGTCGGCCAGCTGGCGTGCCAGCGCGTCGGCCTTGGCCTGGTCGCCGTCGGTGTAGACCAGCACCTTGGTGCCCATCTCGGGCACGTCGCCCCAAGAGAAACCGTGCGTGAGCGAGACGGTCAGCACGCCGTCCTTTCCTTCGAGCGACTGCATGCGCTCCACGAAGCCGCGCGCCGGCTCGCGCGAGGTGTGCACCGTGACGATCATGTCGCAGTCGACCACCGCCGCCACCGGCTTGACCTTGCCCTCGACCGCCGCCGCGCAGATGTCGACCAGCTCCAGCCCGCGCTCCAGGATGTCGGTGTGCGGGTACTCCTTGAAGGAGATCATCACGTCGGCGTTGTCCACCATCGCGGGCGTGAGGTGGTTGTGCGGGTCGAGCTCCGCGCCGATCACCACGCCGGGCCCGACGATCTGGCGCACGCGTTGCAGCATGTCGCCTTCGCAGTCGTCGTAGCCGTCGGCCACCATCGCGCCGTGCAGGCCGAGCAGCACCATGTCCACCGGCAGCGCGGCGCGCAGGTCGTTCAGCATTTCCTCGCGCAGCGTCTCGTAGGCGTGGCGCGTGGTGGTGCCGCTGGGCTGCGCGCCGGCCACCATGCCTTCGAGCAGCGTCCAGCCCTTTTCCTTGCCGCGGATGCGCGCCGCCCACAGCGGGCCCGAGTACAGCGTGAGCGCATCGGGGTGCTGGCCGGCGGGGAAGTAGCCGCGGTCCTGGAAGGAGGCGATGCCCGTGGGCATCGGGCCGAAGGTGTTGGTTTCGGTGGCGAGGGAGGCACTGAAGACACGCATGGTGGGGACTCGTGAGGAAGGGTTGTTCTTGGGGACGGGTAGCGGGCGCATCAGCCGTAGCTGCTGTATCAGTCGGCCTTGGCCGCGCGCAAGCGCTGCGGGCCCAGCATCTCGGCCGTGAGCCCGAACGACGCGATGCGCTCGGGCAGCGGCAGCCCGCGCGCGAGTGCGGCGCAGGCCTCGCCCATGGCGGCCGAGGTCTGGATGCCGTAGCCGCCTTGCGCCGCCACCCAGAAGAAGCCGGGCACGCCGGGCTCGAAGCCGCCCACGAGGTCGCCGTCGGGCACGAAGGAGCGCAGGCCGGCCCAGGTGCGCGTGGGGCGGCGGATGCTGAGCGTGGTCGCCTCCTCGATGCGGTGCATGGCGATGGCGATGTCGAGCTCTTCGGGCTGGATGTCCTGCGGCTCGACCGGGTCGGCGTTGGCGGGCGAGCCGAGCAGCATGCCGGCGTCGGGCTTGATGTACCAGCCCTCGTCGGCGCCGAACACCATGGGCCAGCGCGCCACGCTTTCGTCGGCCTTGCCGTTCGCGCCTTCGGGCGGCGCGAAGATGAAGGCCGAGCGGCGGCGCGGCTCGATGCCCAGCGGCGGCACGCCGGCCAGCTGCGCGACGGTGTCGACCCAGGCGCCCGCCGCGTTGAGCACCACCGGCGCCTCGTACACGTTGCCGCCGGCCTCCACGCGCCAGCGTTCGCCCACGCGCTCGATGGAGGTCACGCCCGCATCGCACACCAGCTGGCCGCCGGCGCGCCGCATGCCGCGCAGGTAGCCCTGGTGGATGGCGTGCACGTCCATGTCGGCGGCGTCGGGCTCGTACACGGCGCCCAGCACCTGGTCGGGGCGCAGCACCGGCACCCTCTCGCGGGCCTGCTCGCCGCTCAGGCGCGAGGCGCCGGTGTCCATGGCGCGCAGCACCTCCCAGTGGGCTTCGAGCTCGGCCATGTGCTCGGCGCCCGCGACCATCATCGCGCCGCGCGGCGTGAGCAGCGGGTGCTCGCAGAAGCCTTCGGGCGGGTGTTCGAGGAAGGCGCGGCTGGCCATGGTAAGGGCGCGCACCTGCGCCGTGCCGTAGCTTTCCATGAAGAGGGCGGCCGAGCGGCCGGTGGAGTGGTAGCCGGGCTGCGATTCGCGCTCCAGCAGGATCACGCGGGCATGCGGTGCCAGCCAGTGGGCCGCCGAGGCCCCGGCAATGCCGCCGCCGATGATCAGGAAATCGGCCGCGACAGGAGTGGGTGTGGAAGATGTCATCGGCGAAAAGTGTAGGAACAAATTTGCGGATACGCAAATAAAAAGAACCCCACCAAGGGGAAACCATGGCGCACCGTATCGGTGAAATTTGCGTTCACGCAATTTGCGTATACGCAACTTCCGGGCCCGCGTCACCCGGGTTGGCATGGATGGCGCGCGGCGGGGCTGGCAGAATCTGCCTGCATCACAAGAGAAAGACGCGCGTGAATCCACACACAGGGAACAAGCCGGCAGCCAGGCCCAGGGAGCAGCCTCCCACCCTGGACCGCACCACTTTCGGCCATCGGCTGCGCACCGCGCGCAAGCGTTTCGGCTGGACGCTGGCGCAGCTGGCCGAACGCTCGGGCGTGTCGATCACCACCATCTCGCGCGCGGAGCGCGGCCAGCTCGCGCTGGGCTACGAGAACTTCACCGCGCTGGGCAGTGCGCTCGACATGGACATGAACGCCATGTTCGCGGGCGCTGGCGTCAAGCCCGCGCAGCTCGACGGGCCGGTGGTCACGCGGGCGGGCAAGGGCGTGGTGTACCGCGGGCTGGCCATTGCCTACGAGTTCCTGGGCACCACGGCGGCGGGCAAGCAGATGAGCCCGATCGTCGGCACGGTGCACGCGCGCGAGGTTCACGGGCCCGAGGATTTCGTGCGGCACGCGGGCGAGGAGTTCGCCTATGTGCTCTCAGGCGAGATCGACGTGCACTTCGACAACGGCGAGGTGGTGCGCCTCGGGCGCGGCGACTCGCTGTACTTCGACAGCCGGCTCGGCCATGCCTATGTGAGCGTGAGCCGGCAGCTGGCGCGCATCGTGGGCATGACGATTGGCGAGAGCGGGCACATGAAGTCGGCGCGCGAGGCACCGATGATGACGCCGGCACCTGCACCGGTGGTCTCGCGCAGGCGCAAGACCCCGCCGGTCTCTGCGCCGGCCCCTGCACCTGTCGCGGCGAAGAAGGGCACGGCGCGCGTCAAGCGCTGAGCGTTCGGTTGACCGCTCGCTGACAGCGCAACGTCAGGGCTGCTGTCCGGGCTCGCCGGGGCGGGGCGGACGCTGGCGTTGCGCGGCTGCCGCCACCGCGGCCGCCCGCTGTTGCTGCTGGGCCTGCTGCTGCTGAGCTTGTTGTTGCTGGTGCTGCTGCTGTTGGGCCTGTTGGGCCTGTTGTGCTTGTTGGGCCTGCTGCTGTGCGCGGGCTTGTTGCATCTGCTGTTGTTGCTGCATCTGCTGTTGGCGCTGCTGCTGCATCGCCTGTTGCTGTTGCTGCTGTTGTTGCTGAGCCCGGGCGGCCTGCTGCTGGGCTGCCGCCGCTTGCTGCGCCTGCTGTTGCTGGGCTTGCTGCTGCTGTGCCTGCTGTTGAGCCTGTTGCTGGCGGCGCATCTGCTCCTGCTGCGCCTGTTGCTGCTGCCGAGCCTGGTTCTGCGCCTCCTGTTGTTGCGCTTGCTGCTGCTGTTGCTGGCGCTGGACCTGCTGTTGTTGCTGTTGCGCCTGTTGCTGCGCGCGTTGCTGGGCCTGCTGCTGGGCTTGCTGCTGTTGCGCCTGGTTCTGGGCTGCCTGTTGCTGCTGTTGCTGGCGCCGTGACTGCTCGGCCTGGGTCCGTTGCTGCTCCTGCTGCTGGGCTTGCTGGGCCTGCTGCTGCTGGCGTTGCTGTTGCTGGGCAAGTTGCTGTTGTTGCTGCTGTTGCGGTCCTTGCGGATTGCCGCCGCGCGCCTGTTGCTGCACCTGCTGTTGGGCCTGTTGTGCTTGCTGGGCCTGCTGCAGCTGCTGGCGGCGCTGCGGGTCTTGCTGTTGCTGCTGTTGCAGCCCCGGCGGGTTGCCGCCGCGTGCCTGCTGCTGGGCCTGTTGTTGCGCCTGCTGGGCTTGCTGCATCTGCTGGCGGCGTTGCTGCTCCTGCTGTTGCCGCGCTTGCTGCTGCTGGTCGCGCGCCTGTTGCTGCTGCGCCTGCAACTGACGGGCTTGCTGTTGCTGTGCCTGTTGTTGCTGGGCTTGCTGCTGCGCGCGCTGCTGGGCTTGTTGTTGCTGAGCCTGTGCCTGGGCCTGTTGCTGTGCCATCGCGGCCTGCTGTTGCTGGCGCTGTTGTTGCTGCTGCTGCGCGAGCATGGCCTGCTGCTGTTGTGCCTGCTGCGCCTGTTGTTGCTGCGCGAAGGCCGGCCCCGCCGCGAAGTTGGGCGGCACACCGCCGCGACCGCCACCGTTGTTGATGTTCGGGTTGCGCACGTTCACGTTGTTGACCACGGTGGTCGAGCGCGAAATGTAGGTGCTGTTGTTGTAGACGACGGCGGGCCGCGCGAAGGCCTGCGGCGGCGGTGCGCCACGGTCGCGGTCGCGCCCGCGGGCCCGCGGCGCGCCCCAGTTCACGTTCCAGGAATTCCAGCCCCAGCCGTGCCGCTCGAGCGCGCTGCCGACCACCACGCCGGCGCCGAAGGCGAGCACGCCGGCCGCGGCCAGCTGGCCGCCGCTGTAGCCCGGTGCCACTTCCACCGGCGGCGCGTACGCATAGCCCGGGTACACCGGCTCCGGCGCACCGTAGATCACCTGCGGGTCATAGGCCGGCACGTACACCACGTCGGGCTGCACGGGCTCGATGGTGATGAGCTCCTGCGGCGCCTCGATCACGGCCGGACCGCCGTACATCGCCTGCATGTCCGGTGCGGGCACGTAGTTGCGCGGCGTGGCGGCGCTGGCCACGCGCAGCTTGTCGTTGTTCTTCAGGCGGCCGGCCTTGGCGGCGCGCTGGCGCATGACCTGGATCGCGTTCATCACGTCGGCCGGGTCGTTGTAGTAGGCCTCGCCGAGCGCCGTGGTCCACGGGATGTTGCCAGCCAGCTGGTCCACGACGGGGCGGAAGGCGGTGAGCGACTTCACGCTCGGGTCCCACTGCTGCTGGTTGGCCGCATCGGCCAGCGGACCGGCCTTGAGGCTGCGGTTCTGGCCGAGCCACGCGTGCGCGGCGGTGATCTGCTCGGGGTAGGTGGCGCTGGCCAGGATCTGTGCCACCAGCTTGTCGGGGTACAGCGCGATGGGCGCGACCATCTGGTAGAGCTGTTCGGCGGCAGGCGGCGTGTAGGCGGCTGGCACCGCTGCGGCCGGCGCGGCTGCCGCGGGCGTCTGCGGCACCGAAGGCGCGGGGATGCCGGTCGCCGGATCGCCGGCCACGACCGGCTGGCTGGGCGTGACAGGGGTCTTGTCGCAGCCTGCGAGAACGAGTGCGCCGATGCACAGCGAGATCGTCAGCAGTCGCGGGGCGAGGTTGTTGTTTGTCATCTCGAGTTCCATGAGAACACCGGTGTCGTGCCCGGAACTCTTTCAACGGCGCGCGGCAACAGGCGATGACAAAGCCTGCGCCGCGGATGCAACGGTCTGTGTCGGTGGCGCGCCGTCAAGCCTGTCGGCGCAGAACCACACGGCCGGGAGGCCGCGGGCCACCCGGCTCACGCGAGCGGTCCCTTACTTGGCGCCGCCCGTGTACTTGGTGACGTTGGTGGCGCTCACGTGGTAGCCGCTCACGCCCATCATGGAGTCGTTGCGCAGCGTCTGCAGCTTGCCGGTGACCCACACGGTGTCCATGGCGCGGAACTTGGCGCCCTTCTGCGGCACCACGTGCAGGATCTGGTTGGCCGGCGGCGGCGGCGTGTGGATGCAGGCGCCGAAGTAGGGCACCAGCAGGAACTCGGTGACCTCGCCCTTGGCTTCCTCGAGCGGCACGATGAAGCCGGGGATCTTCACTTCCACGCCGTTCATCGAGGGGTTGGTCGGTGCGTTGTTCGACACCTCCTGCATCTTCATGAGCAGCTCGTTGGCCTTGGGGTCGCCGTCGTCGAGCGCGCCCAGGTCGAGGCCCTTGAACTCCTTGGCCGGGTCCCAGTCCTTGGGCACCAGTTCTTCCCAGGTGATCTGGCGCGGCTGGCCCGGCGTGGCCTTGGCGGCGGCCGGCGGCGCTGCCTTGCCGCCGAGCGGGTTGGTGGCGGTGGTGTCCTTGGCGGCGGGCTCGGCCGACCAGGCGGCGGCCGCGAGGCCGGCGCCGGCGATCAGCATGGAAAGCCGCAGGAAGGCCTTGGAGGTCGTTGCGTTGGCGATAGGCATGGTTCAGATTCTCGGTGAGAGGCCGTCGGCAAGGGAGAGGCGGTAGGCGCGGATGCCGGGCAGCAGGCTTGCCAACCAGCCGGCGACCAGCAGGCTTGCCATCAGCAGCCATTCGTTCAGTGTAGGTTCGGACAGGCTCAGTGTCAGCCCGAACTGCGCCTGCAGCCATGGCGAGAGCAGGGCGATGCCCAGCACCGCCATCACCAGGCCGAAGGCCACGCCCAGCACGGTGACCATCGCGCCTTCGAGCGCCAGCAGGGCCAGCACGTGGCGCAGGCCGGCGCCCACGGCGCGCAACACGGCGAGCTCGCGGCGGCGTTCGTTCAGCCCCGCCATCACCACCGACACCAACCCCGCGAGGCTCACCAGCGCCACCAGCGCCGACATGAGCAGCAGCGCGTTCTCGCCGATGCCGATCACGCTCCACAGCTCGTCGAGCGCCACGCCGGGCAGGATGGCCATGAGCGGCTCGCCGGTGTAGGTGGAGATCCAGCGCTGCACGCCGAACACGGCCGCGCGGTTCTTCAGGCCCACCAGCGCGGCCGTCACGTTCTTGGGCGTGAGGTCGAACTTGCGCACCTGCTCGGCCGGAATGTGCACGCCCGGCATGGGCGCGCCGCCCACCCATTCGAGGTGGATGGCTTCCATGGCCGCCAGGCCGATGTGCACCGTGCGGTCGACCGGCGTGCCGGTGCGCGCGAGCACGCCGACCACGGTGAAGGGCTTGTCGGCATGCTCGGCCACGTTGAGCTCGCCGCTGCCGTGCGCGAGCGTGATCTTCTGGCCCACGTGGTAGCCGAGCTTGTCGGCCACCTCGGCGCCGACCACGGCGTCGAACAGTTCGCTGAAGGGCTTGCCCTCGCGCATCTTCAGCAGTTGCCTGTCGCCGTAGCGAAAGCGCGTGAAGTAGTCGGTGGACGTGGCCAGCACCGCAAAGCCGCGGTGCGAGTCGCCCAGCGACAGCGGCACCACCCAGTCGACACCGGGGTGCGCCTGCAGCGCCTGCACGCTCTTCCAGGAGATATTGTTGGTGGCCGCGCCGATGCGGAACACCGAGTACAGCAGCAGTTGCGTGGAGCCGGTGCGCGCCCCTACGATCAGGTCGGTGCCCGAGACGGACGACGCGAAGTTCTCGCGCAGCTCGGTGCGGATGCGCTCCACGCCCAGCAGCAGGAAGGTCGACAGCGCGATGGAGAACACCGTGAGCGCGAGCGTGAAGCGGCGGTTCCAGGCACTGCGCCAGGCAATGGAGAAAAGCGCCTTCATGCGTCCACCGCCATGGCGCTGGTCGCTGCGCGGTTGATCTCGGGCAGCAGCACGTGCCGCGCGAAGCGCTGCGCAATGCGCTGGTCGTGGCTCACGAACACCAGCGCGCTGTGGTTTTCCACGCAGGCCGTGAGCAGCACGTCGAGGAAGGCTTCGCGCCGGTCCTCGTCGAGCGCGGAGGTGGGTTCGTCGGCAATCACCACCTCGGGCTGGCCGATGAGCGCGCGCGCCGCGGCCACGCGCTGCTGCTGGCCCACGGAAAGCTGCAGCGCCTGGCGCTTCCACAGGTTGCGGTCCAGGCCCATCTGGTCGAGCAGGTGTTCGGCCTCCGCGCGCGAGTTGCCGTTGCGCGAGGCCTGCGCTTCACGCCGGGCCGAGAAGCGGCAGGGCAGCAGCACGTTGTCGAGCACGCTCAGGTAGGGCAGCAGGTTGAACTGCTGGAAGATGTAGCCCACGTGCGCCACGCGGCTGCGGTCGCGCTGGGTGCCCGAGAGCTGGGACCAGTCGTGGCCCAGCAGCATGACGCGGCCTTCGTCGGCCACCAGCACGCCGGCCAGCAGCGACAGCAGCGTGCTCTTGCCGCAGCCGCTCGGGCCGTGCAGGAACACCGATTCGCCGGCCGCGATGCGAAAGGCCTCGATGTCGATGCACGGCGTCTTGCCGCCGGGCCAGGTGAAGCGCAGCGCCTCGGCGGCGAGCACGACGCGCAGGGGCGAGCCGGCCGCCGCTGCCGACGCCGCCTGATGGGTGGTGCTCACGTGCTACTTGCCCCAGCTCAGGCGGGCGGGCTGCGCGGCCTGCGCTCCGGCCGGGCGCTTCAGCTGGCGCTTGAACTGGCCTTGCGCGGAGGCGATCTGCGAGTCGATCTGGCGCAGGCCCTTGAACGCGCCGAACAGGTTCACGTCGATGAACTTGGCGGCACCCGCGTTGGTGCAGTTGAAGGAGAAGGTGGCGTCGAGGTCGGCATGGCCGGCGGGTTCGGCGGGGTCGGGGTTGCCCAGGCCAAGCGCGCCGGAGCGCAGGTCGACCGGGCCGAGCTTGCAGTTGGCCGCGGGGTCGATCGCGAAGAGCTTGTCGGCCGCGCGCAGCTGGGCCACGGCTTCTTCCACGGCCTTCTTCTCGGCGTCGGTCTTGGGGGCGCGCTCGAAGCCCACGATGTTGTCCAGCGGCGACTCCATGTCGATCACCACCGTGGGGCCGTCGACGGCCACGTCGAGCTTGAGCTGGCCGTGCACGTGCGCGTGCTGCTGTTGCGCCTGGGCCGTGAGGAACGGGGCGGCCGCGAAGAGGGCGGCGGCCAGTGCGAGACCGGTGGTGCGTTGCAGTGTCCGGAGTCGTCGATTCGTCGATGTCATGGTTCAGCGCCTTGCCGGGTCGGCAGCCCCGGCGTGTTGCTCCATTCGCTCCAGCTGCCGGCATAGAGCGCGGTCGTCCCCAGGCCCGCGATCTGCATCGCGAGCAGGTTGGGCACGGCGCTCACGCCACTGCCGCATTGGTGGACAACGCTCGCCGGGTCGCGTCCCGTGAGCAGCGATTCGAACTCGGCACGCAATTGCGATGCCGGCTTGAACTTGCCGTCGGGACCGATGTTCTCGGCGAAGGGGCGGTTGAGTGCCCCGGGGATGTGACCGGCAATCGGGTCCAGAGGTTCCACCTCGCCACGGTAACGTGCACCGGCACGCGCATCGATCAGGTTCTGGTCAGGCTGGCCGAGCCGGCGCACCACCGTGGCGGTGGTGACGAGCTTCGCAATGGGCTCGCCCGTGACGAAGTTCGACTGGAAGCGCGCGGGCTCCTCGCGGTTCGTGACCTCGCCGCCCGCGGCCTGCCAGGCCTGCAGGCCGCCGTCGAGCACGGCCACGGCGTCGTGGCCCATCCACTTGAGCATCCACCACAGGCGCCCGCAGTAGTTGGCGCCGTTGCGGTCGTACACCACGGCCTGCATGCCGTTGGCAAAGCCGATGCCCGAGAGCCACTGCGCGAATTTCTCGCGGCTGGGCAGCGGGTGGCGCCCGCCGGAGGCCGGCACGCCGTCGTCCTGCGCCACCACCACGTCGCCGTGCGCGCCGGGGGCGCCGTGCCTGGCGCTCAGGTCGGTGTCGAGGTTGGCGTGGTGCGCGCCCGGGATGTGCGCGGCGGCGTACTGCTGCGCGCCGGCGTCGGGCTTCATGAGGTCGAAGCTGCAGTCGAAGACCATGAAGGGCTGATCGCCCGCCTGCAGCTGCTGGAGTTGTTCGACGGAGATGAGGGTGGTGTACATGGCGCGTGCTCCTTCGAAAAAATGAGGTTCAGTGCTCTTCGGCCGGCGCCTTGGGCACCGCCCGTTGCCGCAACACGGTTGCAGCAATGCCGCTCGCAATGATCAGGGCCATGCCGCCCCAGCCGGCGCTGTCGATGTGGTCGTCGAACACCACCACGCTGTAGAACGCCGCGAAGACGATGCCCGAATACTGCAGGTTGGCGACCACCAGCGTACCGGCTTGCGTCTTGGCGGTGGCGTAGGCGCGCGTCATGCACAGCTGTCCGAGCGCGGCCAGCAAGCCGATCGGCAGCAGCCACAGCGCATGCTGCCACGTCCATGCGCCGCCGCCCGAAAACCCCGTGGCGGCCGTGGCGAAGGCGCCGGCCACGGCCGAGCCGACCGCGAAATAGAAGACGGTGCGCAGCTCGGGCTCGCCGATGCGCGACAGCGCCACCACCTGCATGTAGGCGAACGCGGCCGTGAGGCCCGACAGCAGGCCCAGCAGGCCCGCGAAGCCCTCGTTGCCGTTGACGCTGGGCTTGAGCATGAGCACCACGCCCACGAACCCGGTGAGCACCGTCATGGCCAGAACGCCCTGCAGCGGCGGGCGCTCCACCCGGCCGTCGCGCCCGGGCACGGGCACCCAGGCCAGCAGCGCGCCGCCGACCAGGAAGGCCGCGACCCACACGCTGCTCATGTAGTTGAGCGTGACGGCGGTGGCCAGCGGCATGTGGGCGATGGCATAGAACCACGCGCCGAGCGACACCACGCCGATGGTGCTGCGCCAGGCGTGCATGCCGGGGTAGCGGGTGGCCAGCGACACGCCGCGGTTGCGCGCCAGCAGCCAGAGAAAGACGATGCCGATCAGCCCGCGGCCGAGCACCATTTCGCCGCTGTTGAACCACGCCGAGGCGATCTTCACGACCACGCTCATCGTGGCGAACAAAAAGGCGCCGAGCACCATCCAGAGCGCTTGCATCGTCTCTACTTTATGAAAGGGAAGGGGGAGAAAGAGGTGCCCGGGTGGCCCCGGGACTTGCTGGATGCGTTCGCGCGGCGGGCACCAGGGCGAGCGTCACGCGATCTTGTTCTGCATGGCCACGCGGTACCACTCGTGGAACTGCTGCATGCCGTCTTCCATCGGGCTCTGGTAGGGCCCGGTCTCGTTGTCGCCGCGCAGCATGAGCGCGCGGCGCCCGGCGTCCATGCGCTCGGCGATCTCGTCGTCCTCCACGCAGGTTTCCATGTAGGCGGCCTGCTGGGCCTCGACGAACTCGCGCTCGAAGGCGACGATTTCCTCGGGGTAGAAGAACTCGACCATGTTGAGCGTCTTGGTCGGGCTCACGGGGTGCAGGGTCGACACCGTGAGCACGTGCGGATACCACTCGACCATCACGTGCGGGTAGTAGGTCAGCCAGATGGCGCCGTACTTCGGCGGCTTGCCGTCGCGGTACTTGAGCAATTGCTCCTGCCACTTCTGGTAGACCGGGCTGCCGGCGCGGCCCAGGCGGTTGGCCACGCCCACCGTCTGCACCGAATAGCGCGGCTTGAACTCCCAGCGCAGGTCGTCGCAGGTGACGAAGCTGCCCAGCCCCGGGTGGAACGGGCCGACGTGGTAGTCCTCGAGGTAGACCTCGATGAAGGTCTTCCAGTTGTAGTTGCACTCGTGCAGCTCGACGCGGTCGAGCGCGTAGCCCGAGAAGTCGAGGTCGGCCTGCGGCCCGAGGCCGGCCATGTCGGCCGCCACGTCGGGGCCCGAGCCGTCCGGGTTCTTCTCGAACAAAAGCCCGTTCCATTCGGTGAGCGGGTAGTTGTGCAGGTTCAGGCAGGGGTCGTGATCGAAATGCGGGGCGCCGATCAGCGTGCCGGTGGTGCGGGCGTCGCTCGCGGCATAGGTCCAGCGGTGCAGCGGGCAGACGATGTTGCCGCCGGCCTGGTTGTCGAGCTGGCCCCGGCCCTGAAGAATCAGGGCCTGGCGGTGGCGGCAGACGTTGGAGATCAGCTCCACGCCCTTGGGCGTGTGCACCAGCGCGCGGCCCTGGTGCTCCTGGGGCAGGGTGTGGAAGTTGCCCTGTTCGGGCACGGCCAGGCGATGGCCGACGTAGCGGGGCCCTCGCGCAAAAAGGTTCTGCATTTCGCGGGCATACAGGGCCTCGTCGAAATACGCGGAAACTGGAAGTTGGCTCGTGGCCTGCTGCAGTTGAAGACTTAAATCAGACATGGAGGACCTGACCAAGCTCCCCACAGGGAGGAAAGGAAAAAGAACGGAAAGGCGCCGCCTGTGTGGATCGGCGGCCCGAAGAGGTGCGCTGACTTCGTCAACGAGAGAAGTTCGCATTGTACCCGGGGACCCCTGTTTTGGTCCCCGCCCTAAAATGCCCGGTTTCACCCACGTTTCGCTTGCATGCCCAAGGTGCCTTCTCCTTCCACGTCCAGCCCGGCGGCGACGCCCGACACCGGTCCGCTGCCCGCCAGTTACGAAGCCGGGCTCCAGGAGCTGGAACAACTGGTCGCGGAACTCGAATCGGGCCAGTTGCCGCTCGACCAGCTGCTCGGCAGCTACCAGCGCGGTGCCGCGCTGCTCGCCTTCTGCCGCGACAAGCTGCAGGCGGTCGAAGACCAGATCAAGGTGCTCGACGCGGGCAGCCTGAAGGTCTGGGCGGCCGAATGAGCACCGCCACCACGATGAATTCCCCCCGTTGGGACGCGAAGACCCTGGCCGGCTGGAGCGAACCCCATCTGGCGAACGTCGAGTCGGCGCTGTCGCGCTGGGTCGGCGTCGATGCCCCCGTGCTGCTGGGCGACGCCATGCGCTACGCCGTGCTCGACGGCGGCAAGCGGCTGCGGCCCCTGCTGGTGCTGGCCGCCAGCGAAGCCGTCGGCGGCAACGTTGCCGCGGCGCTGCGTGCGGCCTGCGCCACCGAGCTGATCCACGCCTATTCGCTGGTGCACGACGACCTGCCGTGCATGGACAACGACGTGCTGCGCCGCGGCAAGCCCACGGTGCACGTGAAGTTCGGCGAGGCCGACGCGCTGCTGGCCGGCGACGCGCTGCAGGCCCTGGCCTTCGAGCTGCTGACGCCCGAAGGCGACGAGATTTCCCCCGCCACCCAGGCCACGCTGTGCCGCCTGCTCGCGCGCGCCGCGGGCAGCCAGGGCATGGCCGGCGGCCAGGCGATCGACCTGGCCAGCGTGGGCATTGCACTGGACGAAGCGCAGCTGCGCGAAATGCACCGCCTGAAGACCGGCGCGCTGCTGCAGGGCAGCGTCGAGATGGGCGCGGCCTGCGGCCCCGTCAGCGCCACGGCGCTGGACGCGCTGCGCGGCTACGGCGCGGCCATCGGCCTCGCGTTCCAGGTGGTCGACGACATCCTCGACGTCACCGCCGACTCGCAAACCCTGGGCAAGACCGCCGGCAAGGACGCCGCGGCCGACAAGCCCACCTACGTTTCGCTGCTCGGCCTCGACGGCGCGCGGGCCCAGGCCCGCCAGTTGCTGGCGGACGCGCTCGCCGCGCTGGACCGGAGCGGCCTGGCCGACACGGCCGCCCTGCGCGCGCTGGCCCACATGGTGGTCGATCGCGACCGCTGAGAGAAAAGAACAAACCTCCTCATGGCTCCGTTGCTCCCCACACTCCACGACCCCGCGCCGATCCGCAAGTACGACCGGGCCCAGCTGCGCCAGCTGTCCGACGAGGTGCGCGCCTGCGTGCTCGACAACGTCTCGCGCACCGGCGGCCACCTGAGCTCCAACCTCGGCACGGTCGAGCTCACGGTCGCGCTGCACCACGTGTTCAACACGCCGCACGACCGGCTGGTGTGGGACGTGGGCCACCAGACCTACCCGCACAAGATCCTGACGGGCCGGCGCGAGCGCATGCCCACGCTGCGCCAGTTCGGCGGCATCTCGGGCTTTCCGCAGCGCACCGAGAGCGAGTACGACACCTTCGGCACGGCGCACTCGTCGACCAGCATCTCGGCCGCCCTGGGCATGGCCATGGGCGCCAAGCAGAAGGGCGAGGACCGCCACACCGTGGCCATCATCGGCGACGGCGCGCTCACGGCCGGCATGGCCTTCGAGGCGCTGAACAACGCCGGCGTGTGCGACTGCAAGCTGCTGGTCATCCTGAACGACAACGACATGTCGATCAGCCCGCCGGTGGGCGCGCTCAACCGCTACCTCGCGCAGCTGATGAGCGGCAACTTCTACGCCGCCGCCAAGAACGTGGGCAAGAGCGTGCTGCGCAACGCACCGCCGCTGTTTGAGCTGGCCAAGCGCCTCGAGCAGCATGCCAAGGGCATGGTCGTGCCGGCCACGCTGTTCGAGCAGTTCGGCTTCAACTACGTGGGCCCGATCGACGGCCACGACCTCGACTCGCTGGTGCCCACGCTCGAAAACCTCAAGCACCTGGACGGCCCGCAGTTCCTGCACGTGGTCACCAAGAAGGGCCAGGGTTACAAGCTGGCCGAGGCCGACCCGGTGGCCTACCACGGCCCCGGCAAGTTCGATCCGCAGGTGGGGCTGGTCAAGTCGACCGCCGTGGTCAAGCAGACCTTCACGCAGGTGTTCGGCCAGTGGCTGTGCGACACCGCCGCCGCCGACGGCCGCCTCGTGGGCATCACGCCCGCGATGCGCGAAGGCTCGGGGCTGGTGGAGTTCGAGAAGCGCTTCCCCGAGCGCTACTACGACGTCGGCATTGCCGAGCAGCACGCTGTGACCTTCGCGGCCGGTCTGGCCTGCGAAGGGCTCAAGCCGGTGGTGGCGATCTACTCGACCTTCCTGCAGCGCGCCTACGACCAGCTGATCCACGACGTGGCGATCCAGAACCTGCCGGTGGTGTTCGCACTCGACCGCGCGGGCCTGGTCGGCGCCGACGGCGCGACGCACGCGGGTGCGTACGACATTCCGTTCCTGCGCTGCATTCCGAACATGAGCATCGCGTGCCCGGCCGACGAGCGCGAATGCCGCCAGCTGCTGTCGAGTGCCTACGAACAGAACCACCCGGTGTCGGTGCGCTATCCGCGCGGCGCGGGTGCCGGCGTGGCGCCGCACCTGTCGCTCGACGCGCTGCCGTTCGGCAAGGGCGAGGTTCGCCGCGAAGGCAAGCGCATCGCCATCCTCGCGTTCGGCACGCTGCTGTACCCTGCGCTCACCGCCGCCGAATCGCTCGACGCCACGGTGGTCAACATGCGCTGGGCCAAGCCGCTGGACGTCGAGCTGCTGCTGAAGGTGGCGGCCACGCACGACGCGATCGTCACGCTCGAAGAGGGCGCCATCATGGGCGGCGCGGGCAGTGCGGTGCTCGAAGCACTGCAGGCCGCGAACGTGCACAAGCCGGTGCTGCAGCTGGGCCTGCCCGACCGATTCATCGAACATGGCGACCCGGCCAAGCTGCTGTCGGGCATCGGCCTGGACGCGGCGGGCATCGAGGCCGCCATTCGCCAGCGCTACGTTTCCAGCGCAGGGTAAACCCCCGCCGGGCACCTGTAAGCGCGTTTTTACAATCAAGAAGACTTACACAAAAGTCCCCAACGCGGTCACAAGCCGCGTTTCGTTTTTTCCAAGAACTCGGAGTGCATTCAATGGATCGTCGTTCCCTCATCAAAAACGCCGGCATCGCCGGCGTTTTGGCCGCTGGCATCGCGCCGGCCGTTCACGCGCAAGCCGCGATTCGCTGGCGCCTCGCGTCGAGCTTTCCCCGTTCCCTCGACACCATCTTCGGCAGCGCCGAGATGCTCTCGAAGACGGTCAAGGCGCTGTCGGGCGGCAAGTTCGAGATCTCGGTCCACCCCGCGGGTGAACTGATGCCCGCGTTCGGCGTGGTCGATGCCCTGCAGGCCGACACGCTCGAAATGGCGCAGACCGCGGCCTACTACTTCACCGGCAAGGACCCGATCTTCGCCTTCAGCTGCGCAGTGCCCTTCGGCCTGACCGCGCGCCAGACCGATTCCTGGAAGGACTACGGCAACGGCCGCAAGCTGCTCGACGCCTTCTTCGCGCAGTACAACTTCCGCACCGCCAGCGCCGGCAACACCGGCACGCAGATGGGCGGCTGGTACCGCAAGGAAATCAAGACGGTCGAAGACCTGAAGGGCTTGAAGATGCGCATGGGCGGCGGCGTGTTCGGCGAGGCCATGGCCAAGCTGGGCGTGGTGTCGCAGAACATGCCCGCGGGCGACGTGTACCAGGCGCTCGAAAAGGGCACGCTGGACGCCGCCGAGTTCGTCGGCCCCTACGACGACGAGAAGCTGGGCTTCAACAAGGTCGCCCCGTACTACTACTACCCCGGCTGGTGGGAAGGCGGCGCCGACCTCGAGTTCTTCATCAACAACAAGGCATTCGCCAAGCTGTCGGACGAGAACAAGGCCATCCTGGACGCAGCGACCAAGGTTGCCGCGCGCGACATGATCGCCAAGTACGACGCCTACAACCCTGTCGCGCTCAAGCGCCTCGTGGCTGCCAAGACCCAGCTGAAGCCGTTCCCCAAGGCCGTCATGGACGCGGGCTTCAAGGCCTCGATGGAAGTGTTCGCCGAGCACGAAGCCAAGTCGCCCGACTTCAAGAAAATCCACCAGGACATGCGCGCATTCCAGCGCGACCAGATCCTGTGGAACCGCTTCTCGGAATACCCGTTCAACCAGTACATGAACACGGTCAAGATCTGAGGACCCGCTGGCCGGGCCGTTCGCGGCCAGCCAGCCAGCAAAAAGGCCGGACTGCTTTCGCAGTCCGGCCTTTTTTCATGGGGCTTCGCGGGGCTCGGTGAACCCCGGTCTGGTTGCCGCGCCGCCTCAGTCCGCCTCAGGGCTTCTGCGGCTTCAGCGCGTCCTGCATGGCCTTCATGGGGTCGCTCTCGGTGCTCTCGGCCGGCGGCTCCGGCGTGGCGGGGGCGGCCGGTGCCGCACCGGCGCCAGCACCAGGGACGGTCGGCTCGACCGCCGGCGCGGCTTCTTCCGGCGTGCCGTACGGGTCGGTGGGCGTGGCGTCGCCTTCGGGCTTCAGGCTGTCGCGCATCTGCGCGCCGATGTCGTCCAGGTTGACCTTGATCTCCTTGTCGAGCGCGCCCGTCACGATCTGCGGGAAGGCGATGAGCACGCCCACCATGGTGAGCTGGATCAGCACGAACGGGATCGCGCCCTTGTAGATCTGCATCGTCGTCACCGGCTCCATGACCTTCTGGGTCACGCGGTCCACGTACTGCTTCTCGGGCGCGACGGAGCGCAGGAAGAACAGCGCGAAGCCGAACGGCGGGTGCATGAACGAGGTCTGCATGTTCACCGCGAGCAGCACGCCGAACCAGATCAGGTCGATGCCCAGCTTGTGCGCCACCGGCGCCAGCAGCGGCACCACGATGAACGACAGCTCGAAGTAGTCCAGGAAGAACGCCAGGAAGAACACCAGCACGTTCACCGCGATCAGGAAGCCCACCGGGCCGCCGGGCAGCGACGACAGCAGGTGCTCGACCCAGATCGGGCCGTCGGCCGCCTGGAACACCAGGCTGAACACGGTGGCGCCGATCAGGATGAACATCACGAAGCTCGAAAGACGCGTGGTCGAGGCCAGCGCCTGCTTGAGCAGCGAGAAGCTCATGCGCCGGCGCACCCAGGCCATGACCAGCGCGCCCATGGCGCCCATGGCGCCGCCTTCGGTGGGCGTTGCCACGCCCAGGAAGATGGTGCCCAGCACCAGGAAGATCAGCAGCAGCGGCGGGATCAGCACGAAGGTGACCCGTTCGGCCAGCCGCGACAGCAGGTTGAGCCTCAGGCCCTTGTTGACCAGCGCGATCACCAGTGCCACGAAGACGCCGCCGCACATGGCGACCACCACTTTCTCGTCGGTGGCCACGGAGGTCACTTCGTGACCCTGGAACCAGCTGTGCACCGCCGCCATGTTGCGCGCCAGCCAGACCGCCACCACGGCCGACAGGGCGGTGAGGCCCACCAGCGACGCGTAGCCGCCGCTGCCGTTGGGCTGGCGGAAGGTGCGCGCCTCGGGCGGCAGCGCTGGCACTTGCGCCGGCCTGAAGATCGCGAGGAACACCACGTACAGCACGTACAGGCCCATCAGCATGAAGCCGGGCAGGAAGGCGCCCTTGTACATGTCGCCGACGCTCTTGCCGAGCTGGTCGGCCATGATGATCAGCACCAGCGAGGGCGGGATGATCTGCGCCAGCGTGCCGGACGCCGCGATGACGCCGCTGGACAGCCGGCGGTCGTAGCCGTAGCGCAGCATGATGGGCAGCGAGATCAGGCCCATCGAGATGACCGAGGCCGCCACCACGCCGGTGGTGGCCGCCAGCAGCGCGCCGACGAAGATCACCGCCAGCGCCAGGCCGCCGCGCATCGGGCCGAACACCTGGCCGACCGTGTCGAGCAGGTCCTCGGCCATGCCGCTTCGCTCGAGGATCAGCCCCATGAGCGTGAAGAAGGGCACCGCCAGCAGCGTGTCGTTGGCCATGATGCCGATCAGCCGCTGGGGCAGCCAGGCCATCACCGACGACTGGAACACGCCGAGCTCGATGCCGACGAAACCGAAGAACAGGCCGCAGGCCCCGAGGCTGAATGCCACCGGGAAGCCCAGCAGCAGAAAGCAGATCAGCCCCGCGAACATGATCGGGGCGAAGTTGGCAACAATGAATTCCATGGTGTGTGTGTCTGCTCGGCCGTTCAGTGTTGCGGCTTGGCGGCCACGGGGGACGTGCCGGGCGCGGCCTTGGCGGCGTCCGCCTCGGCCTGCAGGCGCAGCGCTTCGATGAGTTCGGCCTCGGCCGTCTTGTCGGTCAGGCGGCCCATGGGGTCGGGGCCTTCACCGCGCAGGAACGCGATGCGCTTGATGAGTTCGGACCAGCCCTGCAGCAGCAGCAGCACGAAGCCCACCGGCAGCGCCGCCCACACGGGCCAGCGGATCAGCCCGCCCGAGTTGCCCGACATTTCGCCCGACTGGTACATCTGGATCACTACCGGCATCGACAGCCACAGCACCGTGATGCACAGCGGCGTCAGGAAGAAAGTGAAGCCGATGATGTCGATCCACACCTGCTTGCGCTTGGACAGGCGGCTGTTGAGCACGTCGATGCGCACGTGTTCGCGGTGCAGCAGCGTGAAGCCAGCGGCGATCAGGAACGACCACGCGAACAGGTACCACTGCACTTCGAGGAACGCGTTGGAGCTGGTGTTGAACACCTTGCGCACGATCGCGTTGAGGGCGCTGATCGCCGTGGCGGCCAGGATCAGCCAGATGGCGTATCTGCCCACCTGGGCGTTGAGCCAGTCGATGGCCCGGGACAGCTTGAGCAAGCCTTGCATTACATCTCCATTTTTGTATTGGATGCCCCCATATACGACGGCACCCGACGCACTGGCCTTGTGTGCCAGCGGGTCGGGTGCGTGAGGCGGGACGAATTCTATCGACGTAATGCAAAGTGTCTTTCGGGGCGTACCCGGGGGGCGCAGCGTGGCCATAATCCCCCATGGCCCAGACACCGCGACCCCCTCCGGCTCCGGCCGTGGCGACGTCCCAATCGATCGACTCCCCCGACATCTGCCGGGCAGGCCGCGACCTGCTCTCGCTGGCGCTGATCGACGCGCGCAACCACACCCTGCACCTGCTGTCGCTCTACGAGCAGGCGCTCGGCGAGCACATGCCGGTGGCCGCGGCGCCGGACGTCGTGCCGCCGATCTGGCTGGCCGGGCACATCGGCTGGTTTGCCGAGTGGTGGATCGGGCGCAACACGCAGCGCGCCTTCGGTGCCGACTGCCCGGTGCGTCCCACGCGGCTCGCGGCCATCGAGCCCGGCGCCGACGACTGGTGGGGCACCGTGCAGCTGCCCCAGGCGCTGCGCGGCATTCCGGACCTGCCCGACCTGGCGCAGACCAAGGCCTACATGCTCGACACGCTGGAGAGCACGCTCGAGCTGCTCGAGCACGCGGCCGAGACCGACGCGGGCCTGTACTTCTACCGTCTCGCGCTGTTCCACGAAGACCTGCGCGGCGAGCAGTTCGTGGTGATGGCGCAGACGCTGGGGCTGCCGCTGGGCGTCGAGCAGGCGCCCATCGCCGTCACGCGCGAGCCGCTGCTGCTGCCGGCCACGCGCTGGGAGCTGGGCATGCCCGAGAACGGCTTCGCCTTCTCGCAGGAGCGCGCGGCGCACCGGGTGGAAGTGCCCGAGTTCGAGATCGACGCGCAGCCCGTCACCTGGAACCAGTACATCGAGTTCGTCGACGACGGCGGCTACGACCGCGAGGAGCTGTGGCACGGCGACGGCTGGCGCTGGCTGGCCGCGCAGGTCGACGGGCGGCGCGGCCCGCGCCACGTCGAGCAGATCGGCGTGGGGCGCCATGGCACGGGCGGCTCGGTGCTGCAGCAGCGCTTCGGTGCGACCGTGCGCGCGGCCGGCCACCACAGCGCGGTGCACCTGAGCTGGTGGGAGGCCGACGCCTGGGCGCGCTGGGCCGGGCGGCGCATCGCGACCGAGGTCGAATGGGAAATCGCGGCGCATACGGCTGCGCGGCGCGGCTTCCGCTGGGCCGACGTGCACGAATGGACCGCGGGCACGCTGCAGCCCTGGCCGGGCTACCGGGCCGACCCGTGGAGCGCGGGAACCGATTTCGATCCGGCCGCCGGCTTCGGGCGCGCGCGCGTGCTGCGCGGTGCGTCGTTCGCGACGCGGGCGCGGCTGCGTTCACCGCGCCGCCGCGGCTTTGCGCTGCCGGGCCGGGACGACGGCTTCTTCGGCTTTCGCACCTGCGCGCTGTAGTCGCGTTGTAGTCGCGCTTTGATCGCGCTGTAGTCCTGCCCGGTTGCGCCCGGTCGAACTCAGCGCTCGCCGCCCGCTTCCGACGACAGCGGCGGCGCCACTTCCTCCAGCGGCTTGCGCTCCGCGTCGGCCGCATAGCGCAAGGCCAGCAGCCCCGCGACGATGACCAGCACGGCGCCGATGCCGTAGCCCACCATCACCGCGCCGCGGCTGCCGGTCTCGATCAGCAGGCCGAACAGCAGCGGCGCCGCGAAGCCGCCCGCGCCCATGCCCACCGCATAGAAGATCGCGATGGCCATCGCGCGCATCTCCAGCGGGAACACCTCGCTCACCGTGAGGTAGGCCGAGCTGGCCGCCGCCGAGGCCAGGAAGAACACCGCCGACCAGCACAGCGCCTGGCTGCGCGCGTCGAGCCAGCCCATCATGAAGGCCCAGCCCGTGAACGCCAGGCCGACGCCCGCGAGCACATAGGTCAGCGCGATCATCTTGCGCCGGCCCACGCTGTCGAACAGCGGGCCCAGCAGCAGCGGCCCCAGCACGTTGCCCAGCGCGAACGGAAAGATGTAGAGCGCCACGCTGGCCTCGGGCACGGCATAGAAGCGCGTGAGCACCAGCGCGTAGGTGAAGAAGATGGCGTTGTAGAAGAAGGCCTGCGACACCATCAGCGCCAGCGCGACCACGCTGCGCTGCCGGTAGCGTTGCAGCAGCACGCGCGCTACTTCGCGCATCGACGGGCTGTGGGCGCGCGCGGCCGTGTAGTTCACATGGCCCTGCGGCGCGGGCAGCGGGCCGTGCTGCGCCTCGATCTCGGCTTCAATCTGGTCGACGATGCGCTTGGCTTCATCGGCGCGGCCGTGCGCGATGAGCCAGCGCGGGCTCTCGGGCACGTCGCGCCGCACCAGCAAGATGGCCACCGCCAGCACCGCGCCCAGCGCGAAGCCGGCGCGCCAGCCCCACACCGGGCCTATGACGCGCGCGTCGAGCAACACCAGGCTGAGCGCCGCGCCCAGCGCCGCGCCGATCCAGAAGCTGCCGTTGATGGCCAGGTTGACGCGCCCGCGCACGCGCGCCGGAATGAGTTCGTCGATGGCCGAGTTGATGGCCGCGTACTCGCCGCCGATGCCCAGCCCCGTGACGAGGCGGCACAGCGCGAAGAAGGCGAAGTTGGGGGAGAACGCCGTGGCCAGCGTGCCGATGGTGTAGACCACCAGCGTGATCAGGAACAGCTTCTTGCGGCCGAGCCGGTCGGTGAGCCGCCCGAAGAGCAGGGCGCCGAGCACCGCGCCGGCCACGTACACCGAGCCCGACAGGCCGATCTCGCCGGCCGTGAGCCCGAGCGTGTCGGGCCGCTCGAGCACCGCGCCGATCGAGCCCACCAGCGTGACCTCGAGGCCGTCGAGCACCCAGGCCACGCCCAGTGCGATCACCACGCGCCAGTGCCAGCGGGACCATGGCAGGCGGTCGAGGCGGGCGGGAATGTCGCTGCGCAGTGCCGTCATCCCGCCGATTATTGGAAGGCGGCCGGCGCGCCGCCTGTAGGACCCGGCCTCCGATGAGGCCACGGTCCGTCGCGGGTCAGGCCGTTTCTGCGAGCGCGTCGGCCAGCGCGTTCACCATGCGGTCGATCTCCGCCTTCTCCGCGATGAAGGGCGGCGCGAGCTGGATGGTGTCGCCGCCGTAGCGCACGTAGAAGCCCTTCTTCCAGCAGTTCATCGCGATCTCGTACGGGCGGCGTGCCGGTTCGCCCGGCAGCGCGGCGATCGTGAGGCCGGCGGCCAGGCCGTAGTTGCGGATGTCGTTCACGTGCTTGCTGCCCTTCAGGCTGTGCACGGCGTTCTCGAAGTGCGGCGCCAGCGTCTGCACGCGGCCGATCATGTCTTCCTTCTGCAGCACGTCGAGCGCGGCGATGCCGGCGGCGCAGGCCACTGGGTGTGCGCCGTAGGTGTAGCCGTGCGGGAACTCGAGCATGTAGTCGGGGCCGCCGGCGGCCATGAAGGTGTCGTAGATCTCCTTGCTGGCGACCACGGCGCCCAGCGGCTGCGCGCCGTTGGTGACCTGCTTGGCGATGTTCATGATGTCGGGCGTCACGCCGAAGGCTTCCGCGCCGGTGAACGCGCCGCAGCGGCCGAAACCGGTGATGACCTCGTCGAAGATCAGCAGGATGTTGTGGGCCGTGCAGATGTCGCGCAGGCGCTTCAGGTAGCCCTTGGGCGGGATCACCACGCCGGCCGAACCCGCGAAGGGCTCGACGATGACGGCCGCGATGTTCGACGCGTCGTGCAGCGCGATCAGGTCGAGCAGGCGGTCGGCCAGTTCGGCGCCGTTGTCGGCCATGCCGCGCGTGAAGGCGTTCGAGGCCAGTTGCGTGTGCGGCAGGTGGTCGGCTTCGATGCCCTGGCCGAAGAGCTTGCGGTTGGCCGCGATGCCGCCCACCGAGATGCCGCCGTAGTTCACGCCGTGGTAGCCCTTCTCGCGGCCGATCAGGCGGGTCTTGCTCGACAGGCCCTTGGTGCGCCAGTAGGCGCGCGCCATCTTCAGCGAGGTGTCGGCGGCCTCGGAGCCCGAGCCGGTGAAGAACACGTAGTCCAGGCCCGCGGGCGTGAGTTCCTTGATCTTGTTGGCCAGCTCGAACGAGGCGGGGTGGCCGAACTGGAAGGCGGGCGAGTAGTCGAGCTTGGCGATCTGGCGGCTCACCGCCTCGGTGATCTCGGGGCGGCCGTGGCCCAGGCCCGAGCACCACAGGCCGGAGAGGCCGTCGAAGATCTTGCGGCCGTCGGCGTCGGTGAAGTAGGCGCCCTTGGCCTCCACGATGATCCGCGGATCGGCCTTGAAGTTGCGGTTGCCGGTGTAGGGCATCCAGTGCGCGTCGAGCCAGGCGGCGTCGGTGCGGACGGCGGGCGTGGGTTCGAGGGCGGGGGTGGCAAGGGTCATGGCGATTCCCGCAAGGGCGGGCTCCGGAGGGGTGATGAGGTGTGCCGATTGTTCGCACAGCCTTCAGTGTGGAGAATGGCGCAATATCAATGTTCACTTGACAGTTCATGCAAGTAAAAGAGAAAGCCCAAAACGGTGCCGCCGGCACCCGCAACCGCGCCGTTCTGGGGCAGCTCAGCGACATGGACCTGCGCCTGCTCAAGGTGTTCAAGAGCGTGGTCGACTGCGGCGGCATGGCGGCCGCCGAGCTCGAGCTGAACATCGGCACCTCCACCGTGAGCCGCCATGTGAAGGACCTGGAGACGCGGCTCGGCCTGGTGCTGTGCCGGCGCGGGCGCGCGGGCTTCGCGCTCACGGCCGAGGGCCAGCGCGTGTACGACGAGACGCTGCGCCTGCTGGCCTCGGTCGACGCCTTTCGCGGCAGCATCGACGACATCCACAACCGCATGGGCGGGCAGCTCGAGGTGGCGGTGTTCGACAAGACCGCCACCAACCCGCAGGCGCGCATCGGCGAAGCCATTGCGCGCTTCACCGAGATCGCGCCCGAGGTGAGCCTGGCGCTGCACGTGGGGTCGATCAACGCGATCGAGCAGGGCGTGCTGGAGGGCAACTTCCAGATCGGCATCATCCCGGCGCACCGCAGCTCCAAGAGCCTGGTGTACGCCGACCTGTTCGACGAGACCATGCTGCTGTACTGCGGCGCGGGGCATCCGCTGTTCGGCGCCGGCCACGCAAAGCTCACCTGGGCCAAGCTGCGCGAGCACCATTTCGCGGGGCTGGGCTACCACTCGCCCAACATGGAGCTGAGCCACCGCGCGAAGCTCTCGCGCAAGGCGACCGGCTTCGACCAGGAAGCCATCGCCACGTTGATCTTGTCGGGGCGCTTTCTCGGCTTCCTGCCCGATCACTACGCGCAGGTCTTCGAGCAGCGCGGGCTCATGCAGCCGGTGCTGCCGGCGCGCTTCAACTATGCGTGCCGCTTCGTGAGCCTGCTGCGCCGCTCGCCGAAGCCGTCACGCGCGGTGCTGGCGTTCCAGGCGTGCCTGGCGCAGGCGCACCAGCGCCCGCACAAGTAAAAAGAAGACAGAGGGCGGCTCAGCGCTGTCCGCTCGGCAGCAGCAGGTGCTTCGCCCCGATGTGCGCTTCCATCTCGTGCATGTGGTGCTCGGCATCGACCATGTGCTCGGCCATCAGCCGGCGCACCTCGTCGGCGTCTTCCTTGCGGTAGGCCGCCAGCAACTGCGTGTGGTAGTCGACGTTGGTCTCGCCGAAGTGGTGATGGTCGAGCGCCTTCTTGTAGACCACGAGGTCGCGCAGCAGGTCGTTGAGAAAGCGGCACATGAAGGACAGCACCGGATTGGGGCAGCTTTCGGCCAGCATCGTGTGGAAGGCCAGCTCGGCCTCGCGCTGGGTGCGCAGTTCGTCCTCGTTGGTCGGCTCGACGGTGCACAGGCGGATGTTTTCTTCGAGCTTGCCGAACTGCTCCGGCGTCAGCTTGCCCACCACGCTCACGGCCAGTTCAGGCTCCAGCGCCTTGCGCAGCTGGTAGATGTGGTGCCCGTCGAGGTGGTGAAAGTGCAGGAAGTTGCGCAGCGGCTCCGACGCATGGTCCACCGACACCTGCTGCAGGTACGCGCCGCCGCCGGGGCCGGTGCGGATCGACACGAGGCCGCGCACTTCCAGGGCCTTCAGCGCCTCGCGCACGGTGCTCTTCGAATAGCCGAAAAGCTCGATCAGTTCCTTCTCGTTCGGCAGCCGGTCGCCGGGCTGCTTGCGCTCCGCCACGATCCAGCGCTTGACGTCTTCGACGATGACGTCCGAGAGCTTTTGCCGTTTAGGACGGTTCTGTCCCACTCTCATTGAAACGCTCCATGCCCATCGGGAGATGCGCGGGATGCGCAACAGCGGGCGATCTTAAACGGCGGCATCGAGGGCTCCGGTCGGGTGGTGGGCACAAGCCTTGCTTGCGGGTTTTTACCAGCATATTAATCCTATTTATCCGCTTAAATTTGCCCGCGATCGCTGGCACCCCGTTTTCCTTCTTTCCCCCACGTTCCGTCCCACCCCCACCCTCATCCCCACCTCGACCGGAGAACTCCATGCAACGCAGACACCTTCTTCAGCTGGCCGCCCTGTCGGCTGCCCCCGCCTCGCTGCTCACGGGCCGCGGCGCTTTCGCGCAGTCGGCGCAGACGATCCAGTTCGGCTGCCCGGTGCCGATGTCGGGTGCCTTCGCGGCCAACGGCAAGTTCGCCGACCTGGGCATGAAGCTGGCCATCGAGCAGTACGGCAGCGTGCTGAAGCGCCCGCTGGCCTACACGGTGCTCGACACCGAGGGCAAGCCCGCCACCGCGGTGCGCAAGGTGCAGGAAGCCTCGCAGCAGCAGGGCGCCAAGTTCTTCGCGGGCGGCATCCTGTCGTCGGAAGCGCTGGCCATGGGCAAGGAAGCCGAGAAGGCCGGCGGCCTGTTCATCACCACCGCGGGCGCCGACGAGATCACCGGCAAGGACTGCAACCCCGCCACCTTCCGCTGGTCGGTGCCCACCTTCGGTGCCATCGAGCAGACCGTGCGCCCGCTGATCGCCTCCATGCCCAAGGCCAAGCGCTGGTACACCATCACGCCGCAGTACGTGTTCGGCGAGGGCCTGCTGAGCGCGGCCAAGAACATCTTCCAGGAGAAGGGCGTCGAGCACGTGGGCAACAGCTACCACTCGCTCAATGAAAAGGAATTCAGCGGCTACCTCACCAACGCCATGGCCGCCAAGCCCGACGTGCTGCTGCTGCTGAACTTCGGCGCGCAGTCGTCCGCCGCGCTGCGCCAGGCGGTGAGCTTCGGCATGCACAAGAACATGACGATCCTCATGGCCTGGGCTTCGGGCCTGGAGCAGTTCGACGAGCTCGGCGCCGACCTGTGCGACGGCGTCTACTTCGGTGCGCAGTACTGGCACACGGCCGACACCACGCTCAACAAGGACCTGGTGAAGCGCACGGCCGACAAGCTGAAGATCGTGCCCAACTACAGCCTCGCGGGTTCGTACATCTGCACCAAGATCCTGATCGACGGCATCGTGAAGGCCGGCACGGTCGACCCCAAGGCGGTGATCGCCGCGCTCGAGGGCATGAAGTTCGACGGCCTCACCGGCACCGAGGAAATCCGCAAGGCCGACCACCAGGTCATCAAGGACTACTACCTGCTCAAGGGCAAGGCCAAGTCGAAGATGGCCAACCCGGCCGACTACGTCGACGTGGTGAGTTCGGGCAAGTCGTTCCTCGCCGCGGACAAGACCGGCTGCAAATTGGGCTGACGCCCGGGCTTGCCCACTGCGTGCGGCCTCCGGATCCCTTGCAGGTTGGCTGCAAAGGGAGGAGGGCCGCGCCACCGCGCCACCACTACCCATCCCTATGACCGTCTACCTGCTCCAGACCATCAACGGAATCGGCATCGGCATGCTGTATTTCCTGCTGGCCGTCGGCCTGTCCATCGTCTTCGGCCTGCTGCGCTTCGTGAACTTCGCGCACGGCGCCTTCTACCTGCTGGGCGCCTACCTGTGCTACCAGGCCATGCAGTGGGGCCTGAACTTCTGGGCCGCGCTGGTGGTGGTGCCGCTCGCCGTGGGCGCGCTGGGCTGGTTGGCCGAGAAGCTGCTGCTGCGCCGCGTGTACGCCAAGGCGCACGAGTTCCACATCCTCGTCACCGTGGGCCTTGCGCTGGCGGTGCAGGAGATCGTGATCGTGTTCTGGGGCCCGCTGGGCAACAGCGTGCCCACGCCCGACCTGCTGCAGGGCGTGGTGATGTGGGGCAGCTTCATCTACCCGAAGTACCGGCTCTTCGTGATCGGCTTCACCGCCGTGCTCGCGGTGCTGCTGTGGTGGGTGCTCGAAGGCACGCGCCTGGGCAGCGCGGTGCGCGCGGGCAGCGAGTCGACCGAGATGGTGTCGCTGCTGGGCATCAACGTGTTCCGCGTGTTCAGCCTGGTGTTCGCGCTGGGCGCGGCCACCGCGGCGCTGGCCGGCGTGCTGGCCGCGCCCATTCGCGGGGCCGAGCCGTTCATGGGCGTCGAGGCGCTCAGCGTGGCCTTCGTGGTGGTGGTGATCGGCGGGCTCGGCAGCTTCGGCGGGGCGCTGGTCGGCGGCCTGCTGATCGGCATCGTGCAGAGCCTCATGAGCACCATCTGGCCGCCGGGTGCGAGCCTGATGATCTACGTCGCCATGGCAGCCGTGCTGCTGCTGCGCCCGCATGGCCTGCTCGGCCGCAGAGGATGAGGACCACGCCATGCCAAGAAAATATTCCTTCCTCCTGGCGCTGATCGTCGCGCTGGGCCTGCCGCTGGTGCTGCGCTCGGGTTCGCTCGCGAGCGAGGTGCTCATCTACGCGCTGGCCGCCGTCGGCTGCAACCTGCTGCTGGGCTACACCGGGCTGCTGTCGTTCGGCCAGGGCATCTTCTTCGGGCTGGGCAGCTACACCATCGCGATCCTGCTCACGCGGCTGCAGCTGCCGATGCCGCTGGCCCTGCTCGCGGCCATCGGCATGGGCGCGCTGGGCGCGGCGGTGGTCGGCTGGGTGGCCATTCGCCAGCGCGGCACCTACTTCGTGATGCTCACCTTGGCCTTCGCGCAGATGTTCTATTTCGTGGCGTACACCGCCTCGGGCCTCACGGGCGGCGACAACGGGCTGCTCGACGTGCCGCGCCCGGCCTTCATGGACACGCCGTGGAAGTACTACGCCTTCGTGGCCGTGATGTTCCTCCTTGCATTCGCGCTGCTGCTGCGCGTGACCGACTCGGTCTTCGGCCGCACGCTGCTGGCCATCCGCGACAACGAGGACCGCGCCGCCGCCGTGGGCTACGACCTCAAGCGCTTCAAGCTGCTGGCCTTCGTGATCTCCGGCGCCGTCACCGGCCTGGCGGGCGGGCTGCACGCCATGATGACCGGCATCGCGCCGCTGTCGAACGCCGAGTACCACACGAGCGAGATGATCCTGGTCATCACCGTGATCGGCGGCACCGGCAACCTGTTCGCGTCGGTGCTGGGCTCGGCCTTCTACGTGCTGCTGGCCGACTGGCTCTCCACGCTGTGGCCGCGCTGGCTGCTGCTGCTGGGCCTGCTGCTGATCGGCGTGAGCATCGGCATGCAGCGCGGGCTCTGGGGCCTGGGCGAAAGCGCATGGCGCCGCGTGTTCCGCAAGGCCGTGCCCGACCCCAAGGCGGCCTCCGCCGCAAGCGCCGCGCAAGGAGAAAAAGCATGAGCGACGTTCTCATCGAAGCCGTCGGCGTCACCAAGCACTACGGCAAGTTCGCCGCGCTGGGCGGCGTCGACCTGAAGATCAAACGCAACACCGTGCATTCGGTGATCGGGCCGAACGGCGCTGGCAAGACCACGCTGTTCCACATGCTCACGGGCACCGGCACCACCACGGGCGGGCGCATCATGTTCGACGGCCACGACGTGACGCGCGAGCCCGACCACCAGCGCGTGCAGCGCGGCATGGCGCGCTCCTTTCAGGTCACGAGCCTGTTCGCGAGCCTGTCGGTGCGCGAGAACCTGCGCGTGGCGGCGCAGGGCGTTGCACCGCGCCAGGCCATGAACTGCTGGCGCGCGCCGGTGGGCGAGCGCGCCTGCGCCGAGACGGTGGCCGAGGTGCTCGCGCGCGTCGGCCTGGAGCGGCTGGCCGACACGCCGGCCAGCGTGCTGTCGCACGGCCAGCAGCGCCGCCTCGAGGTGGGCATGGCGCTGGCCGCCAGGCCCAAGGCGATCTTCCTGGACGAGCCGACCTCGGGCATGGGCATCGACGACCTCGACGACATGAAGCAGCTGATCCGCGGCCTGCGCGACGCGCACACCGTGGTGCTGATCGAGCACAACATGAACATCGTGATGGACATCTCCGACACCGTGACCGTGATGCAGCTCGGCCGCGTGCTGGCCGAGGGCTTGCCGGGCGACATCCGCGCCGACGCGCGCGTGCGCACCGCCTACCTGGGCAACATGATCACCGGAGGAAAAGCATGAGCACCGGCCACATCCTCGAAGTGGAAGGCCTGCACGCGCACTACGGCAAGAGCCACGTGCTGCAGGGCGTGTCGATGCGCGTGGGCGAGGCCGAGCTGGTCACGCTGCTGGGGCGCAACGGCGCGGGCAAGTCGACCACGCTCAAGAGCATTGCCGGCGCCGTGCTGCCGACCGGCGGGCGCGTGCGCTTCCAGGGCGCCGACGTCGCGGGCCAGCCGCCGCACCGCATCGCGCAGCGCGGCGTGTGCCTGGTGCCCGAGCACCGCGGCGTCTTCAAGCTGCTGTCGGTGGAAGAGAACCTGCTGCTCGGCCAGCGGCGCGAATCGCCCTGGCAGCTCGATGACATCTACCGCATCTTTCCGCGCCTGAAGGAGCGCCGGCGCAACGGCGGCGGGCAGCTCTCGGGCGGCGAGCAGCAGATGCTGGCCATCGGCCGTGCGCTCATGAACCATCCGCGCCTGTTGATCCTCGACGAGCCGGTCGAAGGCCTGGCGCCGGTGATCGTCGAAGAGATCGTCGCGCAGCTCAAGACCATCAAGGCGGCCGGCGTGGCCATTCTGCTGGTCGAGCAGAACCTCGAGGTCTGCGTGCAGCTGGCCGACCGCCACTACATCGTGGAGCAGGGCGTGATCGTGCACGAGGCCGCCAACGCCGACTTCGTGGCCGACCACCAGGTCAAGGACCGCTACCTGGGCGTGGGCCTCGCCTGAGGCGCCCGCCAACCCCTCTTTCTTTCCGCACCACCATGACATCACACACCGAACTCCGCATCGACGGCCAGCGCCTCTGGGCCTCGCTGATGGAACTGGCGCAGCTGGGCGCCACCGAAAAAGGCGGCGTCTGCCGCATCGCACTGACCGAGCTCGACCGCCAGGGCCGCGACCTGTTCACGCGCTGGGTGCGCGAGGCGGGCTGCGAGGTCCGCGTGGACGCCATCGGCAACATCTTCGCGCGCCGTGCCGGTCGCAACAACGCGCTGCCGCCCGTCACCACCGGCAGCCACATCGACACGCAGCCCACCGGCGGCAAATTCGACGGCAACTACGGCGTGCTGGCCGGCCTCGAGGTGATCCGCAGCCTGAACGACGCCAAGGTGCAGACCGAGGCGCCGATCGAGGTGGCCGTGTGGACCAACGAGGAGGGCTCGCGCTTCGTGCCCGTGATGATGGGCTCGGGCGTGTTCGCCGGCGCCTTCACGCTGGAGCACGCGCTGGCGCAGCGCGACACCGAAGGCGTGAGCGTGTCCGACGCGCTCGCGGCCATCGGCTATGCGGGCAGCGTGGCGCCGTCGGCAACGGCTTCGCCGGTGGGCGCGTACTTCGAAGCGCACATCGAGCAAGGCCCGGTGCTGGAAGCCAACGAGCGCGTGATTGGCGTGGTCGAAGGCGCGCTCGGCCAGCGCTGGTACGACGTGGTGCTGCAAGGCATGGAGGCGCACGCCGGCCCCACGCCGATGGAGCTGCGCAAGGACGCGCTGCTGGCAGCCGCCGAACTGGTGATCGAGGTGAACCGCATCGCGCTGGCCCACGCGCCGCATGCGCGCGGCACGGTCGGCTGGATCGACAACTATCCCAATTCCCGCAACGTGATTCCGGGCCGCGTGAAGCTCAGCGTCGACCTGCGCGCGGCCGACGACGTGGTGCTGTCGGCGCTGGACGCCGCCATGCGCGAAGCGGTGCAGCGCATCGCCACCAAGGGCAAGGTCGAGGCGACGGTGGAGCAGGTGGTGTACTTCCCGCCGCAGCCCTTCACGCCCCGACTGGTGTCCGCCGTGCGCGACGCCGCGCGGGCGCAGGGCATGACCTGGATGAACGTGATCAGCGGCGCGGGCCACGACGCGGTGTACCTCGCGCGCGTGTGCCCCGCGGCCATGATCTTCGTGCCCTGCCTGGACGGCATCAGCCACAACGAGATCGAGGACGCGCAGCCCGACCACCTGGAAGCCGGGTGCAACGTGCTGCTGCAGGCGATGCTGCAGAGCGCGGTCGTGGTCGAGGAGGTCGCCGCATGAAAGTGCTGATCGCGCGCCTCAACCACGAGACCAACACCTTCTCGCCCGTGCCCACGCCGCTCGCGGCCTTCGGGCCCGACGGCCCGACCTTCGGCGAGCAGGCCTACACCGACAACAAGGGCATGCGCACCGCGATGTCCGCCTTCATCGACCTGGCCGAGGCGGCGGGCGCCACGGTGGTGACGCCGGTGTCGGCCTCGGCCAACCCGAGCGGGCCGGTCGATGCACAGGCCTACAGCACGCTCACGCAGTGCATCGTCGATGCCGCGCCGGGCTGCGACGCCATCCTGCTCGACCTGCACGGCGCCATGGTGGCGCAGAACAGCGCCGACGGCGAGGGCGACCTGCTGGTGCGCCTGCGCGCCGCCGCGCCGGGCGTGCCCATTGGCGTGGCGCTCGACCTGCACGCCAACGTGACGCCCGAGATGGTGGAGAACGCGGACGTGATCGTCGGCTTCAAGACCTACCCGCACATCGACATGTACGAAACCGGCGACCATGCCGGGCGCCTGATGTTCGACCTGCTGGCCGGGCGCAGCCAGCCGCACATGCGCTGGCGCCAGTTGCCCCTGATGGCGCACACGCTGCGCAGCGCGTCGTTCACCGGCGCGATGCAGCGCGCCATCGAGGCGGCGCAGGCGGCGGAGAAGTCGGAGTCGCTCGCGGTGTCGATCCTGGCGGGTTTCTCGCTGTCGGACATCGCGACGCCGTGCATGAGCGTGATCGCGGTCGATGCGCAGTCGCCCGAGCGCGCGCAGGCCACGGCCGACCGCATCGCCGCGCAGATGTGGGCCGAGCGCGAGGCCTTCATCTACCGCAGCGAACCGCTGGCCGAATCGATCGCGCGCGCCAAGCTCATCGCCCACGGCGCGGCGCGCCCGGTGCTGCTGCTCGACCACGGCGACAACTGCATGTCGGGCGGCAGCTGCGACACCATGGACGTGCTGCAGGAGGCGCTTGCGCAGGGCCTGCACGGCATCGGCGTGGGCCCGCTGTGCGACCCCGAGGCGGTGGCCGAACTCATCGCGGCGGGCGAGGGCGCCGAGGTGACGGTGGCGCTGGGCAACAAGGTGTCGCTCGCGGGCATCGGCCTGTCGAAGACGCCGGTGCGCCTGACCGGCACGGTGCGCGTCATCAGCGACGGCGACTACGTCATCACCGGCCCCACCTACACCGGCCAGCGCAGCAGCATGGGCCGCACGGTGCTGTTCGACATCGGCGCCGCGCGCATCGTGGTGACCGAGCGCACGCAGGAGCCGTGGGACATCGGCGTGTTCGAATGCGCGGGGCTCGACCCGCGCACCGAGCGCTTCCTGCTGCTGAAGTCGCGCATGTACTGCCGGCCGGTGTTCGGGCCGCTGTCGTCCGCGCTGGTGGAGTGCGACAGCCCCGGCGTGACGAGTTCGGACTACGGCCTGTTCCCGTTCGGCAAGGTGCGCCGGCCGGTGTTCCCGCTCGATGCGAACGCGACGATGGACACGGCCGCATAAGGCGCCGCATAACCTGCCACGTCATCGACGCGCCTCGCGTGCGGCGCGACCATTCCTTCACCCCGCGATGTTGCGGGTCGAACCCCTCGAAAGGAATCGTCACCATGAACACCGCCGCACACGACGCCACCGCGATCGCCCAGGGCTACATCGCCGTGTGGAACGAAACCGACGCCGCGCGCCGCGCCGCGCTGATCGAAGCCGGGTGGGCCGCCAACGCCCACTACGTCGACCCGATGGCGCAGGCCAGCGGCCATGCGCAGATCAACGCACTGGTCGGCGCCGTGCACCAGCGCTTTCCGGGCTTCCGCTTCAACCTGCTGGGCAAGGCGGATGCGCATGGCGACCACCTGCGCTTTTCGTGGACGCTGGGCCCGAGCGGCGCGCAAGACCTGATCCAGGGAACGGACTTCGTGCAGCTCGACGCGGGCAAGCTGCGCACGGTCACGGGCTTCCTGGACAAGGTGCCGGTCGGTGCCTGAAGCAAGAAGAAAAAGGAAAGAAGAAGGAAGGCCGAAGCGGCCGGGCGAAAGCCGAATGAAAGCCCTCAGTCCGGCGCGCCGCTCGTGCGGCCGCGCCATAGCTTGCGGTAGACGGTCGCGCGGCTGATTCCCAATGCCCGGGCCGCCTCGGCCACGTTGCCGCGCGCATCGGCCACCGCCTTGCGGATCAGCGCGGTCTCCACGTCGCGCAGCCGCGGCTGCGCCTCGGCCGCCGGCGCGCCCGGCGGAATGTCGGCGCCGTTGCGGTGGGGCCGCACCTGCACCCGCAGGCCCGACCACAGCGGCACCTCGAGCACCGGGTCGCCGCGGCGGGCCGCATCGAACATCATGTGCAGCGGCAGGGCGAAGAGGTCGTTGAACAGCAGGGCGTGCTCGCTGCGTGCCAGCGGCTGGTGCAGCATCTGCCGCGCCGCCGCGTTGGCGCCGGTGACGCGGCCTTCGGCGTCGATGCACAGCAGGCCCTCGGTGGCCTCGCTGGCCGCGCAGCCGGGCCAGGCCAGGTGCAGCAGCAGCTCGCAGGGTTCGCGCATCACCAGCATGTTCTCGATGCTGCGGGCGGACAGGGTGGTCAGGTGGCGCAGCTCGGGCCGCTCCACCGTCTGCACGCCGGTCAGGTCGAGCATGCCGATGCAGTCGCCCCGCGGGCCGAACAGCGGGGCGCCGGCGCAGCTGTAGACGCTGGTGTCGTCGAAGAAATGCTCGCCCCGGTGCAGCCACACCGATTCCTGCTCGGCCAGCGCGGTACCGATGGCGCTGGTGCCGATGGCGCGCTCCGACAGGTCGACGCCGATGCGCCCGATGTCGCGCGCGCAGCGGCTGGCGGCGTCGGTGCCGGCGGGGAGGTTGCCCACGTCGACCACGATGCCCTCGGCGTCGGTGAGGATGGCGAAGTAGCGGGTGTCGGCGATGGCGCGCGACAGGCGGTCGATGACCGGGCGCGCCGCCGCGACCAGCGCCCGGTTGCGCTCGGCCACGTCGCGGCTGCCCGAGCGGCTCACCGGGTCGAAATGGACCCGCTGCCGCGGCTGCTGCCCGGCCTCGATGCAGCGCTGCCAGGAGCGCGCGATCCAGGAGTCGATGCATGCATGCGGGCGCGCGCCTTGGGGTTCGCCTTCGATGAGCGCGCGGCGGGCCTGGGAAATGGCCAGGGAACGGGCGAGGGAACCCTCTGGGGATGGCGAGACGAGAGTGGCGGTCATCGTGTGTTTTCGCGGGCGGGGCGGCATTTCCCGGCTCGCCGGGCGGCAAGCTGTTTCATTTTGAGAATTTCGCGCGGTCTGTGCAAGTGTCAAGGGTTTTTGCCTAGGATAGTGCGAGAGGCCGGCATCCAAGATGCTTCGCTGAACCAGCCATCACCTTTCACGGAGACAGCCAAATGCAGGTCGCTTTCAAGGTCAACGGCCGCCAGGTCACGGTCGACGCTCCTCCCAACACCTTCCTCGTCCAAGCCATCCGGGAGCACCTCCACCTCACCGGCACGCACGTCGGCTGCGACACCGCCCAGTGCGGCGCCTGCACCGTCCATGTGAACGGCAGGGCGGTCAAGTCCTGCAACATCCTGGTCGCGCAGGCGGCCGGCGCGGACATCACCACCATCGAGGGCATCGCCGAGGCCGATGGCACCATGCACCCGATGCAGGCAGCCTTCAAGGAATGCCACGGCCTGCAATGCGGCTTCTGCACCCCGGGCATGGTCATGAGCGCGATCGACCTGTGCACCCACCACCCCAGGTCGAGCGAGTCGGAAATCCGCGAACTGCTCGACGGCAACCTGTGCCGCTGCACGGGTTACCAGAACATCGTGAAAGCCGTGAAGATGGGCGGCGAGGCCATGGCCTCGGGCACCCCCGTCAAGACCACCGTCACCGCGTGAAGGGAGCGACATCATGGGTGCTTCCGACTTCTCGAACCTGCCCCACATCGGCGAGGCGCTGCGGCGCAAGGAAGACTATCGCTTCCTGACCGGCGCGGGCAACTACACCGACGACATCACGCTGGCCAACCAGAGCCATGCGGTCTTCGTGCGCTCGCCGCACGCCCACGCCACCGTCAAGTCGGTCGACATCGCCGAGGCCATGAAGATGCCCGGCGTGGTCGGCATCTTCAGCGGCAAGGACATCGAGGGCAAGATGGGCGGGCTGCCCTGCGGCTGGCTCATCAACAACCCCGACGGCACCCCCATGAAGGAGCCGATGCACCCGATCCTGGCAATCAACAAGGTGCGCTACGTGGGCGACCACGTGGCCATGGTGGTGGCCGAGACGGTCGAGCAGGCGAAGAACGCAGCCGAGGCGGTGGTGGTCGACTACGACGTGCACCCCGCGCTCGTGAGCGTGGCCGATGCCGCGAAGAAGGCCAGCGGCGTCACGCTGCACGACGAGGCGCCCGACAACCAGTGCTACAAGTGGGCGCTGGGCGACAAGGCGGCGGTCGATGCGGCCTTTGCCAATGCCGCGCATGTGACCCAGCTCGACCTGGTCAACAACCGGCTCATTCCGAACCCCATCGAGCCCCGCGTGGCCATCGGCAGCTACAGCCGGGGCACCGACGACTACACGCTGTACGTGTCCAACCAGAACCCGCACGTCGAGCGCCTGCTCATGACGGCCTTCGTGCTGGGCCTGCCCGAGCACAAGGTGCGGGTGATCGCGCCCGACGTGGGCGGCGGCTTCGGCTCCAAGATCTTCCTGTATGCCGAGGACGTGTGCCTGACCTGGGCCGCCAAGCAGCTCAACCGCAACATCAAGTGGACGGCCGAGCGTTCGGAATGCTTCCTGTCGGACGCCCACGGCCGCGACCACGTGAGCCACGCCGAGATGGCGATGGACAGCCAGGGCAAGTTCCTCGCCATGCGCGTGCACACCGACGCGAACCTGGGCGCCTACCTGTCGACCTTCTCGACCGCGGTGCCGACCATCCTCTACGCCACGCTGCTGGCGGGCCAGTACACCACGCCGCAGATCTACGTCGAGGTCGATGCCTGGTTCACCAACACCGCGCCGGTCGATGCCTACCGCGGCGCGGGCCGGCCCGAGGCCACCTACCTGCTGGAGCGGCTGGTGTCGCGCTGCGCCTGGGAAATGAACCAGGGGCAGGACGAGATCCGCAAGCGCAACTTCATCACCACCTTCCCGTACCAGACGCCGGTGGCGCTGCAGTACGACACGGGCGACTTCCATGCCTGCATGGACAAGGCCCGCGTGCTGGCCGAGGTCGACGGCTTCCCGGCGCGCAAGGCGCAGAGCGAGGCCGCGGGCAAGCTGCGCGGCATCGGCTACTCGAGCTACATCGAGGCCTGCGGCATTGCGCCGTCGAACATCGCCGGTGCGCTGGGCGCGCGGGCGGGCCTGTTCGAGTGCGGCGAGATCCGCGTGCACCCCACCGGCAGCGTGACGGTGTTCACCGGCTCGCACAGCCACGGGCAGGGCCACGAGACCACCTTCGCGCAGGTGGTGGCGGCGCGGCTGGGCATTCCGGTGGACAACGTCGACGTGGTGCACGGCGACACCGGCCGCGTGCCCTTCGGCATGGGCACCTATGGCTCGCGCTCCATCTCGGTGGGCGGCGCGGCCATCATGAAGGCGCTCGACAAGATCGAGACCAAGGCCAAGAAGATCGCCGCGCACCTGATGGAGGCGAGCGACGCCGACATCGAGTTCGCCAACGGCGAGTTCACGGTCAAGGGCACCGACAAGAAGATCCCGTTCGGCCAGGTGGCGCTCACGGCCTACGTGCCGCACAACTACCCGCTCGACAAGCTCGAGCCGGGCCTGAACGAAACCGCCTTCTACGACCCGACCAACTTCACCTTCCCGGGCGGCACCTACATCTGCGAGGTCGAGATCGACAAGCAGACCGCCGAGGTGCGCGTGGACCGCTTCACCGCGGTGGACGACTTCGGCACCATCATCAACCCGATGATCGTCGAGGGCCAGGTGCACGGCGGGCTGGTGCAGGGCATCGGCCAGGCGCTGCTGGAGAACTGCGTGTACGACAACGAGACCGGCCAGCTGCTCACCGGCAGCTTCATGGACTACGCCATGCCGCGCGCCGCCGAGTTCCCGCAGTTCAAGCTCGACACCGTGTGCACGCCCTGCACGCACAACCCGCTGGGCACCAAGGGCTGCGGCGAGGCGGGGGCCATCGGCTCGCCGCCGGCCGTGATCAACGCCGTGCTCGACGCGCTGGCGCCGCTGGGCGTGAAGGACTTCGACATGCCCGCATCGTCCAGCCGCGTCTGGGAAGCGATGCAGAAGGGCAGCGGCAGCGCCGCGAAAGACGCGATGGCGCAGCAGCCCGCGCTCGCCGCCAGCACCCAAGGCCGTCCGGCACCCTGAACAACAAAGAAGGAACCACACACCATGTACGCCTTCACACTCGAACGGCCCGCTTCCGTGGCCGACGCGACCAGGCTCGTTGCAGCGGGCGCCAAGCCGCTGGCGGGCGGCCAGACCCTGCTGGCCTCGATGAAGCTGCGGCTCTCGGCCCCCGAACAACTCGTGGACCTGGGCGGCATCAAGGAACTCACCGGCATCACCAAGAGCGGCGACGCCATCACCGTCGGCGCCATGTCGCGCCACCTCGACGTGGCGAACAACGCCGACGTGAAGGCCGCCTTTCCGGCGCTGGCCGACCTGGCCTCGCGCATCGGCGACCGGCAGGTGCGTGCCATGGGCACCATCGGCGGCTCGGTGGCCAACAACGACCCCGCGGCGTGCTATCCGAGCGCGGTGCTGGGCACGGGCGCGACCGTGGTCACGACGAAGCGCGAAATTGCGGCCGACGATTTCTTCCTGGGCCTGTTCACCACGGCACTCGAAGAAGACGAGCTGATCACCGCGATCCGCTTCCCGATTCCGAAGCGCGCCGTCTATGAAAAGCTGCGCCAGAAGGCCTCGCACTTCCCGCTGGTCGGCGTGTTCCTCGCGCAGTACGACAGCGGCGTGCGCGTGGCGATCACCGGCGCGGGCAACGGCGTGTTCCGCCATGCGGGCCTCGAGGACGCGCTGGGCAAGAGCTTCACCGCCGCCGCCGCGGCCGGCGTGAAGATCGACGCGAGCGACCTGAACAGCGACCTGCACGCCTCGGCGGCCTACCGCGCGAACCTGATCAGCGTGCTGACCCAGCGCGCGGTGACCAAGGCGCTGGGCTGAGCCGCGGGGCTTGCCGAGCACGGGCCGGAAGACGCGGCTTCCTCGCGTCTTCCAAGGGTCTTCCGCTACGCTTCGCCATGATCTTTCCGACCATCGATTCGCTTTCCGAAGGCCTGGTGCAGGCCGGCTACTTTGCCGACCGGCGCCTGGCCACGGCCGTGTTCCTCGCGCTCAAGCTGCAGCGCCCGCTGCTGCTCGAAGGCGAGCCCGGCGTCGGCAAGACCGAACTGGCGAAGGCACTGTCGAGCGCGCTGGGCCGCGAGCTGCTGCGCCTGCAGTGCTACGACGGGCTGGAGCAGCGCGAGGCGCTCTACGAGTGGAACTACGCCGCGCAGCTGCTGCACATGCGCGCGGCCGAAGCCTCGGGCGCCGCACGCGACGTGGAGGCCGAGGTCTACCAGCCGCACTACCTCATTCGCCGGCCGCTGCTGCAGGCGCTGCAGACGCCGCTGCCCGGCGCGGTGCTGCTGATCGACGAGGTCGACCGCGCCGACGAGCCCTTCGAGGCCTTCCTGCTCGAGTACCTGGGCGAATACCAGGTGAGCATTCCCGAGCTGGGCACGGTGCGCGCCGTGGTGCCGCCCGTCACCATTCTCACGAGCAACCGCACGCGCGAGCTCAACGACGCGGTCAAGCGCCGCTGCCTGTACCACTGGCTCGACTACCCCGAGCGAGAGCGCGAGTTGGCCATCGTGCGCGCCCGCGTGCCCGAGGCCGGCGAGAAGCTGTCGGCGCAGGTCTCGGCCTTTGTCGCGCGGCTGCGCGAGGCGCCGTTCGTCAACGCCTTCCAGCGCGCGCCCGGCATCGCCGAAAGCGTGGAGTGGGCCAGGGCGCTGATTGCGCTCGACACGGTCGAGCTCGACCCCGAGGTGGTGGTCGACACCGCCGGCATTCTCTTCAAGCAGCGCGACGACGTGGCGGCGCTCACGCGCGAACTCGCGTCCGACCTGCTCCGGCCCGAGGAGCCGGCCGCGCGCTGAGCGCGCCGCGTGCGCGAATGACCGACAAGACCCGCGTGGCCGAGCCAACCCGCGTGGCCGGCATCCCGCAACTCGGCGATGTCCGCAGCGGCAAGCTCGCCGGCAACATCGCCGCCTTCGGCCGCGCCTTGCGCCGCGCCGGCGTGCGCACCGACGCCATGCGCATCGCGCTGGCCGCCGAGGCCGCGATGCTGGTGGGCGTGGCCGACAAGCTCGACCTGAGCGCCGCCATGGAGTCGGTGATGGTCAGCCGCGAACAGGACCGCATGGTGTTCCGCGAGCTGTTCGACGCCTGGTTCCGGGACCCGGAGCTGGCCAACAAGCTGCTCGCGCAGATGCTGCCGAGCGCCGAAGGCAAGGCCGAACCCTCGAAACGCCGCCCGCGCGTGCGCGAGGCCCTGACCGCGCCGCGCAGCCCCAGCAAGCCGGCCGCGCCGGCCAAGCCCGACCGCGAGATCGAGTTCGACGCGGCCATGACGTCGAGCGACCGCCAGCGGCTGCAGCATGCCGACTTCAACGCGCTGGGCGCGGCCGAGTACCGGCTGGTCGAGCGGCTCGCGCGCGACATCCGCCTGCCCATTCCCGAGCTGCCGTCGCGCCGCCTGCGCGTGGCCGGCGACGCCGGCCGCCAGCACGCGCGCATGCACTGGCCCGGTGTGCTGCACGAGGCGGCGCGCACGGGCGGCGAGATCCTGCGGCTGCCCCGGCTGGCCCGGCGCGAGCAGCCGCTGCCGCTGCTGGTGCTGGTCGACGTGTCGGGTTCCATGGAGCGCTATGCGCGCCTGCTGCTGGCCTTTCTGCACGCGTCCACGCGGCGCGCGGGCCGGCGCGACGTGTTCGCCTTCGGCACCGGCCTGAGCGACCTCACGCCCGCTTTCCGGCTGGCCGACACCGACGCCATGCTCGGCGCGGCCAGCCTGGCCATCGACGATTTCGCGGGCGGCACGCGCCTGGGCAGTTCGCTGGGCGAGCTGCGCCGCGCCCACGCCCGCCGCCTGACCGGCCGCCGCACGCTGGTGCTGGTGATCAGCGACGGGCTGGACACCGGCGAGCCCGCGCAGCTGGAGCAGGAGCTGCTGTGGCTCAAGCGCCATTCGCGCCGGCTGCTGTGGCTCAACCCGCTGCTGCGCTTCGAGGGCTACGCCCCTCTGGCCCGTGGGGCCGCCGTGCTGCACCGCCATGCAGACGCGATGCTCGCGGTTCACAATCTCAGCGCGCTCGAACAGCTGGCCGCCAGCCTCGCCGCCCTGATGCGGTCCGGCAGGTAGCGCGCCAGGAAAGACAAAGAAGGAACCCACCATGGAAATGCTCGGAAACCGCCAACTCGGCGTCACCCAACAACAGGCCTGGGAAGCGCTCAACGACCCCGAGACGCTGAAGAAATGCATCCCGGGCTGCGACAAGTTCGAGCTCACGGGCGAGAACACCTACAGCGTTGCGCTCGCGGTGAAGATCGGCCCGGTGTCGGCCAAGTTCAGCGGCAAGGTGGTGCTGTCGGACATCGTGGCGCCCAACGGCTACAAGCTGAGCTTCGAGGGGCAGGGCGGCGTGGCGGGGTTCGCCAAGGGCGCGTCGAGCGTCACGCTCAAGCCGCTGGCAGCCTCATCCACGGAGGCCACCGAGTCCACCGATGCAGCCGTCGCGCACGAGGCCGAGGCCGCATCGCCACCCGCCGGCTGCGAACTCGACTACACCGTGCAGGCCCAGGTCGGCGGCAAGATCGCCCAGCTCGGCCAGCGCCTGATCGACGGCGCCGCCAAGTCGACCGCCGACGACTTCTTCAAGCGCTTCGAAGCCGAGATGCAAAGCCGCTACGGCCCGCCACCCGCGCCCGCCGCGGAGGCCGGCGAAGCACCGGCCGAGAAGGCCGGGATGATGTCGGGCCTCATGAAGAAGATGGGCCTCGGCAAGAAGGACGATGCCGCCACCGGCGGCGACGCCAGCTGAGGGAACGGGCCGCGCCATCATGGAAAACCTCGACGTCATGGTGCTGCGCACGCTGCGCGACTGGCGCCGCGCCGGCAAGCGCGCGCTGCTCACGACCGTGGTGCGCACCTGGGGCTCGTCGCCGCGGCCCGTGGGCTCGATCATGGCGCTGGCGGAAGACGGCGCGGTGGTCGGCTCGGTCTCCGGCGGCTGCATCGAGGACGACCTGATCTCGCGCTACAGCCATGCCCACGGCAAGGGCGAAGACGTGCCGCTGGGTGCGCCCCCCGCGCTGGTGAAGTACGGCATCACCGCCGACGAGGCGCACCGCTTCGGCCTGCCCTGCGGCGGCACGCTGGAGCTGCTGCTCGAATACGCGCCCGATGCCGCGTCGCTCGACCTGCTGGTCGGGCAGCTGGAGCAGGGCAAGCTCATGCAGCGCACGGTGACGCTTGCCACCGGCGCGGTGCGGCTCGCCGAAGCCAAGGCGCCCGACGAGCTCACGGTCAACGACACCCAGCTCACCAACACCTTCGGCCCCGAGTACCGCATGCTGCTGATCGGCGCCGGCCAGCTCGCCGAGTACCTCGCGACCATGGCCAAGTTCAGCGGTTTCGCCGTGACCCTGTGCGACCCGCGCGCCGAGTACCGCACCGCATGGTCGCTGCCCGGCGTGCACATCACCACCGAGATGCCCGACGACGCGGTGCTCGCATTCAAGCCCGACCGCCGCAGCTGCGTGGTGGCGCTCACGCACGACCCCAAGCTCGACGACCTTGCGTTGCTCGAGGCGCTTCAGAGCGAGGCCTTCTACGTCGGCGCCATCGGCTCGCGCCGCAACGCCGACGCGCGGCGCGACCGCATGATCGAGCATTTCGAGCAGACCGACGAATCGCTCGCGCGGCTGCGCGGGCCCATCGGCATCTACATCGGCAGCAAGACGCCGCCGGAGATCGCGGTGAGCGTCATGGCCGAGATCCTCGCGGTGAAGAACGCGGTGACGCTGCCGCGCGAGGTCGAGGTGGCGCGCGCCAAGGAAATGCAGCAGCTGCAGCCGAGTTGAGCGGCGCGGTTCAGTCCAGTCGCGGTCTGATTGCCGCTGCCGCTGTCAGGACTTGCCCTTCTGCAGCTTCGGCTTCGCCTCGGGCGGCACGTCGCCGCCCTTTTGCCGTTCGCGGAAGAGCGCGGCGCGCATCAGGAAGATGGTGGTGATCGGCGCGGTGAGCGCGATGAACAGCACGATCAGCACCGCGTGCAGGAACAGGCTGAAGCCCTGCACCGAGAAGTAGACGGTGGTGGCCACCGTCATGCACCACACGCCCACCGTCGCGCCCAGCGTGGGCGCATGGATGCGGCGGAAAAAGGTGGGCAGGCGCACCAGCCCGAAGGAGCCGATGGCCGCGAAGGCCGCGCCCAGCACGGCGAACACCGCGGTGATGATCTCCGCCCACAGCGGCAGCGGCCCGACGATGAAGTCGTTCATGGCTGCCCCCATGCCCGGCACGGCGCGGCGCTCATTCGATCACCTCGCCGCGCAGCAGGAACTTGGCCATGGCCGTCGAGCCGACGAAGCCGAACAGCGCGATCAGCATGGCCGCCTCGAAGTACACGTTGCTCGCGTAGATGATGCCCAGCACCAGCATCATGAGCATGCCGTTGATGTAGAGGCAGTCGAGGGCCATCACGCGGTCTTGCGCGGTGGGGCCGATCAGCAGCCGCGACAGCGCGCACAGCATGGCCACGGCCAGCAGGAACAGCGCGAACTTCAGGGCCCAGAAGAGGATGGGTGTCATGACTCGAAGATCTCCATCAGGGGGCGTTCGTAGCGCTGCTTGATCATCGCGACGAAGGCGGCCTCGTCGTCGAGGTCGAACACGTGGATGAGCAGCATGCTGCGGTCGAACGACACTTCGCCCCATGCGGTGCCGGGCGTGAGGCACATGACCATGGCCAGCACCGCGAGCCCGTTGGGGTCGCGCATGTCCAGCGGAATCTGCACGAACTTCGAGCCGATGCCCGCGCTGCGCCGCGTGAGCAGCAGCCGCGCCACGTCGTACGCCGACTTGAGCATGTCGAAGGTCACGAGGAACGACAGCCGCAGCGCCACGCCGGGCCGGCGCATGCGCACGGCCGCCGGGCGCAGGCCCTTTGTGAGCAGCGGCACGGCAATGGCGAGCACCACGGCCGACAGCAGCGTGGCGGCCTCCAGCGACTGCTCGAGCAGGATCCAGACGACGAACAGCGCGAACGACAGCGGCGGGGAAGGAATCAGGCGCTTCATGGGGCCGTGCCTTCGTGCTTGACGGGGTTGGGCACCTGCCGCGCGCCCATCACGGCGTTGCGGTAGGCGGTGGGCGTCTTCAGGCCGGCGGCCGTTGCTTCGGCGTGCTGCATGACGGGCCCGGCCCACACGGTCAGCGCCACGCATGCCGCGAGCAGGCCGGCCACCGGCAGCACCTCGAGCGCCGGCAGCGACGGCATGGTGGCGTGCGGCTGCGTCCAGAAGTGGCGGATGCCGGTGCGGCTCAGCGCAATCAGCGTCAGGAAGCCGGAGACGATCAGCAGCCCGAGGAAGGTCCAGCCGGCGGTGCCCGGCGAGGGGGTGTCCAGCAGGCCCGACAGCATGGCGAACTTGCCGACGAAGCCCGACAGCGGCGGCAGCCCCGCGAGCAGCAGCGTGCAGCCCATGAAGCTCAGGCCCAGGAAGGCGACGCCCGCGGGAATCGCGCGGCCGTAGAGCGCCTGGGCTTCGTCGTCGAGGTTCACGTCGGACAGCACGCGCAGGTCTTCGGCCAGGTAGGGCGCATTGCCCGCCACCTCGTGCGGCGCGACGCTCATGCCGGCGTTGCGCCAGCGCTCGATCATGTCGGTCAGCAGGAAGAAGGCGCTCACGGCCAGCGTGGAGCTCAGCAGGTAGTACAGCGCGCCGGCCCACACCGCCGGCTGGCCGAGGCCGACCGCCGCGAGCAGCGTGCCCGCCGAGACCAGCACGCTGAAGCCCGCGAGGTTGGACAGCCGCTGCGTGCCGACGATGCCGATGGCGCCCACGAACAGCGTGGCCAGCCCGACCCCCACGAGCGCGGCCTGCCCGAAGGCGGCCGAGGCGCCGGTGTCGGGCGCGAAGAGCACGGTCCACAGGCGCAGGATGGTGTAGATGCCCAGCTTGGTGAGCAGCGCGAACACCGCGCCCACCGGCGACACCGACGCGCTGTACGCCGGCACCAGCCAGAAGTTGAGCGGCCACGCGCCCGCCTTGGCGAAGAAGGCCGTCGCCAGGATGGCGGCCGCCGCATGCACCAGGCCGCGGTCGCCCGGCGCGAGCTCGGCGATGCGCGCGCCCAGGTCGGCCATGTTCAGCGTGCCCGTCACGCCGTAGAGGATGGCCGCGCCGATCAGGAACAGCGACGAGGCCGCCAGGTTGATCGCGATGTAGTGCAGCCCGGCCTGCACCCGCAGCCGGCCCGAGCCGTGCAGCAGCAGGCCGTAGGAGGCCGCGAGCATCACCTCGAAGAAGACGAACAGGTTGAACAGGTCGCCCGTGAGGAACGCGCCGTTCAGCCCCATGAGCTGCAACTGCAGCAGCGGGTGGAAGTGCACGCCCGCGCGGTCCCAGCGCGAAGTGGAATAGATGGAGGCCGCGAAGGCGATGACGCCGGTGAGCGCCACCATCATGGTGGAGAGCCGGTCGGCCACCAGCACGATGCCGAAGGGCGCGCGCCAGTTGCCCGGCAGGTAGACGCCGATGGAGCCGGGGCCGCCGCCGGTGTCGGCCGCGTTCACCCAGCGCAGCAGCGCCAGCGCGGCCAGCAGGCCGACCAGGCCCGAGACCACGCTCAGGGCCGACTTGGTGCGCCGGCGGTTCTCGCCCAGCAGCAGCATGAGCGCGGCCGTGAGCATGGGCACGAGGATGGGCACCGCCACCAGGTGCGGCATGCTGAACTCGAGCAGCTCGTCGAGCAGGTGGAAGATTTCGTTCACTCTGCCTCCTGCCGTTCTTCACCGTCCACGTGGTCGGTGCCGGTGAGGCCGCGCGAGGCGAGCATGACCACCAGGAACAGCGCCGTCATGGCGAAGCCGATCACGATGGCGGTGAGCACCAGCGCCTGCGGCATCGGGTCGGCCGTGTTGGCCAGCGTGGCCTCGAAGCCCTTGATGAGCACGGGTTCGCTGTCGACCTTGAGCCGGCCCATGCTGAAGATGAACAGGTTCACGGCGTAGGAGATGAGCGTCAGGCCCATGATGACCTGGAAGGTCCGCGGGCGCAGCAGCATGTACACGCCCGAGCCGGTGAGCACGCCGATGGCGAGCGCGAGCACGATTTCCATCAGTGCGCTCCCTCCGCGCCTTCGGCCGCGGCCTGGGCTTCTTTCTCGGCCTGCTCGTCGGCCCAGCGGTGGCTTCGTACGGACTGGTGGGCCAGCGCGGTGAGGATCAGCATGGTGGCGCCTAGCACCAGCGCGAACACGCCGATGTCGAAGAAGAGGGCGCTGGGCACGTGCACTTCGCCCAGCAGCGGCAGGTGCAGGTGCGCGGTGTGCGTGGTCAGGAAGGGGTAGCCGAACACCACCGCGCCGCCGCCGGTGCACAGCGCCAGCAGCAGGCCGATGGCGATCCAGCGGCGCGGGTAGATGCGCAGGTGCTCCTCGACCCACTCGGTGCCCGACACGATGAACTGCAGCACCAGCGCGACCGACATCACCAGCCCGGCGACGAAGCCGCCACCCGGCGCGTTGTGGCCGCGCATGAAGAAATAGACAGAGACCAGCGCCGCCAGCGGCAGCACCAGCCGCACCAGCACGGCGGGCACCATCAGGTAGCCGATGGCGGTGTCCTTGGCGCGGCGCGGGTTCAGCAGGTCGCTGCTGCCGTCGTCGACCTGCAGGCGCTGCTGCACCGGCAGCGCCATCGATTCGATGGCGGGGCGGAAGCGCCGCAGCAGCGCGTACACGGTGAGCGCCACCACGCCGAGCACGGTGATTTCGCCGAAGGTGTCGAAGCCGCGGAAGTCCACCAGCATCACGTTGACCACGTTGGTGCCGCCGCCTTCGGTGAGCGCGCGTTCGAGGAAGAAGGGCGAGATGCTCTGGGGGAAGGTGCGCGTCATCATGGCCCAGGCCAGCGCGGCCATGCCGCCGCCGGCGACGGTGGCCACCAGCAGGTCGCGGCCGCGCCGGCCCCAGGGGCGCAGCCGCGCGCGCGCGGGTTGGATGACGTCCTTGCTGCGCATCGGCAGCCAGCGCAGGCCCAGCAGGATCAGCACCGTGGTCACGGCCTCGACCACCAGCTGCGTGAGCGCGAGGTCGGGCGCCGAGAACCAGATGTAGGTGACGCAAGAGACCAGCCCCGCGCCCGAGGCCAGCATGAGCGCGGCGAGCCGGTGGAACTTGGCCTGCCACGCGGCGGCCAGCGCGCAGGTGCCGCCGATGATCCAGGTCATGGCGAACATCGGCGAGAAGGGCAGCAGCTCGCGCGTGCCGGGCGCGGCCGGCGTGGCCCACAGCGATGCCCCGGCGCCCGCCACGGCCACGACCACCAGCAGCAGCAACTGCCATTGCAGGCGGCGCGTGCCGAACAGGCGGCGGCTGCGGCGGCCGGCTTCGCTCAGCAGCGCGATGAGGTGCTCGAAGATGACCTGGCCGTCGAAGCGGTGCAGCAGCGGCGTGTTCTCGAGGCCGCCTTGCGCGCGCCGGCGGCGCTGCAGCAGGTACAGCACACCGCCGCCCGCGAGCGCCACGAAGCTCATCACGAGCGGCAGGTTGAAGCCGTGCCACACGGCCAGGCTGTACTCGGGCAGCACGCCGCCGACCACCGGCGCGGCCGCGGCCGCCAGCATCGGGCCCACCGACCAGGCGGGCGCCACGCCCACCACCAGGCACACCAGCACCAGCAGCTCGACCGGCACGCGCATCCAGTGCGGCGGCTCGTGCGGGTGCTTGGGCACGTCGTTGCCGCAGGGCGGGCCGAAGAACACGTCGAACACGAAGCGTGCCGAATACGCCACGCTGAAGATGCCCGCGATGGTGGCGATCACCGGCAGGCTGAAGTCGATCCACGGCGTGGCCTGGATGAACACCGTCTCGGCGAAGAACATTTCCTTCGACAGGAAGCCGTTGAGCAGCGGCACGCCGGCCATCGAGGCGCTGGCGATGATGGCCAGCGTGCCCGTGATGGGCATCAGCCGCATCAGCCCGCTGAGCTTGCGGATGTCGCGCGTGCCGGTCTCGTGGTCGATGATGCCGGCCGCCATGAACAGCGACGCCTTGAAGGTCGCGTGGTTCATCACGTGAAAGACCGCCGCCACCGCCGCGAGCGGGCTGTTCAGGCCCAGCAGCAGCGTGATGAGGCCGAGGTGAGAAATGGTCGAGTAGGCCAGCAGCGCCTTCAGGTCGCGCTGGAACATGGCCGCGAAGCCGCCCAGCAGCAGCGTGATGGCGCCCGCGCCGCCCACCATCCAGAACCATTGCTCGGTGCCCGAAAGCACGGGCCACAGCCGCGCCATCAGGAACACGCCGAGCTTCACCATGGTGGCCGAGTGCAGGTAGGCCGACACCGGCGTGGGCGCGGCCATGGCGCGCGGCAGCCAGAAGTGGAACGGGAACTGCGCGCTCTTGGTGAAGGCGCCCAGCAGCACCAGCACCAGCACGGCCGGGTAGAGCGCATGCGCGCGGACGATGTCGCCCGAGGCCAGCACCACGTCGAGCTCGTAGCTGCCGACGATGCGCCCCAGCACCAGCACGCCGGCCAGCAGGCACAGCCCGCCCGCGCCGGTGACGGTGAGCGCCATGCGCGCGCCGCGCCGCGCGTCGCGGCGGTGGTGCCAGTAGCCGATGAGCAGGAACGAGAAGAGGCTGGTGAGCTCCCAGAACAGCACCATCTGGATCATGTTGCCCGAGAGCACCACGCCCATCATCGCGCCCATGAACGCGAGGAAGAACGAGAAGAAGCGCGGCACCGGGTCGGAGGCCGACATGTAGTAGCGCGCATAGAGCACCACCAGCGCGCCGATGCCCAGCACCAGCATGCAGAACAGCCAGGCGAAGCCGTCCAGGCGGAACACGAGGTTCAGGCCGAGGGCCGGCAGCCACTCGATTTCCTGGCGCAGCACGTTGCCATGCGCGATCTGCGGAAAGAGCCATGCGGTCTGGATGGCGCAGCCCAGCGCGACCAGGCCCGCCAGGGTCGACTCCCTGTTGCGCGCGTTGGACGGCATCAACGCGGCCAGCACGCTGGCAATGAATGGGAGAGCGACGAGAAAGACCAGGGGCATTGGGGTCGATTCTATCGGCCGACCCTATGGAAGGCCTTATCTATAACCGCAAGACATAAGGCGTTTTTTTTCGTCCTTCAGGCCGAAAAGGCCTGCACGGTGCGGATGCCGACCCAGGTGCAGAAGAGAGAACCGCCCAGATGCGCCCCGGCCGTCAGCATGGCGGTGCCCAGCCGGCCTTCGAGCAGCATGGTCGTCACTTCGGCCGAGAAGCTCGAGAAGGTGGTCAGGCCGCCCAGGAAGCCGGTCACCAGCGCCAGCCGCCACACCGGGTCGAGGTCGGGCAGCAGCTGGAAGGCGGCAATGGCCACGCCGATGAGGTAGCCGCCGATCAGGTTGGCCGCCAGCGTGCCCCAGGGCACGAGGCCGCCCGCGCCGAACCAGAGGGCGAGGCCCCAGCGGGCCAGCGCGCCCACGGAGGCGCCGATGCAGATGGCAAGAATCGGAAGCAGCATGCCCCGATTGTCAGGGCGCCATCTGCTGCGGCAGCCACGTCACCAGCTGCGGCACGAAGTAGATGATGAGCACCGCCGCCACCATCAGGAAGAACATCGGCAGCGTCACGCGCGCGATGTACAGCAGGTCCTTGCCGGTCATGCCTTGCAGCACGAACAGGTTGAAGCCCACCGGCGGCGTGATCTGCGCCATCTCGACCACCAGCACGATGAAGATGCCGAACCAGATCGGGTCGATGCCGGCCGCGGTGACGGTCGGCATGATCACGCCCATGGTCAGCACCACCATCGAAATGCCGTCCAGGAAGCAGCCCAGCACGACGTAGAAGGCCGCCAGCATCACGATGAGCTGGAACTTCGACAGGCCGAGCGAGCCGATCCATTCGGCCAGGTGCCGCGGCAGCCCGATGTAGCCCATGGCCAGCGTGAGAAAGGCCGCGCCCGCGAGGATCAGCGCCATCATGCAGTACAGGCGCGTGGCGCCGAGCAGCGCTTCCTTGAAGCTGTGCCAGGTCAGCGAGCCCTGCGCGCCCGAAATGACCATCGCGCCCACCACGCCCACGGCCGCCGCCTCGGTCGCCGTGGCGATGCCCGCGTAGATTGAGCCGAGCACCGACAGGATCAGCAGCGCCACCGGGATCAGCGACATCGAGGCCTTGAGCTTTTCCATGAAAGGCAGCTTGGCGTCGGCCGGCGGCACCTTGTCGGGGTGGCGCAGCGCCCAGAACACGATGTAGCCCGAGAACAGCACCGCGAGCAGGATGCCCGGGATCACGCCCGCGATGAACAGCCGCGCGATCGACACGTCTGCGCTCACCCCGTAGACGATCATGATGATCGACGGCGGAATCAGCAGGCCGAGCGTGCCGGCGCCGGCCAGCGTGCCGATGACCATGTCGTCGGGGTAGCCGCGGCGCTTGAGCTCGGGCAGGCTCATCTTGCCGATGGTGGCGCAGGTGGCCGCGCTCGAGCCCGAGACCGCGGCGAACACCGCGCAGCCCACCACGTTGGTGTGCAGCAGCCGGCCCGGCAGGCTTTGCATCCAGGGCGCGAGGCCCTTGAACATGTCCTGCGACAGCCGCGTGCGGAACAGAATCTCGCCCATCCACACGAACAGCGGCAGCGCGGTGAGCGTCCAGCTGGAGGCCGATCCCCAGATGGTCACGGCCATGGCGTCCCCGGCGGCGCGGGACGAGAAGATCTGCATGGCGATCCATGCCACGCCCGAGAGCGTGAGGCCGATCCACACGCCGCTGCCCAGGATGAGGAACAGCGTGGCGATCAGGAGGCCGGCAACGGCGATGTCACTCATGGCGAAGCGCCTCCGTCTCGGGGGCCTTGGCAGGGCGGCCGCGCCATTCGATCACGAACTCGTCGAGCGAGGCGACCGCGAAGACGAGGGCGCCGAACGCCATCGACAGCTGCGGGATCCACAGCGGGGTGGCGTCGTTGCCGGTGGAAATGTCGTGGTAGTCGAGCGACTGCCACACCAGCCGCACGCTGTACCAGGCGAACAGCAGCGCAAGCAGCGCCGCGGCCGCCATGGCCCAGCGCTCGAGCCAGCGCTGCGCCGCGGGACCGAGGTTCTGCATAACCAGCGTCACGCGGATGTGTTCGCCGCGCTTGAGCGTGTGCGCCAGCGCCAGGAAACCCGCGCCGGCCATCAGGTAGCCGGCGTAGGCATCGATGCCCGGAATGTTGAAGTGAAGCTGGCGGCCGAGGATGGACAGGAGCACCATCACCAGCAGGCCGACCATGAAAAGCGCCGCCAATGCGGCGGCGCTCATGTAGAGAAGATCAAGCGTCTTGCGCATCGGGAGCAGTTCGAGTCCGCCTCACATCTTCTTGTAGGCGTCGACCACGGCCTGACCTTCGGCACCGGCTTTTTCGGTCCACTCCTTGATCATGGTGTCGCCGACCTTCTTCATGTCGGCCTTCAGCTGCGCGGAGGGCACGTGCACCGCCATGCCGTTCTTCTTGAGCAGATCGAGGTACTCGATGTTCTTCTTCTTCGACAGGTCCCAGCCACGCTTCTCGGCATCGGCCCCGGCCTTGAGCACCGCGTCCTGCGTGGGCTTGTCGAGCGCGTCGAAGGCCTTCTTGTTCATGAGCACCGCGTTCTTTGGAAGCCACGCCTGGGTGTCGTAGAAGTTCTTGATGTACTCGTAGGTCTTGGTGTCGTAGCCGGTGGAGCCCGAGGACATGTACGACTCGATCACGCCGGTGGCCATGGCCTGCGACAGCTCGGCCTGCTGCACCGTGACGGGCTGTGCGCCCACCAGTTCGCCGATGCGCGCGGTGGCCGGGCTGTACGCGCGCCACTTCACGCCCTTCAGGTCGGCGGCCGACGCGATTTCCTTCTTCACGAAGATGCCCTGGGGCGGCCATGCCACCGTGTAGAGCAGCACGATGCCTTGCTCGGCGAGCTTCTTCTCGAGCACGGGCTTCTGCGCCTGGTAGAGCTTCCAGGCGGCGTCGTAGCTGTCGGCCAGGAACGGGATGCCGTCGGCACCGAACATCTGCCATTCGTTCTGGTAGTTCACCAGCAGGATCTCGCCGAGCTGGGCCTGGCCGCCTTGCACCGCGCGCTTGATCTCGGGCGCCTTGAACAGCGAGGCGTTGGAGTGCACGGTGATCTTCAGCTTGCCGCCGCTGCCCTTGTCCACGTCGCTGGCGAACTGCGTGATGTTCTCCGTGTGGAAGTTGCTCGCCGGGTAGGCGGTGGGCAGGTCCCACTTGGTCTGCGCGAAGGCTGCGGCGCCGAGGGTCAGGCCAGCGAGGGCGATGCCGAACTTGTGATTCATGGGCTCTCCGGAACGTATGAAAGTGAAAACGAAAATGAGCATACGTGCAAATTCCGGGCCATCTCTGAGGCATTTCCCTGCCTTGGTGCACGCATGAAAAAGCCGCCCGAAGGCGGCTTTGCTTGGCGTCGATGCGCGGGGAGATCAGGGCTTGGCGGCCTTGCTCGCCTTGGCTTCCTTGGCGGTGCCCGGTGCCGCGCTGCCGAAGCTCTGGCCGTTGACCGTGAGGCCTTCGGCCGACAGCTTGGCCGCGCTCTTTTCCTTCACGCCCTTCACGCGCTGCATGAGGTCGGGCCAGTCCTTGAACTCGCCTTCCTTGCGCGCCTCGAGGATGCGCTTGGACATCGACGGGCCCACGCCCTTGATGCCGTCGAGGTCGGCGGCGGTGCCCTTGTTGACGTCGACGGCCGCGAAGGATGCGACCGCGAACAGCATGGCCGTGGCGGCCAGGATCTTCTTGAACATGATTTTTTTACTCCCTGATTTGTTGATATGACTGACAGCCGACAAGAACGCCGGCTTGGGCTCAACGGGGGCAGGGAGCGGGGCGTTGACGCGCGAAAGCATGGCCTGCGTTCGCGTGACCATTGTTCAAAACCGTGATCAAAGTTCCTCGACGCGGCGCGGCGGATAACTGTCCCAGGCCTGGCAGCCGGGGCAGTGCCAGAAGTACTGGTGCGCCTCGAAACCGCAGGCGGCGCAGCGGTAGCGCATGAGCGGCCGCGTGGCCTGGTCGAGCGCGCGTTGCACCTGCGGGTGGAACTGCTCGTGCTCGAAGCGCTCGCCCGCCAGCCAGCGCGAGGCGGCCACCAGCGAGGGCTGCTGCGCCAGGTGCGCGATGTAGCCGTCGCGCGGCGCGGGGTCCGGTGCCTCGGCGGTGGCGCTCGGCGTGCCGCCGAGGGCGATCATGGCCTCGAGCACGTCAATGGAGGGCGACTCGACGTAGCGCCGCTGCAGCAACGCGAGCGCGTCGGCTTCGCGGTGCGCGGCCACGGCGGCTTGCTGCAGCGTGGCGGCATACAGCGGCAGCGCCAGCGGTGCGGTGTCGCTCAGGGCCACGAGCGTGTCGAAGGCCGCGTTCGCGTCGCCGTTGCGCAGCTGCAGGTTGGCGGTGTCGATGGCGGGACGCGGTGCCTGCGGCGCCAGGTCGACCGCCGCCACCAGCAGCTTCGTGGCACCGGGCAGGTCGCCGGCGGCCACGCGTTCGGTGGCTTGTTCGCACAGGTGGTGCGCGCGTCGCGTGCTGTAGCTGGCCTGGTCGGACTCGTCGAGTTTTTGCGCCACGTCGGCGGCCTGCGCCCATTCGCGCGAGCGTTCGTAGATGGCCAGCAGCGACAGGCGGGCCTCGTTCTCGTAGCGCGTGCCTTCGAGCTTCTGCAGCGCGGCTTCGGCGCGGTCGAGCAGGCCTGCGCGCAGGAAGTCTTGCGCCAGTGCGTGCTGGGCGCGTTCGCGGTCGCTGCGGCTCAGGTCGCCGCGGCCCAGCAGGTGCTCGTGCACGCGCACCGCGCGCTGGTACTCGCCTCGGCGGCGAAACAGGTTGCCGAGCGCGAAGTGCAGCTCCTGCGTGTCGGGGTCGTTCTGCACGGCCTCGATGAACGCGTCGATGGCCTGGTCCTGCTGCTCGTTGAGCAGGAAGTTGAGGCCGCGGAAGTAGGCCTTGGGCGCCTGGCGGTTCTCCAGCCTGAGTTGCCGGATGTCGAAGCGCGATGCGAGCCAGCCCAGCACGAAGGCGACGGGCAGGCTGATCAGCAGCCAGCTGGGATCAAAGTCCATGTTGACGTACGGCGGGAAGGTCGGTGGCGGTGATGGACGGCGCCGCTGCGGTCGCAGGCGAGGCGGCCAACGGCACGGGTGGCTGGGCTTCGGTGGTGGCCGGCAGCTGCGCCGCGGCGGCGCGGTGTTTCCACCAGCCGGGCAGCATGCCCAGTGCACCGACGACAAGCCCGCCGGCAAAGGCCGCGAGCACCACGAGCACCAGCGGCGCGCGCCAGTAGGTGCCGAAGAAGAAGTACACGGTCGCGTCGTGCTGGTTGTTCAGCGCGAAAGCGAAGAGCGTAAAAAAAATGGCTGCCTTGAGCAGCCACAGGAGGTATTTCATGCACGTTCCCGTTGGCGGGACGATTCTACGTTTGCAGCCATCGGGGCAGCCTTGCCGTCCGTGCCGTCAGCCCTTGCGGGCCACGGCTTCCTTGCCGGCGTCGAGCTCCGCGGTCTTCGCGTCGACGGCTTCGCGCAGCGCCTTGCCGGGCTTGAAGTGCGGCACCCGCTTTTCGGGAATCTGCACGCTCTCGCCCGAACGCGGGTTGCGGCCGATTCGCGGCGGACGCCGGTTGACCGAGAAGCTGCCGAAGCCACGGATCTCGATGCGGTGTCCGCGCACCAGTGCGTCGCTCATCGCGTCGAGGATGGTCTTGACGGCGTATTCGGCGTCGCGGTGCGTGAGCTGTGCAAAACGCGCTGCGAGTTCTTCGACGAGGTCTGAGCGTGTCATAGGCCAAACAAAAACGTGGACGAAAAAAAAGACAGAGCGGCCCCAGGGCCTGCTCTGTCTTCGGACTCAGCTTACTTGTTGTCGCTGTTGTCGAGCTTGGCGCGCAGCAGGGCGCCCAGGCTCGTCGTGCCCGCGTTCTCGCGTGCCGACTGCTGGCTCAGGCTGGCCATGGCGCCTTGTTCGTCGACCATGTCCTTCTGCTTGATCGACAGCTGGATGTTGCGGGTCTTGCGATCCACATTCACGACGATGGCGGTGACTTCGTCGCCTTCCTTCAGCACGTTGCGGGCATCTTCCACGCGGTCGCGCGAGATTTCAGAAGCACGCAGGTAGCCGATGATGTCTTCGCCGAGGTCGATTTCCGCGCCGCGGGCGTCCACGGTCTTGACCTTGCCGGTCACGATCTGGCCCTTGTCGTTCACGGTGGTGAACGTGGTGAACGGGTCGCTGTCGAGTTGCTTGATGCCCAGCGAGATGCGCTCGCGGTCGACATCCACAGCCAGCACGATCGCTTCGACTTCCTGGCCCTTCTTGTAGTTGCGAACGGCGGTTTCGCCGGCTTCGTTCCACGAGAGGTCCGAGAGGTGAACCAGGCCGTCGATGCCGGCAGCCAGACCCACGAACACGCCGAAGTCGGTGATCGACTTGATCGGGCCCTTGACGCGGTCGCCACGCTTCGTGTTCTGAGCGAACTCTTGCCACGGGTTGGCCTTGCACTGCTTCATGCCCAGGCTGATGCGGCGCTTGTCTTCGTCGATTTCCAGGACCATGACTTCGACTTCGTCGCCCAGCGAGACGATCTTGTTCGGAGCGATGTTCTTGTTGGTCCAGTCCATTTCGGAGACGTGCACCAGGCCTTCGATGCCGGGTTCGAGTTCGACGAACGCGCCGTAGTCGGCAATGTTCGTGACCTTGCCGAACAGGCGGGTCGATTGCGGGTAGCGGCGCGAAACGCCCATCCACGGGTCGTCACCCATTTGCTTCAGACCCAGCGAGACGCGGTTCTTTTCGGTGTCGAACTTGAGGATCTTGGCGGTGATTTCCTGGCCGGCCTGAACGACTTCGCTCGGGTGGCGAACACGGCGCCATGCCATGTCGGTGATGTGCAGCAGGCCGTCGATGCCGCCGAGGTCCACGAACGCACCGTATTCGGTGATGTTCTTGACCACGCCGCGCACGACTGCGCCTTCCTTCAGCGTTTCCATCAGCTTGGCGCGTTCTTCGCCCATGCTGGCTTCGACCACGGCACGGCGCGACAGCACGACGTTGTTGCGCTTGCGGTCGAGCTTGATGACCTTGAATTCGAGGGTCTTGTTTTCGTACGGGGTCAGGTCCTTGATCGGACGCGTGTCGATCAGCGAGCCCGGCAGGAACGCGCGGATGCCGTTGACCAGGACGGTCAGGCCGCCCTTGACCTTGCCGCTGGTGGTGCCGGTGACGAAGTCGCCCGATTCCAGTGCCTTCTCCAGGGCGAGCCACGAAGCCAGACGCTTGGCGGTGTCGCGCGAGAGGATGGTGTCGCCGTAGCCGTTTTCAACGCTGCCGATGGCAACGGAAACGAAGTCGCCGGCCTGAACTTCGAGTTCGCCCTTGTCGTTCTTGAACTCTTCGATCGGCACATACGCTTCGGACTTCAGACCAGCGTTGACGACGACGTGGTTGTGTTCGACACGCACGACTTCGGCCGTGATGACCTCGCCGGTGCGCATTTCGGAACGCTTCAGGGACTCTTCGAACAGATCGGCAAAAGATTCAGACATTTATGGTTCCTTCCGTCAGGCAGGGTTGGCAGGCGCTCTTGCGAAATTGCGTGCGGCTGCTGTGGGTCTGTAGACGGCGGTTTGGTGGGCGTGAGCCCGGGTTCGTTGAACAACCAGCAGGCCGGTGCGCTGTCGCGCGAAGAGAGCCTGCTGGAGCGGTATGCACCCGCTGAACATCTTTGGATGTTCCGTCGGGCGCCAGCTTTTCAAGCGGACCTGAAAAGCTGTCACTTCCAACCGTTCAAGCTAGCTTGAACGGCTGAATTTCTTGCCACCAGTCCAACACCTGGTCGATCGATTGCTCGATGGAAAGCTGGGAGTTGTCGAGGTGGCGAGCATCCTGCGCCGGCTTCAGAGGGGCGACGCTGCGGGAAGAGTCCCGGGCGTCACGTGCTTCCAAGTCGGAGCGAAGACTGTCGAGTGTAGTCGAAATACCCTTTGAAATCAACTGCTTATGGCGCCGTTCGGCACGCTGCGCGGCGCTGGCCGTGAGGAACACCTTGAGGGTCGCGTCGGGGAAGATCACGGTGCCCATGTCGCGCCCGTCGGCCACCAGGCCGGGCAGTTCACGGAAGCGCTGCTGGAGTGCCAGGAGGGCCGCGCGCACGGCCGGCAGCGTGGAGACACGGGAGGCGTCCATGCCGGCGGCTTCGGTGCGGATGTCCTCGCTGACGTCCTCGCCGGCCAGCAGCACCTTGCCCTCGGTGAACTGCAGGGGCAGGGCGGCCGCCATGGCGGCGATCTGCGCTTCGTGCTGGGTTTCGGCCGTCAAGCCGGCGCGTCGCATCGCGAGGCCGGTCACGCGGTACAGCGAGCCCGAGTCGAGGTAGTGGTAGCCCAGCAGCCGCGCCACTTCTGCGGCCAGCGTGCCCTTGCCGGAGGCGGTCGGCCCGTCGATGCAGATCACCGGCACCACGGCGGCCTCGGCCACCGAGAACAGGGTTTCGAAGTAGTCGGGGAAGGTCTTGGCGACGCAGTGCGGATCGAGCATGCGCACCGGCACGCCGGCCGGATTGAACGCCGCCAGCGAGAAGCACATGGCCACGCGGTGGTCGTCGTAGGTGCGGATGCTGGCCGGGCGCCAGCCGGCCTGCGCCAGCGGGTGCACGCGGATGAAGTCGGGGCCGGCCTCGACGCTGGCGCCGAGCTTGCGCAGCTCGTTGGCCATGGCGTCGATGCGGTCGGTTTCCTTCACGCGCCAGCTCGCGATGTTGCGCAGCGTGGTCGGGCCGTCGGCATAGAGCGCCATCACGGCCAGCGTCATGGCGGCGTCGGGGATGTGGTTCGCGTCGACGTCGATGGCCTTCAGCGGCCAGGCGCCGCGGCGGATCTCGAGCCAGTTCGGGCCGCTGTCGACCAGCGCGCCCATCTGGCGGGCCGCGTCGATGAAGCGGATGTCGCCCTGGATCGAATCGGCGCCCACGCCTTCGATGCGGATGCCATTTTTGCCCAACACGCCCGTCGCTATTGCGCCCAGCGCTATGAAATAGCTAGCAGACGAGGCGTCGGCCTCGACGTGGATGTCGCCCGGTGAGCTGTAGCTGCTGCCGGCGGGAATGGTGAAGCGTTCCCAGCCGTCGCGCCGCACCTGGATGCCGAAGCGGGCCAGCAGGTTCAGCGTGATCTCGATGTAGGGCTTGGAGATCAGCTCGCCGACCACGTCGATCACGATGTCGCCGGCCGCCGCGAGCGGCAGCGCCAGCAGCAGCGCGGTGAGGAACTGGCTCGACACGTCGCCGCGCACGCGGATCGGGGTGTCGAGCATCAGCTCGCCGTGCGGCACGGGGTGGATGCGCAGTGGCGGGTAGCCAGGGTTGCCGAGGTAATCGATGCGGCAGCCGAGCTGGGTGAGCGCGTCCACCAGGTCGCCGATCGGGCGCTCGTGCATGCGCGGCACGCCGCTGAGCTCGAACTCGCCGCCCAGCAGCGACAGCGCCGCCGTCAGCGGCCGCATGGCCGTGCCGGCATTGCCCAGGAACAGCGCAAGCAGCGCCCCGCCGGGCTTCAGCTGGCCGCCGAGGCCGGTCACGCGCAGCGTGCTGCCGCCGGCCGCGTCGGTTGCATCGGTCGTGTCGCGCACCACGCCGCAGCCGAGTGCGCGCAGGGCGTCGAGCATCACGCGGGTGTCGTCGGAGTCGAGCAGGTCGTGGATGGTGGTGGTGCCGCTGGCCAGCGCGGCGAGCAGCAGCACGCGGTTGGAGATGCTCTTGGAGCCCGGCAGCCGGACCGTGCCGGCAGCGCCCGCGAGGGGCGGGAGGTCGAGGAAGGCTGTCGAGAACATGTCAGGCGTCCTGCTGCTGCGACGAGGTGTCGGTGGCCGGCTTCCAGCGTGCACGCGTCTTGCTGGCGGCCGCGATCGACTGCTCGATGGCCTGCATGTCGCCCGCCTTCAGGAGTGCCTCGAAGTCGTCCAGCGCCTTGCGAAAGGCCTGCGACTGTTGCAGCACCTGCTCGCGGTTGGCCATCAGCACGTCGCGCCACATGACCGGGTCGCTCGCGGCAATGCGCGAGAAGTCGCGAAAGCCGGGGCCGCCGAGGCTCAGGAAACGCTCGCCCAGCGGTTGCGCAGCCAGGCCGTTGATGTACGCGAAGGCCAGCAGGTGCGGCAGGTGGCTCACGGCGGCGAAGGCGCCGTCGTGCTCCTCGTGCGTCATGGTGATCACGTTGGCGCCGATACCGCTCCACACCTGCGAGGCGCGCTGCACGTTGGAGCGCAGCGTGGTCTTGACCGGCGTCAGCACGACCTGGCGGCCGGTGAAGAGAGACGCTTCGGCGTGCTCGATGCCCGACAGCTCCTTACCGGCGATCGGATGCGCTGGAACGAAGCTGGAGAACTGCTTTTGCAGCCCGTTGCGCGCCGCCTCGATCACGTCGCCCTTGGTCGACCCGACGTCCATCACCAGCGTGTCGGCCGAGATGCCGTGGCGGATGGCCTTGAAGGTGGCTTCCGATGCGGCCACCGGCACCGCCAGCAGCACGATGTCGGCGCCCGACACCGCCAGCAGCGCGGAAGGCGCGGCCACGTCGATCACGCCGAGCTGGCGCGCCCGTTCGGTGGTGGAGGGCGACTTGCTGTAGCCCACCACGCGTTTCACCAGCTTGGCGCGCTTGAGCGCGAGCGCGAAGGAGCCGCCCATCAGGCCGCAGCCGATCAGTCCCAGTTGTTCGAACATGCTTCTGCTTGCCTGCCGCTCAGGCCTTGACGGGGTAGGCGCCGAGCACCTTGTAGAACGCGCAGAGACCGCGCAGCTCGGCCAGCGCCGCGGCCACGTTGGGCTGCGAGGGGTGGCCGTCGAGGTCGATGTAGAAGTAGTACTCCCACTGGCCGGTGCGCGCGGGGCGCGACTCGAAGCGCGTCATCGACACGTTGTTGGCCTTCAGCGGCACCAGCAGGTCGTGCACGGCGCCGGGGCGGTTCGGCACCGAGACGATCAGGCTCGTGCAGTCGCGGCCCGAGGCCGGCGGCATGGCCAGCGTCTGCGGCAGGCAGATCACCGAGAAGCGGGTGCGGTTGTACGAGTCGTCCTGGATGGCATGCGCCACGATGTGCAGGCCGAAGCGGGTGGCAGCGCGTTCGCCGGCCAGCGCGGCCCAGGCCGGGTTGGTGGCCGCGAGGCGGGCGCCTTCGGCGTTGCTCGACACGGCGCGCCGCTCGGCGTTGGGCAGGTGCTTGGACAGCCAGGTCTGGCACTGGGCCAGCGCCTGCGGATGGGCCAGCACGGCCTCGACGCCTTCGAGCGAATTGCTGCTGCGCAGCAGGTGGTGGCGCACCAGCAGGCTGACTTCGCCGACGACGTGGGTGGGGGAGTGCAGGAACAGGTCGAGCGAGCGCGTCACCACGCCTTCGGTCGAGTTCTCGACGCCGACCACGCCGTACTGGGCGCTGCCCGCGGCGGTGGCGTGGAACACCTCGTCGAAGCTGGCGCAGTAGATCAGGTCGGCGGCGCCGCCGAAGTACTCGATGGCGGCCTGTTCGCAGAAGGTGCCTTCGGGGCCGAGCACGGCCACGCGTTGCGGCGACTCGAGCGCCAGGCAGGCCGACATGATCTCGCGCCAGATGGCCGCGACATGGAGGTCCTTGAGCGGACCGCCATTGCTCTTCTGCATCTTGTCGATGACCTGCGCCACGCGATCGGGGCGGAAGAACGGCGTGCCCTCGCGCTTCTTCACCTCGCCCACCAGTTCGGCCACGTGGGCCCGCTCGTTGAGCAGGCTCAGCAGTCGCTGGTCGAGCGAGTCGATCTGCACGCGCAGATCGGACAGGCTTTCGGATTTATCGGAAGGAGAAGAGGGTGGTGTGGGTGCGGAATCGGTCATCGGTGCGAGCAACTGAGCGGGGGCGCGCGACTAGGCGTGCGATCGCTCGAATTCTCGCATGTAGCCCACGAGGGCCTGCACCCCTTCCAGCGGCATGGCGTTGTAAATGCTGGCGCGCATGCCGCCGACCGACTTGTGGCCCTTGAGCTGGAGCAGCTCCGCCTTGCGTGCGCCCGCCAGGAAGGCCTCGTTGCGGCCCTCGTCGGCCAGGAAGAACGGCACGTTCATGCGCGAACGGCAGCTCGCATCGATGCGGTTGGCGTAGAAGTCGGAACCGTCGATGAAGTCGTACAGCAGCTTCGCCTTGGCGATGTTGCGCTGCTCCATGGCGGCCACGCCGGTGAACTCGCCTTCCTTTTGCTGCAACAGCCACTGGAAGGTGAGTCCGGCCATGTAGATGCCCCAGGTCGGCGGGGTGTTGTACATGGAGTTGTTGTCGGCCACGGTCTTGTAGTTGAACGCGCTCGGGCAGATCTCGAGTGCGCGTCCCAGCAGGTCGTCGCGCACGACCACGATGGTCAGGCCGGCGGGGCCGAGGTTCTTCTGGGCGCCGCCGAAGGCCAGGCCCACGCGCGACCAGTCGACGCTGCGCGAGGCGACGTGCGACGAGAAATCGATGACCAGCGGCGCGTCGCTTCCGAGCGCGGCCAGGTCGGGCAGTTGCTGGAACTCGATGCCGTTGATGGTCTCGTTGGTGCACACGTGCACGTACGAGGCATCCTTGGCAAGTTGCCAGGTCGAGGGATCGGGAAGCTTGGTGTGCTGGTCGTCGGCATTGCTCGCGGCCACGCGCGCCGTGCAATAGCGCTGCGCTTCCTTGTGCGACTTGATGCTCCAGCTGCCGGTGATGACGAAGTCGGCGGCGGTGCCGCGCGACAGGTTCAACGGCACGATGGCGTTTTCGCCCAGTCCGCCACCCTGCATGAACAGGATGTGGAAGTTCGAAGGGATGGCCAGCAGCGTGCGGATGTCGGCTTCGGCCTGGGTGCAGATCGCACCGAACTCCTTGCCGCGATGGCTCATTTCCATCACGCTCATGCCGCTGCCCTGCCAGTCGAGCATGTCGGCGGCGGCGCGTTGCAGCACCGCCTCCGGCATAGCAGCCGGACCGGCCGAGAAGTTGTAGGGGCGCTTGCCGGCCGGCGTCTGCTGCTGCTGGGTCACGTTGGTCTTACTTCTTGGCTGGTGCCTTGGCGGGAGCCTTGGCTGCGGGGGCTTCGGTGGGGGCGCCGAGTGCCTTGGCAACGTTCTCGTCGAGTGCGCGCATCTTGGGTTCGATGCTGGCGCGCGTGTCGGACACGAGCTTTTCCGTCAGTGCGGTCTGCATCTTCGGGTTCAGGTCCTGGTACTTCTTGCTCAGGGGCGAGTTGATCCAGGCCAGCAGTTGCTTGAGCTCGTCTTCGCTGAAGTTCTGCTCGAGCAGCGGGGTCAGTGCGCCAGGAGCCAGTTGAATGGCCTTGTCGCGAACGATCGGGTAGGCGTCGTCGAAGTACTTCTTCAGCTCTGCGTCGGCAGCCTTGGCGGCCGATTCACGCTTGGCTTCGGGCACTTGCGTCTGCAGGTACTGCGAACCCGCCTGTGCGATCGGAGCGCTCGACTGCTCGACCAGGCCGCGCGCCAGCGATTCGATGCCGGGGCGTTGGATGTCGATGAACTGCTTGATGAGCGCGGCCTTGTCCTGGGCCATTGCGGCCATGGAACTGCCAGCCAGGGCGACCGTCAGAAGTGCGAGTTTGATTTTTTTCACTGAGGATTCTCCGTTGAAGATGAGGATGCATCGTCCGCGTCCGGCTCAGATTCGCCGTTGGCGTCATTTTCGACAATGCGTTGAAGACCGCTGAGTTTGGCGCCTTCGTCGAGACCGATGAGCGTAACGCCTTGCGTTGCGCGACCCAGTTCGCGAATCTCGGCAACCCGGGTGCGCACGAGCACACCCTTGTCGGTGATGAGCATGATCTCATCATCGGCATGAACGAGAGTGGCAGCCACGACCTTGCCGTTGCGCTCACTCTGTTGAATCGCAATCATGCCCTTGGTTCCGCGGCCGTGACGCGTGTATTCGGTAATGCTTGTGCGCTTTCCGTAACCGTTTTCCGTGGCGGTGAGCACGCTTTGCAGCTCGTCCTCGGCCACCAGCATGGCGATCACGCCCTGTCCCGGGTCCAGCGACATGCCGCGCACGCCGCGTGCATTGCGCCCCAGCGGACGGACGTCTTCCTCGTCGAAACGCACGGCCTTGCCGCCGTCGCTGAAGAGCATCACGTCGTGCTTGCCGTCGGTCAGCGCGGCACCGATCAGGTAGTCGCCCTCGTCGAGGTTCACCGCAATGATGCCGCCCTTGCGCGGGTTGCTGAACTCGTCGAGCGCGGTCTTCTTGACGGTGCCCATCGAGGTCGCCATGAACACGTACTGGTCAGCCGGGAAGACGCGCTTTTCGCCGGTCAGCGCCAGCACGACGTTGATCTTCTCGCCTTCCTGCAGCGGGAACATGTTCACGATGGGGCGGCCGCGCGAACCGCGCGAGCCCGCCGGCACTTCCCACACCTTGAGCCAGTAGAGCCGGCCGCGGTTGGAGAAGCACAGGATGTAGTCGTGCGTGTTGGCAATGAAGAGCTGGTCGATCCAGTCGTCTTCCTTGGTGGCGGTGGCCTGCTTGCCGCGGCCGCCGCGCTTCTGCGCGCGGTACTCGCCCAGCGGCTGGCTCTTGATGTAGCCGCTGTGCGAGAGCGTCACCACCATGTCGGTCGGGGTGATCAGGTCTTCGGTCGAGAGGTCGTAGGCGCTGTGCTCCACCTGGCTGCGGCGCGCGCCCACCTTCGACTGGCCGAACTCCTGCTTGATGGTGCCGAGCTCGTCGCCAATGATGGTCGAGACGCGCTCGGGCTTGGCCAGGATGTCGAGCAGGTCGTCGATCTCTGCCATGACGTCCTTGTACTCGGCAACGATCTTGTCCTGCTCGAGGCCGGTGAGGCGCTGCAGACGCATCTGCAGGATTTCCTGGGCTTGCGTTTCCGACAGGCGATAGAGGCCGTCGCCGCCCATGCCGTATTCGCGCTCGAGGCCTTCGGGACGGTAGTCGTCCGCGTTGATCACGCCGCCGTCGGCGCGCGAGCGCGTGAGCATTTCGCGCACCAGCTTGCTGTCCCAGCTGCGCGTCATGAGCTCGGCCTTGGCCACGGGCGGCGTGGGCGACTCGCGGATGATGCGGATGAACTCGTCGATGTTGGCCAGCGCCACCGCCAGGCCTTCGAGCACGTGGCCGCGTTCGCGGGCCTTGCGCAGCGTGAAGACGGTGCGGCGCGTGACCACTTCGCGGCGGTGCTGCAGGAAGACCTGGATCAGGTCCTTCAGGTTGCACAGCTTGGGCTGGCCGTCGACCAGCGCCACCATGTTGATGCCGAAGGTGTCCTGCAGCTGCGTCTGCTTGTACAGGTTGTTGAGCACCACCTCGGGCACTTCGCCGCGCTTGAGCTCGATCACCAGGCGCATGCCCGACTTGTCGGACTCGTCCTGGATGTGGCTGATGCCTTCGATCTTCTTCTCGTGCACCAGCTCGGCCATGCGCTCCTGCAGCGTCTTCTTGTTGACCTGGTAGGGGAGCTCGTCGACGATGATCGCCTGGCGCTGGCCGCGGTCGATGTCCTCGAAGTGGCACTTGGCGCGCATCACGACCTTGCCGCGGCCGGTGCGGTAGCCGTCCTTCACGCCGTTGATGCCATAGATGATGCCGGCGGTGGGGAAGTCGGGCGCGGGCACGATCTCCATCAGCTCGTCGATGCTGGCTTCGGGGTTGCGCAGCAGGTGGAGGCAGGCGTCCACCACTTCATTGAGGTTGTGCGGCGGAATATTGGTGGCCATGCCGACCGCAATACCGCCGGAGCCATTGACCAGCAAATTCGGCAGCTGGCTCGGCAGGACCTTGGGCTCTTTTTCGGAGCCGTCGTAATTGTCCTGAAAGTCGACAGTTTCCTTGTCGATATCGGCCAGCATTTCGTGCGCGATTTTCGCCAGCCGGATTTCCGTATAACGCATTGCGGCCGCGTTGTCTCCATCGACCGACCCGAAGTTGCCCTGGCCGTCCACCAGCATGTGGCGCATCGAGAAGTCCTGGGCCAGCCGCACGATGGTGTCGTAGACCGACTGGTCGCCGTGGGGGTGGTACTTACCGATGACGTCGCCGACGATACGGGCCGATTTCTTGTACGGCCGGTTCCAGTCGTTGTTGAGCTCGTGCATCGCGTAGAGCACGCGGCGGTGTACCGGCTTGAGGCCGTCACGGGCATCGGGAAGCGCTCGGCCCACGATCACGCTCATCGCGTAATCGAGATAGCTGCTGCGCATTTCCTCTTCGAGACTGATGGGCAGGGTTTCTTTTGCGAAGGAGGTCATGAGCAAGGGGCTGGCGGCAGGAACCCGAAATTTTACGCTGTGAGGGGTGTCGCACCGCCGCAACACAAGGCGCCTATTCCGCCTCCGTCCTACGTTTCCCGAGTGTCCAGCGGCCTGTTTGCCAAAGACCCTATGGCACAATCGCCTCAACGTTTTGGGTGGTGGTCACTTAAAGCGTCCTTGATTCGCAGCGCGGCTGCGGCTTTTTCCCCAAGAGGAGAACCATGAAGAAACTGAATAAAGTGGCGATGATGTTTGCAGTCGCTGCGCTCGCCACTGCCGCCGGCGCGCAGACCCGTGTCACCGCTGCGGACGGCGGTCCTACGATCGACAACTGGCAAAACGGCACCGGCGAACTGGTCTGGAAGAACGGCACGAATGAACTGTGCTGGCGCGATGCCAACTGGACGCCTGCTACGGCTGCCGCTGGTTGCGACGGTGCTCTGGTTCCTGCTGCTCCGGCCGCTGTTGCTCCGACCCCTGGCGTTCCGGTTGCTCCGGCCGCACCGCAAGTCGCCGCCAACAAGGTGACCTTCGCTGCTGACGCCTTCTTCGACTTCGACAAGTCGGTTCTGAAGCCTGAAGGTCGCGCCAAGCTGACCGATCTGGTCGAGAAGATCCGTGGTGTGAACCTCGAAGTCATCATCGCTGTGGGCCACACCGACTCGATCGGTACGGACGCCTACAACCAGCGTCTGTCGGTGCGTCGCGCCGAAGCCGTCAAGGCCTTCCTGGTCTCGAAGGGCATCGAACGCAACCGCGTCTACACCGAAGGCAAGGGCGAGAAGCAGCCAGTGGCTGACAACCGCACCAAGGAAGGCCGCGCCAAGAACCGTCGCGTGGAAATCGAAGTGGTTGGCACCCGCGCCAACTGATCGATCGATTCCATCGACCATGAAAACCCCGCTCAGGCGGGGTTTTTTTATGGCCGTCGAATTGGCGATTGGCCTTTGCCAAAGTCCATCCGGCGTTTATCGGACATTGCTCGTTTCATAATCTGTGCATGACAGAAAACGTGAATGCCGATCCGGCCGAACTGGCCAAGTTTTCAGAACTCGCGCACCGCTGGTGGGATTTGGAGAGCGAATTCCGCCCGCTGCATGAAATCAATCCTTTGCGACTGGAATGGATTGACGGTATTGCGCCTATTTCGCAGCGCCGTGTGCTCGATATCGGCTGCGGTGGCGGCATCCTGGCCGATTCGATGGCGCGCAAGGGCGCCGACGTGCTGGGCATCGACCTCGCCGGCAAGGCGCTCAAGGTCGCGCAACTGCATGCGCTTGAGGCAGGTACGCGCGGCGTGAAGTACCAAGAGATCAGCGCCGAGGCGCTGGCCGCCGAGCAGCCGGGCAGTTTCGACGTGGTCACCTGCATGGAAATGCTGGAGCACGTGCCGCAGCCGGCCTCGGTCATCCAGGCCTGCGCCACGCTCGTGAAGCCCGGCGGTTGGGTGTTTTTCTCGACCATCAATCGCAGCCTGAAGTCCTTCATGCTGGCCATCGTGGGCGCCGAGTACGTGCTGGGCATGCTGCCGCGCGGCACGCATGAATATGCAAAGCTCATTCGCCCCAGCGAACTGGCCGGCTATTGCCGTGCTGCCAGCCTGGACCTGCGGCACACCCGCGGCATGGAGCACAACCCGTTGACCCGGCGGTACTGGCTCAGCGGCGATACCAGCGTCAACTACATGTTCGCCACGCAGAAGCCCGCGGAGCCAACAAAGCAGGAATCGCAAGGATGATGGGCGCCGAGACCAAAGCCGTGCTGTTCGACCTGGACGGCACGCTGATCGACAGCGCCCCCGATCTCGGTGCCGCGGCCGACAAGATGCGCACCGATCGCGGCCTTGCGTCGTACCCGCTGGAGCGCTATCGACCCATGGCCGGCGCCGGCGCGCGAGGCATGCTCGGCGTGGCCTTCGGCATCACGCCCGAGTCGCCGGAGTTCGAGGTGCTGCGCGAAGAGTTCTTCGTGACTTACGAGCGCCGCATGCTGCTCAACACGCAGGTGTTCGAGGGCATCCAGGTGCTGATCGAGACGCTGCGGGAGCAGGGGTTGCTGTGGGGCGTCGTCACGAACAAGTCGATGCGCTTCACCGATCCGCTGACGCGCGCGATCCCGCTGTTCGCCAGCGCGGGCGCGGTGGTGAGCGGCGACACCACGCCCTTCGCGAAACCCCACCCGGAGCCGCTGCACGAGGCCGCTCGCCGGCTCGGCGTGGCGTCCGAGGCGTGCATCTACGTCGGCGACGACGAGCGAGACATCATTGCGGGCCGCGCCGCGGGCATGAAAACGGTCGCCGCCACCTATGGCTACATGGGTTCCCAGGCCGACGCGACGCTCTGGAACGCAGATGCTTCAATCTCTTCACCTCTTGAGCTCTTGAAGTTGCTCAATAGCGCCTAAAATAGGTCGCTTGGGGCTGCACTGGTTTCGACGTGGGTTCGGAATCGCAGCGGGGCATGTCGAGCTGAATGCGCTCGTAAAACAGATTCAAACAAACTAACTGCAAACGACGAACGTTTCGCACTCGCTGCTTAATTGCCAGTGAGCCTTGCAACAGTTGGCCGATGGGCTGGGCAAGGGGGTCTGGAGCAATCCTGACCTCCCGGCTGCAAGGATAATTACATGGGCTGGCTCCGATCCGGGTACCTTGGGTCGGGGCAAGAAAATAGGGTGCTGGCGTCCGGTGTAGCGTGTGACTGCGCGATTCCGGAAGCGAGACTTAAATCAGATCACTAAACATGTAGAACTGCGCGATGAAGGCTTGCGGACGGGGGTTCAAATCCCCCCAGCTCCACCACTATCTCGGACGGTTGACGTCAGCTGCAAACGCTGGCGCTTGACCTGAAACTCGGACCCTGCCGCGAACCGCTGGCAGGGTCTTTTTTCGTTTCTCTGTTCCATGCCGCGGCGATAAGGTACGTCAGAGTCGCCCGTACCGGGCCATTCCTTGGCTCAGGGCGAGCTTTGGCCCCATCGGGCGCTGCGCAGTGCCCGGAGATTGCGGCTCAGCAGTTCTTCAGTTGCACTGGAACAGGACACCCTGTTCCGCAGGCGCCTTGCCAAGCCATCGCGGTGACTTGCTTCTTGCGTCGCAGTAGTCCGAGGCCTGTACGTAGGTCATGGCGCGCAGGACGCCTTCGCGCACCTGTGTCACTTCGTTGGGGGGAGTCGAGCAGCCGGCCAGGACCAGGAGGGCAAGCGGAAGCAGTGTGCGCCAATTCATCGGGGCATTCTAAGACCGGGCATCGTTCGAACTGCGCTGGCGGCCCGGGTAGAGATACTTGAAGTAGTGCCCCGAATTGCCGAACAGCCGCCCTGCGAGCAGCACCGGATCCTCATGCCTGTGCTTCTCGTAGAGCACCGGTCCCCAGATGATGAAGCCGTCGATGCTCAGGCTTCCTGGCGCCGGCTCGATCGCCTTCCACGCGTGAGCGAATTTCGAGATCCAGGCCAGCGCTTCCTTGAGCGCAAGGTTGGGTGGCGCAGTGGTTTCCTCGGCTTCGGGCATGGCGAACATCCTTATTGAAAGACTGTACAAATATACAGTAAACTGGGCGCATGGAAAAAATGCCCGCCACGCTCTGGATCGCTGCCTGCGCGCACCGGCTGCAGCAGCGCTGGCACACGGTGGATGTGCTCGAACTCGAAGAAGTCGCGCGCGACCTGTGGCGCGACGACCGGTTGCGCGCCATGTGGCCCGAAGAGGCCGCCGCCGACTGGCTGCGGCCCATCACCTCCAGCAGTTCCACCACCACTTGCGGCACCACTTCGGTCGCTAATTGCACCACCGCCTCGAATTTCTCCTTGACGGGTAAGCCGTCCCCCGCTGGTCAACCTGTGCGGGGGCCTTGACGCGCGCCACGCCGATAGGCTTTTGAAGCCCAGCCACACGGCTGGGCTTTTTTTTGCCTTGCACGCGGCTGTCCTTCGCTGCCCCGCACGGCCCCGCTTTTTTTTGCCCGGACGCAACGCTATAGTCGGCCAGCGCTGTCACGTTGCACTCGCTGCAAGCATCTGCCGCTACACAAGGCAAGGCGTCTTGCCTGCCAGATCCCGAACAAGGACACCCGTGCCGGATTCCCTGACCTCCACGTTGACCCGTTACTACGACGAGGTGCCCTACGAGTCGCACCCGTTCCCTCAGTCGGCGATGGAGCACCTGGAAGCGCTGGCCTACCTCTTCGGACTCGACGCTCCCGACCCATCCAAAGCCCGCGTGCTCGAGCTTGGATGTGCCGCAGGCGGCAACCTGATTCCTTTTGCGGCGCGCCACCCCGAAGCCCGTGCCGTCGGTGTCGACCTGTCGCCGGTGCAGGTGGCGCAGGGCGTGGCGGCCATCGAGCGCGCGGGGCTGTCGAACATCGAGCTCAAGGTCTTCGACATTTCGCAGATCGACGCCTCGTTCGGCCAGTTTGACTACATCGTCTGCCATGGCGTGTACAGCTGGGTGCCCGGCCCGGTACAGGAGGCGATCCTGCGCATCTGCGCGCAGAACCTCGCGCACAACGGGGTGGCCTACGTGAGCTACAACGTCTACCCGGGCTGGAAGGCGCGCGAGATCGTGCGCGACGCCATGATCCTGCGCGGCGGCCCGCGCGACACGCCCGAGGAAAAGCTCTCCTATGCGCGCGGCATGCTCGAATTTCTCGAGCAGTCGGCCCGCGCCGACAGCGTGCTGAAGAAGACGCTCGACGAGACCATGCCGATCGTGCGCAGCGCCAACAGCGCCTACCTGCTGCACGAGTTCCTCGAGCCCTGCAACGCGCCGTGCTACTTCAAGGAGTTCGTCGCGCGCGCCGATGCGCAGGGCCTGGCCTATCTGTGCGACGCCGAGCCCTCGACCATGTTCGTGCAGAACTACGGCGAGAAGGTGCACGGCCCGCTGCTGCGCGAGTGCGGCGGCAGCCAGATCCTCATGGAGCAGTACCTCGACTTCCTGGTCAATCGCACCTTCCGCCAGACGGTGCTGGTGAAGCAGGCGAATGCCGCCGGCATCCGCTACCGGCTCGATCCGGCACGCATCCGCGAGCTCGAGTTCGCGGGCCTGTTCTCCGCCGAAGGCGGCGGCGCGCTGACGCTCGACGCGCGCGAGCAGCCTTGCCATGCCATCCGCGGCCTCAAGGTCACGCTGCGGCTGCCGGTGCACAAGGCCGTGGCCGGCCTGCTCGAAGCGAACTACCCCGCATCGATGTCGCCGCGGGCGTTGATCGAAGGCGCGTCGAAGCTCACGGACCAGCCCTCGGCCGCCGTCGAGCCCGTGGTGATGGCCATGCTGGAGGAACTGCTGATCCTCGGCGCCTTGCGCATCCGCCGCACGCCGGTGCCCGCGGTCGCCGCGGTGTCCGAGCAGCCCCGTGCCTTGCCTGCCGTGCGCTCGTCTTCCGCCTTGCGCGCAGGGGCAGGGCACAGCGCGGGCGAGGCCTTCAGCATCTGCAACCAGTGGCATGAGTCGGTCGTGCTGTCGCTGCTCGAGCGCAGCCTGCTGCCGCTGCTGGACGGCACGCATTCGCACGAGGCGCTCGCCGAGCATCTCGAGGGCGAAGTGCGCAGCGACCGCCTGCGCTTCGTGAAGGACGACAAGCCGCTGACCGAGCCGTCGGCGGTGAAGGAGTTTTCTCGCCAGCAGGTCGCGCTGGCACTGGCGAGCCTGCGGCGCAAGGCGCTGCTCACGGCCTGAACTTCAAGGCTCTCAAGCCCTTCCAGACGACATCCCCGCACCCGATTCTTCATCGCACCCACAGAGGAGACTTTTACATGCAACAAATCCAATGGACACCCAAGCTGAGCACCGCCGTGGCGGCGGTGCTCGCGCTGGCCGCCGGCGCGTCGAATGCCGCGTCGCAGGCGCCGGTCGCGGCCGAGCACGGCATGGTCGTGAGCGCGCAGCACCTGGCCAGCAAGGTCGGCGTCGACGTGCTCAAGCGCGGCGGCAATGCCGTCGACGCGGCCGTGGCCGTAGGCTATGCGCTGGCGGTGGTGTACCCCGCCGCGGGCAACCTCGGCGGCGGCGGCTTCATGACCGTGCAGCTGGCCGACGGGCGCAAGACCTTCCTCGACTTCCGCGAGAAGGCACCGCTGGCCGCCACGGCCAACATGTACCTCGACAAGGACGGCAACGTCGTCAAGGGCCTGAGCACCAACGGCCACCTGGCCGTGGGCGTGCCCGGCTCGGTCTCGGGCATGGAATACGCACGCGAGAAGTACGGCACCATGAAGCGCGCCGACCTCATCGCGCCCTCGATCCAGCTGGCCGAAAAGGGCTTCGCGCTGGAGCAGGGCGACATCGACATGCTGTGGACCTCCACCGCCGACTTCCAGAAGGACGCCGTCTCCGGCGCCATCTTCCTGAACAAGGGCGAGCCCTTCCAGGTCGGCCAGAAGCTGGTGCAGAAAGACCTCGGCAAGACGCTGCGCACCATCAGCAAGAACGGCCCCGACGGCTTCTACAAGGGCTGGGTGGGCGATGCCATCGTGGCGTCGAGCCAGGCCGGCAAGGGCATCATCACGCAGGCCGACCTCGACCAGTACAAGACGCGCGAACTCGCGCCGGTGGAGTGCGACTACCGCGGCTACCGCGTGGTGTCGGCACCGCCGCCCAGCTCGGGCGGCGTGATCATCTGCGAGATGCTCAACATCCTCGAGGGCTATCCGCTCAAGGACCTGGGCTTTCGCTCGGCCCAGTCGGTGCACTACCAGATCGAAGCCATGCGCCACGCCTACGTGGACCGCAACAGCTACCTGGGCGACCCCGACTTCGTGAAGAACCCGCTCGACCGCCTGCTCGACAAGGGCTATGCCGAGAAGATCCGCGCGGCCATCGACCCGAAGAAGGCCGGCGTCTCCAAGGACATCAAGCCCGGCGTGGCGCCGCATGAAGGCAGCAACACCACCCACTACTCGATCACCGACCAGTGGGGCAATGCCGTCTCCGTGACCTACACGCTGAACGACTGGTTCGGCGCCAAGGTCACGGCCGCCAAGACCGGCGTGCTGCTGAACAACGAGATGGACGACTTCACCTCGAAGATCGGCGTGCCCAACATGTACGGCCTGGTGCAGGGCGAGGCCAACGCCATCGCCCCGGGCAAGCGCCCGCTGAGCTCGATGAGCCCGACCATCGTCTCCAAGGACGGCAAGCCGGTGTTCGTGGTCGGCACGCCGGGCGGCAGCCGCATCATCACGGCCGTGCTGCACACCATCCTGAATGTGGTCGACTACGGCATGAACGTGCAGGAAGCCGTCGACGCGCCGCGTTTCCACCAGCAATGGCTGCCAGATGTCACCAACGTCGAGACCTTCGCGATCAGCCCCGACACGCGCAAGATCCTGACCGACATGGGCCACAACCTCGGTGTGCCGCAACCGGCCAACCACCTGGCGGCCATCATCGTGGGCGCACCCGCGCTGGGCGGCAAGCCGGTGGGCAACAACCGCTTCTACGGCGCCAACGACCCGCGCCGCAACACCGGCCTGGCGGCAGGCTACTGATCCTGCGGCACACTAGAAGGCGGTCGGGCCCTTGGCGGCGCGGCCGTTTTTTTCATTTCCCATGCATCTGCAAGACATCCTCTATACCCAGGGCTTCGGCACGCGCCGCGTGTGCGCGGGCCTTGCCCAGCAGGGCCACGTGACCATCGACGGCCAGGCCGTGACCGACCCGTTCGCCGACCTCGACCCCGAAGGCCTGCTCTACACCGTGCAGGGCACGCCGTGGGCGTACCACGAGAAGGCCTACCTGATGCTGCACAAGCCGGCCGGCACCGAGTGCTCGCAGAAGCCCTCGACCTACCCGAGCATCTACACGCTGCTGCCGTCGCCGCTGCGGCTGCGGCCCAACAAGGGCGCGGTGCAGGGCGTGCAGGCCATCGGCCGGCTCGACCAGGACACCACCGGGCTGCTGCTGCTGACCGACGACGGCCAGTTCATCCACAAGATGGGCTCGCCCAAGCACCACGTGCCCAAGGTCTATGAGGTGACGGCCAAGCACCCCATCGACGAGGCGCAGATCGCCAAGCTGCTGGCCGGCGTGGTGCTCGACGACGACCCCAAGCCCGTGCGCGCGGCCGCCTGCGAGTCCGACAGCCCGCTGCACCTGCGGCTCACGCTGACCGAGGGCAAGTACCACCAGGTCAAGCGCATGCTGGCCGCGGTCGGCAACCGGGTCGAAGGGCTGCACCGCTCGCGCATCGGCGACCTGGCGCTGCCGGCCGAGCTGGCGCCGGGACAGTGGCGCTGGCTGACCGCCGACGAGGTGGCGGGCCTGCGGGCCCCTGCCAAACCCGCCAAACCCCCTAAATAAGCGCGAGAAAGAGCCCCCGGATGGTCAGCCAGTCTTAAGGCTCGACCGTTAATCTCGCCAAGCTCTCTCCCGGAACCTCCCCTTGCGACTTTCTGCCCGACCGAACGGCCGCCTTGCGGCCTTCCTGCTTGCCTGTTTTGCGGCCTTTTCGGTACATGCGACGGCCGCCGCCGCCGCCCCGGCCGAACCCCCTCCGATCTTCGTGCTCAACTCGCTGGACGCCAGCGTGAGCGTGATCAACCCGGTCGACTGGACCGAAAAGCAGCGCATCGCCACCGGCAAGGAGCCGCACCACCTCTACATGACGCCCGACGAGAAGTCGGTCATCGTGGCCAATTCGGCGGGCGACTCGCTGACCTTCCTGAACCCCAAGACGGCCGAAGTGCAGCGCGTGGTCTACGGCATCATCGATCCGTACCAGCTGCAGTTCTCGCGCGACATGAAGTGGTTCGTCACGGCGGGCAACCGCCTGAACCACGTCGACGTGTACCGTTGGGACGGCAAGGACCTGAAGCTGGCCAAGCGCATCGCCACCGGCAAGACGCCCAGCCACATCTGGATCGACAACACCAGCACCATCGCCTACGTGACCATGCAGGACAGCGACGAGATGATCGCCGTCGACCTGCCCACGCAGACCGTGAAGTGGCGCACCGCCACCGGCCCGATGCCGGCGGACATCTTCGGCACGCACAACGACAAGACCCTGCTGGTCGGCCTGACCGGCGGCGACGGCGTGCAGGTGTACGACGTGGCCGGCGCCGAGCCCAAGCTGGTCGGCAAGATTCCCACCGGCAAGGGCGCCCACGCCTTCCGCTCGGCCGGCGACGGCAAGACGGTGTTCGTGAGCAACCGCGTGGCCAACACCATCAGCCGCATCGACCTGGGCACGCTCAGGGTGGTGGCCAACTACGCCGTGCCCGGCGGCCCCGACTGCATGGACGTGTCGGCCGACGGCAAGACGCTGTACGTGACCTCGCGCTGGGCCAAGAAGCTCACGGTGGTGGACCTCGTGACCCAGAAGGTCGTGCGCCAGGTCAACGTCGGCCGTTCGCCGCACGGCGTCTGGACCCTGGACCATGGCAAGCGCACGTAAGATCGCCGGCGCGGCGCTCGCGCTGCTGCTGGCTGGCAGCGTCATGCCCGCCGCCTGGGCGGCGCAGGGCGCGGCCAGCTGCGAAAAGCCGGTCTACCTGACCCTCGACACCGGCCACATGGGCATCGCCCCGCTGGTGGCCGACGTGCTCAAGCGCCAGAACGTGCGCGTCACCTTCTTTGCCGCCGCCGAGCGCACCCAGACCGACGGCGACAGCCTCGACGACCATTGGGCCGCCTGGTGGAAGGCGAGGGCGGCCGAAGGCAACGAGTTCGGCTCGCACACCTACGACCACGCCTACTGGCGCGCCGACGTCAAGGGCACGCCGCCGAGCTTTCGCATCAAGCCGTCGGCCGGGCCGCAGGACGGCAAGGAATCGACCTGGACCGCGGCCGAGTACTGCGCCAACATCCGCAAGTCGTCCGACCGGCTGGCCGCCATCACCGGCAAGAAGCCGCTGCCGCTGTACCGCGCGCCGGGCGGCAAGACCTCTCCCGCGCTGCTGGCCGCCGCCGAGGGCTGCGGCTACAAGTACGTCGGCTGGGCGCCTGCTGGTTTCCTCGGCGACGAACTGCCGAGCGAGAAGTTCAGCAACGCCAGGCTGCTCACGCAGGCACTCGACACCATCCGCCCCGGCGACATCCTGCTCGCGCACCTGGGCATCTGGTCGCGCAAGGACCCGTGGGCGCCGGCCAACCTCGAGCCGCTGATCGTCGGCCTCAAGGCCAAGGGCTTCTGCTTCGAGACCCTGCGCCAGCACCCCGATTTCCGCGCCTGGATCGCATCCCATCCCTGAGGCTTGTGTCGTGATCGACTGGTTGACGGACATCTTTTCGGCCATGCAAGGCTGGTTCTTCGAAACCGTGGTGCAGCCGCTGGTCTTCGCGGTGGGCCTGGGCGGCTGGACCGAGGACGCCTTCGACGCCACCGGCTGGCTGCTGGTCGGCGCCATCCAGATCGTGGTGCTGATCGCGGTCATCGGCCCGCTGCAGCGCTGGCGCTCGGTGGAGCCGGTGGTCGACCGGCACGCCATCCGCATCGACGTGCTCTACACGCTGATCCACCGGCTCGGCCTGTTCCGGCTGGCCATCTTCTTCACGCTGCAGCCCTTCTTCGACGACGCCATGGGCGGCCTGCGCACGGCGGGGTGGGGCACTTTCCACCTCGACGAGGTGTGGCCCGGCGTGACCGACGTGCCGGTGTTCGCGTTTGCCATCTACCTGGTGGTGCTCGACTTCGTCGGCTACTGGATCCACCGCGGCCAGCACCAGTTCAACTGGTGGTGGGGGCTGCATTCGCTGCACCACTCGCAGCGCCAGATGACCATGTGGAGCGACGACCGCAACCACCTGCTGGACGACATCGTGCACGACACGCTGATCGTGGTCGTGGCGCAGCTCATCGGCGTGGCGCCGGGGCAGTTCATCGCCTTCGTCGCGTTCACGCAGCTCAGCGAGAGCCTGCAACACGCCAACCTGCGGCTGAGCTTCGGTGCCCTTGGCGAGCGGCTGTGGATCAGCCCGCGCTTCCATCGGCTGCACCACAGCATCGGCCTGGGCCACGAGTCGAACGGCAAGAGCACGCTCGGCGGCCACAACTTCGGCGTGCTGCTGCCGTGGTGGGACATGATGTTCGGCACCGCCAACTTCGAGAACCGCTACGACCCCACGGGCATCCGCGACCAGGTCGAACCCGGCGGCGACGGCCGCGTGCGCGAGTACGGGCGCGGCTTCTGGGCGCAGCAGTGGCTCGGCCTGAAGCGAATGGTCGGTCGCGGCTGAGGGGCTCCGGCCCCTGACAGCCTCGCCCGAGGCGTTATCCTCGCTGCCTCATGCGCCTGCTCCTCGACTCCTTCTGGCGCGCGGTCGCGTATTGCATGCTGCCGCGCGTGATCGTGCTGTCGCTCCTGCCGTTGGGCCTGATGGTGGTGCTGGCCGCCGGGCTCGGGTACTTCTTCTGGGATGGCGCGGTGGCCTGGACGCACGGCGCACTCGACGCCTGGCCGCTGCTCTCGAGCTTCTGGGCCTGGATCGGCCGGCTGTTCTCCGGCGATATCACCGGCGTGCTCGCGCCGATGGTCGTGGTGCTGGCGGCCACGCCGCTGATCGTGGTGATCTGCCTGCTCATCGTGGCCGGCTTCATGGCGCCGGCGCTCACCAAGCTGGTGGCCGAACGGCGCTTTCCCTCGCTCGAGCAGAAGAAGGGCGCCTCTTTCTTCGGCAGTGTGATGCGCTCGCTCGGCGTCACCGTGCTGGCACTGGTTGCGCTGGTGGTGTCGATGCCGCTGTGGCTCATTCCGCCGCTGGTGCTCATTCTTCCGCCGCTGATCTGGGGCTGGCTCACCTACCGCGTGATGAGCTTCGACGCGCTGGCCGAGCACGCCAACCCCGAGGAGCGCGCCGCGCTGATTCGCGCGCACCGCGTGCCGCTCTTGTGCGTCGGCGTGCTGTGCGGCTACCTGGGCGCCGCGCCGAGCATCGTCTGGGCGTCGGGGTTGCTGTTTGCCGCCGCCTTCTTCGTGCTGGTGCCGATCGCCATCTGGATCTACACACTGGTCTTCGCCTTCTCGGCGCTCTGGTTCGCCCACTACTGCCTCGACGCGCTCGCGCAACTGCGCGCGCAGCGCGCGGCGGCCGCGGCGTCGGGCGCGACCGGCATGCCGGCCCTGGAGGCCGCGCAGACCGCGCAAGCCAACCGGGCCGCTCTTTCTCAATGGGGTTCACCATGACACGCGCATTCGGTCTCATCGTCGTCGGCGACGAGATTCTTTCCGGCAAGCGGGCCGACAAGCACATGGCCAAGGTCATCGAGCTGCTCGCCGCGCGCGGCCTGCAGCTGAGCTGGGCCGAGTACGTCGGCGACGAGCCGGCGCGCATCACCGCCGCGCTCGCCCGCGCCTTCGCCTCGGGCGACATCGTCTTCTCGACCGGCGGCATCGGCGCCACGCCCGACGACCATACCCGCCAGTGCGCGGCCAAGGCGCTGGGCGTGCCACTCGCGCTGCACCCCGAGGCCGAGCTGCTGATCCGCGAGCGCATGCAGGACACGGCGCGCGAGCAGGGCGTGCCCTACGAGCCCGACCGGTCGGACAACGTGCACCGGCTCAACATGGGCGTGTTTCCGCAGGGCGCCGCGCTCATCCACAACCCGTACAACAAGATCCCCGGCTTCAGCGTCGGCGACGTGCATTTCGTGCCGGGTTTCCCGGTCATGGCCTGGCCGATGGTCGAGTCCGTGCTCGACGGCCGCTACGCCGATCTTTTCACCCGAAACGCGGTCGCCGAGAAGTCCGTGATCGTTTTCGGTGCCATGGAGGCCACCCTGACCCCGCTGATGCAGGCCATCGAAGACCAGCACGCCGGCATCAAGGTGTTCAGCCTGCCGAGCGTCGATCACCCCGAATATGGCCGTCATATCGAGCTGGGCGTGAAGGGCGACCCCGGCCGGCTCGATGCGGCCTATGCGCAGCTGATCGAAGGCCTGCACGGTTTCGATGCGAAGCTTGGCCCTGAATTGGTGCGTTAATTTCAATCGCACCAAAATAGGGAATTACTGCCTTTATTTGGGGTTTGCAGTGTTCACCAAAGCCTCATCGCCTGAGGTGACAATGGCACAGAAACTGCATCCCTCGTCCCCGTATTCCTAACCACCATCCAACTCAGGAGAAACTGATGGCAAAGACCGTCGCCGATGTACTCAAGCTCGTCAAGGAAAACGAGGTCAAGTTCGTCGACTTCCGCTTCACCGACACCCGCGGCAAAGAGCAGCACGTGACCGTGCCCGTGTCTCATTTCGATGAAGACAAATTCACCTCGGGCCACGCATTCGACGGCTCGTCCATCGCCGGCTGGAAGGGGATCGAAGCTTCGGACATGCAGCTCATGCCCGACCCGAATACCGCGAACATCGATCCGTTCTTCGAAGAGACGACGATGATCCTGACCTGCGACGTCATCGACCCCGCCGACGGCAAGGCCTACGAGCGCGACCCGCGTTCGCTCGCCAAGCGCGCGGAAGCCTACATGAAGGCTTCGGGCCTGGGCGACACCGCTTTCTTCGGTCCGGAACCCGAATTCTTCGTGTTCGACGGCGTTCGCTGGAAGAACGACATGTCGGGCTGCTTCGTGAAGATCGACTCCGAAGAAGCCTCGTGGAACACCGACAAGGAATACGAACACGGCAACACCGGCCATCGTCCGGCGGTCAAGGGCGGCTACTTCCCGGTTCCTCCGGTCGACAGCTTCCAGGACATGCGTTCGGAAATGTGCCTGGTGCTCGAATCGCTCGGCATCCCGGTCGAAGTGCATCACCATGAAGTGGCCAACGCCGGCCAGATGGAACTCGGCACCAAGTTCAGCACGCTGGTCCAGCGCGCCGACTGGGTCCAGTTGCAGAAGTACGTGATCCACAACGTGGCCCACGCCTACGGCAAGACCGCCACCTTCATGCCCAAGCCCATCGTCGGCGACAACGGCTCCGGCATGCACGTGCACCAGTCGGTCTGGAAGGACGGCAAGAACCTGTTCGCAGGCGACGGCTACGCCGGCCTGAGCGACTTCGCTCTGCACTACATCGGCGGCATCATCAAGCACGCACGTGCCCTGAACGCCATCACGAACCCCGGCACCAACAGCTACAAGCGCCTGGTCCCCGGCTTCGAAGCCCCGGTGAAGCTGGCCTACTCGGCCAAGAACCGCTCGGCCTCGATCCGCATTCCGTTCGTGGCCAACCCCAAGGGCCGCCGCGTCGAAGCGCGCTTCCCCGATCCGCTGATGAACCCGTACCTGGGCTTCGCCGCGCTGCTGATGGCCGGCCTCGACGGCGTGGAAAACAAGATCCATCCGGGCGAAGCCGCCAGCAAGGACCTGTACCACCTGCCGCCGGAAGAAGACGCGCTGATCCCGACCGTGTGCCACAGCCTCGACCAGGCCCTGGAATACCTGGACAAGGACCGTGCGTTCCTGACCAAGGGCGGCGTGTTCACCGATGCCTACATCGACGCGTACATCGAACTGAAGATGCAGGAAGTCACGCGCTTCCGCATGGCGACGCACCCCGTCGAGTTCGACATGTACTACTCGCTGTAATCGCCACGGCGACGCAGCCATTCCCCTCGGCCTTCCGAGGGGATGTAAGTCGAAAGGACGGCCTCGGCCGTCCTTTTTCATGGGGGCGGAACATCTTGTCACCAGTGGCGTCGAATTGCACGAAAATGCGCCTTTGTCGCGCCATCCACCCGATACACATGAAGACTGCTTCTCTCATTTTCCTGGCCGCATCCCTGATCGCGCTGCCGGCGCTCGCGCAAGAACGCGTCTGGCGCTGCGGCAACGAATACACCAACAACGCCTCCGTGGCCCAGCAAAAGGGCTGCAAGCTGCTCGAAGGCGGCAACGTGACGGTCGTGCAAGGCACCAAGCCTTCGGGCGGCGGCTCCGCATCGTCGTCGGGCTCTTCCGCGGCGCGTGCGCCGGCCGGCAGCCCGCGCGTCGAAGGCGTCGACCAGCGTGCCCGCGACGGCGAGGCGCGCTCGGTGCTCGAGTCCGAGCTCAAGAAGGCCGAGTCGCGCCAGGCCGAGCTGCAGAAGGAATACAACAACGGCGAGCCCGAGAAGCAGGGCAGCGAAGGCAAGAACTACCAGAAGTACCTGGACCGTGTTGCCGAAATGAAGGCCGAGCTGGCGCGCAACGAGAGCGACATCGCCGGCATCCGCCGCGAAATCGGCCGCCTGCCCGTCAAGCAGCCCCAATAACATGGTGTTCGGGAAGAAGGCGAACGGCGCCAACCTGCGCTTCCAGTCCTTCGACCTGCTGTCCACGCTGATCGCGGTGGTCAACAGCGACGGCTCCGTGCTGTTTGCCAATGCAGGTCTCGAAGACGCACTGGGCACCTCGCGGCGCACGCTCGAGGGTTCCCAGTTCGGCGCATGTTTCCATGAGCCGCAGGTGCTGCGCACGGCCCTCGATGGCGCCAGCAGCAACGACTTTGCAACGCTGCGCTACGAGGCCTTTTTGCGCCGCGTGAACCACGAGCTGATGCCGGTGCAGGTGACGCTGGCGCACGGCGACAAGAAGGGCGAACTCATCATCGAGATGTCGCCGCTGGAGCAGCAGGTGCGCCAGGACCGCGAGGAGCGCCTCATCGACCAGGCGCAGGCCAACAAGGAACTCATCCGCAACCTCGCGCACGAGATCAAGAACCCGCTGGGCGGCATCCGCGGCGCGGCGCAGTTGCTTCAGATGGAGGTCGAGTCGCGCGACCTCATCGAATACACCCAGGTCATCATCCACGAGGCCGACCGGCTGCAGACGCTGGTCGACCGGCTGCTGGCGCCGCACCGGCGCCCGCACGTGGTGGGCGACGTGAACATCCACGAGGTGTGCGAGCGCGTACGCTCCGTCATCCTCGCGGAGTTCCCGCGCGACCTGCACATCGAGCGCGACTTCGACGTCTCGATTCCCGAGTTTCGCGGCGACCGCGAGCAGCTCATCCAGGCCACGCTGAACATCGCGCACAACGCGGCGCAGGCGCTGGCCGAGCGGCGCGCGGCGGGCGATGCGCAGATCACTTTCAAGACGCGGGTGGCCCGCCAGGTGATCTTCAACAAGCAGTGGTATCGACTGGCACTGGAATTGCATGTCATTGACAATGGACCGGGTGTGCCGGACACGATCAAGGACCGCATCTTCTATCCGCTCGTTTCGGGCAGGGAAGGCGGGACCGGGCTGGGATTGACGCTCGCACAAACTTTTGTGCAACAGCATCACGGCGTGATCGAGTGCGACAGCGTCCCGGGCCGAACCGATTTCAAGATATTGATACCGCTGCCCTAGCGCAGCACCCGGCAACAGAGGAGATGCATGAAGCCGATCTGGATAGTTGATGACGACCAATCGATTCGCTTCGTGCTCGAGAAGGCTCTGCTGCGCGAAGACCTCCCGACACGCAGCTTCACGAACACGCGCGAAGTGCTTGCCGCACTCGAACAGGCGGCCGACGACGAACAGCAAGGGCCGCAGGTCCTGGTGAGCGACATCCGCATGCCCGGCGGCTCCGGGCTCGACCTGCTCGACAAGATCAAGGCCAAGCACCCCGGCCTGCCCGTCATCATCATGACGGCGTTCTCCGACCTCGACAGCGCCGTCTCGGCCTTCCAGGGCGGCGCCTTCGAATACCTGCCCAAGCCCTTCGACCTGCCGCGCGCGGTCGAGCTCATTCGCCGCGCCGTCGACGAGAGCCAGCGCGAGGAAGTCGCCGAAGAGCGCATGGTCGCCGCGCCCGAGATGCTCGGCCAGGCCCCCGCCATGCAGGACGTGTTCCGTGCCATCGGCCGGCTCTCGCAGAGCAACGTCACGGTGCTCATCACCGGCGAATCGGGCTCGGGCAAGGAACTGGTCGCACGCGCGCTGCACAAGCACTCGCCGCGCGCCAACGGCCCGTTCGTGGCCATCAACACCGCCGCCATTCCGAAGGACCTGCTCGAGAGCGAACTCTTCGGCCATGAGCGCGGCGCCTTCACCGGCGCGCAGACCATGCGCCGCGGCCGCTTCGAGCAGGCCGAGGGCGGCACGCTGTTCCTCGACGAAATCGGCGACATGCCCTTCGACCTGCAGACGCGCCTGCTGCGCGTGCTGAGCGACGGCCATTTCTACCGCGTGGGCGGGCACAACTCGGTCAAGGCCAATGTGCGCGTGATCGCGGCGACCCACCAGGACCTGGAGCAGCGCGTCAAGCTCGGCGGCTTCCGCGAAGACTTGTTCCACCGCCTCAACGTGATCCGCCTGCGCCTGCCGGCATTGCGCGAACGCGGCGAAGACGTGCCCGCGCTCACGCGCCACTTCCTGCAGGTGAGCGCGCGTCAGCTCGGCGTGGAGCCCAAGCGCATTTCCGATGCGGCGCTGGCCAAGCTCGCGGCCTTCAGCTTCCCCGGCAACGTGCGCCAGCTCGAGAACATCTGCCACTGGCTGACGGTGATGGCGCCGGCGCAACTGATCGAAGCCAAGGACCTGCCGCCTGAAGTGATGGCCGGCGGTGCCGAGGTTCATGCGCCCATCCATGCGCCCGAGGCTCTGGCTGCCGCGCCGGTTCCGGCACCGCATCAACCGATGGCCTCGCCGCCGGTGGCGGGCGGCGAAGCGGCGCCTGCCGCGCATGCCGTCGCCGAAACCGCCGAAGCCCACGCGGGCGTCAGCAGCTGGGAGAGCGGCCTCGAGGTCGAGGCCCAGGCGCTGCTGGCGGCCGGCCGCACCGACGTCTGGGACGTGCTCTCGCGCCGCTTCGAGTCGAGGCTGATCCTCACGGCGCTGGCCAACACGCGGGGCCGCCGCATCGAGGCCGCGCAGAAGCTGGGCATCGGGCGCAACACCATCACCCGGAAGATCCAGGAACTCGGCATCGAATGAAAAAGGCCCTCAGGGCCTTTTTTCTTTTGGAGCGCTTCCGTCGACCTGCCGTTCTGTCTATCTGCTGCGCTGCCCCAGCGTCAGCGAGTCGATCTGGAAGTTGCCGCTCTTGTCCCAGAGCCACGTGTCCACGTAGGTGTGCGCGCCCAGCTTGCCCGGGCTGGGCAGCGGCGACGTGGCCTTGATCAGCTCCGCGATCATCGGCGCCACCTCGGGCGCGTGGCTCGGCGTGCGGCTGAAGCCCACGCGGACCACCTTGCCGGTCGCGTCGATGTCGGTCTCGACCACCACCACCGCATACACCAGCGGCGGAATCTTGCCCTTGTAGATGCGGCTGGCGTACTTGTTGTAGATGTGGCGCGCGCCGATCTTGCGGTAGGCCCGCACGGCGGGCGTCTGCGCGGTGATCAGCCGCACGGTGGCCACTTCGCGCCCGCTGCTCGAGGCTTCGTCGGCAGGCGATTCCGAAGTGGCCGCCGTACCGCTTTCCGCCTTGTCCGAAGGCTTCAGCAGCGAGCAGGCGGACAGCGCGAGCGCGGCCGCCACCCAAGCGAGGCGGCCTGCGGTGCGGGTGAGCGCGGCCATCGGCTCAGGCGCCCTGGTCGAGGTCGAGCACCACCGGCGCATGGTCGCTCGGCTTTTCCCACTTGCGCGGCACGCGGTCGATGACGCAGCCCTTCACGCGCGGCAGCAGCGGCTGGCTCACCAGGATGTGGTCGATGCGCAGGCCGCGGTTCTTCTGGTAGCCCAGCATGCGGTAGTCCCACCACGAGAAGCTCTTCTCGGGCTGCTCGAACATGCGGAAGCTGTCGGTCAGGCCCAGCTCCAGCAGCGCCTTGAAATGGTTGCGCTCCTCGGTCGTGTGGTGAATGGTTTCCTTCAGGCCCACGGGGTCGAAGCTGTCGCGGTCTTCGGGCGTGACGTTGAAGTCGCCCAGCAGCACCAGGTTCGGGTGCGCGGCCATCTCCTGGCGCACCAGCTCGTGCAGCGCCTCGAGCCACTTCATCTTGTAGGCGAACTTTTCAGAGCCCGGCTCCTGGCCGTTCACGAAGTAGCCGTTGATCACGCGCAGCGGGCCCGTGGGCGTCTCGACCGTGGCCGCGATCACGCGCGACTGCTCGTCGGCAAAGCCGCCGATGTTCTTCACCACGTCGCGCATCGGCGCCAGGCTCAGGATGGCCACGCCGTTGTAGGTCTTCTGGCCGAACACCGCGGCCTCGTAGCCGGCCGACTTGAGCACCTCGAGGGGGAACTTGTCGTCCGTCATCTTGAGCTCCTGCAGGCAGAGCACGTCGACCGGGTTGGCAATGAGCCAGTCGAGCACGTGCTGCAGGCGCGCGGTGAGGGAGTTGACGTTCCAGGTGGCGATTTTCATGGGGCTGTCGGCGTGCCGATCGTTTGGACGGCACTGGTTTCGTTGAGTCGGCGGACAGCTTAGCAAAGGGCCGCGGCCAGCATCCGAAAACCACGGCCCCGTTGCTACGCCTGGTAACCTCGCTCCGGCTTTTTCGGGTCCGACGGCGCGCATTCCGAACGATCTGTCGCGATCCGCGCAAAAGAGGCCTAAAGATTGCATGCATGAGCCCGATCCTGGAGGGATATGGTGCAATTCGTTACCCGTCGCCTGAGCCGGCTCAGCGTTGGCCGCAAGCTGCTGGTCATCTATCTGCTGGACCTGAGTGCCGTCATCTTCATCAGCGGCATCCTGATCAGCGAGAAATTCATCGCGATCGACTTCGGCCGCAAGGAGATGGCCGGCGCGGCCTACATCGACCGCATGCGCGAGACCCTGCTGGCCACCGCCGGCTGGCAGGGCGCCCATGCCGCGCCGCCACAGGCGCTGGAGCGGCTCGAGCAGCAGTACGGCGACGGCATGCAAAGCGCCGAGCTCAGCCGCCAGTTCAAGGACGCGCTGGCGTCGGTGCAGGAGGCCGGCCCCGCCGGGCGAGAGGCGGCTGCGCGCGCGGCGCTCGAGCAGGGGCGCGCGCTGGTCACGCGCATCGGCAACCAGTCGAACCTGATCCTCGACCCCGACCTCGACAGCTACTACACGATGTCGCTGGTGCTGCTGCGTTTTCCCGAGCTGCTCGAGCTGGGCTCCGACATGGCCGCGCGGCTGCACGCCCCCGGTGCGAAGGCGCTCGCGGCCACCGAGGCGCGCACGCAGTACTTCATCCTGGAAGGGCGCATCGACGCCATCGCGGCCAGCATCAGGAGCGACTACGCGGAGGCCTTCGCCGCCGCCAAGGGGCCGCTGCAGGCACGGCTCGAACCGTCGCGCGCGCGGCTGCTGGCAAGCATCGACGCCTTCCGGCGGGCCTCGCGCAACGTGCTGGAGTCGAGCGACAGCAGCGACAACAGTGGCAACAGCCGCGGCCTGGCCGCGTTCGACACGGCCCAGCAGGCGCTGTTCGGCGAGCTCGACAACGCCTGGTCCGGCGCCATCGGCGAGCTCGACGCCATGCTCACTTCGCGCGAGAAGGGCTTCTTCGCGCGCATGTGGCTGCACCTGGGCACGGCGCTCTTCCTGCTGCTGATGATCCTCACGGCGGTGTTCTACGTGGCGCGCCAGATCTCGCTGCCGCTGCGGCGGCTGTCGGGCGTGGTCGACACGGTGCGCCGCACCAACGACCACAGCCTGCGCGCGCACTGGGACAGCGGCGACGAGATCGGTTCGCTGGTGTTGGGCTTCAACGACATGCTCGCGCAGCTCGACCGCGAGCGCCAGGCGCAGCAGGAGCTTGCGGCCAGCGCCCGCGCGGCCGAGGCGCAGCGCGACCTGGTCGCGGCCATTCCGATTCCGCTGATGGTCACGGCCATTCCGAACCACGAGGTGCTCAACGCCAACCCCAGCGCGCAGGCCTGGCTCGGCGGCGTCACGCGCGACCCGTGGGCGCTGGGCGTGGCGCCCGGCGTGCGCTCGCGCTTCTTCCAGCAGCTGGCCGACCGCGGCGCCGTCGACGAGTTCGAGGTGCGCTGGCTCGGGGGCGCGGAGCCTTCGTGGGCCGTGCTGTCGGCGCGGCGGCTGGTCTACCACGGGCAGGACGCGCTGCTCACGGCCTTCACGCCCATCAACCACCTGAAGCTGATGGAGCAGCGGCTGATGCTCTGGGCCAAGGTGTTCGAGGCCTCCTCCGAAGGCATCCTGATCATCGACGAGCAGCACCGCATCCTCACGGTGAACCGGGCGCTGTGCCGCCTCACGGGCCACGACCTGGCCGACCTGGTCGGCGAGCCGCCCGAGCAGCTCATGAGCGACGACAGCATGCTGTTCGCCGATCTCTGGCCGGTGCTCGACCAGCGCGGCACCTGGCAGGGCGAGGTCAGCGTGCGCCGGCGCAACGGCGACTGCTACCCCGCGTGGCTGGTCGCCAGCGTGGTGCGCGACGGGCCGGAGCGCATCTCGCACTACATCTTCACCTCCATCGACGTGAGCGACCGCAAGCGCAGCGAGGCGCGCATCCGCTTCCTGGCGCACCACGACGTGCTGACCGAGCTGCCCAACCGCTCGCTGTGCATCGAGCGCCTGGGGCTCGCGCTGCAGCAGGCGCAGCGCAAGGGGCAGCGCGTGGGCGTGCTGTTCATCGACCTGGACCGCTTCAAGAACATCAACGATTCGCTGGGCCACCATGTGGGCGACGCGCTGCTGCGTTCGGTGGCCACCCGCATGAGCCAGGCCGTGCGGCCGGGCGACACCGTGAGCCGGCTCGGCGGCGACGAGTTCGTGGTGGTGCTCAACAACGTGGCCGACGGCGAGGAGATCCTGGCGCTGGTCGAGCGCCGGCTGATCCGGCTGATACGGCAGCCGCACGACATCGACGGCGCCGAGATCCATGTCTCGTGCAGCGTCGGCATCGCGGTCTATCCCGACGACGCGCAGGACATCGACGCCCTCATGCGGCATGCCGACGTGGCGATGTACCAGAGCAAGGCCAGCGGGCGCGACACCGCGCGCTTCTTCACGCCCGAGATGAACGAGCGCGCCCAGCATCGGCTGCAGCGCGAGTCCAGCCTACGCCACGCCATCGAGCGCAACGAGCTCAGCCTGCACTACCAGCCGCGCATCGACGCCCACGGCGGCGAGCTGATCTGCGTGGAGGCGCTGCTGCGCTGGCAGAGCGCCGAGCTCGGGCAGGTGCCGCCCGCGGAGTTCATCCCCATCGCGGAGGAGTCGGGCCAGATCGTGGCCATCGGCGCCTGGGTCATCGAGCAGGCCTGCGCGCAGCACGCCGCCTGGCGCCGCGACGGGCTGGGCGCGATCCGGGTGTCGATCAACATGTCGGCGCTGCAGCTGCGCGACGGCGACCTGGTCGAGGTGCTGCGCAAGGCGCTCGCCACCCACGGCGTGCCGCCGGGCGACATCGAGATCGAGCTCACCGAATCGACGCTGATGGACGCGGCCGAGCGCACGCTGGCGCAGCTGCATGCGCTGAAGTCGCTGGGCGTGATGCTGTCGATCGACGACTTCGGCACGGGCTACTCGAGCCTGAACTACCTCAACCGCTTTCCCATCGACAAGCTCAAGATCGACCGCTCCTTCGTCCACAACATGCTCGGCGACCCGACCGACATGGCGATCGCGCGGGCCATCATCGGCCTGGGCCACACGCTCGGGCTGCGCGTGGTGGCCGAAGGCGTGGAGCTGCCCGAGGAGGCCGACACGCTGCGCGCGGCCCGCTGCGACGAGCTGCAGGGCTACCTGATCGCCAGGCCGATGCCGGCCGCCCGGCTGGCGGGCTGGATCGAGCAGGAAAGCCGCATGGGTGCGACGGCGGCCTGAGCCTTTTTCCGAAAAACGACACGCCACTGTCTTCTTTGGGCCGCAGTGCAAGGCGCACGCGCTTTGTCTGCACCGTAATGGGGCTATGTGCCTCAATTTGGTTCTTCAATCCGGCAGAATGCAAGATCCGCATAACCTTATGCACCGATTTTGAACAAAGGATTGGAATGAAGCACGCATCCGTCGGGGGTTTCCTGGCCCATGTCGCCCAACGCAACCCCGGACAGCCCGAGTACCTGCAGGCCGTGACCGAGGTGATGGAAAGCCTGTGGCCCTACATCGAGCAGCACCCGAAGTACGTGGCCCACAGCCTGCTCGAGCGCCTGGTCGAACCCGAGCGGGTGCTGATGTTCCGTGTGTCGTGGGTGGACGACCACGGCGAGGTGCAGGTCAACCGGGGCTTTCGCATCCAGCACAGCCTGGCCATCGGGCCGTACAAGGGCGGCCTGCGCTTCCATCCGTCGGTGAACCTGTCGATCCTCAAGTTCCTGGCGTTCGAGCAGACCCTGAAGAACTCGCTGACCACGCTGCCGATGGGCGGCGGCAAGGGCGGCGCCGACTTCGACCCCAAGGGCAAGAGCCAGGGCGAGGTGATGCGCTTCTGCCAGGCCTTCGTGAGCGAACTGTTCCGCCACATCGGCTCCGACACCGACGTGCCCGCGGGCGACGTGGGCGTGGGCGGGCGCGAAATCGGCTTCATGGCCGGCATGGTCAAGAAGCTCACCAACCGCGCCGACTGCGTGTTCACCGGCAAGGGCCTGAGCTTCGGCGGCTCGCTGATCCGCCCCGAGGCCACGGGCTACGGCAACGTCTACTTCGCGCAGGAAATGCTCAAGCGCAAGGGCATCGGCTTCGAAGGCCTGCGCGTGAGCGTCTCGGGCGCGGGCAACGTGGCGCAGTACACGGTCGAGAAGGCCATGGCGCTGGGCGCGAAGGTGGTCACGGTGTCCGACTCCAGCGGCACCGTGATCGACGAGGACGGCTTCACGCCCGAGAAGCTCGCCGTGTTGATGGACGTGAAGAATCACCTCTACGGCCGCGTGAGCGACTACGCCGAACGCACCGGCGCGCGCTTCGTGGCCGGCGCGACGCCGTGGCACGTGAAGGTCGACGTGGCGCTGCCGAGCGCCACGCAGAACGAGCTCAACGAGGAAGACGCGCGCACGCTGGTGAAGAACGGCGTGGTCTGCGTGGCCGAAGGCGCCAACATGCCCTCGACCATGGAAGCCGTGAAGGTGTTCGAAGCCAATGGCGTGCTGTATGCGCCGGGCAAGGCGAGCAACGCGGGCGGCGTTGCCACCTCGGGCCTGGAGATGAGCCAGAACGCGGCGCGCCTGTCGTGGACGCGCGAGGAAGTCGACGGCCGGCTGCTGCAGATCATGCAGGGCATCCATGCCTCGTGCATGCACTACGGCGAAGGCAAGGACAAGCGCGTGAGCTACGTCGACGGCGCGAACATCGCGGGCTTCGTGCGCGTGGCCGACGCGATGCTGGCGCAGGGCGTCGTCTGACGGCGCCTGTTCACGCAGCGCCTGCTCAGAGTTCGATGAATGCCGAGGTGGCCTTGTTCAAGGCCAGCTGGCCTTTCACGGTGATCGATTCGACCTGGGCCAGCTGACGGATCGCGCGCGACTCGTGCGCGCGGTCCGACGGGGGAATGAAGGCCGTCACCAGCTGCGCCGCACGCAGCACGCGCAGCCTGTCGATGTCCGCTGGCGTGTGGACGACGTATGGCAATCTCTGCTCGGCGATGGTCCGAAGAAACTCCATGGACATGGGCCGTCTCCTTGGGTTTGAGGGCGTGAAGGACATTGTGCGCACAAACAATTAGCGCTGTCCAAACGCCGCCTAGACCCTGCGCGGCGCATGCCTTTCACACGCTTGTACCGAAGTTTTCATCTGCCGTCCGGTAGATCGGCGAGGTGCCGGTTTGTTTGCGGATCAGCTGCGTGCCGTGGCCGGCCAGGCGGTGGTGCCGGGCAGCAGGATGTGCCAGTACGCCGGGTCGATGCCCTCGAAGGTGGCGCGGTAGCGATCGGCGCGCCGGTCTTCACCGGTCACGTCGCGGATCACGATGGCGTCGATGCGTTGCGGGTGCGCGCGAAACGCCTGCGCATAGATCTCCGGATCGGCTTCGCCCGAGTCGCCCACCAGCACGAAGCGGCGCTGCGGAAACTCGGCCAGCAGCCGCTCGATCACGCCGAGCTTGTGCGTGCGCGAATCCTCGTCGCCCGGTACCAGCGTGCGCCATGTGGTGCTCTCGCGCAGGTGCATGCTGCCCGCGGGAAAGCCGGCGCTGGGAATGAAGTCCGACAGCGGCGGATACAGCTGGATCGGGCTTGCTGACACATAGTGAAAGCGCGTGTCGGGCGCCTTCGCCAGTTCGCGGTACCAGCCCGCCATGCGAGGCGCCGCCTCGAAGCGGCGCGAGAAGGTGTTGAGCAGCATCTCGCGGCGGTCGCGCACCTGCGTGTGCTTGATGGTGTCGTCGATGTCCGAGATCACCGACACGCCCTGCGCGGGCACGATCAGCGCCTGGCCGCGGAAGCGGTGCAGCAGCTCGCCCGGGCCCGTGACGCCATGGAACTGCACCCATTGCCCAGGCGCCGTAGCAGAGATGGAAGAGATGGACAGCAGCGGTGCATGCGGTGCATCGATGACGGTGCGCAGGTTGCAGCGCCCGTCCTTGCCCGAGGGCGGCATCGTGATGCGCGTGGGGCTGCCGTCGACATCGATGCCGATGACCTTGTCTTCTTCCGACTCCGCGTGGAACAGCGCCGTGCGCTGGTTGAAGCGCAGCCGCGCGGCGGGCGAGAGCTTCTTCAGGTTCAGGCCGAGGTAGCGCGCCAGCGCGGTGTTCAGGCCCCAGCGGTGCTCGCGCTCGAAGATCCATGCGTGAACGTCGAGCTCGAGGCGCCCGTCGGCCGTGGGGCGCGCTGTGCCGGTCATGAAGAGCGCTTCTTCGTCGGGCTCCAGCGCCTCGGGGGCGGCCTGCGCGGCGCGCAGCGGCGCCAGGCCGGCGAACAGCGCCACGCCCACACCCGCCACCACGGACCGTCGCCGCAGCGGCGGGGCGGGCGGGTGGTGCGGGTCGCGGAAACTCATTCCTGGGCGGTGGACGCGGCGCGCTCGTAGGTCACGAAGCTGAAGCCGATGCCTTCCTTGGCCGAGACATGCGACTCGCGCTGCGTTTCGCGCCAGGCGGCGGGGTTGAGCTCAGGCGCGTAGGCATCGCCTTCGTAGTCGCGCTCGAGCACGGTGACGACGGCGCGTTGCGCGAGCGGCTCGGCCTCGGCATAGATCTGCGCGCCGCCGATGACCCACACCTCCTGGAGCGCCGGTTGCGCGCAGGACGCGAACGCCTCCTGCAGGCTGCCCACGCGCTGTGCGCCTTCGGCCTGCCAGTCGGCCTGGCGCGTCACCACGATGTTCTGGCGGCCCGGCAGCGGCCGGAAGCGCGGCGGCAGCGAGTCCCAGGTCTTGCGGCCCATGACCACGGGCGCGCCGGCGGTCTGCTGCTTGAAGTGCGCCATGTCCTCGGGCAGGTGCCAGGGAATGGCGTTGCCGGCGCCGATCACGCCGTTGGCTGCGCGCGCGAAGATGAGGTTGATGCGGGGCGTGTTCATCGGCTCAAACCGCCACGGGCGCCTTGATCGGGTCGTGGTGCCGGTAGTCGAGCACCTCGAAGTCTTCGTACTGGTAGTCGAAGATCGACGCCGGCTTGCGCTTGATGTTCAGCGTGGGGTACGGGTAGGGCGTGCGGCTCAGTTGCAGCGCCACCTGCTCGGCGTGGTTGCTGTAGATGTGGCAGTCGCCGCCGGTCCAGATGAAGTCGCCCACGTCGAGCTCGCACTGCTGCGCCACCATGTGCGTGAGCAGCGCGTAGCTGGCGATGTTGAAGGGCACGCCCAGGAAGATGTCGGCGCTGCGCTGGTAGAGCTGGCAGCTGAGCTTGCCGCGCTCGCCCTCGGCCTGCGGCGGTGCCACGTAGAACTGGAAGAACGCGTGGCAGGGCATGAGCGCCATCTTCGACAGCTCGGCCACGTTCCATGCGCTCACGATGATGCGGCGCGAGTCGGGGTTGCTCTTCAGCGTCTTGATGACGTCGGCAATCTGGTCGATGTGGCCGCCGTCGGGCGTGGGCCAGCTGCGCCATTGCACGCCGTACACCGGGCCCAGGTCGCCGTCTTCGCGGGCCCATTCGTCCCAGATGGACACGCCGCGCTCCTTCAGCCAGTTGTTGTTGCTGGAGCCTGTCAGGAACCACAGCAGTTCCTGGATGATGGACTTCAGGTGCACCTTCTTCGTGGTGACCAGCGGGAAGCCCTCGTTCAGGTCGAAGCGCATCTGGTGGCCGAACACGCTCTTGGTGCCGGTGCCCGTGCGGTCGCTCTTGAACACGCCGTGCGTGTCGACGTGGCGCATGAAGTCTTCGTACTGGGAGCGGGTGGGGCGGGCGGGCGAGGTCATGTTGGGAATTTTACGGTCCGGCGCTAGCATCGGCCGATGACCGGTCATGACCACTCCCACGACCATTCCCACGCGCATCCGGACGACCACGGCGCGCTCGGCGAGATGGACCTGCGCGTGCGCGCGCTCGAAACCGTGCTCACGCAGAAGGGCTACATCGACCCCGCCGCGCTCGACACGCTGATCGACACCTACCAGACCCGCATCGGCCCGCGCAACGGCGCGCGCGTGGTGGCGCGGGCCTGGGTCGACCCGGCCTTTCGCGAATGGCTGCTGGCCGATGCCACGGCGGCCATCGCCTCGCTGGGCTACACGGGCCGCCAGGGCGAACACATGGTGGCGGTGGAAAACACCGGCGACCTGCACCACATGGTGGTCTGCACCTTGTGCAGCTGCTACCCGTGGCCGGTGCTGGGCCTGCCGCCCACCTGGTACAAGAGCGCGCCGTACCGCTCGCGCGTGGTGAAAGACCCGCGCGGCGTGCTCGCCGACTTCGGCGTGACGCTGCCCGAGGCCACGCGCATCCGCGTCTGGGACTCGACCGCCGAGGTGCGCTACCTCGTGATTGCGCAGCGGCCCGCGGGCACCGAAGGGCTGGGCGAAGACGAGCTCGCCGCGCTGGTCTCGCGCGATTCGATGATCGGCACGCGGCTGGTGGACGCACCGGTGCCACAGGGGAGCCCGGCATGAGCTACGACACGCAGGCCGACCTCGGCGGCCAGCCGGGCTTCGGCAAGGTCGTGCCGGAGGCCGAGGGCGAGCTCTTCCATGCCGGCTGGGAGCCGCGCGCGCTGGCGCTCGTGCTGGCCATGGGCGCGACCGGCTCGTGGAACATCGATGCGAGCCGCGCCGTGCGCGAGACGCTGCCCGACTACCGCGACCTGAGCTACTACCAGATCTGGCTCGGCGCGCTCGAGCAGCTGATGCTGCAGCGCGGCCAGATCTTTCCCGACGAGATCGCCGATGGCGAGATGCACCACCCGGCCGCGCCCGTGGCCCGCGTGCTGCAGGCGGCCAACGTGCCCGCCGTGCTCGCGAAGGGCTCGCCCACGGAACGACCCGAACCGGCGCCGGCGCGCTTCACTCTCGGCCAGCAGGTGCGCATGCACCTCGGCAAGGTCGACCATCACACGCGGCTGCCCGGCTACGTGCAGGGCAAGCGCGGCACCGTCGTGCATCTGCATGGCGCCCACGTGTTCGCCGACGCGAATGCACAGGGGCTCGGCGAGCAGCCGCAGTGGCTCTACACGGTGGCGTTCGACGAGGCCGAGCTGTGGGGCGACACCGCGCCGCGGCAGAACCTGTCGGTGTCTGTCGATGCGTGGGAAAGCTACCTGGAGGCCACCGCATGACGGGCGATCGCATGCCCCTCGCACCCGGCATGCCGCGCGATGCCGACGGGCCCGTGTTCAGCGCGCCGTGGGAGGCGCAGGCCTTCGCGATGACGCTCGCGTTGCATGAGCGCGGCCTGTTCACCTGGCCCGAATGGGCCGAGACGCTGGCCGCGCAGATCACGATGGCGCAGGCCGCGGGCGACCCGGACACGGGCGAGACCTATTACCGGCATTGGCTTGCGGCGCTGGAGACGCTGGTGGCCCGCAAGGGCGCGAGCTCGCACGACGAACTCGCGCGCTATCGGCATGCCTGGGACCACGCGGCGGATCGCACGCCGCATGGGCAGCCGATCGAGCTGCGCGGCGAAGACTTTCCGGCCTGAGCGTCTTGCCTTGCTCCTTCCCCCTTTGGGGGAAGGGGGGGGATGGGGGCAGCACCCAACGAGCGCAATGAATGGGTCGAGGCCGCCGTGCCCCCACCCCGACCCTCCCCCGGAAGGGGAGGGAGAAATACCCCGCGACCCCGCGCGCTAGACGCGGATCACCCGGCCCGGGTTCAGGATGTTCTTCGGGTCCAGCCCGCGCTTGATCGCCCGCATCATCTCCAGCGCCACCGGCGACTTGTGCTTCTCGAGCTTGTCGACCTTCAGCGAACCCACGCCGTGCTCGGCGGAGAACGAGCCGCCGAACTTCTCGACCGCGTCGTACACCAGCGTGTTGATGCGCTCTTCCTCGTTCTTCAGGAAGGCCTTGGTGTCGATGTTCTCCGGCGCCTGCACGTTGTAGTGCAGGTTGCCGTCGCCCAGGTGGCCGAAGTTCACGAGGCGCACGCCGTCGATCTCGCGCCTGAGCAGCGCATCGGTCTCTTCCACGAAAGCCGGAATGCGCGACACGGGAATCGAGATGTCGTGCTTGATGTTCAGACCTTCCTCGGCCTGCGCGAGCGGAATGCTCTCGCGGATGTGCCACAGCTGGTGCGCCTGCGTGAGGTTCTCTGCCACCACCGCGTCGGTCACGCAGCCGTCCTCGAAGGCGGTTTCCAGCAGCGCCTCGAAGCGCGCGCGGGCGTGGTCCTCGGACTCGTTGTCGGAGTTCTCCAGCAGCACGCAGTACGGCACCGCCTCGTCCTTGATGAAGGGCACGCGCAGCTGCGGCATGTGCTTGTCGACCAGGCTCAGCGCGAACTTGCCCATCACCTCGAAGCCGGTGAGGCCCGAGCCCAGGTGCTTGTGCGCCAGGCCCAGCAGCGTCACCGCATGGTCGAGCGAGGGCACGGCGGCCCAGGCGGTGAGTTGCGCGGCGGGCAGCGGGTAGAGCTTCATGGTCGCCGCGGTGATGACGCCCAGCGTGCCTTCGCTGCCGATGACCAGGTCGCGCAGGTCATAGCCGGTGTTGTCCTTGCGCAGGCCGCTGGTGCCTTCCCAGATCTCGCCCTGCGGCGTGACCACTTCCAGCCCCAGGCAAAGCTCGCGCGTGTTGCCGTAGCGAACCACCTGCGTGCCGCCCGCGTTGGTGGCCAGGTTGCCGCCGATGGTGCAGCTGCCTTCGGCCGCCAGGCTCAGCGGGAACAGGAAGCCGGCTTTCTCTGCCGTCTCCTGCAGCGTCTGCAGGATGCAGCCGGCCTCCACCGTCATGGTGAGGTTGGCGCCGTCGATGGTGCGCACCGTGTTCAGGCGCTGCAGGCTCAGCACCACCTGCGTGCCGCTCTCGTCCGGAATCGAGCCGACCGCCAGGCCGGTGTTGCCGCCCTGCGGAACGACGGCCGTGCCGGCAGCGGCACAGGCCTTGACCACGTCGGCCACCTGCTGCGTGGTGCCGGGGCGGACCACGGCCAGCGACTTGCCGCGCGCGCGCTTGCGCCAGTCCTGCTCGTAGGCCGTGAGGTCACCCTCGTTCAGTACGTGCGCGGCGCCGACGATGGCGCGCAGTTGGTCGATCAGGTCGGAAGAAGTGGTCATTGGGCAGAAGCCTCCAGTTGTCGGGCCGCGGCAGCGGTGGCCGCGGCCGCCTTGGCATGGCGCAGGCGCAGCCGCACATGCCATGCGCAGGCGGCGAAGAGCACGAGGCACAGCAGCACCTCGACCAGCGCGAGCGCCTGGCCCGTGCGGTTGATGTCGCTCCAGGCGCGCACCACGCCCTCGGTGAAATAGAGCCAGACCATCAGGCTGACCCAGCGGTAGGTGTACATGCGGTTCTTCCACAGGCCCGCCAGCGGAATGACCAGCGGCAGCACCTTCAGCGCCAGCAGCGAGCCGCCGGGGCGCAGCGGCGCCAGCCACAACTCCCAGGCCAGGCCCAGCACGATGAGGCCGAGCACGCTGCCCACGGCGGCCCAGCGGGTCGCGCGTACGGAGGAGGGCGGGAGAGGAGTGTCGGGCACGGTGGGGAGTGGACAGCGAGGAAAGAGAGGCGCGCCCGGCGGTCGGTGCCGGGCGCGACGAAAAGAGCGGATGGCATGATACCGGCCATGAATCGTCGGCAGCTTTGGAGGGATCTTTCGCGCTTTCCGTGGCGCAACACCGCAGCGGTGCTGGGCGAGCGTTTTCGCGAAGACAAGCTCGGCCTCACGGCCAGCAGCCTGACCTTCACCACGACCATTGCGATGGTGCCGTTCTTCACCGTGGCGCTGGCGCTGTTCACGGTGTTCCCGATGTTCGCCAAGATGCAGGGCCGCCTGCAACGCTGGCTCATCGAGAGCCTGATTCCCGAGAACATCTCGCGCCAGGTGCTGGGCTACCTCAACCAGTTCGCGAGCAAGGCCAGCGGGCTGGGCATTGCGGGCCTGGTCGTGCTGGTGATCACGGCCATTGCGCTGATCCTCACGATCGACAAGACGCTCAACAACATCTGGCGCGTGCGCACGCCGCGGCCCTTCGCGCAGCGGGTGCTCATCTATTGGGCAGCCATCACGCTGGGGCCGGTGATCCTGGCGGTGAGCCTGTCGACCACCTCGTACGTGGTCTCGGCCACCAGCGACGTGGTGGGGCGCGGCATGGTGAAGCTGTTCTTCGACACCTTCGAGTTCGCGCTGCTGGCGGTGGGCATGGCGTCGCTGTACCACTACGTGCCCAACACCAACGTGCGCTGGTCGCATGCCTGGGCCGGCGGCATCTTCGTGGCGGCGGCCATCGAGATCGCCAAGCGCGTGCTGGGCTACTACCTGAGCCTGGTGCCGACCTATTCGGTGCTGTACGGCGCGTTCGCCACCTTCCCGATATTGCTGGTCTGGATCTACGTGGCCTGGGTGATCGTGCTGCTCGGCGCGGTGATTGCGGCCTACCTGCCGAGCCTGCTGACGGGCGTGGCGCGGCGCGGCGGCGCGGCGGGCTGGCCGCTGCAGCTGGCCATGGAAACGCTGCAGCACCTGGCCCGCGCGCAGGCCACGCCGGCCAAGGGCATGGGCGCGACCGAACTGGTGACGCGCATGCGGGTCGACGCGCTGCAGCTGGCGCCGGTGCTCGAGACGCTGGTGGCGCTCGACTGGATCGGGCCGCTGGCCGAAGAGCCCGCCAACGAGGACCCGCGCTACGTGCTGCTCGCCGACCCGTCGACCTCGATCGAGCCGCTGCTCAAGGAACTGATGATGCCGCGGGCCGAGCCGCTCGAAGACCTCTGGCAAAAAGGCCCGTTGCGCACGCTGCGCCTGGGTGACGTGCTATTGATCTAGGAGCGAATGAGCGGGCGGCGGCTAGATCTTCACCCGGCCGAGCCAGATGTCGCGGTACATCGTCCAGTCGCCCATGAACGAGTACAGCGGCCGCTTGAACGAGGCCGGCTTGTTCTTCTCGAACCCGAAGTGCCCGACCCAGGCGAAGCCGTAGCCCGCCACCAGCCCGGCCAGCAGCCACCACGGGTTGAGCGTGACCACCAGCGCCACCAGGCACAGCAGCGACAGCGTCGAGCCCGCGAAGTGCAGCCGGCGGCAGGTGCGGTTGGCGTGCTCGGTCAGGTAGAACGGATAGAACTCCGCAAAGCTCTTGAAACGTCGCGGATCGACTGCAGATCCTGGGGCGGTCGTGGTGTTCATGGTGCGAGCCTCCTGTGCCCTTTCAGGAGGGCTTGGCCATAATAGCCACGACGTCCCGATGGCACCATCCGGCCCTTCCTTCCCACCTTCGACGCATCGACCTTGAGCGCACTCCTGAGTACCACCGAATCGGCCGGGCCCGCCAGCGACGCGCTGTGGGTCGTGTGCCTGTGCGCCGAATGGTGCGGCACCTGCCGCGACTACCGGCCGCTGCTCGAGCAGGTGGCGCGCGCGCATCCGCAGCTGCGCTTCGCCTGGGTCGACATCGAGGACCACGCCGACATCGCCGACGCCTTCGACGTCGAGACCTTCCCCACCTTGCTGGTGGCGGGCGCCGAGGGCACCCGCTTCCTCGGCCCGCTGCTGCCGCATGCGGAAACCCTCTCGCGCATGCTCGGTGCGCTGCAGCCGCCCAAGCCGTCGAGCCTCGACGTCGATCTGCTGCTGGCGGTGCTCGACAAGAAGCCGACCGTCTTCGCGGTCTGACCGGAACCTTCATGAAAATCCTGATTTTTGGCGCCACCGGCATGGTGGGCCAGGGCGTGCTGCGCGAGTGCCTGCTGGCGCCCGATGTGCAGAGCGTGGTCGCGGTCGGCCGCAACCCCACGGGGCAGCAGCACGCGAAGCTGCGCGACCTGGTGCACAAGGACATGTACGACTACAGCGCCATCGAGCCGCAGCTGCAGGGCTTCGACGCCTGCTTCTTCTGCCTGGGCGTGTCGTCCGTCGGCATGAAGGAGCCCGAGTACAAGCGCATCACGTACGACCTGACGCTGGCCGCGGCCACCGTGCTCGCGCGGCTCAACCCCGGCATGACCTTCACCTACGTGACGGGCGCCGGCACCGACAGCAGCGAGCGCGGCGCCAGCATGTGGGCACGCGTGAAGGGCGCCACCGAGAACGCCTTGCTGCGCCTGCCGTTCAAGGCGGCCTACATGTTCCGCCCCGGCATGATCCAGCCGCTGCACGGCGTGCGCTCCAAGACCCCGCTGTACGACGCGGCCATCGTCGTGCTCAAGCCGGTGCTGGGGCTGGCCTACCGGTGGTGGCCCCACAGGGTGACGACCACCGAGAAGCTCGGCCGCGCGATGCTGGCCGTGGCGCGCAAGGGCGCGCCGAAAGTGGTGCTCGACCCGGCGGACATCAACGCGCTGGGCTGAGTTGCGTCCGCGGGCAAATCTTCTTTGCTTGCTGGCCAGCCTGCTGGTCCTGGGCGCCTGCGCGGCGCCGGGCGCCCACGCGCAGGCCCAGGCCCGTGCGCAGGCCCCGGTGAACGACACCTGGCCGCAGCGGCCGATCCGCATCGTGGTTCCCTTTTCGGCCGGCGGCGGCAGCGACATGGTGGCCCGTGCCTTCGCGCAAAGCCTGTCGGCGCAGTTCGGCCAGCCGATCGTGGTGGAGAACAAGCCCGGCGCGGCCACCGTCATCGGCACGCAGTCGGTCGTGCGCGCCGTGCCCGACGGCCACACGCTGCTGCTGTCCGCCTCCACCAGCTTCAGCATCAACCCCGCGCTGCGCAAGCAGCTGCCGTACGACCCGTCGCGCGACCTGGCACCCATTGCCATCGTCGCGCGCACCTCGCTCGCGCTGGTGGTGGGGCAGAAGGCGCCTTGGCACTCGCTGTGCGAGGTGATCGCGGCCGCCAGGGCGCACCCCGGGCGCATCCGCTACGGCACCTTCGGCCCCGGCTCGGGTCCCCACCTGGCCGGCGAGATGCTCGCGACGGCCGCGGGCGTGCGCCTGCAGGACGTTCCGTACCGCAGCACCGGCCAGCTCGTGGTGGCCCTGGCCAACCGCGAGGTCGACCTGGGCATCGAGGTGGCCGGGGCGCTCGCGCCGCAGGTGCAGGCCGGCAGGATGCGCGCGATCGCGGTGCTGGGCAGCGAGCGCTCGCGTGTCTTCCCCGAGGTGCGCACGCTGGCCGAGCACGGGCTGCGCGAGGCCACTTTCGAGGCCTGGTTCGCTCTGGCCGCGCCGGCCGGCACGCCGCCACCCGTGCTCGACAGGCTCTCACGTGCCGTGGCGGTGGCCGCGAGCGACGCCGGTGTGCAGTCGGCCTTGCGCGCGCAGGGCATGGAGCCCGTGGCGGTCGGCGCGGCGGCCTTTCGCCAGGAGGCGGAGCGCGAGATCTCGCGCTACCGCGTCGAGGCCGATCGGGCCGGCATCTCGCTGGACTGAAAGCCAGGGCCTCTTGGGGCCCGGGCACTCACAAGGTCATGAAGTCGCGCAGCGCGAACAGCACCTCGTCGGGCGCCTCGCTCATCAGCGCGTGGCCGGCGTGCACCGTCACCACCTTGGCGTTGCGCGCCTTGGCCACCAGCGCCTTGGTGGCGCGCGGCGGCGTCATCTGGTCGGCGTCGCCCAGCAGGAACAGCACGGGGCACTGCACCTTTTCCATCGCGCCTTCGCCGTTGGCGTAGTCGTTGCAGGCCTTGAAGCCGATGTGGAACACGTTGGCCTCGCGGTTGCTCGCCAGCACGCGGCGCATCAGCGCGCGCGAGCTGCCGTAGAGCCAGGTGCCCGGGCCGAGCGAGGAGGGCGGCGGCGCCAGCAGCGAGTGCGAGAAGGTGTTGACCATGGCAATCGCGCGCTGCGGGTCGCTCACCGAGCTTTCGAGCAGCGCGGGCGACACCACCATCGGGTAGGCGGTGCCGACCATCGCGAGCTGCGTGATGCGGTCCGGCGCGCGCGCCGCGGCTTCCAGCGCAATCAGCGAGCCGAAGCTGTGGCCGACCAGCGCGGCCTTGTGCACGCCCACCGCGTCGAGCAGCGCAATGACGAACTGCGCCGCCTCTTCCACGCTGGCCGGTGGCGCGCCGGCGCTCTTGCAGTGGCCGGGCAGGTCGACCGCGAGCACGTTCCAGCCGTGGTTGGCGAACCAGCGGCTCTGCAAGATCCACACGCTGTGGTCGTTCAGCACGCCGTGGATGAACACGACCGTGGGCTTGGCCGCATCGAAGGTCTTGCCGCCGGTGTAGCAGTAGGTGGTGTGGCCGTTGACGCTGTAGTTCATCTCAGGCACCCGCCTTTTCCGCGGCCTTCAGGGCGCGCTTCAGGTCGTCGATCAGGTCGGCCGGGTCTTCCAGGCCGATCGACAGGCGAATCGTGCCCTGCGAGATGCCCGCGCCCGCCAGCGCCTCGTCGGTCATGCGGAAGTGCGTGGTGCTGGCCGGGTGGATCACCAGGCTGCGGCAGTCGCCCACGTTGGCCAGGTGGCTGAACAGCTTGAGCGTCTCGATGAAGGCCTTGCCCTGCGCGCGGCTGCCCTTGATGTCGAAGCTGAACACCGCGCCCGCGCCGCGCGCGCCGTGGCGCAGCAGCTTCTGCGCGAGCGCATGGCTCGGGTGCGACTCGATCAGCGGATGCCCCACGCGCGACACGAAGGGGTGCGTGGCCAGGAACTCGACCACCTTCTGCGTGTTGTCGATGTGGCGCTCCATGCGCAGCGGCAGCGTCTCGATGCCCTGCAGGATCAGCCAGGCCGTGTGCGGGCTCATCGACGCGCCGAAGTCGCGCAGGCCTTCGCGGCGCGCGCGCAGCAGGAACGCGCCGACCGTGCTTTCCTCGCTGAACACCATGTTGTGGAAGCCGTCGTAGGCCTGCGTCAGTTCGGCGAACTTGCCCGACTTCTCCCAGTCGAAGCTGCCGCCGTCCACCACGATGCCGCCGATCACGGTGCCGTGGCCCGACAGGAACTTGGTGGCCGAGTGGTAGACCAGGTCGGCGCCCCAGTCGAAGGGCTTGATCAGGTAGGGCGAGGTGAGGGTCGAGTCGACCAGCAGCGGCACGCCGGCTTCGTGCGCGATGTCGCTCACGGCGGGAATGTCGAGCACGTCCAGGCCGGGGTTGCCCACCGTCTCGCCGAAGAACAGCTTGGTCTCGGGGCGCACCGCGGCGCGCCAGCCGTCGAGGTCGCCGGGCTTCACGAAGGTGGTCTCGATGCCGAAGCGGCGCATCGTGTAGTGCAGCAGGTTCTGCGAGCCGCCGTACAGGGCTGTGCTGGCCACGATGTGCGAGCCCGCGCCCATCAGCGTGGCCACCGACAGGTGCAGCGCGGCCTGGCCGCTGGCGGTGGCGATGGCGCCGATGCCGCCTTCGAGCGCCGACACGCGTTGCTCCAGCACCGCGTTGGTCGGGTTGCTGATGCGCGAATACACGTGGCCGGCGCGCTCCAGGTTGAACAGTGCCGCGGCGTGGTCGCTCGACTCGAAGACGAAGGACGTGGTCAGGTGGATCGGCACCGCCCGCGCGCCGGTGGCGGGGTCGGGCGAGGCGCCGGCGTGCAGCGCGAGGGTGTCGAAACCGGGGTCGGAATATCCGGGCATTGGGGCCTTTCTCAATTTTCTCGGTTGTCTCTTGGGTCGCTTCGCAATGCCCCGTTACGTCTGCAAATCATGCGTGCGCGACAGGGGCGTGCAGGTCGGCGTCGATTGTGGGCTATATTCAAAAAAGGCACCCCGCCGACACCGCTTCAGACATAGCCCAGAGATTGCTCACAGCGAGCCGAGATTGAGTCCCGAGAGGAGCACACGATGAAAGTCAGCGACATCCTTCGCGTCAAGGGCAATACGCTCTTCACCATCACGCCAGACGACCAGCTGGCAGAGGCCGCCAACACCATGGCGGAAAAGGACATCGGTTCGCTGGTGGTCATGGAACACGGCGACCTCGTCGGCATGCTCACCTTCCGCGAGGTGATCGTCGCCGTCGTCAACAACGGCGGCCAGATCGGCACCACGCTCGTGCGCAAGGCCATGGACGACGCCCCCGTCACCTGCACGCTGGAAACCGACCTCGACGAGATCCGCCGCATCATGCTGGAGCGCCACGCGCGCTACATGCCCGTGATGGACAAGCGCATGCTCATGGGCGTGATCAGCTTCTACGACGTGGCCAAGGCCGTGGTGGACAGCCAGAACTTCGAGAACAAGATGCTCAAGGCCTACATCCGCGACTGGCCGGCGGAAGACGAGAGCAGCACCGGCTGAGCCGAGACGGCCGGGCGCAAGGCCCGGCCTCATGCAAGAGCACCCAGACACCGAGAGACGCCGAGGAACGGGCTCTGCCGGGCCTCGGGCCTCGGGCCTCGGGTGTCGCCCCCGGCAGGGGCTGGCGAAGCGGCACGAAGCGATGCGAAGTGCGCGCAGCCTGGGGCGAGCCTGGCTACTCCTTGATGTTCGCGGTCTGCACGATCTTCTGGTTGCGTGCGTATTCGGCCTGAACGAACTTCGAGAACGATTCCGGCGTGCCGCTGCCCGGCAGCGCGCCTTGCTCCATCAGCTTGGAGCGCACGCCTTCCTCCTGCAGCACCGCATTCAGTTCCTGGTTGATCTGCGCGACCACGGCCGGCGGCGTCTTCGCGGGCGCGAAGATGCCGGTCCAGCTCACCATGTCGAAACCCTTCAGGCCCGGCATCTCGTCGAAGGTCGGCACGTTGGGCAGCGAAGGCAGCCGCTTGCTGCTGGTGATGCCCAGCGCCTTCAGGCGCTTGCCGTTCACATGCGGAATGGCGCTGGTGCTCACCAGCATCGCCAGGTCGACCTGGTCGCCGATCACGTCGGTGGCAATCTGCGCGCCGCCGCGGTAGGGCACGTGCGTCACGAAGATGCCGCTGCGCTCCTTCAGCAGTTCCATGGCCAGTTGCAGCACCGTGCCCACGCCCGAGGTGGCGTAGTTGTACTTGCCGGGCCTGGCCTTGGCGAGCTTCACGAAGTCGGGGAAGGTTTGCGCCTCCAGGCCGGGGCGCGCCACCAGCACCATGGGCGCGGTGTTCAGCAGGCCGACCGGCGCCAGGTCCTTCAGCGGATCGAAGCGGAAGGCCGTCGGGTTGACCAGCTTGCCGATGGCGATGGCGCTGTCGGGCCCCACCACCAGCGTGTAACCGTCGGGCGTGGCGTTCACCGCCTTGGCCACGCCGATGGCGCCGCCCGCGCCGCTCACGTTCTCGATCACCACCGACTGCTTGAGCCGCTCGCCGAGACGCTGCGCCACCAGCCGCGCGTTGACGTCCACGCTGCCGCCGGCGGTGTACGGCACGATCAGCGTGATGGGCTTGGCCGCGGGCCACGCCTGCGCGAGGGTCACCGAAGGCAGTGCCGCGCAGAGTGCGGCGGCTGCGGTGGAAAGAAGCAGGCGGCGGGGCGTGTGCATGGCGGGGTTCATCCTTGGTGATCTTGGGAAGGGGCGGGGTCTTCGGGCAGGCGCGCGCGCAGGGAATCGAAGGCATCGCTCCATTGCGTGCGCCATTCGCGGCGCTGGGTGTCGTCGATCCATGCGCCGTCGAGGCCGTTGTGCATGAAGCCGCGCAGGTCGTCCAGGCCGAAGCCGAAGTCGCGCACCATCATCAGCCAGGCCTGCGTGGGCGTGACCTTGTGCAGCGTCGGGTCGTCGGTGTTGGGGTGGATGCGCAGGCCCAGGCCGGGCATGCGGCGAATCGGGTGGTCCAGCGCCCAGCGCTCGGGCGGCAGGGTGCGCAGGTAGTACGAGTTGGTGGGCACCACGGTGAACAGCACGCCGCGCTCGGCGCACTCGCGCGCGTAGTCGGGCTGGTCGACCACCGTGTAGCCGTGGTCGATGCGGTCGACCTGCAGCACGTCGAGCGCGGTGCGCACGTTGGTCCAGGGCATGCCGAACTCGCCGGCATGCGCGGTGGTCTTCAGGCCGGCCTTCTTCGCGTTGGCATAGGCCTGCGTGAACAGTTCCGGCGGGCGGTCGTTCTCGCGGTAGTCGATGCCGATGCCGATCACCTCGTCGCAGCGATGCGCCTTGACCCACTCGACCATCTCCACGGCCGCCTCGGCGCTGGCCTCGCGGTCGATGGCAGCGATCAGGCGCCCGGCGATGCCGAACTCCTTCTGCGCGTCGTGGATCGCGCGGACGATGGCGCTCTGCGCCAACGGGTACGCAATGCCCGAGCCGTGCACCGTGCCGGTCGGGTTCCAGAAGAACTCGGCATGGCGCACGTTGTGCGAGGCCGCGTCCTGCAGGTATTCGAGCGTCAGCTGGTACAGGTCGCCGGCGCTGCGCACCAGCTGGGCGTCGAGCGCGCGCAGCACGCGCAGCACGCCGACCGGCTTTTCGCCCCGCGTGTAGAAGCCTTCGATCTCGTCGGCCGCCAGCGGCGCACCGGCGCGCAGGTTGAGTTGCTTGAAGGTCTCGTGGCGCACCGTGCCGAACAGGTGGCAGTGCAGCTCGACCTTGGGGATCGCGCGCAGCATCGCTTCCAGCGTGAACACTGGCGCGGGCGTGTGGTTCGCCGAAGGGCTCGTGGGGCTGTTCATGCGCGCAGTCTAGTGAGCACCTTCCCATAAGGAAAATTTTGAATTTCTATAATTTGATTCACTGAATCAATAACCAACCTGACCGAACCCAACCGGGAGTTGCCCATGGCCGCCTTGCCCCTGCGTGCGCTCACCCTGCGCCAGCTGCAGTTCTTCTCGGTGCTGGTGGAAGAAGGCCAGTTCGGCCGCGCGGCGCGGCGGCTGGCCATCACGCAGCCGGCGCTGAGCAATGCCATCAAGCAGATGGAGAAGTTGCTCGGCGCCGAGCTGCTCACGCGCTCCACCCACCGGCTGGAGCTCACGCCGGTGGGCGCCGAGGTGCTGGCACGCACCGACTTCCTGGTCAACACCTTCGAGGTGGCGCTGCGCGACATCGAGAGCATCGTGCAGCGCGGGCGGGCCTTCGTGCGCATCGGCGTCATTCCCTCGGCCGCCGCGCGGGTGGCGGCCGCGGCCGGCGAGTTCCTCGGGAGCGGCCGGCGCGACGTGGAGCTGGCCTGGCGCGACGCGCCGTCGAACACGCTGCTGGCCGAGCTGCGCAGCGGGCAGATCGACATGGCGGTGGCCGCCATCACCGAGCCGCCGGGCGGGCTGGCCTGCATCGACCTGTTCCGCGATCCGCTGGTGCTGGTGGTGCGGCGCGACCACGCGCTGGCCGCGGCCGGCGACGCCAGCTGGGAGGCCATCGGCAAGGAGCGGCTGGTGCTGTTCGAAAGCGGCAGCATGCCCGCGCTGGGCAACCCGGCGCGCGCGCAGTTCGCGCAGGGCGCCGAGCCGTACCGCGTGAGCTATTCGGAAACGCTCTACGCGCTGGTGCGCAGCGGCCAGGCGCTGGGGCTCATGCCGCGCCTGTACACCTCGTCGCTGCGCGACCCCGAGCTGGTGGTGCTGCCGCTGCTGAAGCCGCGCGTCGAGCGCCGCGTGGTGCTGGCCTACCTGCCGGGGCCGATGCGCAACGTGGTGGCGCAGGAGCTCATCGCGTTCCTGCGCGAAAAATTGCCTCGAGCGAGGGAAGCAAGCGAGGCCGGCGAGATCGGCGAGGCGAAGGTGCGGCGCGTCAGCAGCAAGGGCACGCGGGCGCGGCGCTGACAGCTTCAGTCCATGCGCACATCGCGCCTGAAGCGCGCCAGCGTCCAGCCGTCGCCGAGCAGGAACATGCGGGTGTGCAGCTCGGCCAGCGTGGCGGCCGCCACCTCGCGCCCGAGGTAGCTCAGCCGCTTGTGGCGCAGGTCGACAAAGCCCGCCTCGTGCTGGCGCGACAGGCTCTGCCACAGCGCATGCGCGCCGGGCGACTGGCGCGCGCCGCTCATGAGGCAGATGCCCTGGTCCAGCGCCCAGCGGTAGACGGCCGACGCCAGCCCGCGCCGCTGGTAGGCCGGGTCGTACTGCGAATGCGGCGCGCGGATGTGGCGGTCGGCCCGGCGGTCGAGCTCGATGAGCCGGTTGAACACGGTGTAGCCCACCAGGCAGCCGCGGCGCACGTCCTCGATGTACACGTACAGCTCGCCGTCGGCCTCGCGGTAGCGCGCGCGCAGGCCGGGGTCGTCGAGCACGAAGTGCGGCATCTGCTGCAGCCGGTCGTCCATTGCGCGCATGCGCTCGTGCACCGGCAGGAGCGTGTCGGCGGGCCTGGCCTTGCGGGGATCGACGTCGATGCGCAGCTCGGCCGGGCGAAGCAGCCAGCGGGGCAGCGCCGCAAAGGAGAAGGGCGCTGCCGGCGCCATGCCGTGCGCCATCACCGACGTCATCACCGACGTCATCACCGACGTCATGGTGCCAGCGCCGCCGCACGGCGCCCCTGCCATTCGGCGAGCGCGCCATGCGGCACCACCAGCACGTCGCCCGTGGACCATCGCAGCGCGCGCAGCGCCACGCTGCCGAACAGGAAGTCCATGAGCGCCGAGCGCTTGCGCTTGCCAACCACCAGCAGGTCGGCGTTGGTGTACTGCTGCTGCACGGCCGCCTGGCGCGCCGGGTCGCCCCGGCCGATCGACGACACCACGCGGTTGCGCCGCGCGCTCGACGGGTCGGACAGCCACAGCATGCGTTCGCGCGCATGGCGGGCGCAGGCGTGGCGGTAGGCGTCGATGATGTGCGCCGACACGTCGGCATAGCGCAGCTTGCCTTCGTGCATGGCCGTGAAGGCGTGGAACAGCTCGATCTCGGCCGCGCTGTCGAAGGCGCAGGCCAGGTCGACCAGCGGCCGCGATTCGTTCATGAGGTCGACCGCCACGAGGATGCGGCTGTAGCCGCTCTCCCGCGCATCGAGCCGCGTCACCAGCACCGGGCGCTGCGCGGCGCGCAGCAGCTGTTCGGCGGGCTGGCCGTGGAAGAAGGCCGCCACGCGGCGGTCGGGCTCGCCGCCGATCACCACGAGGTCGCACCACCGCGCCTCCTGCGCGGCGCTCTCGAGGCGCCCGCCGGTGTCGTCGATCTTCTTGACGAGGATGCCGAAGCGCTCGGCCACCTCGACGCACAACGCGCCGAGGCCTTGCGCGGCATCGGCATCGGCACCCGCAGCGCCAGCGAAGGCGGCCGGTGCGTACATGAGCTTCAGCAGCGCGCCGTGCGCCGCCGCGATGGAAGCCGCGCGCACGACCGTGCGACGGCCTTGGGCCGACAGGTCCGTCACCGCCAGGATCGATTGGATGTTCATCAGGGTTCTTTCCGCATGGCAAAGCCGGCCACCGCCCCGGTCGCGGCGAAGCGACGGGCGGCGGCAAGCGAGGGAATCAGCTGGGGAAAGCGCGGCGTGCCCGAGCGGGCGCGCTACCGCGCGGGGCTTGGGCCCGGCGGTCGATGAAATGCTGAGAAAAAGAGAGGGGGGAGGCTGACCGCCGGGCTCAGAGGTCTGCGAGGGTCTGGTGCGACCCTGCAGCCATCCGCGCAGTGAAGACTGCGCGCGATGTTCTGCGGATGAAAGCCTGGCGTTGCATGGGGCCGGAGTGTAGGAAGCCTTGCGCGCCAAGGCAAACAAAGGCCTCACGACCCTTGCCGGATTGACGGGCCTTGATCAGCCGTGCAGCTCGGCCGCCGCGTGGATGGTTTCGCGCACGCGCGGGTAGATCTGCGCGTTCCACTTGCTGCCGCTGAACACCCCGTAGTGCCCCACGCCGGCCTGCAGGTGGTGCGCCTTGAGGTAGGGCCGGATGCCGGTGCACAGGTCTTGCGCCGCCACCGTCTGGCCCACGGCGCAGATGTCGTCGCGCTCGCCTTCCACCGTCAGCAGCGCGGTGCGGCGGATGGCCCCGGGGTTCACGGTGCGCTCGCCCACGGTGAGCACGCCGCGCGGCAGGTCGTAGGTCTGGAACACGCGCTCCACCGTTTCCAGGTAGAACTCGGCCGGCAGGTCGTTCACGGCCAGGTACTCGTCGTAGAAGGTGCCGATGGTGCGGGCCTTCTCGAGGTCGCCTTCGACCAGGTGCGTGACCATGTCCTGGAACTGCTTCTTGTGCCGCTCGGGGTTCATGCTCATGAAGGCCGTGAGCTGCAGGAAGCCGGGGTACACGCGGCGCATCATGCCCGCGTGCGGCCACGGCACGTGGCTGATGAGGTTGCGGCGGAACCAGTCGATGGGCTTGCTGGTGGCCAGCACGTTCACCCCCGTCGGGTTGATGCGGCAATCGACCGGGCCGGCCATGAGCGTCAGGCTGCGCGGCGTGGCGGGGTTGTCGTCTTCGGCCATGAGCGCGGTGGCGGCCAGCGCGGCCACGCAGGGCTGGCACACCGCCACCATGTGCACGCCGGGGCCCACGGCCTCCAGGAACTCGATGAGCTGCAGTGTGTAGTCGTCCAGGCCGAACTTGCCCTCCCACAGCGGCACGTCGCGCGCGTTGTGCCAGTCGGTCAGGTACACGTCGTGGTCGCGCAGCAGGGTACGCACGGTTTCGCGCAGCAGCGTGGCGAAATGGCCCGAGAGTGGTGCGGCCAGCAGCACGGGCGGGTGCACCGCATCGGTGTCCTTGCGGAAATGCAGCAGCGTGCCGAAGGGCGAGACGAGGGTTTTTTCCTCGTGCACGGCCACCTCGACGCCGTCGACCGGCACGCTGGCGATGCCGTAGTCGGGCCGCGTGTGCGTGAGCCGCATGCGCGAGAACACCTCGAACTGGGCGGCCATGCGCCGCACCATGGTGCGCTCGGTGCCGTCCTGCCACAGGGCCTTGCCCAGGTATTGCGCCGCGAGCCGCGCCGGAGAGAGCAGGTCGGCTTGGTTCTGGTAGGCCCGGTACAGCATGACGTTGCAGCAGGCAAGTTGCGGGCCAGCCGGATGGCATGGCGCTTGCACGCACCGGGTTACCCACAAGGAGCGACCCGATGGCCAAACCCGTTCTCACCATCAGCAGCAAGAACTACGGCGCGTGGTCGCTGCGCGGCTGGCTGATGTGCAGGCTGGCCGGGCTGGACTTCAGCGAGAAGATCATCCCGCCCGACGATCCGGCCATGAAGGCCGAGATGCTGCTGCTGTCGTCCTCCATGCTGGTGCCCTCGCTGCAGCACGGCGGCGTGAAGGTGTGGGACACCATGGCCATCGGCGAGTACCTCAACGAGATCAAGCCCAAGGCCGGCCTGCTGCCCGACGACGTGGCCGCGCGCGCCCACTGCCGCGCCATCTGCGGCGAGATGCACTCGGGCTTCGGCTCGATGCGCGGCGCCCTGCCGATGAACATCAAGGCCCACTTCAAGAACTTCAAGGTGTGGTCGCGCGCGCAGGCCGACATCGACCGCATCGTCGCCATCTGGCGCGAATGCCTGAAGGCCTACGGCGGGCCCTTCCTGTTCGGCAAGCAGCCGGGCATGGCCGACGCGATGTATGCGCCGGTGGTCACGCGCTTCCTGAGCTACGACGTGGCGCTCGACAGCGCGTGCGCGGCCTACTGCAAGCGCGTGATGGAGCTGCCGGCCATGAAGGAATGGGTCACTGCCGCCAAGCAGGAACCCGACGAGATCGACGAGCTCGACGCGGAGTTCTGAACCCCGCGTGTTTCGGTTTCATGCGCTCGCGGGCGGCGGCTCGAAGCCGGCCTGTGCCAGCTTGCGCTCGATGTTCTGGGCGGCCTGCTGCAGGTCGCCCAGGTGCGCCGCGACGATCTCGCGCTCGCTCTTCACCGCGGGCAGCCACGCACAGCTGAGGCAGCCCACCACGAGGCCTGCGTGCCGCAGCGGCACCGACATCGCGCCGAAGCGGTCGGGCGAATCCAGGCTGGTCGCGGTGGGGTCGCGCACCACGTAGCCGAGGTCGCGCGCATGCGCCACCATGCGCCGGATGTTCTCGGGCCGCCGCGCGCTGCGGTCGAAGTCGTTGGGCGAACGCGCCAGCGCCGCGAGAATTCCGCGCCGCTCTTCTTCCGGGCAGAACGAGAGGTAGCAGCGCCCCAGCGACGACAGCAGCATCGGCGGGCGAAAGCCCAGCGCGCGGTAGTTCACGGCCAGGCCGTTGCGCGGCCGGTCGGTGTCGAGGATCAGCATGGCCGTGCCGTCGCGCACGCCCAGGTCGATGGGCCAGGGCACCACGCGCTGCAAGGTGGCGCGCGAGGCCGCCGCCATTGCCGACAGGCGCGTGCGCCACGCCGCCACCGGCCCCGACTGGCCGGTGGCCGAGGCCGGCACGTAGCGCTTGTCGTGCTCGCTGCGCTCGACCCAGCCGGCCTGCTGCAGCGTCTTGAGGATGCGCAGCAGCGTGGCCTTCGACAGGCCCGTCTGCCGGTGCAGCTCCTGCAGCGTCACGGCCGACGAGCGCTGCACGGCGAGCATCACGTCGAGCCCGCGGCGCAGCGCATCGATGGATTTCACGCTCTGCGCGCCCGTGGTGTCCGGCATGTGCTTTCCCTGAGGCGGTGGCTGATTTGGTTCACTGGGTGAAACTATATCTTCTGGCTTCGCGGCTGCGTTCCTACAGTGCGGTCGACCCCCAACGTCGTCCCCACTGAAGGAAAAGAGCATGATGTTTCACCACCGAAACGCGGCCCGTGCCGCTGCAGGAGCCATTCTTTCGCTTTGTGCCGCGACAGCGGCCATGGCGCAGGCCTGGCCCTCGAAGCCGATCACCATCGTCGTCGCCTACCCCGCGGGCGGCGACACCGACGCCATCGCGCGCACCTACGCCGAGAAGCTCTCGCAGCGCGTCGGCCAGCCGGTGCTGGTCGACAACCGGCCCGGCGCGAGCGGCATGATCGGCAACGTGTGGGTCGCCAAGGCGCCCGCCGACGGCTACACGCTGCTGTTCACGCCCAGCACCTTTCCCATTGCACAGCACGTGCTGAAGACCGGCCCCGGCGTGGCGCACGACGTGGTGAAGGACTTCACGCCCATCGTGAAGACCGGCAACATCCCGCTGCTGCTGGTGACCGCGCCGGCCACCGGCATCCAGAGCGTGGCGCAGCTGGTGGCCGGCGCCAAGGCCGGCAAGACCGTCACCTACGGCACGCCCGGCGCGGGCTCGCCGATGCACATCGCGGGCGAGCTGCTCAACAAGGACGCCGGCATCTCGGCCACGCACGCGCCGTACCGCGGCGTGGCGCCGGTGGTGAATGACGCGCTGGGCGGCCACATCAGCGTGGGCTGGATCACGCCCGGCGCGGTGGCCGGCCACATCACCGCGGGCAAGCTCATTCCGCTCGCCGTGGCGGAACGCCAGCGCACGAGGCTGATGCCCGGCGTGCCCACCTTCATCGAGCTGGGCTACAAGGACATGGACGTGAGCGCGTGGATGGGCCTGCTCGGCCCCAAGGCCATGCCGGGCGATGTGGTGCAGGCGCTCAACCGGCACTTCAACGAGATCCTGCGCATGCCCGACGTGCAGGCCAAGATGGCCGCGCTCGGTATCGAGCCCGTGGGCGGCGCGCCCGCCGTGCTGGCGCAGCAGATTGCAGACGACGACCAGCGCTTCGGCAAGCTGGTGCGCGAGTTCGGCATTCGCGCCGATTGAAAACCCCCCAAGGAGACGATGCATGTTGAGCGAAGAAAAGAACCGCCTGCTGACCGAAGTGGGCCCGGGCAAGCCGATGGGCGACTACCTGCGCCGCTACTGGCACCCGATCGCCGGCGCGAGCGAATTCGACGACAAGGCCGTGAAGCCGCTGCGCATCCTCGGCGAAGACCTGGTGCTCTACAAGGACCTGAGCGGCAACTACGGCCTGGTCGACCGGCGTTGCCCGCACCGCAATGCCGACATGTCCTACGGCTACGTCGAGCAGTGCGGCCTGCGCTGCAGCTACCACGGCTGGCAGTACGACCCGAGCGGGCAGTGCATTCACCAGCCCTTCGAGGAAACGCTGGACCCCGGCGCGCGCATGCGCAAGAACACGAAGATCAAGGCCTACCCGGTGCAGGAGAAGGCCGGGCTGCTGTGGGCCTATATGGGCCCGCAGCCCGCGCCGCTGCTGCCCGACTGGGAGCTGTTCAACTACAGGAACGGTTTCGCGCAGGCGGTGTTCGCGGAGATCCCGTGCAACTGGTTCCAGTGCCAGGAGAACTCCATCGACCCGGTGCACTTCGAGTGGACGCACAACAACTGGACCACGCGCCTGCAGGGCGAGGAAGGGCCCTATGTGCCCACGCACCTGAAGCTGGCCTTCGAGGAGTTCGAGCACGGCTTCGTCTACAAGCGCCTGCGCGACGGTGAGCACGAAGACAACGTGATGTGGACCACCGGGCGCGTCACGCTGTGGCCCAACGGCTTCTTCCTGGGCCACCACTTCGAATGGCGCGTGCCCATCGACGACCACCACACGCTGAGCGTGCTGTGGGTGCTCAGCCGCGTGCCCGCCGAGCAGGAGCCCTATGTGCAGGAGCGCATTCCCTCGTGGTACGGCCCCATCAAGGACCCGGTGACCGGCCGCTGGATCACCAGCCACGTCGCCAACCAGGACTTCGTGGTGTGGGTGGGGCAGGGCGCCGTCACCGACCGCACGCGCGAGAAGCTGGGCCAGAGCGACAAGGGCATCGTGATGATGCGCCGCCGCTTCTTCGAGGAGATCGAGGCGATGCAGGCCGACCCGGCGCACGAACCCAAGGGGCTGATCCGCGATGCGCAGAAGAACCGCGACGTGTTCCTGCCGTCAGCCTGCAGAGACGAGATGCTCAACGGCCTGCCGCGCAAGGCGCTGGCCGCGCACCCGTTGCTGGGGCCGTACCTGAAGGACTTCTTCGGGCAGGCGGGGCAGCCTGAGGATGTGCGCGCGGCCTACGAGAAGGCCATCGGCCAGAAGGTGGAGGGTGCGACCTTCTTCAAGGTGCACGGCGCGGGGAGCGAGGAGGGCGTGGAGGGCGAGGAGGTGGAGGGCATCGCGAAGGAAGCCTAGTGCCGGAACATCCGCAGGTCGAGCGCGCTTTCCTCGCCGAGCCACATGGCATGCGCCGTGTGGTCGGCAAAGCCGTCGCCCGTCACGCCGTGCACGAACACGTCGAGCCCGTCGCGGTTGGCCTCGAGCCAGCCGATGACCTGGTCGAACTCGGCGGCGTCGAAGGCGAGCTGGCAGCTCCAGTGCGGATGCGGCCCCACCAGCCGCTCGTGCACGCGGCCGACCACCACCATCAGCTCGTGGCCCGCGCGTTCGCAGAGGGTGCGCGCCTGCGCCACGGTGTCGGGCGCGAAATAGACGTGGGCGTGGTACTGGGCGTAGAGGTTTTCGGGGCGGCGTGGCATGGTGCGCTCATTGTGGCCCCAACCGTGCGGGCAGGTGAAAGCGCCCGCTGTAGCGAAACACATCGCCGAACCAGCGGTGGCGCAGCCGCATCTGCATGGTGAAGCGGTCGGCGTCGCCGGGGTCGGGGCGTTCCTCGACGTAGGCGGTGCCCAGCAACAGGCCCAGCGGCAGCGGAATGCGCAGCCCGGCAATGCGCCACACGTAGCCCAGGTCGCGGAACACCAGCGCGCCGTCTTCGGCGCTCACCGCCAGGCGCATGCCGATGCCCAGGCGCACGTACTCGATCACTTCGGCGCCCTTGCTCGCTTCGTGCTCCATGTGCGAGCGGAAGTGAAAGAGCGGCCTGCCCGGGAAATGAAACACGCGGTCCCAGTACAGGTGCGCGTTGGCCGGGCGGCAGCTGTAGTGCACCTCGATCGGAACGTGGCTGCCGGTGTGCGGCACCAGCGCGCCGAAGAGCCGGCCGAAGGGCATCAGCAGCGTGGCCCAGGGCGCGTGCCAGACCTCGCTCATCACGCCGCGAACGCACACCTGGTCGTCGGAGAACGGCGCCATCGCGTAGTGCCGGCGAACGACCTCGCCGAGGCGCTCCCACGCGGGGCCGAGTGCCTGCTGGAAGACCGGTGGCTGCGTCATCCGGCGACCGTGGCCGTGGCCGGGGCTTCGCTGCGCGCCTTGTAGAAGCGCAGGATGTTCTCCGAGCCGTTGCCGAGCAAGGCCTGCAGCACGCGGTCGGCATACCAGTTGAAGCGCGTGCTCAGGCGCCACGACACGTCGATGCGCAGGTCGGTGCCGCCGTCGCGCGGGGTCAGCGTGTAGGTGGTGTCGCGCAGGTCGAAATACTGGCCGCCGATCATCACGTGGTCGTCCAGCGCCCCCGCGGGAAACGAGTCCGGCGTGAAGCGGTAGCGCCACTTCAGCAGGCGGTTGGGCTGCCAGTCGGTGACGATTTCCTCGAAGTGCACGTTCTTCTGCCACTGCACCTGGCGCACGCGGCCTTCGGGCGTGTCGACCGTCACGCCGGACACCGGCATCGGCACGCCGATGCGGTACGCCCACATGCCGCTGACTTCGCTGGGACGAATGTCGCGCGCCTCGTTCAGCGAGTGCCACACGCGCTCGGCCGGCGCCGCAATGAAGAGCGTGCGCGAGGTGTGGGAAAACCGGTCGGGGTTGGGCAGCTGCGGCTCGATGGCGCCGAGCACCAGCGGCAGCAGCGCGAAGCTGTAGACCGCCTGCCTGGGCCAGTTGGTGATGCGGCACACGATGCCCATCGCCAGGCCGCCGACGCTGCCCATCACCCCGAACAGCGGCACGATGACGATGGCGCAGATGATCCCCTCGATGAACACCGCCAGCGTGCCGATGACGAACAGCGCGGTCGCCACCCACGGCGCCCAGAGGTAGTAGCCCCAGCTGCGCCGCTCGATGCGCTCGGCCATGTACACCGTGACCGCGCCGCATACCGCAGGCACGAAGTACACGAAGGAGCCGAGCATCGCCGAGAAGCGGTGGCCGGGCCCGCCGCTGAAGACGATGCGCAGCACCAGCGCAATGGCCGCGCCCGCCAGGATCGGCCAGAACCAGGCGAAGGGCATGCGGCGCGGGGGCGGCTGGGGTGGTTGGTCCGGACCGCCGTTGAAGCGGGCGAGATCGGCGAACCAGCTTTCCGTCTGTTGCTGTTCTTCGGAGTCGTTGCGCATGGGAACCTCTTCTCCTCGTTGTGTTGTCTTGTTCGCTCAGTCGGCGCGCCGCCGCGCCGTGACCATGCAGTAGTCGAAGTCGCGCCAGAACATGCCCAGCGCGAGCGCGCAGTAGCTGGCCACGATGTGCTTGCGCCGCCACGGGCTGAGCTTGCCGCGCGCCTTCCAGAGTTCGGCCAGCGTGAAGCGCGTGGCCAGCACCGGGATGTGCAGCGCGCTCGGCGCCACGCGCCAGCGCAGCGACTTCACCTCGATGTCCTCGAAGCCGTTGCGCTCGAGCGCGGCCACGAATTCGTCGCGCACCGCCAGCGTGGGCACGGCCCAGCTGTCGGCCCACAGGCGGTGCAGCCACTGGGCCATGCGCCCCGGCGCGCGCCGCAGCAGGAAGCCGTCGACCACCGCCAGGCGCGCGCCGGGCTTGAGCAAGCGCGCGGCCTCGCGGATGAAGTCGCCCTTGTCGGTGCCGCCGGCGTAGCAGGCGCTCTCCACGGCCCAGGCACCGTCGGCCTGCGCGGCGGGCAGGCCGGTGCGCGTGTAGTCGGCTTCGATGTGCGCCATGCGGTCGGCCACGCCGGCGGCTGCGTCGAGCCTGGCGGCGATGCGGTTCTGCACGGCGACGTTGGTCACGGTGATGGCGCAGAGCGACGGGTCGTCGCCGACCAGCGTGCGCGCGGTGGCGCCGGCGCCGCAGCCCAGGTCGAGCACGCAGCGGCGTTGCGTGGCGTCCGCCGGTGCGGTGCCCAGCTGCAGGGCGCGGCCGATCGCGCGGTTCATTTCGACCAGCATGCCTTCGCGCCGCAACGGGTTCAGGCCCGCCCGCCAGAAGCCGAAGTGCATGTTGTAGCTGGGGCTCCAGGCGCTGTAGTCGACCGCGACCTCGGTGAAGTAGTGCTGCGTGTCCCGGGTGGTGATGGGGGCGCCGGCGGGGTTTGTGGCGGCGCCGGTTGCGGTGTGCGGCGCGCTTTCATGCGGCATGCGGAAGTCGGGCTGGAAAACGGTGGGCATGGCTCTTCCCTCGGTTGGTTGTTCTTTGATGCTCACGACGCTTGCTGCGCTCGCAGCGTTCACAGGCGGCACTGGCCGTCGTCGCACGAAGGCGCGACGCGCCCCGCCAGCCTCGCGGCCAGCCAGCGCGGAATGCGGTAGCGGTTGCGCGCCAGCAGCGCGTAGGCGCGATCTGCCAGCGGTGCAACCAGCGGCAGGTCGAGCAGGACGCTGCCGCTCGACAGCCCGACCGCGCTGCGGCACAGGCGGATGGCGGGCACGCCGACGAACACCTCGCCTTGCGCGTCCTTCACATGGATGGCCGCCATCAGCGCGTTGCGCGGGGCCGGGCCGTCGTCGAACGCGGCCGGCGAGCAGTCGACCAGGTGCAGCCGGCTTGCCGCGTCGCGCGACTTCATGTGGCGCATTTCGGCCGCGCAGATCGCGCAGCTGGCGTCGAAATAGATCGTGAGCGGGTAGGCGGGCGAGGCGGCGGCGTTCATGGCGTTCTTGTTTATCGATATTTCTGTCAAAACAGAAACGAAAGGGCAAAAAAAGGAGACTCAGATCATGGGGAGGCTGGCGTGGTGCGCGTCGGGGTCTTCGCCCTTGTCGCTCTTGTCGCCCTTGCCGGCTGGCGCGCCATCGCCGCGCACGAACTTCTGCACGCTCGCGCCCAGCGTCAGCACCTTGTCGAGCGTGCCCGGCGACAGCCGCAGCATTTCGTCGGCCCAGGTGGCGAGCTTTTCCATCAGCTCCATGGTGGAGCGGATGCGGTCCTGCGCGTCGGCCGGTTCCTTCTGGAAGTCGGGGCTGGAGACCAGTTCGCGCAGCACGCGCACGGTGGGGTCGAACTCGCGCTCCTTGCGCTCGCGCACCACGGTGCGAAACAGCTCCCACACGTCGACGCTGGTCTCGAAGTAGTCGCGGCGGTCGCCCAGCGTGTGGGTGACGCGCACGAGGTTCCAGGCCTGCAGTTCCTTCAGGCTGTTGCTGATGTTGGAGCGCGCCACGCCCAGCGTGTCGGACAGCTCTTCGGCGTTCATGGGCTTGCCGTGGGCGAAGAGCAGCGCGTGGATCTGCGAGACGGTGCGGTTCACGCCCCACATGGAGCCCATTTCGCCCCAGTGCAGGACGAACTTGCGTTGAATGTCGGTGAGTTCCATGGCGTCGAGTTTAGGATTTGCGAAATTTCTGTCAATAGAGAAATAGAAAAATCCGTGGACAAGCCAGAGCGACTGGAATACTGTATGCATGAACAGTAAATGCCTTAGCAAAGGACTCGCCATGCCCGCTGCCCAGATCCCCGTCCACGCCATCAAGGGCCGCGGCGCGGCCACGCGGCTGGCGCACCGCTTCTCCAGCGACGAGCGCGCCGCCTACGACGACGGCTGGGGCACGCTCGAGGCAGGCGTGGCCGAGGCCGCCGAGCTGCAGCCGCTCGCGACCGAGGTGCGCTTCGAAGACGTGAAGTCGGTGCTCACCGAGAACGAGTCGTCCGACATCTCCTTCGACCGCTCGCTCAACCCGTACCGGGGCTGCGAGCACGGTTGCATCTATTGTTTCGCGCGCCCGACGCACAGCTACCTCAACCTCTCGCCCGGCCTCGACTTCGAGACCAAGCTGATCGCCAAGCGCAACCTCGTCGAGGTGCTGCGCGCCGAACTCGGCCGCAAGAGCTACCGGCCGAGCTACATCGCCATCGGCACCGCCACCGACTGCTACCAGCCCATCGAGCGCGAGCTGCGCCTCACGCGCTCGGTGATCGAACTGCTGCAGGAAACGCGGCACCCGTTCGCGCTGGTCACCAAGTCGAGCGCCATCGAGCGCGACCTCGACCTGATCGGGCCCATGGCGGCGGACCGCCTGGCCGCCGTGTACGTCACCGTGACCACGCTCGACGGCGAGCTCGCCCGCAAGCTCGAGCCGCGCGCCGCGGCGCCGCACCGGCGGCTGCGCACCATCCGCACGCTCACCGAAGCGGGCGTGCCGGTGGGCGTGAGCGTGGCGCCGCAGATTCCGTTCGTCACCGAAGACATGGAGCAGGTGCTCGAAGCCGCCTGGGAAGCCGGCGCGCGCAGCGCCTTCTACACGGTGGTGCGGCTGCCGTGGGAGGTGGCGCCGCTGTTCAAGGAGTGGCTGGCGTTGCACTACCCGCAGCGCGCCGACCGGATCATGGCGCGCATCCACGAGATGCGCGGCGGCAAGGACTACGACGCCGACTTCGCCACGCGCATGAAGGGCTCGGGCCTGTGGGCCGATCTGATCCACCAGCGCTTCGTGAAGGCCGCGAACCGCATCGGCTACAACCGCGAGCGCATTCCGCTGGACGTCACCGCGTTCCGGCCGCCGGGCGCGGCCGGGCAGGGCAACCTGTTCTAGGCTTTTTCCCGGGCCTGTGCCCGTCAGCCCGTCAGCCTGGTTGCCGGCGCAGGAAGTCGCCCACCATCGCGGTGGTCGCCTTGGGGTTCTCTTCCATGATCCAGTGGCCCGAGTCCGGCACGACGCCTTCGGTCACGTTGCTGGCCGCGGCGCGCATCACGGTGGCCATCATCGGCCCGAACGACTTCTCGCCGCCGAGCGCCAGCACCGGCATCTCGAGCTTGCCTTGCGCCATGAACGCGGTGTTGTCGATCACGTCCTGGTCGAACGCGCCGAACTGCGAGAAGCCCGCGTGCATGTTGCCGGGCCGCGCATACAGGCGCGCGTAGTGCCGCCGCGCGGCCTCGCCGAAGCGCGCGGGCGTGGCGGAGAACTCGTTCCAGAAGCGGTCGAGGTAGATGCGCTCGCGGCCCGCCACCAGCCTTTCCATGTCGGGCCCGCCGAAGCGGAAGTGCCACAGCAGCGGGCTCTTCAGGATCTCTTCCCACGGGCCCACGCCGGGCAACGGCGCGTCGATGGGCACGAAGCTCGTCACGCGGTCGCGGTACTGCGCCGCGAAGGCGTAGCCGACCATGTTGCCGATGTCGTGCGTGACCAGCTGGGTCTTCGCCACGCCGAGCTTGTCGAGCAGCTGGGCGATGTTCTGCCCCTGCGTCTTCTTGTCGAAGCCGCTGGTGGCGCGCGCCGACAGGCCCATGCCGCGCAGGTCGGGCACCACCACCGTGTGGTCGCGCGCCAGGTCGTTCGCCAGCGTGGCCCACATGTCGCCGGTTTCGCCGAAGCCGTGCAGCAGCGTGACGGCCGGGCCGGTGCCGCCCACGCGCACGTGCAGCGTGGTGCCGTCGACGGCGATCTCGCGTGTCTTGAATGCGGGGGAGAAGGCCGGCAGGCCTTGGTGGGTCTGCGCAAGGGCCGTGGTCGCAACCAGTGCCGTGGCCAGCAAGGCCAGAGTCCGTCGTCGCATCGTCGCTCTTTCGTTGAAGGCAGCGTCCGAGGCGAACGCGGGAGGGTGCGCGATGCTACTTGCTTTGCGCCAGGCCCACCATCCCCTGCGCGCGGCAACCGGCGGCCGCGTCGTCGGCCGCGCACCAGTCGCCGCCCAGCGCCTTCACCAGGAACACCGAGGTCAGCAGCCGCTGCCCCTGCAGCTGCGCGGCCTGCCGCTCGACCGTCAGCAGCGACTGCTGCGCGGTGATCACGTCGAGGTAGGTCGAGGCGCCGCCCTCGTAGCGGCTGGTCGCCATGTCGAGCACGCGGCGCGCCGCCGTCACGGCCGACTGCGCCTGCGTGGTCGCGCTGTCCAGCGCCGACAAGCCGGTGATGCCGTCCTCGACTTCCTGCATCGCGCCCAGCACGGTGCGGCGGTAGTTGCCCACGGTGGCGTCGTAGCCGGCCTTGGCGAAGTCGACGTTGGCGCGGATGCGGCCGCCGTCGAACAGCACCTGCGTGGCCGACACGCCCACCGACCACAGCAGGCTGGGGCCGTTGAACAGCGTCTCGATGGTGCGGCTGTCCACGCCCACGGTCGGCGAGATGATGAAGCTCGGGTAGAAGGCCGCGGTGGCCACGCCGATCTGCGCATTGGCCGAGGCCATGGCGCGTTCGGCCGAGGCCACGTCGGGCCGGCGCTGCAGCATCTCGGACGGCACGCCCAGCGGCACCGCCGGCGGACGGATCTCGCGCAGGTCCACCGGCAGCGCGAAGTTCGGCGCGGGCGTGCCGGTGAGGGTGGCCAGCGCGTGTTCGTATTGCGCGCGCTGTTTCTTCAGCACGTCGACCTGCGTCAGCGTGGTCTCCAGCAGCGCCTGCTGCTGCGCCACGTCGAGGCCCGACACCGCGCCCAGGTCGTGGCGCGCCGTGACCAGCTCCAGCGCGCGGCGCTGCAGGCCAATGGAGCGCGAGAGCACGTCGAGCTCGATGTCGCTGGAGCGCAGGTTGAAGTAGTTGTTGGCCACGTCGGCGCTCAGCAGCAGCCGCGTGTTGGCCAGGTCGGCGGCCGATTGCTCGGCGGAGGCCGAGGCGCCCTCGACGCTGCGCTGCACGCGGCCGGCCAGGTCGACCTCGTAGCTCGCGTTCAGCGACAGCGCGAAGTCGTTCTGCACGGTCGACGCGTTGGCGCTCGCATAGTTGGTGAGCGGCCGGTTGGCGGAAATCTTCAGGCGCGAGGCGCGCGTGCCCAGGCCCAGCTGCGGGTACAGGCTGGCCGAGCTGGCGGCCAGCGAGGCGCGCGCTTGGGCGAGCCGCGCGTTGGCGATCACCAGCGTCGGGCTGCCGGCCAGGGCCTGTGCCTGCAGGGTGTCGAGCGTGGCGTCGTCGAAGCGCTTCCACCACGGGCCCTTGTCGATGCTGTCGCTGGGCGCGCTCACGCGCCAGGGCGCCTCGAGCTTCCAGCTCACGGGCAGCGCGGTGTCGGGGGTCTTGTAGTCGGGGCCGACGGCGCAGCCCGAGAGGAGAGCAAGGAGCGCCAGCACGGCGACGGCCGTCGGGGCAACCGGCGGTCGCAGTTTCACGCGGGTTCCTTCTTGGCGGCGGCAGGCGCGGCGGGTGCGGCCGGTGCACCCGGGCCGGCATTGGCCGCGGCCGGCGGCGCCTCGGGCGCCACCGCCACCACGTCGCCTTCGGCCAGCGAGTCGGAGGGGTTCAGCACCATGCGGTCGGCGCCTTCGAGGCCGTCGACCACCTCGACGTTCTCGCCGTAGTTGCGGCCCAGCGTCACGGGGCGCAGGTTGATGCGGCCCTGCGCGTCGACCACCGCGATGCGCGTGCCCTCGGCACGGAACAGCAGCGCGTTCGACGGCACGGTGAGCGTGCGGCTGGCCGCCAGCGGCAGCGACACCTGCACGTAGGCGCCGGGCAGCAGCGCGCCGTCCTTGTTGGGCAGCGACACCTCGACCTGCATCATCCGCGTGGTCGTGTCGATGGCGCCCGAGGTGCGCGCCACCTGGCCCTTGAAGGTCTGGCCGCGCAGCTCGGCCTGCGTCACCACCACCGGCTGGCCGGTCTTCACGAGCTGGGCGTAGGCCTGCGGCACGTTGATGTACACGCGCAGCGGATCGGTCTGCGCCAGCATGAACAGCGCGCGCCCAGCGCCGCCGCCCGCGCCGGCGTCGATCAGGTCGCCGGTGTCGACGTTGCGCCGCGTGATCACGCCCGCGAACGGCGCCACCACGCGCTTGAAGCCTTCGGTCTGCTTGAGCCGCTGCACGTTGGCGTCGGCCGCCGCCACGTTCGACGTGGCCTGCGCCACCGCGCTGCGGCGTTCGTCGAGGTCCTGCTGCGAAACCACGTCCTTCTTGCGCAGCGCCTCCCAGCGATCGGCGGTGCTGCGTGCGAGCTCCAGGCCCGAGGCCGCCTGTGCGCGCGCGGCCACGGCCTGCGAGAGTTGCTGGTCGATCTCGGGCGTCTCGATCTCGGCGAGCAGATCGCCCTTTTCGACGCGGCTGCCGATGTCCCTGGTCCAGCGTTTCAGGTAGCCGCTGGCGCGCGCCGAAATGGGCGACTGCACGAAGCCCTGCAGCGTGCCCGGCAGCGACAGCGTCTGGCCGGTGGTGGGCGTGCGGGGCAGGGCGGTCTGCACGTACTGCCTGGCGCGCTCGCTGGTGCCCGCTTCGAGCGCACGCGCGTTGGCCATGCGCACGAACACGGTGCGCGCGGCGCCCAGCGCCAGCAGCACCAGCACGACCAGCACCAGCCAGCGCGTGCGCCGCACGATCTGGCGGCGGCGCAGCAACTCGCCTTCGCCCTCTTCGACGGCGATGGGGTGGATGGCCAATGCCGAATGGCGTTGCTCCGTCATGACCCGCTCGGCGCCGGGCCGCTCCCAAGGCGAGCTGCGGCCCCGTCAGGGGGCAGCGAATACACAAAGTGAATGAGCGTGGGGGTCAAGACTTCAGTTCTCCTGGGGCGCTGCGCCGGCGGGCGGCTGTTGCGCGTGTTGCTGCTGCGCGGCTTCACGCGCCGCCCGGCGGTGTGCAAGCCGACTGTGCACCCCCGCGAACACCGCGGGTACGAAAAACAATGTCGACACCGTGGCAAAGATCAGGCCACCGATGACCGCGCGGCCCAGCGGCGCGTTCTGCTCGGCGCCTTCGCCCAGGCCCAGCGCCATCGGGATCATGCCGATGATCATGGCCAGCGCCGTCATCAGCACCGGGCGGATGCGGGTGGCGCCGGCTTCCAGCGCGGCCGACAGCGGCGGAATGCCCGCCTGCAGCCGCTCGCGCGCGAACGACACCAGCAGGATGGAGTTGGCCGTGGCCACGCCCATGGTCATGATGGCGCCCGTGAGCGCCGGCACGCTCAGCGTGGTGCCGGTGATGAACAGCATCCACGCGATGCCCGCCAGCGCGGCCGGCAGGGCGGTGATGATGATGGCGGCGTCCAGCCACGACTGGAAGGTGACCACGATCAGCAGGTACACCAGCACGATGGCCATCGCCAGGCCCACGCCCAGGCCGATGAACGACGACTGCATGGTCTGCACCTGGCCGCGGATCTCCACGCGGCTGCCGCGCGAGAGCTTGGGGCGCATCTCGTCGACCAGCTTCTGCACCTTCGAGGCCACGCTGGCCAGGTCGGTGCCCTGCACGCTCACGTACACGTCGATCACGGGCGCGATGTTGTAGCGCGACATCACGGCCGGCTGGCGCGCCGCCTGCGCGTCGACCAGGTTGCCCAGCAGCTGCTGCGAGCCCGTGGTGCCGGCCGCCGCGCCCGCACCCACGGGGATGTTGAGCAGCGAATCGAGCGAGTCGACCACGTACTGCGGCGACTGCACCGCGATGCTGTACACCACGCCGTTCACCGGGTTGAGCCAGAAGGCCGGCGCCGTCTGCGAGCTGCCCGACAGCGCGATGAGCACGTTCTGCCCCACGTTGGACGCCGTGAGCCCGTACTGCTGCAGCCGCGTGCGGTCCATCTGCAGGCTGAGCGCGGGGCCGTCCAGGCGCTGGTGCACGTGGGCGTCGACCGCACCCGGGATCTGGCGGATCGCCTTGGTCAGTTCGGCCGCGCGCGCCGCGTTGCCGGCCAGGTCGTTGCCGCTGAACTGCACGTCGATGGCCGCGGGCAGGCCGAAGTTGAGAATCTGCGTGACGATGTCCGCCGGCTGGAAGAAGAATTCCGTGCCCGGAAAGCGCCGGGGCAACTCGGCGCGCAGGATCGACACGAAGTGCTCGGTCGGCTTGTGGCCTTCCTTGAGCGACAGCAGCAGCTCGCCGTCGAAGGTGCCGATGGTGCCGGCGTTGCTGTACGACAGGTTGATGCCGCTGTTGGGCACGCCCAGGTTGTCCAGGATGGTCTCGAGCTGGTCCGGCGGCACCAGCTCGCGGATGGCGGCTTCCACCCGGTCGGTGAGGCGCGCGGTTTCCTCGATGCGCGTGCCGGTGGGCGCGCGCAGGTGCAGGCGGATCTGGCCGGCATCGACGGTGGGGAAGAAGTCGCGGCCCAGCGCGGGGTACAGCAGGCAGGAGAGCAGGCAGAAGCCGAGGAACAGGCCGATGAAGCCGGCGCGCTTGGAGAGCACCGCCGACAGCACCAGCGTGTAGGCGCGGCGCACGCGCTCGAAGCGGCGGTCGAAGGCGCGGTACAGGCGCTGCAGGGCGCTTGGCTTGGCGTTGGCGACCTGTTCCTGGCCGCCTCCGTGCGAGTTGCCCATCAGCAGCATCACCAGCGTGGGCACCAGCGTGCGCGAGAGCAGGTAGGAGGCCAGCATGGCGAACACCACCGCCTCGGCCAGCGGCACGAACAGGAAGCGCGCCACGCCCGAGAGGAAGAACATCGGCACGAACACGATGCAGATGCACAGCGTGGACACGAAGGCGGCCGAGCCGATCTCGCCCGCGCCGACCTCGATGGACTCCTTCAGCGGCGTGCCCATGTGCAGGTGCCGCTCGATGTTCTCGATGGTCACGATCGCCTGGTCCACCAGGATGCCCACCGACAGCGCCAGCCCGCCCAGCGTCATGAGGTTGAGCGTTTCGCCCAGCGCGTACAGCACCAGGATCGACGCCAGGATCGACAGCGGAATGGTCAGCGCAATGATCAGCGTGCTGCGCCAGTTGCCCAGGAACAGCAGCACCATCGCGGCGGTCAGCGCGGCGGCCAGGATGGCCTCGAACACCACGCCCTTCACGGCCGCCTTCACGAACACCGACTGGTCGAACAGCGGCGTGATCTTGATGTCCTCGGGCAGCGTCTGCGCGGCGATGGGCAGCATGGCGCGGATGTTGGAGACGATGTCCAGCGTGGAGGCGCCGCCGTTCTTCAGCACCGACAGCAGCACGCCGCGCACGCCGTCCTGGCGCACCACGTTGGTCTGCGGCGAAAAGCCGTCGCGCACGTAGGCCACGTCGCGCAGGTAGGTGGTGGCGCCGTTCACGGTGCGGATCGGCAGGTCGTTCAGGCCCGAGATGGCGTCGGGCGAGCCGTTCATGCGCACGTTGTATTCGGTGGCGCCGAACTTGGCCGTGCCCGAGGGAAGGATCAGGTTCTGCGTGTTCACCGCGTTCACCACGTCGGCCGGAGAGAGGCCGCGCGCTTGCAGCGCCTGGGTGTCGAGGTCGACCGAAATCAGCCGGTTCTTGCCGCCGTACGGAAACGGAATGGCCGCGCCCGGCACCGTGATGAGCTGCGGGCGCAGCTGGTTCACGGTGGCGTCGAACAGCGAGTTCTCCGAGCGCGTGGGGCTGGACAGCGCCAGCTGCACCACCGGCACGCTGGAGGCCGAATACTTGATGACCAGCGGCGGCGTGATGCCCGGCGGCAGCTGGCGCACCTGCGCCTGCATCGAGGCCACCACCTGCGAGATGGCCATCTCGATGTTGGCGGTCGGCTGGAAGAACACCTTGATGATCGACACGCCCGCCAGCGACTGCGACTCGATGTGCTCGATGTCGCTCACCGTGGTGGTCAGCCCGCGCTCCACCTGGCCCGAGATGCGCTGGCCCATTTCCTGGGCCGGCAGGCCGGTGTAGTTCCAGATGACGCTGACCACCGGGATGTTGATTTCCGGGAAGATGTCGGTCGCCATGCGCGCGAGGACAAAAGGCGTGGCCAGCACGATCAGCATCGCCATGACGATGAAGGTGTACGGACGACGCAACGCAAGCTGGACCATGGAGAGGACTCTCTGCTTCCGACGGAAAAAGGTTTCGCATCATAAGGAAGTAGATTTAAGTTTGCTGGTGCCGTGAAACACGGTGTGGCGCTTTACCAAAGGGATGCATATGGACAGGGTTTGGCTGGTAGTGATGGGCGTGTCGGGTTGCGGCAAATCGAGCCTGGGCGCGGCGCTGGCCACGGCCCTCGGGCTGCCGCTCATAGAAGGCGACGACCACCACCCGAAGGCCAACGTCGAGAAGATGAGCCGGGGCGTTGCGCTCACCGACGCCGACCGCGCCGGCTGGCTGGCCACGCTGGGCCGCGCGCTGGCCGACGCGCCGCAGGGCGCGGTGCTGACCTGCTCGGCGCTCAAGCGCATCTACCGCGAGCAGCTGCGCGCGGCGGTGCCCGGCTTGCGCTTCGTGTTCATGGCCATCGAGCGGGCCGAGTCCGAGCGCCGGGTGGCGGCGCGGGCCGGTGCCGGGGAGCACATGTTCCCGGCCAGCCTGGTGGCCAACCAGTTCGCCACGCTGGAGTCGCCGGTGGGCGAGCCCGGCGTGCTGGCGGTGGACGCGACGGCGCCGCTGGCGCAGTCGGTGGCCGGCGTGAAAGACTGGCTCGCTAGTTCCTGAGCCCGGCGCGCAGTTCCTCGAGCACCACCGACGCGCGGTTCATCAGTTCGGCCAGGGTGGCGAGTTCGCCCGCGCTGGCCGGCGCCACCATGGCCTCGACCACCTCGGCCTGGATGGCCAGGCACTGCTGCGCGACCGCCATGCCGTCGCCGGTGAGCGTGAGGCGCCGCACCCGCGCGTCGGCGCCGTCGCTGTCGCGCCGCACCCAGCCCTTGGCCTCCATCTGCGACAGCAGCATGCTGACGCCGCTCTTCGCCACGAAGCAACGCGCCGCCAGCGCCTGCTGGGTGATGCCCGGCGTGGTTGCGACGGTGGCCAGCACCTCGTGTTCGCCCACGCGCAGGCCGATGGCGGCAAGCCTTCCGGTCATCACCGCGTCGCACAGGTTGTAGGCCCGCACCACGGCCAGCCAGGCGGCGGTGCCGTGAGGCGACGACGGCGCGCGTTCGGGTGAGGCTGCGGGTTCCGGGGCGGCGGCAACCGGCCGCTTGCGGGGCTTGCTGGACTTCGCGGTGGGCATGGCGATGAAGCTTGAAATGGTTCAGTATTGAACTAGAATGTTCTAGATTGAACCAATTCTAGGCTGTCGATGAACCTCTACCTGCGCCTCCTGATGACCTTGCTGCGCGCCTGGCGCGCGCCGCGCCTCGTGCCGGGCGACACGCTGGAGCGGCAACTGCGCGTGCTGCCGAACGACCTCGACATCAACGGCCACATGAACAACGGCCGCTACCTGACCATCATCGACCTGATGCTGGTCGAGTACTTCGTGCGCACCGGCTTTGCGTCGACCATGCTGCGCCAGGGCTGGCGGCCGATGTCGGGCGGTTCGCTCATCAGCTACCGGCGCGGCCTGAGCCCGTTGCAGGCCTACACGCTGCGCTTCCGGCTCGACGCCACCGACCAGCACTGGAACTACATGCGCTTCGAGTTCGTGCGCGGCGATCGCGTGTGCGCGGCCGGCTACATGAAGGGCGCCGCCGTGGGCCGCGGCGGGCTGGTGCCCAACCAGGATTCGTACGCGGCCATGGGCCTGGTGCCGCCGGCGCATCCGCTGCCCGCGCCGGTGCGCGACTGGATCGCTGCCGAGCAGGGCGTGATGAGCGCTGCCTGGTAGAGCTCAGGGCGAGGGCGGCGAGGGCGTCGACAGTGGCGCAGGCGGCGCAGGCGCATCGAGCACCAGCCGCAGCCGCGTGACGTTCGGGTTGCCCGGGTCGCGCTGCAGCCTGAACCCCAGCTTGCGCGCCAGCGCCAGCATGCCGGTGTTGTCGTAGAGCGTGATGTCCGCCAGCTGCTTCACGCCGGCCTGCGCGGCCGCGTCGATCAGCTTGCGCAGCAGCTTGGCCGCGACGCCGTGGCGCTGCCAGGCATCGCCGATGACCACGGCGAACTCGGCAACGTGCGCCGTCTCGGGCGTGTCGCCGCGCACGTAGCGCACCACGCCCATCTGCTGCTCGCGGCCGCCGACCTCGGTGGTCGCGATGAGCGCCAGTTCGCGGTCGTAGTCGATGTGGGTCATGCGCCAGAGCTCGTCGGGCTGCGGCTTGCGCGGCGACAGCAGGCGGTGGTAGCCCGTTTCGTTCGACAGGCCCGCCACAAAGGCCGAGTGCAGATCCAGGTCGTCGGCACGGATCGGGCGGATCCGCACCGGCGTGCCGTCGCTCAGTTGCCAGTCCTCGACCAGGTGGCGGGGGTAGTCGAGGGCTGGCATGGCCTCATTCGATCGGTCAGCCGATCACTTCAGGCCAGTCGGTGTGGAAGAACTGGCCTTCGGGCTTGTCGGTGCGCTCGTAGGTGTGGGCACCGAAGAAGTCGCGCTGCGCCTGCAGCAGGTTGGCCGGCAGGCGCTCGGTGCGGTAGCTGTCGTAGTAGGCCAGCGAGGCGCTGAACGCCGGCACCGGAATGCCGTTGCTCACCGCCAGCGCCACCACTTCGCGCCAGTTCTGCTGCGTGCGGTTCAGCAGGTCCTTGAAGAAGGGGTCGAGCATCAGGTTGCCCAGCGCGGGGTCGGTGCGGAAGGCGTCGGTGATGCGGTTGAGGAAGCGCGCGCGAATGATGCAGCCGCCGCGCCAGATGGACGCGATGCCGCCCAGGTCGAGCTTCCATTCCTTCTTGTCGCCCATCGTCTTGATGAGGTCGAAGCCCTGCGTGTAGCTGATGACCTTGGAGGCATACAGCGCGTCGTGCACCTTGGCCACCAGCGCCTTCTTCTCGAGCGAGAGCTCGATCTTCGGGCCCTGCAGCAGCTTGCTCGCGCCCACGCGCGCCTTCTTCTGCGACGACAGCACGCGCGCCTCGACGGCGGCGTTGATGGTGCTGATGACCACCGCGTTCTCGGCCGCGTTGATCAGCGTCCACTGGCCCGTGCCCTTCTGGCCGGCCTTGTCCAGGATGACGTCGACGATCGGCTTGCCGGTTTCCGGGTCTTTCTGTTCCAGCGCCTTGGCGGTGATCTGGATCAGGTAGCTCTGCAGTTCGCCGTCGTTCCACTCGTTGAAGATGGCGGCCATCTCGTCGGTGCTGAAGCCGGCCGCCTTGAACAGGCTGTAGGCCTCGCAGATGAGCTGCATGTCGCCGTACTCGATGCCGTTGTGCACCATCTTCACGTAATGGCCGGCGCCGCCCGGGCCGATGTGGATCACGCAGGGCTCGCCGTCCACCTTGGCCGCGATGCTCTCGAAGATCGGCTTCATCACCTCCCAGGTGGACAGCGGGCCGCCCGGCATGATCGACGGGCCCTTGCGCGCGCCTTCCTCGCCGCCCGACACACCGGCGCCGATGAAGCGCAGGCCCTTGCTGCTCAGGTAGGCGTCGCGGCGCTCGGTGTCGGTGTAGAGGCTGTTGCCGCCGTCGATGACGATGTCGTCCTTGTCCAGCAGGGGGATGAGCTGCTCGATCACCTGGTCGACCGGCGCGCCGGCCTTCACCATGATCTGGATCTTGCGCGGCTTGGCCAGGCTCTGCACGAACGCCTCGAGCGTCTTGGCGCCGACCAGCTTCTTGCCGGGGTTCTCGGCAATGAAGGCTTCGGTGGTCGCTTCGGTGCGGTTGTACACGCTGACCTGGAAGCCGCGGCTCTCCACGTTCAGCACCAGGTTCTGGCCCATCACGGCCAGCCCGATCAGTCCGAAATCGCTTTTGTTTCTCATGACCCGTCTTGCCCTTCTTTCATGTGCGTGCGCCGGAATGCCCCGCGCACGGGTTGGTTCGCGGGCCATTTTGCCGGTGTCGGCCGCGCCGCGCCGTGGGAGAGGGGCTATTCCCGCTTGGCAAGCAGGCCCGGCTTGGGTATGTTGGCGCGCATGAATGAAGCCATCCACCGCTGGTCCACCGACGCCGTGCCGCCCGCGCAGCGGCTGGACTATTGGGTGGGCGCGGTCTGCGAGGGCTTCCTGGAGATGGACGTCACCAGTTGCGCGGGCGGCAGCTTCGCCGCCACGCTGGAGTCGGCGCCGCTCGGGCCCATCGTGGTCAACCAGGTGCGCGGCAGCGCGCAGGCCGTGTACCGCACGCGCCGCGCCATTGCCCAGAGCCGTCACAACTATTACTACCTGCTGTGCAAGACCGACTCGGCCTGGGTCACCGTGCAGGACGGCCGCAGCGCGCGGCTGCTGCCGGGCGACGCGGTGCTGGTCGACTCGCGCCGCCTCTACGAATTCCATCTGCTGCAGTCGGCCGAGACCTTGTCGCTCGAACTGCCGACCGCCTGGGTCGACGCCTGGCTCCCCGACGCCGGCGACCGGGTGGCGCGGCGCATTGACGGGCAGTCCGGCTGGGGCGGCGTGCTGAGCGGCTTCATCAGGCAGCTGTCGCCGCAGATGGCCAGCCGGCCGCCGGTGCCGGCCGAACTGCTGACCGACCAGCTGGGCGGCTTGTTGGCGCTCGCGTTGGGGCATGGTGTTTCACAGGCGCCCGGCGAGGGCCGCGCCGCGCTGCGCCGCCGCGTGCTGGACGCCACGCGCGAGCGCCATGCCGAGCCCGGGCTCACGGCCACGGCCGTGGCGCGCGGACTGGGGATTTCGGAGCGCGGCCTGCACCGCTGCCTGGCCGGCGGGCAGGGAGATGGGGATGGCAATGGCGATGGCGATGGCGGCACCACCTTCGCCACTGCGCTGACGGCCGTGCGCATGCAGGCGGCGCGGCGCATGCTCGGCGACGCGCGCTTCGACCGGCTGGGCATCGCGGAGATCGGTTTTCGCGTGGGGCTGGCGGATGCGTCGCACTTCGTGCGGCTGTGCCGCCGGCACCTGGGCGCGACGCCGGGCGAGCTGCGGCGCGGGCGACTGAACTGAGCTCATGCCCAGCGCCGGCGCCCGGCCCGCTCAGATGCTGCGCAGGTTGACGCGCTCCGACAGCGCCTGCGCGCTCTCGCGCCGTTCGCTGTAGCGGTCGACCAGGTAGCCCGCGCAGTCGCGCGTGAGCAGCGTGAACTTCAGCAGCTCTTCCATCACGTCGACCACGCGCTCGTAGTACGGCGAGGGTTTCATGCGGCCGTCCTCCTCGAACTCCATGAAGGCCCTGGCCACCGACGACTGGTTGGGGATGGTGATCATGCGCATCCAGCGGCCCAGCACGCGCAACTGGTTCACGGCGTTGAACGACTGCGAGCCGCCCGACACCTCCATCACCGCGAGCGTCTTGCCCTGCGTGGGGCGCACCGAGCCGACGGCCAGCGGGATCCAGTCGATCTGCGCCTTCATGATGCCGGTCATGGCGCCGTGCCGCTCGGGCGAGCACCACACCATGCCTTCGGACCACTGCGCGAGCTCGCGGAGTTCGCGCACCTTCGGGTGGTCTTCGGGCGCGTCGTCCGGCAGCGGCAGGCCGCGCGGATCGTAGATGCGGGTCTGCGCGCCCATGGCCTGCAGCAGGCGGGCGGCCTCTTCGGTGAGGAGCCGGCTGTACGAGCGCTCGCGCACCGAACCGTACAGCAGCAGGATGCGCGGCGCGTGCGTGGCGCGCTGCGCGGGCGCCAGCTGCAGCGGGTCGGGCCGGCGCAAATGCGCGGCGTCGACGTGGGGCAGCTCAGGGCTTGGGGTTTGGTTTTGCGACACGCTGACCCCTTGCATCGATGACGGCTTCGCCGTCTTCCTTGGAGAACGCGCCTTGCTGCGCGCGCGGCAGGATGTCGAGCACCGCTTCCGACGGGCGGCACAGGCGCGTGCCGAGCGGCGTCACCACGATCGGCCGGTTGATGAGAACGGGGTGCCGCAGCATGAAGCCGACCAGCTGTTCGTCGCTCCACTTCGGATCGTCGAGGCCGAGCTCGTCGTACGGCGTGCCCTTGCGGCGCAGCAGGTCGCGCACCGCCATGCCCATCGAGGCGATGAGCCGCTCCAGCGTGGCGCGGTCCGGCGGGTCTTGCAGGTACTCGACGACGGTGGGCTCGTCGCCCGTGTTGCGGATCAGTGCAAGCACGTTGCGCGAGGTACCGCAGGCGGGGTTGTGATAGATCGTGATGCCGTTCATGGAAGCGGGAGGCTCAGTCGAAGTGCCAGGGCGGCGAGGGCCGCGAACAGCACGGGAAGCGTCAGCACGATGCCGACCTTGAAGTAGTAGCCCCAACCGATGGCCATGCCCTTCTTGGCGAGCACGTGCAGCCAGAGCAGGGTGGCGAGGCTGCCGACGGGCGTGATCTTCGGGCCGAGGTCGCAACCGATCACGTTGGCGTAGACCATGGCCTCCTTCACGAGGCCGGTGGCGCCCGACGCGTCGATGGACAGCGCGCCGACCAGCACCGTGGGCATGTTGTTCATCACCGAGGACAACAGCGCCGAGAGCAGGCCCGTGCCCAGCGCCGCGCCCCACACGCCGCCTTGCGCGAAGACGTTCAGCAGCGACGCCACGTGGCCGGTCAGCCCCGCGTTGCGCAGGCCGTACACCACCAGGTACATGCCCAGCGAGAACACCACGATCTGCCATGGCGCGCCGCGCAGCACGCGCCCGATGCCGATCACCCCGCCGCGCCCCGCGACGGCCAGCAGCACCACCGCACCGAAGGCCGCCACGGCGCTGACCGGCACGCCCAGCGGCTCCAGCCCGAAGAAGCCGGCGAGCAGCAGCACGAGCACCACCCAGCCGGCGCGGAAGGTTGCGGGGTCGCGGACCGCAGCGGCCGGCGCCTTGAGCTGGCCCGCGTCGTAGCGCGCCGGAATGCCGCGGCGGAAGTAGAGCACCAGCACCAGCAGGCTGGCGAGCACCGCCGCGATGTTCACGGGGACCATGACCGAGGCGTACGCGCCGAAGCCGATGTGGAAGAAATCCGCCGAGACGATGTTCACCAGGTTCGACACGATCAGCGGCAGGCTGGCCGTGTCGGCGATGAAGCCCGCCGCCATGACGAACGCGAGCGTTGCCGCGGGCGAAAAGCCGAGCGCCGCCAGCATGGCCATCACGATGGGCGTGAGGATCAGCGCGGCGCCGTCGTTGGCGAACAGCGCCGACACGGCGGCCCCCAGCAGCACCACGAGCGCGAACAGCAGCCGGCCGCGCCCGCCGCCCCAGCGCGCCACGTGCAGGGCTGCCCATTCGAAGAAGCCGGCCTCGTCGAGCAGCAGGCTGATGACGATCACGGCTATGAAGGTGGCCGTCGCGTTCCACACGATGCCCCAGACGACCGGAATGTCGGCGGCGTGGACCACGCCGAGCAGCAGCGCCATGGCGGCGCCCAGCGACGCGCTCCAGCCGATGCCCAGCCCGCGCGGCTGCCAGATGACCAGCACCAGCGTGAAGACGAAGATCGCGAGCGCGATCAGCATGCGGGGGCGCAGCCTGCAGTGCCGTCTGCGGTGCAGCTCGCGGCGCAGGGTTCGCCCTGGCAGCAGTTCTCCGTCAGGTAGGCGAGCAGGCCGTTCATCTGCTCGAACGCCGCGCGGTAGACGAGGTTGCGGCCCTGGCGCTCCTGCGAGACCAGGCCCGAATGCATCAGTTCCTTGAGATGGAACGACAGGCTGGTGGCCGACACCTCGAGCGATTCGGTCAGCGTGCCGGGCGTCAGGCCGGCGGAGCCCGCCACCACCAGTGCGCGAAACACGCGCAAGCGAACGGGCTGTGCCAGTGCGGCCAGGGAGCGGACGACGTCGTTTTCTTCCATATTTCAAGTATGTTTGAAGTATTGAATGAATGCAAGCCGCCTGGCGCGAATCGGCCATCGGGCTGGCGGGCATCGGCCATCCGGCGCGGGCCGCCGTTCCTACAGTCGTTCTCCATCCCAACGAAGGAGACCTCCATGTCCGACACCTATGTCATCGTCCATGGCGCCTGGCACACCGGCGCTGAAATCGAAGCCGTGGCCCAAGGCGTGCGCGCGGCCGGCCACACGGTTCATTGCCCCACGCTCGCGGGCAACAAGCCCGGCGACGACCGCGCCACCACCACGCTGCAAGACGCCATCGACTCGGCCGTGCGCTACATCGAGCAGAAGAACCTCACGCAGGTGCGCCTGGTGGGCCACAGCTACGGCGGCATGGTGATCTCGGGCGTGGCCGACCGCATTGCGCCGCGCCTGAAGCGGCTGGTGTACATCAACGCCTTCGTGCCGCTGGACGGCGAGTCGCTCAACGACATGGTGCCGCCGCACTACGTGGCGATGTTCGACGCCGTGGCCGCGGCCAATGCCAACGCGGTGAGCCTGCCGTTCGAGGTCTGGCGCGAGGCCTTCATCAACGACGCCGACCTGCCGACCGCGCAGGCCGCGTACGACAAGCTCAACCCGCACCCGTACCGCACCTTCACCGACAAGATCAGGCTGAGCCAGCCGCTGGCGGCGCTGGCGCTGGGCAAGTCGTATGTCAACTGCCTGCAGGACACGGCGCTGCCGCACGGCCTGCCGTGGCATCCGCGCCTGTCGGAGCGGCTGGGCCTGTTCCGGCTGGTGGCGTGCCCGGGCAGCCACGAGATGTTCTTCTCGAACCCTGGGCGGCTCGCGCAGGCGATCGTCGAGGCGGGGCGCGACTGACCGGGTGACGACCGGGGCGGTCGTTCAGTTGCTGCGGCTGAAGAGCGCGTCGTACACGCGGATCGACGCGTAGGCGTCGTTCGCGGCGTAGCGCAGCTGCGCCTCGGTGAGCTGCTTGTTGGCCCAGTTCGAAGTGGTCGCCTTGCGCGACTTGATGAAGCGGCGATCGAATACCAGCGCCACCGCGGCCTTCACGCCGACCGACTTGCGGTAGCCGCGCCGGCGGAATTCGTCGTCGATGTCGAACACCGCGCCCGGCTCGATGCCGAGCCGGTTGCGAATGAGCGTGAGGTCGCCCGACAGGCCGAAGCCGACCTTGCGCAGCTCGGTCGAGGCGATCAGCGCGGCCACCACCGGGTTGCACTCGGTGCGGTGCAGCTGGAACAGCCATGCCGTGTCGCGCGTCGAAAATTGCACCACGTGCGGACCGCCCGAGACCTCGTTCTTCGCGAAGGTGGGTTTGGACTCGGTGTCGAAGCCGGCGATGCCGGCCGCCAGCAGCGTGGCGGCGGCGCGCTCGGCGTCCTGCAGCGTGGCGACGACCACGATGTCTTTCAGGCCGAGGCCGTCGAAGGGTTCGAGCAGCGCGATCTGTTCGCGCTCGGGCAAGGGGGGGAGCGTGCGGTTGTGCTCGCTCACCGGGAGGCTGCTTTCGTTGTCTTTTTCTTCACTGCGGTCTTCTTTGCGGGCGCCTTCCTGGCGGGAGTCTTTTGGGCCGCTGCCTTTTTCGCAGCGGGTGTTTTCCTGGGCTTGGGCGGCTGGCCCGAGCGCAGCGCGGATTCGTAGGCGCGGCGGCCCCAGAGCGCGGCCTCTTCGCGGTCCTCGAACAGGTCGGCCGGGGCCTGGCGGTACGACATGGGCATCGACTTGCCCTGGCGCACATAGGTGAAGGGTGGCAGGTTCTGCCGGTCGAAGTACGGCGCGCTTTCGGCGTCGGACTTCAGGTACAGCGTGTCGCCCGTGACCAGCGCGATCATGCGGCCTTCATGAAAGATGCCGTGGCCGCCGAACATGCGGCGCGGCGTGATGCGCCCGAAGCGCTCGAAGATCTCGTGCAGGCTGTCGACGAACGCGCTCATGCCGTGATCTCGATGCGATTGCCGTCCGGGTCGAGCACCACGCTCTCGTAGTAGCCGTCGCCCGTGCGGCGCGGGCCGTCGAGCAGCGGATGGCCGTCGGCCTTCAGGCGTTGCGTGAGGGTGTCGACCGCCGCGTCGGAGCCCACGCTGATGGCCAGGTGCGTCCAGCCCATGCGCTGCGCGCCGGCCTCGGCCGTCACGGGCTCGAGCGTGCGGGTGGTCATGGCCTCGATGCGCGCGCCGTCGCCCAGGCTCAGGAAGCACGAGGCGAAGCCCTTGGCCGGGTTGGTGTAGCCGGTGCCGGCGGTGGCGCCGAAGTAGTCGACGTAGAAGCGCTTGCAGCGTTCGAGGTCGGTGGTCCAGAGTGCGATGTGGTCGATGCGCATGGGGCGAATGCAGGTGGGGTTCAGCCCACGCGCCACGGCGGGCGCGAGGGCGACCAATGGTAGGCGATGCGTTCGCGCCCGCTGGTCGGGTGGCGGTCGACCGTGCCGCGCTCGAGGCCGTAGCGTTCGTAGAAGCGCTGCGCGCTGGCGTTGGTGGTGGCCACGTGCAGCCGCCAGCCGGTCGGGATGCGCACGCAGGCCTCGTCGAGCAGGGCCTTGCCCAGCCCCTGGTTGCGCAGGTGGGGCTCGACGAAGAGCTGGGCCACGTACTCGCGCCGCACCAGCAGCACCATGAACGCCAGCACCTGGCCGTCGCGCTCGGCCAGCACCACGTCGGCGGGCGGGCCGAACTCGGTCTGCACGCGGCGCAGCCAGTGGCCGATGGGCTCGATGGCGGCGGCGCCCCGGTTGGCCGAGATCCAGGCGCGGCGCCAGATGCCGGCCAGCACCATGTTTTCTTCAGGGCTGCCTTCGCGCGACCGCAGTTCGAAGGCGGGGATTTGAGCGGCGGACATGCGAACCATGATACGGCGCTGAACGCCTCCGTGAACGCCTCCGTGAACGTCGCCGTGAGCGCCCCCGTGAACCCGCTCGCGGATCAGGCTTGCCCGAATGCCGACCAGTCCTTGCCGCCCATGCCCCGGTCGATGGCCGCGTGCATGCGCTGCTGCACGATGCGCGCGGCGGGCAGCAGCACCTGCCTTGCCGCGCCCGCGTCGAGCGCCAGGTCGACGTCCTTCAGCCCCAGCGTGAGCTTGAAGCCGGGTTCGTAGTCGCCCGTGGCGATGCGCTTGCCGTAGCGCTGGTAGCTCGGGCTCGCGAACAGCGTGTTGGTGACGATGTCGAGAAAGTCCGCGCCCTTCAGCCCGTAGGACTCGCCCAGCGCCACGGCCTCGGACATGGCCTCGATGGCCAGCGAGATCATCATGTTGCCGGCGATCTTGGCCACGTTGGCGCGCAGCGGATCGTCGCCGAGCGGCCACACGCGCTGGCCCATCGCGTCGAGCAACGGGCGCACCGCGGCCAGTGCCTGCGCGGGCCCGGCCGCGACGATGTTGAGCTGCGCCGCCGCCGCCACGGCCGGCACGCCGAACACCGGCGCGGCGACGTAGGCCACGCCCGCTGCGTCGTGCAAGGCGACCAGTTCCTCGGCCAGCGCGGGCGAGATCGTGGCCATCATCACGTGCACGCAACCGGGCCGCGCCGAACGCAAGGCGCCCGAATCGACGATCACGCCGCGCACGGCCGCGTCGTCGGCCAGCATCGTGAGCACGACTTCGCGCTGGAAGGCCGCGGCCGGCGAGTCGAGCAGCGTGACGCCTTCGAGCGCCTCGGCGGGGGCCGGGTTGCGGTTCCACACCGCCACCTGGTGGCCTGCCTTGACGAGGTTCGGCACCATGGCCGCGCCCATGCTGCCGATGCCGATGAATGCTGTGTCCATTGGGTTGATCTCCGCGATGAAAGCCGGCCAGTCTGCCGCCGCGCACGGTGCGTGGGTAGTGCGTGCGAATGCAAAAACGCTATACGCTCGCCGCATGCAAAAGACCCCGGCCACCGCCGCCGCAGACCGCATCGAGCTGCTGCAGACCTTCGTTCGCATCGTCGAGGCGGGCAGCCTCTCGGCGGCGGCGCAGCAGATCGGCGCCACGCAGCCCACCGTGAGCCGGCGGCTCCAGGCGCTGGAGCGTTCGCTCGGCGTGAAGCTGCTGCAGCGCTCCACGCATGCGATGAACCTGACGGAAGACGGCGAGCGCTGCTACGAGCGGGCCAAGGACATGGTGGCCCACTGGGAAGCCCTGCAGTCCGACCTGCGCGGCTCGCACGAAGACCCCGAAGGCACGCTGCGCGTGGTGGCGCCGCACGCGTTCGGCCAGCACCAGCTGCTGGGCCCGCTCGCGGCGTTCCTGCGCCGCCACCCGCGCGTGCGCGTGGAGTGGATGCTGCGCGACGGCACGCCCGACTTCATCACCGAGAACATCGACTGCGCGATCCAGGTCGGCGAGGTGACCGACCCCTCGGTCATCGCGATCAAGCTGGCCGACGTGCCGCGCATCGTGGCCGTGGCGCCGTCGGTGCTCGGCGGGGCCGCGCCGCCGAAGGACGTGGAGGCGCTGGCCTCGCTGCCGTGGGTGGCGCTCAGCATGTACTACCGCGACGAGGTCGAGCTGCGCTGCCTGCGCAGCGGCGAGCAGCGCCGCATCGCCATTCGCCCGCAGATGACGACCGACAGCCTCTATGCGCTGCGCAACGCGGCGCTGCTGGGGCTCGGCGTGTGCGTGGCGTCGGCCTGGGCGTTGCGCGAGGACATCGCGCGCGGCGACCTCGTGCACCTGCTGCCGACCTGGCAGGCCTCGCCGCTGCCGATGTACCTGGTCTATCCGCCCGCGCGCTTCTATCCGGTGCGGCTGCGCCGCTTCCTGGACATGGTGCGCGAGGCGATGCCCGAGACGGTGGGCGAGCGCGGGCTCATCGAGCCCTGAGCGTGCCGCCGCTCCTGCCGATGTTCAGGCGCGCAGCGTCTGCGCGTGGTGCGCGATGTGGTCGGCCATGAAGCTCTGGATGAAGTAGTAGCCGTGGTCGTAGCCCGCATGGCGGCGCAGCGTGAGCGGCTGGCCGGCGGCGAAGCAGGCGGCCTCGAACACCTCGGGGTACAGCTGCTCGGCCAGGAATTTGTCGGCCAGCCCCTGGTCGATCAGGATGCCCTGCGGGTAGGGCGCCGTCACCTGCGACTTCATGAGCGCGCTGGCGTCGTGCGCCAGCCACTGCGCGCGGTCGGCGCCCGGCTCGCCCAGGTAGCCCGCGAATGCCTTCTCGCCCCACGGGCATTGCGTGGGCGCGCAGATCGGCGCGAAGGCCGAGACCGACTTGAAGCGCCCCGGATGCCGCAGCGCCAGCGTGAGCGCGCCGTGCCCGCCCATCGAGTGGCCGAAGATGCCGATGCGTTCGCCGTCGATGGCGAAGTGCTGCGCCACCAGCGGCAGCAGCTCTTGCACGATCCAGCTTTCCATGCGCCAGTGCGTGGCCCACGGCTCGGCCAGCGCGTCGAGGTAGAAGCCCGCGCCGATGCCGAAGTCCCAGCTGTCCTTGGCGCCGGGAATGGCCTCGACCCCGGCACCGCGCGGGCTGGTGTCGGGCGCGATCAGCGCGATGCCCAGGCTCGCGGCCATGCGCTGCGCGCCGGCCTTGACGGCGAAGGTTTCCTCGTTGCAGGTCAGGCCCGCCAGGTAGAGCAGGGCGGGCACGCGCTCGTTCGCGGCCTGCGGCGGCAGGTAGACCGAGAAGCGCATCGGCAGGCCGATTTCATGCGACGCGTGTTCGTGAAAGCTCTGCACGCCGCCGAAGGCGTGATGCTCGGAGAGGGTCTTGGGTGTGTGGTCGGTCATGAGGTTTTCTTGTGCGGCGTCCGCAGGGCGGGCACCAGCTCCAGCACGGCGTCGGCGAAGGTGCGCGGCGCTTCCTGCGGCATGTTGTGGCCCACGCCGGGCACCAGGCGGTGCGAGCGCGGCCCGCTGAAGCGGTGCGCGTGCGCCGACGGTTGCGCCGGTGGGCGCACGCCGTCGTCGATGCCGTCGAAGGTGATGGTGGGCACGCCGATGGCGGGCTGGGCCGCGAGGCGGCGTTCGATGTCGGCGTAGGCCGGGTCGCCCGGCACGAGGCCGAAGCGGTGGCGGTACGACTGGATCACCACGTCCACGAAGTCGGGGTGGTCGAACGCGGCGGCGCTGCGCTCGAAGGTCGCGTCATCGAACTGCCAGGTGGGCGACCACAGCTTCCACAGCAGCCTGGTGAAGCCCTTGCGGTCCTGCGCCAGCCCGGCGCGGCCGCGCTCGCTGTGAAAGTAGTACTGGTACCAGAGGCTGTGCTCGTTGGCCGGCGTGTCCGGCACCATCGCCTTCGCGATGTTCTGGATGTTGTAGCTGTTGAAGGACACCAGCCCCGCCACCCGCTCGGGCCACAGCGCCGCGACCACGCAGGCGGCGCGGCCGCCCCAGTCGTAGCCGGCCAGCACCGCGCGCTCGATCTCCAGTGCGTCGAGCAGCGCGAGCAGGTCCGCGCCCAGCGCGGCCTGTTCGCCCGAGCGCGGCGTGGCGTCGCTCAGGAAGCGCGTGGCGCCGTAGCCGCGCAGGTACGGCACGATCACGCGGCAGCCCTGTTCGGCCAGCATGGGCGCGACTTCCGCGTAGGTGTGGATGTCGTACGGGAAGCCGTGCATCAGCAGCACCGGCGCACCGTCGGCGGGGCCGGCTTCGAAGTACGCGACTTCGAGCACACCGGCCTCGATCTTGTGCAAGGGTTCCATTCTTGGCGTCACGAGGTCACCTCCAAAGAGAGCGCTGATGTCTGTTCCAGGAACACCGCGGAACCGGCTTTGCCGGGCCGCTGGTGTGGAGAAGCGACACGAAGTGCGCGAAGCCTGGGGGGTCAGTAAATAACGACGCCGCGGATCGACTCGCCGCGCTTCATCAGGTCGAAGCCCTTGTTGATGTCCTCCAGCGGCATGGTGTGCGTGATCAGGTCGTCGATGTTGATCTTGTTCTCCATGTACCAGTCGACGATCTTCGGCACGTCGGTGCGTCCGCGCGCGCCGCCGAAGGCCGAGCCTTCCCACTTGCGGCCCGTGACCAGCTGGAACGGGCGCGTGCTGATTTCCGCGCCGGCTTCTGCCACGCCGATGATGATGCTGCGGCCCCAGCCCTTGTGCGTGCACTCCAGCGCCTGGCGCATCACCTTGGTGTTGCCGATGCACTCGAAGCTGTAGTCCGCGCCGCCGTCGGTCAGCTGCACGATGGCGTCGACCACGTTCTCGGTGTCCTTCGGGTTGATGAAGTGCGTCATGCCGAACTTGCGGGCCATGGCCTCGCGCTCGGGGTTCAGGTCGACGCCGATGATCTTGTCGGCGCCCACCATCTTGGCGCCCTGGATCACGTTCAGGCCGATGCCGCCCAGGCCGAACACCACCACGTTGGCGCCGGCTTCCACCTTGGCCGTGAAGATCACCGCGCCGATGCCGGTGGTCACGCCGCAGCCGATGTAGCAGACCTTGTCGAACGGGGCGTCTTCGCGGATCTTGGCCAGCGAGATCTCGGGCGCGACCGTGTAGTTGCTGAACGTCGACGTGCCCATGTAATGGAAGATCGGCTTGCCGTCGAGGCTGAAGCGCGAGGTGGCGTCGGGCATCAGGCCCTTGCCCTGCGTGCCGCGAATGAGCTGGCACAGGTTGGTCTTGCGGCTCAGGCAGAACTTGCACTGGCGGCATTCGGGCGTGTACAGCGGAATGACGTGGTCGCCCTTCTTGAGGGTGGTGACGCCGGGGCCCACGTCGACCACGATGCCCGCGCCTTCATGGCCCAGGATGGCGGGGAAGATGCCTTCGGGGTCGGCGCCCGAGAGCGTGTAGTAGTCGGTGTGGCAGATGCCCGTGGCCTTGATTTCCACCAGCACCTCGCCGAACTTCGGGCCTTCGAGGTCCACGGTTTCGATGGTGAGCGGCGCTCCGGATTTCCACGCGACGGCGGCTTTGGTTTTCATGGTGTTGGGTTCTTCAGAAAGCGGAAGGGGATGAGGATACTCAGGCGGGGCCAGCAGGGAAGATACCCGACATGCCGATGAACCCGTGCAGGTGCCGGAAATCCCAGACCCAGTTTCGCAGTGCGGGAAATTCGTCCAGCGAAATGCCGCCTTCGCCGGCCAGCGCGACATAGGGGAAGCAGGCGAGGTCGGCAATGGTCGGCTCGGGCGCCGAGGCCAGCCAACGCAGGCCGTGGCCGGCCTGCTCCGCGAGGTGGTCGTCGAGCACGCGGAACACCGCGCGCGCGCCGGCCCGGCAGGCCTCGATGTCGAGGTGGTGGTAGCCCAGCGCGTCGTGCAGCCGCGCGGCCGAGGCGGTGCGGGTGATCTCGTCGGCGGTGGCCAGCCACATCGCGACCTGGCCGCGCAGCTTCGGGTCGGCGGGGTACCAGTGGCCTTGCGGGCCAGGTGGGCTGGGTGGGCTGGGTGGGCCGTAGCGGCTCGCCAGGTAGACCAGGATGGCCTGCGCGTCGCGCAACACGAAGCCGTCGTCGTCGATCACCGGGAGCTGGCCCAGCGGGTTGACGTTCGCCAGGAACGCGGCCGACCTGTGGGCGCGTCCCGGGAAGAAGTCGACCGGCACGGCCTGGTACGGCAAGCCGAGCCATGCCAGCATCTGGCGCACCTTGAAGCAGTTGCCCGACAGCGGGTAGTCGTAGAGCTTCATCGTCATGCCGCGGCCCTCACGCCGAAGCGCATGCCGCGTTCTCGCAGCCAGCGCCGGTAGGTGACCGACGAGGTGTCGCCGCGCGTCGGCGTCTCGGCGCGGCCTTCGAGCGGCATGCGCTTGAAGGCGTGGTTCTCCAGGATGGGCTTGTCCTGCCCGAAGATGGTGTGCTGGAAGGCGATGAGCTCGGCGTCGGTGGAGTCGTCGTCGTAGCAGGCCAGCAGCGTGTGGGCGATCACGTGTTCTTCGTCCACGGGCTGCAGGAACAGGCCGATGGCGTCGAGTTCGCCCGCGCGAAAGCTCGACTTGTAGAGCATGGCCGAGAAGGGCTGCATCACGCGGTACTTGTAGAGCACCTCGCTGCCCGAGTCGTGCGCGGCCGAGGCGCGCGGCTGCCAGAAGCGGCAGTCGGTGGCCCAGATCTCGCCGGTGGCCGGTTCGACCTGCACCTGGTACTGCGCAACCTCGGTGTGCGGCACCTTGCCGAGGTAGTCGGCATGCACGAAGGGGAAGTGCGCCATGTCGAGGAAGTTCTCGATCACGCGCAGGCCCGACACCGCCACGCCGATGCCGCCGCAGTCGATGGTGCGTCGGCCGGGCTCGCTGTATTCGGGGAAGTCGAACAGCGGGCGGGCGGGGCGGCCGCTGGGGCAGGCCCAGAGGTAGCCGTAGCGGGACTGCACGGTGAGCGGCTGGCCGCCCAGGCTGCCATGCGGCGCGCCGTCGGCATCGGTCCAGAGCTGCACGGTTTCGCCGAGCAGGCGGGTGGTGCGCGGTGCGGACGCCGACGCAGACGCGGACACGGGCGTGGCCGGGCCGATGACGAGCCAGTCGTCCAGCATGTTGGGGTCGTCGGTGACGAAGGGCATGGGGGTCTTTCAGCCGAGGGCTTCGATGTCGCCGCGCAGGCTGCGCGCGGCGGTGTGCAGGGCCTGCATGGCGGCGGAACCGGGAGCTGCGCAGGTCCAGAGGTGGACGAAGGCGAGGCGGGGCTGGGCGTCGAGCACCAGGGCGGCGGTGTCCACGCCGTCGAGCGGACCGCGCCAGCCGCCAGTGGCTTCGCCGGCGGCCAGGCCGCGCCGGGCCAGCGTCTCGCGCACCGTGGCGGCCGGCGCGCGAACGGTCAGCGTGCGGCAGAAGTGCCAGCCGGCGGGCACGGCGCCGGCCAGTGCGGGCGGGGCCGGTGGGGCCGGTGGGGCCGGTGGAGCAGGTGGGGCAGGTGGGGCAGGTGGAGAGGTCGGAGCGGGCGAGGCAGATGGCATCTCCGGTGACAGGCGAACCCACAGCATCCCCGCGGCCTCCGCCGTTGCGAAGGTCTTCGCGCACACGTTGCGCGGCGCCTGCATGGCCGGATGCGCCGGAATGCGCGTGCACTGTCCGCTGCCGGCCGCGTACTCCCAGCCGTGGTACGCGCAGGCCAGGCGGTTGTCGATCACCTGGCCCAGCGTGAAGCGCACGCTGCGGTGCGGGCAGCGGTTTTCCCAGGCCTGGGCCGTGCCGTCGGCCGCGCGCCAGAGGGCGAGCTCCTGGCCTTCGGCGAAGCCGGCGACGATGTTGGCGCCGGGGCGCAGGCCGGCGCTGGGCGCCACGGGGTGCCAGGTGGCTGTGTCTTGTGTGTCGTTCATGGATCGTGGGGGGGGAACGTCGGGCCGCGGGGCGCAGCGCCGGTGATACCGTACCGCTTCCACCGCACCGATGAAAGCCACATGAAGAGACGCAACTTTTCATTCCTGAAACGCTGGGCGCCATGAGCCGCATCGACCTCGTCCTGGTCGAGGCCTTCGTGCTGGTCGCCACGAGCGGCAGCCTCACCCGCGCCGAAAGCCTTTCGGGCACCTCGAAGGCCACGCTGAGCCGGCAGCTCGTGCGGCTCGAGGAACTGCTGGGCGCGCAGCTGCTCATGCGCGGCTCGCGCCGCATCACGCTCACCGAGGCGGGCCGCGCCTTCTTCTTGCGCGCCGAAGGGCTGCTCGACGAAGTGACCGGCCGGCTCGAAGCCGCGAGCACCGAGATCCACGAGCTGACGACGGGTGTGTCGGGCAGCCTGTCGTTGCTGTCGGACACGCAGTTCAGCACCTCCTTCGTCTGCCACGTGGTCAAGCTGTTCCTGGAGTCGCACCCGAACGTGCGCTGCCAGCTCGACGTGGCCAACGGCTTCCACGCGGCGCGCATCGCCGACGTCGACTGCTACGTGTGCTCCGAGCCGCCCGATGCGCCGAACCTGGTGGCCAAGCTGCTGGGGCGGCTGAACTACGGGCTGTATGCGAGCCCGCAGTACCTGGCGCGCCACGGCACGCCGTCGTCGCCGCACGAGCTGGCGCGGCACCAGTCGATCGTGATGAAGGCGCCTTCGTCGGGCGCCGCGCAGGTGCTGCTGGTGTCCGGGGCGTCGAGCTTCGCCTTTCGCCCCGAGCCGGCGTTCGAGACCAACGACCACTGGGTCATGAAGACCTTCTGCATCGACGGCCTGGGCATCGCGCTGCTGCCTGCCTTCTTCGTCAAGCCCGAAGTGGCGCAGGGCGTGCTCGCGCCGGTGCTGCCCGCGTGGCAGCCCGAGCCGCGGCGCATCTACTGCGCCTACCAGCGCCAGCGCTACATGGGCCAGAAGCTGCGCGCCTTCGTGGACCTGATGGCGCGCTGCGTGGTGGACATCGACTCTTACAACTACTACGTCGGTTCGTCAGCGGCCAAGCGCCGCAAGACGGTCGCGAGACCATAATTGGCGCCCCCGGCACAGACCTTCGACCCTCATCCATCATGAAGAAAATCCTCGTCCTCAACGGCCCCAACCTCAACCTGCTCGGCACGCGCGAGCCCGAACAGTACGGACGCGACACGTTGGCCGACGTGGAGCGGCTTTGCAAGGAAACCGGCGCGAAGCACGGCGTCGAGATCGAATGCCGCCAGTCGAACCACGAAGGCGTGCTGGTCGACTGGATCCAGGAGGCCGGCCGCGAAGTGGCGGCGGGCAACATGCTGGGCGTGGTGATGAATCCCGGCGCCTACACGCACACCTCCATCGCGCTGCACGACGCCATCAAGGGCGCGAGCGTGCCGGTGATCGAGCTGCACATCTCGAACGTGCATGCGCGCGAAGAGTTCCGCCACCGCTCGTACATCTCGCCGGCGGCGCGCGGGATCATCGTGGGACTGGGCGTGAAGGGCTACACGCTGGCTATTGCTGCGCTGGTTCCTTCGGCTTGAGTTCTGGGGGCGTTTGTTCGGGGCCCGTTTGTTCAGGGCGGGTGCACAGGCCGCCGGGTACTCCCCTGCGCGAATGTCCCCCGGGGCGTCGCCCCTCCTCCTTTGTTTCGGTGCGGGGAGCACCCGACGCCCCGAAGACCAGCGCGATCAGTCAGTACTGCTGCTTCGGCGCCGCGGCCTTCCAGCTGCGGCTGATGCGGCCCTGGTTGTCGATGCTCTCCAGGTGCACGTCGAAGCCCCAGAGCCGCGCGACGTGCTTGAGCACTTCTTCCGCGCCGTCGTGCAGCGGCAGGTTGTTGCGCTGCGTGTGGCGCAGCGTCAGCGAGCGGTCGCCGCGCGTGGCCACGTTCCACACCTGGATGTCGGGCTCGCGGCTGCTGATGTCGTACTGGCGCGAGAGCGACTCGCGCAGCGACTGGTAGCCGCTGTCGTCGTGGATGGCGGACACCTGCAGCTCCGACTCGCTCTGGTAGTCGCGAATGGAGAACAGCCGGAAGTCGCGCATGGTCTTCGGGCTCAGGAACTGGCCGATGAAGCTCTCGTCCTTGAAGTTGCGCATGGCGTAGTCGAGCGTGGTGAGCCAGTCGGAGCCCGCGAAATCGGGGAACCAGCGGTGGTCTTCCTCGGTCGGCTTCTCGCAGATGCGGCGCAGCTCGGTGTACATCGCAAAGCCCAGCGCATAGGGGTTGATGCCACTGTAGGCGCGGTGCCCCACGGGCGGCTGGTAGATCACGCCCGTGTGCGAGCTCAGCCATTCCATCATGAAGCCGTCGGCCAGCTGCCCGCGGTCGTACATGGTGTTGAGCAGCGTGTAGTGCCAGAAAGTGGCCCAGCCTTCGTTCATGACCTGGGTCTGGCGCTGCGGATAGAAGTACTGCGCGATCTTGCGCACGATGCGCACCACCTCGCGCTGCCAGGGCTCGAGCAGCGCCGCGTTCTTCTCGATGAAGTACAGCAGGTTTTCCTGCGGCTCCGACGGGAAGCGCTTCGACGAATCGGACTCCGCCGCCTGTTCGCTGCGCCGCGGCAGCGTGCGCCACAGGTCGTTCACCTGCTGCTGCATGTGGCGCTCGCGCTCGGCGCGCTGCGCACTCTCCTGCGCCAGCGAGCGCTTCTGCGGCCGGCGATAGCGGTCCACGCCGTAGTTCATCAGCGCGTGGCACGAGTCGAGCAGTTCTTCCACCGCGTCGAGGCCGTGGCGCTCTTCGCACTCGGCGATGTAGTGCCGCGCGTAGACGAGGTAGTCGATGATCGACGACGCGTCGGTCCACATGCGGAACAGGTAGTTGCCCTTGAAGAAGCTGTTGTGGCCGTAGGCCGCATGCGCGATCACCAGGGCCTGCATGGCCATGGTGTTTTCTTCCATCAGGTAGGCGATGCACGGATCGGAGTTGATGACGATCTCGTAGGCCAGCCCCATGTGGCCGCGCTTGTAGTTCTTCTCGGTGGCGATGAACTGCTTGCCGTACGACCAGTGCCTGTAGATCATGGGCATGCCCACGCTGGCGTAGGCGTCCATCATCTGCTCGGCCGTGATCACCTCGAGCTGGTTGGGGTACGTGTCGAGCCCGTAGCTCCGGGCGGTCTTGGCGATCTCGGTGTGGTAGGTCTCGATGAGATCGAAGGTCCAGTCCGAGGGGCTGGGCAGGCGCTCGAGCCGGGGCAGGCTGCTGGCCAGCGGGGGGGCGGAGATGCCGGAGATGCCGGAGATGACGGAGCTCATGACGTGACCCCTTCCTTCTTGAACAGGTCGCGGAAAACCGGGTAGATGTCCTGCGCGTCGGACACCTTGCGCATCGCGAAGTTGGGCTGCACGCCCTCGAGCTGCTGGTACTCCTGCCACAGGTTCTGCTCGGTCTCGGCCACTTGCACGTACGCGTAGTAGCGCACCACCGGCAGGATGTCGTTGACCAGCAGTTCGCGGCAGCGGCCGCTGTCCTGGTGCCAGTTGTCGCCGTCGCTGGCCTGTGCGCCGTACACGTTCCATTCGCCGCTCGGGTAGCGCGCCTTGATGATCTCGTCCATCAGCACCAGCGCGCTCGACACCACGGTGCCGCCGGTCTCGGTGGCGTGGAAGAACTCTTCCTCCGTCACTTCCTGCGCCTGCGTGTGGTGGCGCAGGAACACCAGGTCGATGGTCTCGTAGTGCCGCGTGAGAAACATGTACAGCAGCATGAAGAAGCGCTTGGCCATGTCCTTGCGCGCCTCGTCCATGGAGCCAGACACGTCCATCAGGCAGAACATCACGGCCTTGGCGCTGGGCACCGGCGTCTTCACGCGGTTGCGGTAGCGCAGGTCGATCGGGTCGATGTAGGGCACGTGCCGCATGGTGCGGCGCAGCTCGGCGATGCGCTCTTCCGTCTCGCGGATCTCCTTCTGGATCAGCGCCTGGTCGGCCTGCGGATGCTGCTTCAGGTGCTCGAGGTGCGCCTCGAGGCGCTTGAGTTCCTTGCGCGGTTCGCCGCCGAGCGCGATTCGCCGCGCCAGCGCGCCGCGCATCGAGCGCACCACGTGAAGGTTGTTGGGCGAGCCGTCGCTGGTGAAGCCGGCGCGGTGGCTCTTCCACTCGGGCACGTCGGCGATCTGCGTGCGAATAAGGTGCGGCAGCGCGAGGTCGTCGAAGAACACGCGCATGAACTCTTCGCGCGTCAGGCGAAAGACGAAGTCGTCCTCGCCTTCTCCGCTGTCGCTGGCCTCGCCGCTGCCGGAACCGCCGCCGCCCCCGCCTTCGGGGCGCTTGATGCGGTCGCCCTTCAGGTACTCCTGGTTGCCGGGGTGCACGTACTCGCGGTCGCCGCCACGGGCGTGGCCGAACACGGGTTCGGACACGTCGTGGCGCGGCAGGGTCACGTCTTCGCCTTGCTCCAGTTCGCGGATATTGCGCCCGCTCACCGCGCGCCGCACCGCCTCCTGGATCTGCCCCTTGTAGCGCCGGAGAAAGCGCTCTCGGTTGCCAATGGACTTGTTCTTGCCCGATAGCCGGCGGTCGATGATCTGCTGCAGGATGGCCACGATGGTGTCAAAGCTCCTTGCAAAGAAGAGGGAAGAACAGGGCGCTTTACGCAGCGCCCTGGTTGCTGTGAACCCTTGCTATGAACTCTTGCGCACGCGCAGATACCACTCGCAGAGCAGGCGCACCTGCTTGGCCGTGTAGCCCTTCTCGACCATGCGCGTGACGAAGTCCTCGTGCTTCTTCTGCTCGTCGGCACTGCTCTTGGTGTTGAAGCTGATCACCGGAAGCAGCTCTTCGGTGTTGGAGAACATCTTCTTCTCGATCACCGAACGCAGCTTCTCGTAGCTGGTCCACGCCGGGTTGCGCCCGCTGTTGCCGGCCCGCGCACGCAGCACGAAGTTGACGATCTCGTTGCGGAAGTCCTTCGGGTTGCCGATGCCGGCGGGCCGTTCGATCTTCTCGAGCTCGGCGTTGAGCGAGGCGCGGTCGAACACCTCGCCGGTGTCCACGTCGCGGAACTCCTGGTCCTGGATCCAGTAGTCGGCATAGGTCACGTAGCGGTCGAAGATGTTCTGGCCGTACTCGCTGTAGCTCTCGAGGTAGGCGGTCTGGATCTCCTTGCCGATGAACTCCGCATAGCGCGGCGCCAGCAACTCCTTGATGTAGCTGATGTACTTCTGCTCGACCTCGGGCGCGAACTGCTCGCGCTCGATCTGCTGCTCTAGCACGTACATCAGGTGTACCGGGTTCGCGGCCACCTCGGAGCTGTCGAAGTTGAAGACCTTCGAGATGATCTTGAACGCGAAGCGCGTGGACACGCCGCTCATGCCTTCGTCGACGCCCGCGTAGTCGCGGTACTCCTGGATCGATTTGGCCTTGGGGTCGGTGTCCTTCAGGTTCTCGCCGTCGTACACCTGCATCTTGCTGAAGGTGCTGGAGTTCTCCGGCTCCTTCAGCCGCGTGAGCACCGAGAGCTGGGCCATCATGCGCAGCGTTCCCGGGGCGCAGGGCGCCTGGGCCAGCGACGAGTTGCGCACCAGCTTCTCGTAGATCTTGATTTCTTCCGAGGCGCGCAGGCAGTAGGGCACCTTGACGATGTAGATCCGGTCGAGGAACGCCTCATTGTTCTTGTTGTTGCGGAAGGCCTTCCACTCGCTCTCGTTGCTGTGCGCCAGCACGATGCCGTCGAACGGGATGGCGCCGAAGCCTTCCGTGCCCTTGAAGTTGCTTTCCTGCGTGGCGGTCAGCAGCGGGTGCAGCACCTTGATGGGCGCCTTGAACATTTCCACGAACTCCAGCAGCCCCTGGTTGGCCAGGCACAGGCCGCCGGAGTAGGCGTAGGCGTCGGGGTCGTCCTGGGCATAGGTCTCGAGCTTGCGGATGTCGACCTTGCCGACCAGCGAGGAAATGTCCTGGTTGTTCTCGTCGCCGGGCTCCGTCTTGGCCACGGCGATCTGCCGCAGCACGGACGGGAAGCGCTTGACGACCTTGAACTGGCGGATGTCGCCGCCGTACTCCTCGAGCCGCTTGACGGCCCAGGGCGAGAGAATTCGATTCAGGTAGCGGCGCGGGATGCCGTATTCCTTTTCAAGAATCTCGCCGTCCTCGAGCGTGTCGAACAGGCCGAGCGGAGATTCATTGACCGGCGAGCCCTGGATGGCGTAGAAAGGCACGTGCTCCATGAGCTGCTTCAGGCGCTCGGCGATCGAACTCTTGCCGCCGCCCACCGGGCCCAGCAGGTAAAGGATTTGCTTCTTTTCTTCCAGCCCTTGCGCGGCATGGCGGAAATAGGACACCACCTGTTCTATGGCGTCTTCCATGCCATAGAACTCCTTGAACGCCGGATAGATCTTGATGACCTTGTTGGCGAAGATGCGCGAAAGCCGGGGGTCGTTGCGGGTGTCCACCAGCTCGGGTTCGCCAATGGCCTTGAGCATGCGCTCGGAAGCCGTGGCATACGCCGTGGGGTCGCGCTTGCAGATATCCAGGTACTCCTGCAGCGAGATGACTTCCTCGCGAGTGCGCTCGTAGCGGGCGGCAAAGTTGCTGATCACATCCATGGTCACGCCTCCATCAAGTCAGTGGGCTTTTGGCCCGAAAGCCTGCAGCGATGGCATGCGCAACTTTCAAGGTGTGCCTGCCCGTGGCTGCATGCCGCGGAAAACTCCCCTTACAACATTCTGCTAACAATCAGCATAAAGCAAAGACCGAACCCGGTGAATCATTTTTTAATTCAGAACCCTGCCGTCAAGTAAAGTTCCGCCAAAAAACGAGAACGAATTTTCAAATTCAAGTTAAATTCAAAAGCTCGCTTTCTTAATAATCTCCGGGTGAAATACCTATGCCGAATGGCTACCGTCCATTTCTGCGTTTCTCCGGAAAAGCGTCGCCTATTGAGCCTGCGTGCTCAATAAAATCAGCCCCTTCCTTCAATAACGCGCGACCCCTCGTTTGGTTTATTGCACATCCGAAAAAAATATAAAAGCAATCCTCGCGCCACTTCTGCATGAGCAGCTTGCGCCTGTACGCGTGGGAAAGCGACGCGGATGCGAGTCGGCGCGTTCCGAGACAGGGCGCACGACACCCTTGCGGTGCGTCGTGGCGGTTCGGAAGGCTTTGTTGCACCACCTTGAGGCGCCAGCCATGAAAAAGGGCCGCTGAGCGGCCATTGCTGGGAGAGGTGCTGCCACCGGAAGTGAAATCTCCGGTGTTACATGCTGGAGGAGAGGGGACGAGCACCAGATGCTCGCCCGCCTTTGGTGCCTGCGTTGCACAGGCCCCCCGTACCGACTCAGCTGAAGAATTCCTTCGCCTTGTCGAACCAGCCCTTGTCGGTCGGGCTGTGCTTCTCGCCGCCCTTCTTGAGCGACTCGTCGAGCTCCTTGAGCACCTTGCGCTGGTGCTCGGTGAGCTTCACCGGCGTCTCGACGCGCACGTGGCAGTACAGGTCGCCAGGGTAGCTCGAGTTCACGCCCTTGATGCCCTTGCCGCGCAGGCGGAACTGCTTGCCGCTTTGCGTGCCTTCGGGAATGTCGATGGCCGCCGCGCCCTTGAGCGTGGGCACGTTGATCTCGCCGCCCAGCGCCGCCGTGGTCATGCTCACGGGCACCACGCAGTGCAGGTTGTCGCCGTCGCGCTCGAAGATGTCGTGCTTCTTCAGCCGGATCTCGATGTACAGGTCGCCCGGCGGGCCGCCGTTGACGCCCGGCTCGCCGCTGCCGGTCACGCGCATGCGCTGGCCATCGTCGATGCCGGCGCGGATCTTCACTTCGAGCGTCTTGTTGCGCTTGATCTTGCCCTGGCCGTGGCACACGGTGCAGGGCTCGGGAATGATCTTGCCGCTGCCGTGGCAGGTCGGGCAGGTCTGCTGCACGCTGAAGAAGCCCTGGCGCATCTGCACCGCGCCCGCGCCGTGGCAGGTGGTGCAGGTGATGGGCTTGGTGCCGGGCTTGGCGCCCGAGCCGTGGCAGGTGTCGCATTCGTCCCAGGTGGGAATGCGGATCTCGGTGGTCTTGCCTTCCGCCGCTTCCTCGAGGGAGATCTCCATCGCGTAGCTCAGGTCGCTGCCGCGGAACACCTGGCGGCCGCTGCTGGTGCGCCCGCCCCGGCCACCGCCGCCGCCGAACACGTCGCCGAAGATGTCGCCGAAGGCCTCAGCGAAGCCGCCGAAGCCTTCCGCACCCGGGCCGCCGCGCATGTTGGGGTCGACACCGGCATGGCCGTACTGGTCGTAGGCCGCGCGCTTCTGTCCGTCGGACAGCATTTCGTAGGCTTCCTTCACCTCCTTGAACTTGGCCTCGGCGTCCTTGCTGGTGTCGCCGTGGTTGCGGTCGGGGTGGTGCTTCATCGCGAGCTTGCGATAAGCCTTCTTGATTTCTTCCTCGCTCGCGTTCTTGGGGACGCCGAGGGTTTCGTAGTAGTCGCGTTTGGTGGCCATGGCAGGTCGGTCGGGGGCTCGAAGGGGCAGCGGGAACTCGGTAACTTTTGAAGCGAGAAAGGCTGGAGCACCCTTTCAGGTGTTCCAGCCTTGCTGAAGGTGCTGAAGATCAGCCCTTCTTGACTTCCTTGACTTCGGCGTCGACCACGTTGTCGTCGGCCTGCGCGTGTGCAGCAGCTTCCGCGCCAGCCGGACCGGAGGCGGCCGAGGCGCCGGCCGCGGCCTGCGATTCGGCATACATCTTCTCGCCGAGCTTCTGGCTTGCGGTCATCAGCGTGTTGGTCTTGTCCTCGATGGCGGACTTGTCTTCACCCTTGAGGGCTTCTTCCAGGTCCTTGATCGCGGCTTCGATCGCGTCCTTCTCGGCGGCTTCCAGGGTCGCACCATGTTCGCCCAGCGACTTCTTCACGCTGTGCACCATGGCTTCGCCCTGGTTGCGGGCCTGCACGATCTCGAGCTTCTTCTTGTCGTCTTCGGCGTTGAGCTCGGCGTCCTTCACCATCTTCTGGATCTCGTCTTCGCTCAAGCCCGAGTTCGCCTTGATGGTGATCTTGTTTTCCTTGCCGGTGCCCTTGTCCTTCGCGCCGACGTGCAGGATGCCGTTGGCGTCGATGTCGAAGCTCACTTCGATCTGCGGCGTGCCGCGCGATGCCGGCGGAATGCCTTCGAGGTTGAACTCGCCCAGTGCCTTGTTGCCCGAGGCGATGTCGCGCTCGCCCTGGAACACCTTGATGGTCACGGCCGGCTGGTTGTCTTCCGCGGTCGAGAAGGTCTGTGCGAACTTCGTCGGGATCGTGGTGTTCTTGGTGATCATCTTGGTCATCACGCCGCCCATCGTCTCGATGCCGAGCGACAGCGGGGTCACGTCCAGCAGCAGCACGTCCTTGCGGTCGCCCGAGAGCACCTGGCCCTGGATGGCGGCGCCGACAGCCACGGCTTCGTCGGGGTTCACGTCCTTGCGCGGTTCCTTGCCGAAGAAGGCCTTCACCTTTTCCTGCACCTTGGGCATGCGGGTCATGCCGCCGACCAGGATCACGTCGTTGATGTCGCTCACGCTGATGCCGGCGTCCTTGATGGCCAGGCGGCAAGGCGCGATGGTGCGCTCGACCAGCTCGTCGACCAGGCTTTCCAGCTTGGCGCGGGTGAGCTTGATGTTCAGGTGCTTCGGACCCGAGGCATCGGCCGTGATGTAGGGCAGGTTGATGTCGGTCTGCGCGCTGTTCGACAGTTCGATCTTGGCCTTTTCAGCGGCTTCCTTCAGGCGCTGCAGTGCCAGCACGTCCTTGCTGAGGTCGACGCCCTGGTCCTTCTTGAACTCGCCGATGATGTAGTCGATGATGCGCTGGTCGAAGTCTTCGCCGCCCAGGAAGGTGTCGCCGTTGGTCGACAGCACTTCGAACTGCTTCTCGCCGTCGACGTCCGCGATCTCGATGATCGACACGTCGAAGGTGCCGCCGCCCAGGTCATACACGGCGATCTTGCGGTCGGCCTTGTCCTGCTTGTCCAGGCCGAAGGCCAGGGCCGCGGCGGTGGGCTCGTTGATGATGCGCTTCACGTCGAGGCCGGCGATGCGGCCGGCGTCCTTGGTGGCCTGGCGCTGGGCGTCGTTGAAGTAGGCCGGCACCGTGATCACGGCTTCGGTCACGGTTTCGCCGAGGTAGTCTTCGGCGGTCTTCTTCATCTTGCGCAGGATGTCGGCGCTGACCTGTTGCGGGGCCATCTTCTTGCCGCGCACTTCCACCCATGCGTCGCCGTTGTCGGCCTTGGCGATGGTGTAGGGCATCAGGTCGATGTCCTTCTGGACTTCCTTTTCCCCGAACTTGCGGCCGATGAGGCGCTTGATCGCGTACAGCGTGTTCTTGGGGTTGGTGACGGCCTGGCGCTTGGCCGAGGCACCGACCAGCACTTCACCGTCTTCCTGGTACGCGACGATCGACGGCGTGGTGCGCGCACCTTCCGAGTTCTCGATCACACGCGTGGTGTTGCCTTCCATGATCGACACGCACGAGTTGGTGGTGCCGAGGTCGATGCCGATGATCTTTGCCATGTTCTGTACTCCTGAAAGCCTGAAAAATATGTTGTTATGAACTTGTGGATAACCCGGCGCGATTCAAGGGATGACGCGGGGATTTCCTGTGGGAATCTTGTGTACGGGTGTGCCGTTTACTTGGGCGCGCTGACCGTCACCAGCGCCGGGCGCAGCACGCGCTCGTTGATGGTGTAGCCCTTCTGCAGGACGGTCACCACGGTGTTGGGTTCCTGGTCGGCGGGCACCACCGAGATGGCCTGGTGCTGGTGCGGGTCGAACCTGGTGCCGGCGGCCGGGGCCACTTCGATCACCTTGTTGCGTTCGAGCGCGCTCTTCAGCTGGCGCAGCGTGGCTTCGGCGCCTTCGCGGATCTGCTCGGGGGTGGCGTCCTTGATAGCCAGGCCGGCTTCGAGGCTGTCGGTCACCGGCAGCAGGCTCTCGGCAAACGCCTCGACGGCGAACTTGCGGGCCTTGGTGATCTCGTCGTCGGCGCGGCGGCGGGCGTTCTGCACGTCGGCCTGGGCGCGCAGGTACTGGTCGGCCAGCTCGGTGTTCTTGGCCTGCAGCGTAGCCAGTTCGGCCTGGGCCGTGGCCAGGGCGGCGAGGGCATCGGCTTCGTTGGCGGCTTGCGCGGCCTCCAGTTCTTCGGGGCTGGGCTCGCCTTGCAGCATTTGCGAATTCTGTGCGGATTGTTGCGGGTCAGTCATTTTTCAAAGAACGGCGTGCGCCGGAAAACAAACGATAGCCAGCCACTTGGGGCTGGCTGGGGGCATTTCAAGCCAAAAAATGCGGCAAAAAGCGGAGGAAAACGGCCGCTCAGGCATGAAAAAGGCCCGAAACCGGGCCTTGGAGCCTGTGTTTCGAACGCTCAGTGCGCGTCGAGCAGTTCGACGTCGAACTTCAGGGTGGCGTTCGGGGGGATCACGCCGCCGGCGCCGCGGGCGCCATAGCCCAGCGATGCGGGAATGATCAGCGTGCGCTTGCCGCCGATCTTCATGCCGGCCACGCCTTCGTCCCAGCCCTTGATGACCTGGCCGGCGCCCAGCGAGAACGCGAACGGGTCGTTGCGGTCGCGGCTGGAGTCGAACTTGGCGCCTTGCACGCCGTCGTTGTAGAGCCAGCCGGTGTAGTGCACATGCACGTGCTGGCCGGCCTTGGCTTCGGCGCCGGTGCCGACTTCGGTGTCTTCGTATTGCAGGCCGGAGGGAGTGGTAGGCATGGGAAACGCTCCTTGCGTCGATGGGTGTGAAATGGAATCGAAGGCGGGGAGTTTACCGAGGCCGGCCGAGGCGGCCTGTCGTCGCTCAGCCTTTGCTGCTGTCGTCCGTGGACGGCGCGGGCGGGACCGGCGCGGAAGCGGGTGCCGCCACGGGGGCGGGAGACGCGGCAACGGCGGGTGCGCCCGAAGCATCGGACGCCGCCTGCGCCGCCGCCGGTGCAGGTGCAGCTGCTGAGGGAGCGGGCACCGCCACCGCCGCCTTCTTGAGCTGGCCCAGCTGCCACTTGCCCGCGAAGGCCTGCAGGTCGGACAGCCGCTTGAGCAGGTCCTGCCCGCTCAGCGTGAGGCTGTAGCCCTCGCTGCCGTGGCCGACGAGGCCGGCCTCGCGCAGCTCCTTGATGCGGGTGTTCAGCGTGTTGGGAGTGATGCCGCCCACGCTGTCCTGCAGCAGGCGGAAGGTCTGGGCATGGCCGTCGCGCAGGGCCCAGAGCACGCGCAGCGCGTAACGGGCTTCGAGCAGGGCAAGCAACTGGCTGACGGCTGCGTTTTCCTTGGTACTCATCGACATCATCTCCTCGAAGCTGGGCGAGCCACCGGCCTGGGGGCCGACCGATGTCTCGTGTTCTTGTGGTTGGTCAGGGACCGTTCTGTGGGCCGGTCACTATAGCGCAAAGGATGAGGATGCTACTAGTTTTATAGCTGTCAGGGCATGCTGCATGCGGGTTGTGAGACAAAGCCTCACAAATTCGCCTCAGAGTGTCGCGTAATCGGCCATGGCCTCGCCCAGCCGGATGGCGCGCCCCGGCGCCCACTCGGGGTTGAAGGCCAGCGCGGGCTTGGGGAACAGCATGACGACGGTCGAGCCGAGCAGGAAACGGCCCATCTCGTCGCCCTTGCGGATGTCGATCTGCTGGTCGTTGTAGCTCCACTCGCGCAGTTCGCCCACGCGCGGCGGGTTCACCACGCCGTGCCACACCGTGGCCATGCTGCCGACGATGGTGGCACCCACCAGCACCAGCACGAAAGGCCCGCGCGCCGACTCGAAGACGCACACCACGCGCTCGTTGCGCGCGAACAGGCCGGGCACGCCGCGCGCCGTGGTCGGGTTCACCGAGAACAGGTCGCCGGGCACGTGGATCATGCGCACCAGCCGCCCGTCGCAGGGCATGTGGATGCGGTGGTAGTCCTTCGGGCTCAGGTACAGCGTGGCGAAGCTGCCGTGCGCGAACTTCGCGGCCAGCGTGGCGTCGCCGCCCACCAGTGCGGTGGTGCTGTAGTTGTGGCCCTTGGCCTGGAAGATCTGGTCGCCCTGGATCGCGCCGAACTGGCTGATCGCGCCGTCCACCGGGCAGATCAGGTCGGTCTGCGCGAGCGGGCGCGCGCCGGGCTTGAGCGCGCGCGTGAAGAACTGGTTGAAGCTCTTGTAGTGCTGGATGTCCGACTCAAGCGCCTCGCCCATGTCCACGCCGTACTTGGCCACGAAGCGCCGGATGATCCACGTCGTGACGGCGCCCCGTTCCTTGCCCGCGACCCAGCCGGCGAAATTGGTCAGGGCCTGTTTGGGGAACAGGTATTGGGGCAGTACTGCGGAGCGGTCGGACACGTGGGGAGGGCCTGGAATGCGGAATCGGAGGGGCATTCTATAAAGGGCTTCCCGGGGAAGGCGTAGGAAGCTTCCCTCGGTTTGCGGCGCCGCGCGCGGCCTTCGCGCGCGGCGCTGATACGCCAGTACGCCTCTTGCGCCGGGCGTTCAGTCCGCCTTGATCCCCGCGGCCTTGATCACCTGCGCCCATTTCTCCACCTCGGCCTTCTGGAACGCCGCGATCTGCTTGGTGCTCAGGTCGGCCGGCTCCATGCCGAAGCCCTTGAGCTTGTCCTGCATTTCCGGCGTGGACAGGATCGTGCGGATCTCGGTGTGCAGCCTGTCGACCACCGGCGCGGGCGTGCCCGCGGGCACGAAGATCGCCTGCCACGACACCACCTCGAAGTCCTGCAGGCCCGGCACGCCGGATTCGGCGATCGTCGGCACGTCGGGCATCGAGGCCAGGCGCTTCGACGAGGTGACCGCAATGGCGCGCAGCTTGCCGCTCTGGATGTGCGGGCCCGCCACCACCGTGGTGTCGAACATCATGTCGACCTGGCCGCCAATGGCGTCCTGGATGGCCGGGCCGCTGCCCTTGTACGGGATGTGCGTGAACTTCACGCCCGACTTGTAGGCCATCAGTTCCAGCGCCAGGTGCTGCGAGGTGCCCGTGCCGGCCGAGGCCGAAGACAGCCCGCCCGGCTTGGCCTTGCTCGCCGCGATCACGTCCTTCAGCGTCTTGTAGGGGCTGGCCTGGTTCACCACCAGCACCACCGGGTTGGTGCCGATGAGCGTCACCGGCGCAAAGGATTTCTGCGGGTCGTAGCCGATCTTCGGGTACAGGCTCACGTTGATCGCGTGCGAGCTGATGGTGCCGCCCACCAGCGTGTAGCCATCGGGTGCCGCGCGCGAGCCAACTTCGGAGCCCACGCTGCCGCCGGCGCCGCCCTTGTTGTCGATGATCACGCTCGTGCCCAGCACGGTGCCGAGCTTCTGCGCGATCAGGCGGCCCAGCACGTCGGTGGTGCCGCCGGCCGGGAACGGCACGAGGTAGGTGATGGCCTTGCCCGTGGGCCAGTTGCCGCTGCCCTGCGCGAAGGCGGCGGGCAGGCCCGCGGCGAGCGAGGAGGCGAGGGCGGTTCGGATGAGTGTTCGGCGTTGCATGTGAAGGTCTCCTTGGTTTGTTCGTTCGTTTGGTGGCGAGGCGCCGTCAGGGCATGTCGACGATCTCGACCCAGTTCGGGTTCTTGCCCACGTCCAGGTGCTGCGGCTTGCCCAGCGCGCCGGTGGCGCCGTCGATGGCGTACATCGAGATGCCGTGCGACTCCTGCCCCGCGGCAATCAGGTAGCGGCCGGCCGGGTCGATCGCGAAGCCGCGCGGACCCTTCTCGGTCGGCGTCTGGCCCAGCGGCTGCAGCTGGCCGGTGGCGGCGTCGACCTTGAAGGCCGACAGCGTGCTCGACGTGCGTTCCGACGCGTACAGGTAGCGCCCGTCGGGCGTCAGGTGCAGGTCGGCGGCCCACGGCTTGCCGGTGAAGCCGGCGGGCAGCGTGGTCGTGCTCTGTTCGAGCTTGAGCGTGCCGCGCGCGGCGTCCCATGCGAACACGTGCAGCGCCGCGTCGAGCTCGTCGAGCAGGTAGACATGGCGCTGTGCCTTGTCCCACGTCAAGTGGCGCGGGCCCGACTTTGCCGTGGTCGTGGTCAGCGGCGGATCGTTGGGCGCGAGCAGCCCCTTCTCGGCGTCGAAGCGCCAGCTCGACACGTTGTCGCCGCCCAGGCTGGTGGCCAGCACGAAGCGGTTGGCGGCGTCGGCATGGATCGCGTGCGCGTTGGGCGCGGTCTGGATCAGCTGGTGCACCGGGCCCACCGCGCCGTCCTTGCCGATGGCGTTGACCGTGATCTTCCCGCCCTGGTAGGAGGCCGCGAACAGCCACTTGCCGCTCGCGTCCAGGTCGATGTTGGCCATGCTGTCGGCCAGCGGCGCCTCGCCCAGCTTCTGCAGCTTGCCCGTGGCGGCGTCGATCGACAGCGCCGTGACGCGAAACGGCTGCGAGCGCAGCGCGGCGTACAGCACGCGCTTGTCGTGGCTCACCACCATCGGCATCACCGTGCCGCCGACGTGGAGCGTCTGCACGGGCTTGAGCACGCCCTGGGCGCGGTCCAGCTCGAGCACCGAGATCTCCTGGCTGTCGGCGTTGGACACATAGACCCAGGTCGCGGCCGAGGCCGTAGCGGTTGCAGCGGCGGCCGCGGCCAGGCACAGCACAGACGCGATGGTGGTGGTTGCTTTCATGGCGGCGGCGTTCAGGGCTTGATGTTGAGCTTGGTGATCAGCTGCTTGAAGTACACGTTGTCCTTGGCCAGCGTCTCCTTGAACACGGCGCCGTCGGTGTAGACGTAGCCCAGGTTCTGCTTGTCCATCACCTCGTGCATCAGCGGCTCGGCGGCGGTCCTGGCGGTCATCTCGCGCAGCTTGGCCATCACTTCGGGCGGCGTGTTCTTCGGCGCGCCGAGGCCGCGCCAGGTGCCGATCGACAGGTCGATGCCGCGCTCCTTGGCGGTGGGCACCTTCTCGAAGCCCTTCACGCGCTTGTCGGCCATCACCATCAGCACCTTGAGCTTGCCGCCCTGCACGTGCGTGGTGACTTCGGCCGGGCTCACCGCCACCGCCTCGATGTGGCCGCCGAGCAGCGCCAGCACCGCGGGCGCCGCGCCCTGGAACGGGATGTGGCCGAACCTGGCGCCGGTCTTGTCTTCCAGCGCCGCCGCGGCCAGGTGCCAGATCGAGCCGTTGCCCGAGTTGCCCACGCGCACGCTCTCGGGCGACTTCTTGGCGGCGGCCAGGAACTCCTCGATGGTGTTCCACGGCGCGTCCGCCTTCACGGTGATCGCGGCCGGGTCGGCGTTGAGCTGGGCGATGGGCTGGAAGTCGTCGTAGTTGAACTTGGCCAGGCCCAGGTGCGGCAGCGTCAGCAGCTCGACCGTGAGCACCGCGAGCTTGTAGCCGTCGGGCTTGGCGTTGATGACCTCGGTCCAGCCGATGGCGCCGCCCGCACCGGGGCGGTTCACGATCACGATGCTCTGCGAGATGTGCTTGCGGCTGGCTTCCGAGAAGGCGCGCGCCAGGCCGTCGGTGCCGCCGCCGGGCTGGTAGGGCACCAGCAGCTCGATGGTGCGGTTGGGGAAATCGGCCTGCGCCGCGGCCGGCGCGGCCAGCCCCAGCGAGAGGGCGGCGGTGGCCGAGAGCGCGGCAATGCCGCGCACGAATTGGCTTCGTTGCATGATGTCTTTTGTCTCCGTTGTTGATCTGATCCTTCAGCCCCGGGAATGCTTCCTCTGTGGGCTTCCTCACTGTCCTTGCGCGTCAGGGCATGTACTGCCCTCCGTTCACTTCGATGACCTGTCCCGTGACGTAGCCCGAGAGCTGTTCGGAGGCCAGGTACAAGAAGGCGCCCACGCATTCCTCGGACGTGCCCAGGCGCCCCATCGGGATGCTCGCGCGAAAGTTCTCCAGCATCGCGGGTGTCGAGAAGCGGTCCTGGAACGGCGTCTGGATCACGCCCGGCGCCACCGCGTTCACGCGGATGCGGTCGCCCACCAGTTCCTTGGCCAGGCCGTGCGTCGCCGTGCTCACGAAGCCCTTGGCGCCCGCGTACAGGTAGGCGGCCGGCCCGCCGCCGGTGCGCGCCGCGACCGAGGTCACGTTGATGATGCTGCCGCCGCCCTGCGCACGCATCAGCGGCACCACTTCGCGGCAGTAGGCGAGCACCGAGCGCGCGTTGATGTGCATCACCTCGTCGAACAGCGCGTCGTCGAATTCGGCGATGGGCACGCGCTTGACCAGGCTGCCCGCGTTGTTCACCAGCACATCGATGCAGCCGAACTCGGCCACCGTCTGTTTCACGCCCTCGCGGATGGCGCCGGTGTCGCGCACGTCGGCCTTCACGGCAATGGCCGCGCCGCCGGCCGCGCGGATGGTCTCGACCACCTCGTTGGCCGCGGCCGCCGAGCTGTTGTAGTGCACCGCCACGCGCATGCCGCGCGCGGCGAAGGCGACGGCCACGGCCGCGCCGATGCCGGTGCTCGCGCCGGTGACGAGGGCGGTCTTGTCCTTGAGGTCTTCCATGTCGGGGTGCTCCTTGGTTCCGTGTGCGCGGTATGTGCGGTATGTGCGGTATGGGGGCGCTTCAGGTGACCGGCGCCGGGTTGAACAGCACCAGCGCGTTGTGCAGCTTCCAGTGCTCGGCCCAGGTCTTCTTGCGGCCGCTGGCCACGTCGAGCATCAGGTGGAACATTTCCCAGCCGATGTCCTCGATGGTGGCGTCGCCGTCGGCGATGCGGCCCGCGTTCACGTCCATCAGGTCGTGCCAGCGGCGCGCGAGGTCGCTGCGCGTGGCCACCTTGATCACCGGCACCTCGGCCAGCCCGTAGGGCGTGCCGCGGCCGGTGGTGAACACATGCAGGTTGATGCCGGCGGCCAGCTGCAGCGTGCCGCAGATGAAGTCGCTGGCCGGCGTGGCGGCGTAGATCAGGCCCTTCTGCGCCACCTTCTCGCCGGGTGCCAGCACGCCGCTGATGGGTGCCGAGCCCGACTTCACGATCGAGCCCATCGCCTTCTCGACGATGTTCGACAGCCCGCCCTTCTTGTTGCCCGGCGTGGTGTTGGCGCTGCGGTCGACGCGGCCTTTTTCCAGGTAGGCGTCGTACCAGGCCATCTCGCGGATCATGGCCGCGGCCACCTCGGGGGTGGACGCGCGCGCGGTGAGCTGGTCGATGCCGTCGCGCACCTCGGTCACTTCGGAGAACATCACCGTGGCGCCCGCGCGCACCAGCAGGTCGGTGCAAAAGCCCACGGCGGGGTTGGCGGTGACGCCCGAAAAAGCGTCGCTGCCGCCGCACTGCACGCCCACCACCAGCTCGCTGGCGGGCACGGTCTCGCGGCGGCGCGCGTTCAGGCGCACCAGGTGCTCCTCGGCCTGGCGCATGACTGCGTCGATCATCGACATGAAGCCGATGTGCTCGTCGTCCTGCAGGCAGACCACGTCGAGTGCGGCAGCGCCCTCGGCGTTCGCGGCCTCGCCGCGCTTGTCGACGATGGGAATGGTCCCCGGCGGCAGCAGCCGCTCGGGCTGCAGCTTCTCGCAGCCCAGGCTCACCACCATCACCTCGCCGCCGAAGTTCGGGTTGAGGCTGATGTTGCGCAGCGTGCGAATGGGCACGATGGCGTCGGGCGCGTCGATCGCCACGCCGCAGCCGTAGCCGTGGGCCAGGCCCACCACGTCGTCCACGTTCGGGTATCTGGGCAGCAGCTCGGCCTTGATGCGCTGCACCGCGAAGTCGATCACGCCGGCCACGCACTGCACGGTCTCGGTGATGGCCAGAATGTTGCGCGATCCCACCGAGCCGTCGGCGTTGCGGTAGCCCTCGAAGGTGTAGCCCTCCAGCGGCGGCAGGGCAGGGGGCTTGACGGTGGCGATGGGCAGGCCGTCGAGCTCGGGTGCCACGGGCATGCGCATCACGCGCTCGTGCACCCAGCTGCCGCGCGGCAGCGCCTTCAGCGCGTAGCCGATCACCACGTTGTAGCGGCGGATCTCGCCGCCTTCGGCCAGGTCGGCCAGTGCGACCTTGTGGCCCTGGGGCACGTTGTCGACCAGCACGAGGCCGTCGGCGAACGACGTGCCGGCCTTCAGGCCCCCGTCGTTCGCGACGATGGCCACGTTGTCGTCGGTGTGGATGCGGATGTAGAGCGGCGACGCTCCGGAGGCGGGATGGCTCATCGTGAGGACCTCTTGTTGCTTACAGCACCTTGTGGCCGGTCAGCATCGTGGGCAGCCAGGTGGAGAAGGCCGGCACGTAGGTCACCAGGGTGATGGCGATGAAGATCGCCAGATAGTAGGGCCAGGCGGTCTTCGTCGCCTCCCCGATGGATATCTTCCCGATCGCGCAGCCGATGAACTGCACCGTGCCCACCGGCGGATGCACCAGGCCCAGTGCGCAGTTCAGCAGCAGCATCATCCCGAACTGCACCGGGCCCACGCCCATCTGGATGGCCAGCGGCAGGAACAGCGGCGTGGTGATCAGGATGTGCGCCGCCATGTCCAGGAAGATGCCCAGGAAGATCTGGATGATGTTGATGTAGAGCAGCATCAGCCAGGGGCTGGAGGTGGCCGCCAGCAGCACCGTCTCGATGGCGTCCGGAATCTCCAGGTAGGCCATCTGGTAGCGCAGCATGTTCGACACGCCGATCAGCAGCAGGATCACGCCGGTGGTCTTGGAGGCCTTGGCCAGCGACTTGAAGAGCTTCTCGCGCGTCATCGTGCGGTAGGCCACCACCGTGAGCAGCAGCGAGTACGTCACCGCGATGGCCGCCGCCTCGGTGGCCGTGGCCACGCCCTTCATCACGCACACCAGGATGATCACGATCACCATCAGGCCGGGAATGGCCGCCAGGAAGGTCTTGGCCACCATGCCCCAGCCCGGAAAGCGCTCGACCATGGTGCTGCCGTCGGTGCGCTTCGGGTAGCCGTGCTTGGCCGCTTGCCAGTAGGCCGCCACCAGCATGCACACCATGATCCAGAACACCGGGATCAGGCCCGCGAACATCAGGTCGCCGATGGACACGCCCTTGATGATGTGGCCGTCGATGGTGCCCACCGCGGCCTGCGCGGCGAAGGCATAGATGATCATGTTGTGCGAGGTCGGCATCAGCGCGCCCGAGAGCGACGCATGCGTCGTCACGTTCACCGCATAGGCCGCGCTGTAGCCCTCGCGTTTCATGATCGGGATCATCACGCCGCCCATGGCCGAGGTGTCGGCCACCGGCGAACCCGAGACGCCGCCGAACAGCGTCGAGGCCACCACGTTGGCCAGCCCCAGGCCGCCCTTCCAGTGGCCCACCAGGCTGCGCGCGAAGGCCACGATCTTGTCGGCGATGCCGCCGTGCAGCATCAGCTCGCCCGAGAAGATGAAGAACGGAATGGCAAGGAACGAGAACACGTTCATGCCCGAGACCATCATCTGGATGGCGGTCTCGAACGGCAGGCCCTCGTAGGCGAACGTGGCCAGGCAGCTCAGGCCGATGGCAAAGGCCACCGGCATGCCGAGCAGCAGGAAGAGCACGAAGCTCAGCGACAGCACTGTCAATGCCATGATGGAACGACCTTCTGGCCTGTGAACTGAGCAGCCAGGTGCTCGAGGGAGAAGAGGGTGATCAGCACCCCCGCGAAGAGAATCGGCAGGTAGCGCACGGCCTCCGACATGCCCAGCGTGGGAATGGTCGATTCGCGCGTGGAGGCGGCCATCTCGGCGCCGCCCGCGAACAACGCGACGGCGAAGCCGATGGTCAGCACATAGACAAGCGTCTTGCACCAGAACTGCGCCTTCGGCGGCAACGCCTTCACCAGCGAGTCCAGGCCGATGTGGCCGGCGTCCCGCACGCCGGCGGAAGCGCCGAACATGGCGACCGAGATCACCAGCAGCAGCGCGACCTGCTCGACATACGGCGGGGCGTCATTGAAGACGTAGCGCAGCACCACGCCATAGACGACGACCCCGAGCAGGCCGACAAGGCACACGCACGCGATGTACATGGCCCAGCGCGACAGCCGTGCGTTCAGTGAGGTAAGCAAGCTCATGTCCGGCGTGCGTCACTTGGTGTTGACGATTTCCTGCACCAGCGCCTTCTGCTCCGGCGTGGTCGCGAACTTGTCCCACACCGGCTTCTCGACCTCGACGAAGCCCTTGCGGTCGATCTCGGAGGCCGCCACGATCTTGGCGCCGCCCTTGATGACAGCGGCCTTGGCGTCCTTCTCGCGCGGTTCCCACAGCTTCACGTAATAGGGCACCGAGTCTTTCGCGGCCTTGCGGATCGCGACCTGTTCTTCCTTGGTGAGCGTGTCCCAGATCTTCTTGGAGAACACCAGCACCTCGGGCGTCATGACGTGCATGGTCTCCGAGTAGACCGGCGCGGCCTCGAAGTGCTTGGCTTCTTCGTACGAGGGGTAGTTGTTCTCGGCGGCGTCCACCAGGCCGGTCTTCAGGCCGGTGTAGACCTCGGCGATGGGCATGGGCGTGGGCGAGGCGCCGGTGGCGCTCACCAGACTCACCATCAGGTCGGAGGGCTGCACGCGGATCTTCAGGCCCTTCATGTCGGCCACCGACTTGATCGGCTTCTTGGCGTACACCGAGCGCGCGCCGCTTTCATACATGCACAGGCCGATGAAGCCGGCCTTTTCGAAGGCGGCCAGCACCTTGTCGCCGGCCGGGCCGTACATGGCCTTGCGGAAATGCTCGATGTCGCGGAACAGGAAGGGCAGCGACGGAATCACCGACTCCGGCACGATGCCGTGGAAGGACGCGCTGCTCACGCGCACCATGTCCAGCGCGCCGATCTTCACCTGCTCGACCGTGTCCTTCTCCGAGCCCAGCGAGCTGTCCGCGAAGATCTTGATGTTGTCCTTGCCACCGGTGGCCTTCGACAGCTCGTCGCCCATGAACTTCACCGCCTGGTTGGTGGGGAAGTCCTTCGCGTGCACCTCGGCGGATCGGAAGGTCCGCGCCATGGTGACGTGAGATGCCGTGAGGGCGATCAGGCCGATCGCGATCAGGCCCGACAGCTTCTTCATTTGTAGTGATTTCATTTTTGATGCTCCTCGGTGGATGAAAAGAAAACGCAGCGGATGAACAACAGGCTCAGATGCCGAAAGCGGGTTCCGCGAGACCCTGCGCGCCGGGCCGCAGCGCGAACACGCCGCCGGCCAGTGGTTGGTCCGACAGGTCGATGCCGCCGGGTCGAATGGAAGTCACGAACAGGGTGTCGAGGCCGGGGCCACCGAAGGCGCACATGGCGGGCTTCTTCACCGGCACCTGCAGCGAGCGGTCGAGCCGGCCGTCGGGCGTGAAGCGGTGCACCAGGCCCGCGTCGTTGCCGCAGATCCAGTAGCAGCCGTCGGTGTCCATGGCGGCGCCGTCGGGGCGCCCGGGCAGCGGCTTCATGTCGACGAACAGGCGGCGGTTGCCTGGCGTGCCGCTGCCGGTGTCGTAGTCGAAGGCCCAGACGGCCTGCACCGTGGGGTGCGAGTCCGACAGGTACATCGTGCGGCCGTCGGGGCTGAAGGCCAGGCCGTTGGGCACGATGAAGTCGTCCATGCGCAGGGCGGCGCCGCTGTCGCCCTTTGCGTGGCTGTAGAGGCGGCCGACGCGCTTGCCGGCGGCCATGTCGAGCAGCATCGTGCCGGCCCAGAAGCGGCCTTGCCGGTCGCAGCGGCCGTCGTTGAAGCGCATGGCCGGGGCCGCGTGCGCGACGGGCGCGAGCGACGTGGCGGCCAGCGTGCCGTCGGCCTGCGGCTTCAGCGAGAACAGGCCGCTTTCCATGCCGGCGATCCATTCGCCCGGCACGTCGGCACGCGGTGCAATGCAGGCGATCATCTCGTTCGCCGTCCATTGCGCATGGCCTTCGCCCGCGTGCCAGCGGTTCAGCGTGCGCGCCGGAATGTCGACCCAGTAAAGCGCCTGCTGCGCGGCATGCCACACCGGGCTTTCACCGGTGGCGTTGCGCGCGTCGAGAACGAGTTCGGCTTGCATCATCGGATGGGGTGCGGCGCGTTCAGTCGCCGAACGGGCCCTGGGCCGTGAAGGCGCCGCCCTGGTAGATGGCGTTCGGGTCGCTCGGCGCCACGGGCGGTTGCTGCTCGACCTTGTCGCGGAACACCTCCGAGCCGTCCTGCGCCACGAAGCCCAGGTGCGCGGCGGCGCTGTTGTCCCACCACACGTCGCGGTTGTTCGACATGCCGTAGACCACCGTGTGCTTCACGCCGGGCGTGAACAGCGACTTCTCGATCAGCGTGGTCAGGTCGCGGTAGCTCAGCCAGGTGCTCATCATGCGGCGGTTGAGCGGCTCGGGGAAGGAAGAGCCGATGCGGATGCTCACGGTCTCGATGCCCCAGCGGTCGAAGTAGAACTGCGCCACGTCCTCGCCGAAGGACTTCGACAGGCCGTAGTAGCCGTCGGGCCGCCGCGCGGCGTGCGCGTCGATGTGTTCGCTCTGCTCGTAGAAGCCGATCACGTGGTTCGAACTGGCGAACACCACGCGCTTCACGCCGTGGCGGCGCGCGGCCTCGTAGATGTGGAACACGCCCTTGATGTTGGCCTCGAGGATTTCCTCGAACGGACGCTCGACCGACACGCCGCCCAGGTGGACGATGGCGTCGCAGCCGCTCACCAGCGCATCGACGGCCGCCTTGTCCGAGAGGTCGCAGGGCTGCACCTCTTCGTGCGTGTCCGCGGCGGGCGCCAGCGAGGCGATGTCGGACAGCCGCAGCACCTCGGCATAGGGCTTGAGCCGCTCGCGCAGCACCTTGCCGAGGCCGCCGGCCGCGCCGGTCAGCAGCAGCCTGTTGAGTTTGTTGTTCGAGGCTTCCATCGTTGCTCGTCCGTTCAGAGTTTGGTGATGCGTTCCGGCAGGTCGCGGCCGTGGTACTTCTTGTAGATGGCGTTCAGCTTGCCGTTCTTCTGGTTCGCGACGACCCAGTTGTTCACCCATTCCTTGAGCTTGGGCTGTTCCTTGTTCAGCGCGATGCCCAGGTCGAAGTCCTTCTGGCCGAACTTCAGCTCCAGGTTCTTGGCCGGTGCCTGCTTGATCATTTCGCTGAGGTTCGACGGCGTGCTGGAGAACAGGTCGATCTGGCCCGTGACCATCGAGGTGATGAGCGTGGCGTCGTCCTCGTAGCGCACGATCTCGGCGCCCTTGGCCTGCTGCGTGGTGAGCGTGTCGTTCACGGTGGCGCGCGTCAGGCCGATGCGCTTGCCGTTCAGGTCGGCGTAGTCGGCCACCTTGATGCTCTTGGGGCCGCCCACGATGATGCTGATGACCGCGTAGGGCACCGAGAAATCGACGACCTTCTCGCGCTCGGGCGTGATCGACAGGTCGGCAATGACCAGGTCGGCGCGCTGTGCCTGCAGCGTGGGCACGCGCGCGGCGTTGGTGATCGAGACGATCTCGAGCTTCACGCCCAGGTCTTTCGCCAGCTGCGTGGCGGTGTCGACGTCGGAGCCGGTGGGCTGCAGGTTGGCGTCGGCGAAGGAGAACAGCGGCGTGCCCATGGCGATGGCCACGCGCACCTTGCCGGCCTTCTTGATGTCGTCGAGCTGGTCGGCCATCGCCGCTTGCGCGACGCCGCCCACGAGGGCCAGCGCGATGCAGGTACGGGTGAAGAGGTTGCCGAGTTTCATTGAATGTCTCCTGGAGTGAATTGGTATGGGAGGTGAATGACTTTGATGACCCGGGCTGCCTGCTTACAGCCCGTTGTTCAGGAAGGCGCGCAGCTCCTGCGTCTTGGGCGCGTCGAGCATTTCGCCGGGGCCGGTCTCCCAGACCGTGCCCTGGTGCATGTAGATGATCCGGTCGGCCACGCGCTTGGCGAAGGCCATCTCGTGCGTGACCAGCAGCATGGTCATGCCCCCGGCCGCGAGGTCTTCCATCACGCGCAGCACTTCGCCGGTGAGCTGCGGGTCGAGCGCGGAGGTGACCTCGTCGAACAGCATCACCTTGGGCGACATGGCGAGCGAACGCGCGATGGCCACGCGCTGCTGCTGGCCGCCGGAGAGTTGTTCGGGGTAGGCGTCGGCCTTGGCTTTGAGGCCGACCTGGTCGAGCACGCGGATGGCCACTTCGGCTGCTTCGCCGCGCGACTGCTTCTTCACGTGGCGCAGCGCCAGCATGATGTTCTCCTGCACCGTGAGGTGGGGGAACAGGTTGTAGCTCTGGAACACGATGCCCACTTCGAGGCGCAGCTGCTTCAGGTCGACGCCGGGGCTGTCGACGCGGATGCCGCAGACCTCGATGGTGCCCTTGTCGATGACCTCGAGGCGGTCGATGCAGCGCAGCGCCGTGCTCTTGCCCGAGCCGCTGGCGCCGATGATGGCGATCATCTCGCCCTTGGCGACCTCGAACGAAACGCCCTTCAGAACCTGGTTGGCACCGAAGCTCTTGTAGACGTGGTCCAGCTTGACGATGGCCCCCCGGCTTGCCACTTCGTGTGCTTCGCCACCCCCCGAGGGGGAGGCCAGGCCTTCTTGGGAGCGGCCCGGCATAGGCTTAACGATTGGCGACATTGAGCTTCTTCTCCATCGCTTCGCTCCAACGCGACAGCGGATAACACAGGGCGAAATAGAAAGCGCCGACCAGGAAGAAAACCAGGAAGGGCTGGAAGATGGTGTTGTTGATGATCTGGCCGGCCCGCGTGAGCTCGACGAAGCCGATCACCGAGGCCAGCGAGGTCATCTTGATGATCTGCACCAGGAAGCCGACCGTGGGCGGCAGCGACAGGCGCACGGCCTGCGGAATGATCACCAGGCGCAGCGTCTGCCAACGCGAGAAGGCCAGGCATTCGGCGGCTTCCCACTGCGGCTTGGGCATGGCCTCGATGCAGCCGCGCCAGATGTCGCCCAGGTAGGCGCTGACGTAGATCATCATCGCCAGCCCGGCGGCCACCAGCGAGGGCAGCGACAGGCCGTACACCGACAGCCCGAAGTACACGATGAACAGCAGGATCAGCAGCGGAATGCCCTGGATGCACTCGATGTAGAGCACCGCGAACCAGCGCAGCCACGGCCGCGGCGAGATGCGCGCGAGCATGAGCCCGAAGCCGCCGACCGCGCCGAGCACGAAGGCGAGCGCCGACAGCAGCAGCGTCCAGCCGATGGACTGCACCAAGTACATCAGGTGCGTGAAGGTGAAGTGGCCGATGCTCATGCGGCGCTCCCGTGCACGGCGACCGTGGCTGCGGACGCGTCGGCGCCCGCTGCGGGTTGCACCTTGCCGGCCTGCGCGGCGGCGCGCCGAATGACGCGGCGGCGGCGGAACATGTACTCGCCCAGCGCCCAGGTCACCAGCTTGATGAACAGCGACAGCACCAGGTACAGCGCCGCGACCACGATGTAGGTCTCCAGCGAGCGGAAGGTGTCCGACTGCACGGTGTTGGCGATGGCCGTGAGCTCTTCGGCCGAGATCTGCGAGGCCATGGCCGAGGCCTGCATCATCAGCAGGAACTGGCTCGTGAGGGCGGGGTACACCTTCTCGATGGACGGCTGCAGCATCACGTGCCAGCCGATGCGCCACTTCGACAGCCCCAGGCATTCGGCCGCCTCGATCTGCCCCCGCGGCACCGACTCGAGGCCCGCGCGGATGATCTCGGCGGCGTAGGCCGCGATGTTGATGACCATGGCCAGCACGGCGGCCGCGAAGGTCGGCATGCGCACGCCGAAGCTGGCGAGGCCGAAATACAGCAGGAAGATCTGCACCAGGAACGGCGTGTTGCGCACGATCTCGATGTAGACGGTGCAGGCGCGGGACAGCGGCTTGATGTGGCTGCGCTTGGCGAACGCGACCAGCGTGCCGACGCAGACGCCGATCACCACGGCCAGCGCGGTCATCTTGAGCGTCAGCCACGCGCCGTTCACGAAAACGGGCCAGTACGATGCCAACGGAGCGAAGTCGAGGGAATACTTCATGTGAGTGCCGTGCAGACCGCTGTGCTTCCATGGAAGCAGGGGCACTTGCGGCGCGGCTTCCAAGAATTTTGAGTGATAAGTTATCTGTTGTCGTACAACTAGTTGGGGATTATCATCGTGACCATGGTTCAGTCGAGTGCGGGTAATCCCTTGGTATCAGAAGCGCCGGTGGAAACCGCGCCGGGCGGGTCGGCGGCGGGCGCTGCCTTCGTGGGCCGGCCGCGGCCGCGTGCACGCGGCTTGGCGCACGGGCTGGTGGAAGACCTGGGCGACAAGATCCGCAACCAGTCGCTGCGGCCCGGCGACAAGCTGCCGACCGAGTCGGCCATCATGCAGGCCTACGGCGTGAGCCGCACCGTGGTGCGCGAGGCGCTCTCCAAGCTGCAGGCCGGCGGACTGGTCGAGACGCTGCACGGCGTGGGCACCTTCGTGCTGCAGCCGCGCGCCAGCGGGGTGTTCCGCCTCGATCCGGGCGAGATCGCCGCCTCGGTGGACGTGCTGGCCGTGCTGGAACTGCGCATCAGCCTGGAGACCGAATCCGCGGGGCTGGCCGCCAGCCGCCGCACCGACGAGCAGCTGGTCGCCATGCGCAGCGCGCTCGACGATTTCGAGAAGAACGTGGCCGTGGCTGGCGACACCGTGGGGCCGGACTTCCGCTTCCACCTGCAGATTGCGCAGTCGACCGGCAACCCGTACTTCGCGGACATCATGCGGCACCTGGGCACCACGCTCATTCCGCGCACCCGCATCAGCGCCATCCGCAACCACGAGGGTGGCGGGGCGCCGTACCTGAGCCGCGTGAACCGCGAGCACGAAGAGATCTACGCGGCCATTGCGCGGCGCGACCCCGAGTCGGCGCGCGCGGCCATGCGCATCCACCTGACCAACAGCCGCGAGCGGCTGCGCATGGCGCAGGAGGCCGCGCAGCAGAAGGCCAAGGCCGATGCAGGCGCGGGGCAGGGCGGCCCTTCGTCCGGCAACTCCCCCCGCTGACTTTTTCTTGTCCATCGATCTGGACAAGTTGTTTTTCTAGTTGTACGATGACTGATAACTTGCACGGCGGAGCGTGCGAGGCCGCGACTTCATCGAACAAATCAGGAGACAGCATGAGCATCAACCGACGTGGCGCATTGGGCGCTGCCCTCGCCACCACACTGGCCGCCAGCCTGCCTGTGCGCGCCCTTGCCCAGGCCTCGCAGGCCGCGCAAGGCGCACAGGCCGGCACCGGTACCTGGCCCTCGAAGCCCATCAAGATCATCGTTCCGTACCCGCCGGGCGGTTCGTCGGACATCATCGCGCGCGCCATCAGCCAGCCGCTGTCGGAAGCGCTGGGGCAGTCGGTCATCATCGACAACCGCGCGGGCGCCAACGGCAACCTCGGCGCCGACCTGCTGGCCAAGGCGCCGGCCGACGGCTACACCCTCATGCTGTGCGACATGGGCGCGCTGGCCATCAGCCCGTCGCTGTACCCCAAGCTGCCGTTCGATCCGTCGAAGGACCTGCGCAGCGTGTCCATGCTGGCCTACTCGCCGCACCTGCTGGTGGTGCACCCCTCGGTGCAGGCCAACACGCTGAAGGAGCTCGTCGAACTCTCCAAGAAAAGCGACTTCAACTTCGCCGTCACCGCCAGCGGCAGCACCGCGCACCTGGCCGGCATCGAACTGCAGCGCAAGATCGGCGCGAAGTGGGAGTACGTGCCCTACAAGGGCGGCGTGCAGGCCGTGCTGGACACCGTCGCGGGCCAGACCCAGGTGCTCATGAACGGCATGCTCGCCACCTATCCGCAGGTGCAGGCCGGCAAGCTCAAGCTGATCGCCGTGTCCAAGGCCACGCGCATGCCGCTGATCGGCAGCGTGCCGACCATCGCGGAGCAGGGCGCGCCCGGCTACGAATCGGGCACCTGGCAGGGCGTGGTGGCCGCGCGCGGCGTGCCCGACGCGGTGATCGCGCGGCTCAACCGCGAGCTGGTGCGCATCATCCGCACACCCGACATCCGTGCACGCCTCGCGGGGCAGGGCGCGGAGGTCGTGACCATGACCGTTGCCGAGCAGGACCAGTTCTTTGCCAAGGAGCGCGCGCGCTGGGCGCAGGTCATCAAGGAAGCCAACGTCAAGCTCGACTAGCCATGCTGATCCCCCGGCTTTTCACTCGCTTCGCTCCGTGCAATTCGCCACCCCCCGAGGGGGAGGCGCGGCCCGCCTTGGGGCGGCCCGGCGGCGGCCGCATGGCTGCTTCCTGAATCTCTTCTTTCTCTTTCAATCTTCACAGGACTCATCCCCATGAACCCGCAAGAACTCAAGACCATCATGGGCTCCGGCCTGCTCTCGTTCCCGCTGACCGACTTCGACAGCAACGGCGACTTCAACGCGCCAAGCTACGTCAAGCGCCTCGAGTGGCTGGCGCCCTACGGCGCGAGCGCGCTGTTCGCGGCCGGCGGCACGGGCGAGTTCTTCTCGCTGACCGGCGAGGAGTACCCCGGCATCATCAAGACCGCGGTGGACACCTGCCGCGGCGTGGTGCCGATCATTGCCGGCGCCGGCGGCCCGACGCGCTTTGCCATCCAGTGCGCGCAAGCCGCGGAGAAGGCCGGCGCGCACGGCATCCTGCTGCTGCCGCACTACCTCACCGAAGCCGGCCAGGAAGGCCTGGCCGCGCACGTGGAAGCCGTGTGCAAGAGCGTGAAGTTCGGCGTGATCGTCTACAACCGCGCATCGAGCCGCCTCAAGCCCGAGACGCTGGCCGGCCTGGCCGAGCGCAACCCCAACCTGGTGGGCTTCAAGGACGGCATCGGCGACATCGAAGCCATGGTCGCCATCTACCAGCGCATGGGCGAGCGCTTCGCCTACCTGGGCGGCCTGCCCACGGCAGAGGTGTATGCCGCCGCCTACAAGGCGATGGGCACGCCGGTGTATTCGTCGGCTGTCTTCAACTTCATCCCGAAGACCGCCATGGACTTCTACAAGGCCGTGGCCGCCGACGACCTGAAGACGCAGCACCACTTGCTGAAGAACTTCTTCATGCCCTACCTCGAGCTGCGCAACCGCGTGCCGGGCTACGCCGTGAGCATCGTGAAGGCCGGCGCCAAGATCGTCGGCCACGACGCCGGCCCCGTGCGCGCACCGCTGACCGACCTGAAGCCCGCCGAGATGGAAGAGCTCAAGGCGCTGATCGACGCGCTCGGCCCGCAGTAAGAAGAGCACCCGGAGCCCTGGCCGAACGGACGCACGGACGCACGGCCGCACGGCCGCACGGACGCACGGACGCAAAGAAACGACAACGGAGACAAGACCCCATGCCCATCAAGAAGTTCTTCCTCGTGGCCGCCGCGGCCGCGATGGTCTCTGGCTGCGCGATGATGCCCGCGGGCGGCGGCGCCTCGGCGCAGCCCGAAGTGGCTGCCGCGGCCGAGCGCCTGCGCATCGCCATGATCGACCCCACCGCCGCCGCGCTCGGCGCGCTGGTGGCCGACGACCTGAGCTACGGCCATTCGGGCGGCAAGGTCGACACCAAGGCTAGCTTCATCGCCGACCTGGTGGACGGCAAGTCCGACTTCGTCACCATCGCCATCACCGAGCAGACCATCAAGGTGGTGGACGCCAACACCGCCATCGTGCGCCACACGCTCGCCGCCGACACCAACGACTCGGGCAAGCCCGGCAAGGTGGCGCTGAAGATCCTCGGGGTCTGGCAAAAGCAGGGCGGAAGCTGGAAACTGCTGGCCCGCCAGGCCGTACGCACCTGATCGATCCGATGAGCCAAAGCCAGACCCCCACCGTCACCGCCATGCGCGTGGTCCCCGTCGCGGGCCACGACAGCATGCTGATGAACCTGAGCGGTGCCCACGGCCCGTTCTTCACGCGCAACCTGCTGATCCTGACCGACAGCGCCGGGCGCACCGGCGTGGGCGAAGTGCCCGGCGGCGAGAAGATCCGCCAGACGCTGGAAGACGCGCGCAGCCTCATCGTGGGCCAGCCCATCGGCAAGCACAACGCCGTGCTCAACAGCATGCGCCACGCGTTCGCCAACCGCGACAGCGGCGGGCGCGGCCAGCAGACCTTCGACCTGCGCGTGACCATCCACGCGGTCACCGCCGTGGAGGCCGCGCTGCTCGACCTGCTGGGCCAGTTCCTCGAGGTCCCCGTGGCGGCCCTGCTCGGCGAAGGCCAGCAGCGCGACGCGGTGCAGATGCTCGGGTACCTCTTCTACGTGGGCGACCGCACCAAGACCGGCCTGGCGTACGAGACCGACCCCGGCGCCGACAACGACTGGTTCCGCCTGCGCCATGAAGAAGCCATGACGCCCGAGGCCATCGTGCGCCTGGCCGAGGCCACGCACGCACGCTACGGCTTCACCGACTTCAAGCTCAAGGGCGGCGTGCTGCGCGGCGAACAAGAGGTCGAGGCCATCCGCGCGCTGCACGAGCGCTTTCCGCAGGCCCGCGTCACGCTCGACCCCAACGGCGGCTGGCTGTTGCAGGACGCGATTCGCCTGTGCCGCGACCTGCACGGCGTGATGGCCTATGCCGAAGATCCGTGCGGCGCCGAAGGCGTGTTCTCGGGCCGCGAGGTGATGGCCGAGTTTCGCCGCGCCACCGGCCTGCCCACCGCCACCAACATGGTCGCCACCGACTGGCGCGAGATGGTGCACAGCCTGTCGCTGCAGTCGGTCGACATTCCGCTGGCCGACCCGCATTTCTGGACCCTGCAGGGCTCGGTGCGCGTGGCGCAGCTGTGCCAGGCCTGGGGCCTGACCTGGGGTTCGCATTCGAACAACCACTTCGACGTGTCGCTCGCGATGTTCACGCACGTGGCGGCCGCGGCACCCGGCAAGGTGACGGCCATCGACACGCACTGGATCTGGCAGGACGGCCAGCGCCTCACGAAGGCGCCGCTGCAGATCGAGGGCGGCTTCGTGAAGGTGCCCACGCGCGGCGGCCTCGGTGTGGAGCTCGACATGGCCGAAGTCGAGAAGGCGCACCAGCTGTACCTGAAGCACGGCCTGGGCGCGCGCGACGATGCGCAGGCGATGCAGTACCTGATTCCCAACTGGACCTTCGACAACAAGCGGCCGTGCATGGTTCGCTGAAGGTTCACACTTCCTTATTTCCCCTGTCCCCTTTCCGCAGCCGGAGCCTCAACGCTCCGGCTTCTTTCTTTCCATCGAGCAGCAAGGAACACCCCATGCAGAACTTCGACAACCTGATCGCCGGCGAATGGCGTGCCGGCGCAAGCTACAGCGCCAACATCAACCCCAGCAACCTGTCCGACGTGCTCGGCCAGTACACGCAGGGCGACGCATCGCACGTCGATGCCGCCGTGGCCGCCGCCACCGCCGCCTTCCCGGCCTGGGCCACGGGCAGCATCCAGGCGCGCTCCGACGCGCTCGACAAGATCGGCACCGAGATCCTCGCGCGCAAGGAAGAGCTGGGCACGCTGCTGGCGCGCGAAGAAGGCAAGACCAAGGCCGAAGGCATCGGCGAGGCCACGCGCGCGGGCCAGATCTTCAAGTTCTTCGCGGGCGAATGCCTGCGCCTGTCGGGCGAGCTGCTGCCGTCGGTGCGTCCCAACATCGGCGTGGAAATCACGCGCGAGCCGGTGGGCGTGGTCGGCCTGATCACGCCGTGGAACTTCCCGATCGCCATTCCCGCCTGGAAGATCGCGCCCGCGCTGGCCTTCGGCAACTGCGTGGTGTTGAAGCCCGCCGACCTCGTGCCGGGCAGCGCCTGGGCGCTCTCCGAAATCATCAGCCGCTCGGGCATTCCCGCGGGCGTGTTCAACCTGGTGATGGGCCGCGGCAGCGTGATCGGCGAGGCGCTGGTCAAGCACCCCGGCATCCACGCGATCAGCTTCACCGGCTCGGTGGGCGTGGGCCGCAACATCGCGATCCAGTGCGTCACTAACCACAAGAAGGTGCAGCTCGAAATGGGCGGCAAGAACCCGCAGGTGATTCTTGACGACGCCGACCTCGCGCAGGCCGTGGAGCTCAGCGTGCAGAGCGCGTTCTATTCCACCGGCCAACGCTGCACCGCGTCGAGCCGCCTCATCGTGACCGAAGGCATCTACCCCAAGTTCATCGACGCGATGAAGACGCGCATGGCCAGGATCAAGGTGGGCGATGCGCTGGCGCAGGGCACCGACGTGGGCCCGGTCTCTTCGAAGTCGCAGCTCGATCAGGACATGGAGTACGTTGCCATCGGCAAGGGCGAAGGCGCCACCTTGGCCGCCGGCGGCGAGCTGCTGAAGCTGGAGACCGACGGCTACTACATGTCGCCCGCGCTCTTCAGCGAAACGGCCGCCGCGATGCGCATCAACAAGGAAGAGATCTTCGGCCCGGTGGCCAGCGTGATCCGCGTGAAGAACTACGAAGAGGCACTGGCCACGGCCAACGATACCGAGTTCGGCCTGTCGGCCGGCATTGCGACCACCTCGCTGAAGCACGCCACGCACTTCAAGCGCCACAGCCAGGCCGGCATGGTGATGGTCAACCTGCCGACGGCGGGTGTGGACTATCACGTGCCGTTCGGCGGTCGCAAGGGTTCGAGCTATGGGCCGCGTGAGCAGGGCAAGTACGCGCAGGAGTTCTTCACCACCGTGAAGACGGCCTACACGCTGGCCTGATCTCCAGGCGTCTTCAAGGCGAAGGCAGCGAGCTCGGCGGAGCTTGCCGCCTGCGGCGCATCAGGAACTCGATGAGTTCGAAGATCGCCTCGCTCAGCAACGCCAGCGTGGCGGCCGGCAGCGCCCCCGCCATCAGCAACTCCCGGTCGTTGAGCGCCAGCCCCGTCACGATGCGCTCACCGAACCCGCCCGCACCGATGAAGGCGGCGATGGTCGCGGTGCCGATGGCGATGGCCGTGGCCGTTCGCACGCCCGCCAGCAAGGTCGGCAGTGCGAGCGGCAACAGCACCAGCTGAAGGCTCTGCGGCGGGGTCATGCCCAGCGCGGTGCCGGCCATCCGCAAGCCGTTGGGCACCTCGGTCAGGCCCGTGACCGTGTTGCGCATGATCGGCAGCAGCGAGTACAGCGTGAGCGCAATCAACGCGGGCAGGGCACCGATGGCGCCGAGCATCGAGATCAGCACCGCCAGCAACGCCAGCGACGGCACGGTCTGCATCAGGCTTGCCATGCCCAGCACCACCGCGCGCAACCGCACATGCGGAAACACCAGGATCGCGATCGGCACGCCGATGAGGATGGCAATGCCCACCGACAGCGCCACCAGCAGCAGGTGCTGGCGCGCGAGCTTCCACAGGTCGGGGCCGAAGAGCTTGGCCATGAAGCCGCGCCGTTCTTCCTTGCGCTGCGCGTTCGGGTCCGCCTTCGCGTCCTTGCCGCTGCTGGCGAGGAAGTCGCGCGCGATCACGTCGAAGGGCACGCTCTGCAGCTCGGCGCGCGCGTTCATCGCGATCATCGCGTGCTCGTCGACCTTGCCTTCGAGCGTCTTCAGCGCGGCCCAGGCCTGCGGCAGGCGCGTGGGCAGGTCGAGCTTGTAGAGCACCACGGCGTCGTAGCGCGGAAAGTACTTCTTGTCGTCTTCCAGCACACGCAGGCCGAGGTGGTCGATCTTGGCGTCGGTGGTGTAGATGTCGATCACGTCGATCTGCTTGGCGGCCACCGCGTCGTAGGCCAGGCCGTGGTCCAGGCCGCTCGGCGTCTGCGTGTAGCCGTAGCGCGCGGCCAAGCCCTTCCAGCCGTCGGCGCGGCCGATGAATTCGTTCGACAGGCCGAGCTTGAGCTCGGGGTGCTTCGCCAGGTCGCTCAGGGTGCGCAGGCCCAGCCGGTCGGCGTCGGCGGCGCGCACCGCGAGCGCATAGCCGTCGTTGAACCCCAGGGGAATCGCCACGCCCAGGCCGAGTGGCGCCAGCGACGCGTTCATGGCCTCGCGCGTGTCGGCGGGTGAACCCTTGAGGATCTCCTGCGCGATGGTGCCGGTGTATTCGGCATAGAGGTCGATGGCGCCCGAGCGCAGTGCCTCGTACACGATGGCCGTGTTGCCCAGCCCCTGCCGCACGACGGGCGCAGAGGCGGTGTGCGGCGCTGCGGTCTGCGCCAGCAGCTCGGCCAGGATGTACGACTCGGTGAAGCGCTTGGAGCCCACGCGCAAGGTGTCGTCCGCGGCCTGCGCGGCGCCGGCCATGCCGAACCCCGTGAGCGAGAGCAGCAAGGCGAAGCGCCAGAAACGGAGGCGGAGGCAGCGGGGCAGGTGCATCGCGGGCAGTTTATAGACAACGCCGCATTCGGCGTACCCGCCAATCTCCTACACGCCGTCGTGCGCGCAACCGATGCGCCGGGGTGGTGGGCGGGCGCATCATTCCGCTTCATGAAGTCTTCTCCCTCCAAGGCTGCGAAGCCTGAAGCCGCCGGCACCAAACTCGCCAACCCTGCCGACCGGCCCGATCCCTTGCCCCCCACCGACGTGCACGGCCTGCGCGACCTTCCCGGCGTGCACGTCGAGGGCTACAGCCTGCAGCTGCGCGACAAGGACGGCTTCGTCGGCGACCAGGCGAGCCAGACCGCCTTCAGGGAACTGCTCGAGCGCTGGCGCAAGCGCCGCCGCAAGAAGGGCAAGGATCCGCTGGGCGACCTGCACTCGCGCGACCTCAGCAAGAAGGCGCTCGACCGCGTGCTCGGCGCGAAGAAGGCGTCGGAGGCCGGCGATGTGATGCACGGCGTGATCGAGGAGTTCACCGAGGAACTGGCCTCGGTGATCCAGCGCTTCCTGCGCCAGCCCTCATGGCACAAGGTCGAGCGCATCGTCATCGGCGGCGGTTTTCCCGAGAGCGACGTGGGCGAGCGCGCGGTGCTGCAGACCGGCGCCATCCTGGAAGAGCTGGGCCAGCACGTGCAGTTGGGCCGCCTGTCGCACAACGTGGACGACGGCGGGCTGATCGGCTGGGTGCACCTGACGCCGCCGGCCCTGCTGCGCAAGTACGACGCCATTCTTGCGGTGGACATCGGCGGCACCAACGTGCGCTGCGGCATCGTGAAGACGCGCTACCGCAAGGCGCACGACTTCTCGCGCGCGGAGGTGGTGCGCCGCGTGAAGTGGCGCCATGCCGACGAAGGCCCCAACCGCAGCCACATGGTCGAGCACATCGCCGACATGCTGATGGACATGGTGCGCTACAGCGAGCGCAAGAAGATCCGGCTCGCGCCCTTCATCGGCATCGGCTGCCCGGGGCTCATCCGCTCCGACGGCTCCATTGCGCGCGGCGCGCAGAACCTGCCGGGCGATTGGGAAAGCCACGCCTTCCACCTGCCCACGGCCGTGTGGCGCCGCATGCTCACGCTGGGCTCCGACCCGATGCTGGTGCTGATGCACAACGACGCGGTGGTGCAGGGCCTGAGCGAGTTGCCCTTCATGCGCGACGTGAAGCACTGGGGCGTGCTGACCATCGGCACGGGGCTGGGCAACGTGAGCTTCAGCAACACGCCGACGCCGGACGAACTCAAAGAGGGGAAGAAGCCGGCGGCGGGGCGGAAGAAATCGAAAGCTGGGGCGTCACGCGCGTGATCGCGGACACGCTGGCGATGTTGCCCGCCGCGTCGACGGCGCGCGCCTCGATGTTGGCGTAGCCGGCGGCCGACGGCGTCCAGCGGCAGGAGAAGGGCGCAGCCTGCAGGCTGCACACGGTCTTGCCGTCGACGATGAAGCTCAGCTGCGCCACGTTGGCCGAGGCATTGGCCTCTAGTTGCGCAGGCGCCCTGGCCGCGGCGGCGGGCGGCACCGTCATCGCCACGGCCGGTGGCACGGCGATGGCAGGCGGCTGCACGATGACGTTGGCCGACGCCACCGCGGTGTTGCCCGCCGCGTCCACGCCGATGACGCGGATCGTCTGCACGCCCGGGCTGCCCGGAGTCCAGCTGCAGGTGTAGGGCGGGGCGGTGAAGGTGCAGATCGGAATGCTGTCGTTGCCCAGCACCTTGACGCCCCACACGCCCACGTTGTCGACCACGGCCGGCGCGATGAGCGTGGGCTGGCCCACGGTGGCCGTGGACGGCGCGGCCAGCGACACCGTGGGCGGCGTCACGTCGATGCCGCCGAGCGCCAGGGCGATGGTGAACATCGCCAAGCCCTGCACGGCCTTCTGCTCGAACGCGTCGAAGATGGTGAACCAGCTCGCGCCCGGCGCGCGGTTCGGCGCATGTGCTTTCACCAGCAGCGTGGTCTTGCCCACGGCGAAGCAGCTGAAGCCGCAGTCCCAGTCGAACACGAAACGGCCCGATGCGTCGGCCACGCCCGTCACCAGCATCACCAGCGGCTTGCCCGCGCCCGGGTTGCGCCACACCGACACCTGCGCGCCCGCCAGCGCGGCGCCGCTGTCGCGGTCGGTCACGCGCACCTGCGTGGCGGTGGTGCCGGCCATGAACTTCGAGCTGCCGAGCTTGGGCCAGTCGGTCCAGTCGGTGTCGATGCTGGCCTTGGTGCCCGGCGTGAAGCGGATCATTTCCAGCGTGGCGATGCGGTTGGCGGCCGGGTCGCGGCGCTGCTCGAACACGGTGCCCAGCAGCGGGTCGAGGCGCCAGTTCTGCCGCGTCCACCAGTAGCGGTCGCCCTCGTCGGCCAGAGCCAGGTCGACGATGGGCGCGACGCCGGTGGTGTCGGTCACCGCAACGCCGTTGTAGTACTCGCCCGCCCCGGCGCCGAACACGTGCTCCAGCTCGTGCAGCAGCGTCTTCAGCTGGCGGCCGAGGTAGTCTTTCTCGGTGGACTCGGGCGCGGCGGCGCTGGGCGCGCGCGACAGCCGCAGCGGGTCGTGGATGGCCACCCAGTTCAGGTTCCAGGCCACGCCCTTCTGCGGAAAGGTCCAGCTGGTCGACAGGCCGCCGTGGCTGTAGCCGCGTTTGGACTTGGAGATGCAGACCACCACCTCGCCGTTGACCAGGCCGTTGTAGCTGCACTGCGGCGCCGCGGCGGGCGGCACCAGCTGAAGGTCGGTGCTGGGGTCGAAGACGAAGCTGCGCACGGTCTCGCGCGTGAACACGGTGTTGACGTCGGCCACGTACTGCGCGAGGCGGCGGGCGGCTTCGGCGGGGCCGATGTCGGCGGCCAGCTCGGGGTCGGCGATGAACTTCAGGCGGTGCACGCTGGGCGCGGCACGGCCGACGTCGTCCATGGCGGCGAAAGCGGGCGCCATTCCAGACAGCGCGAGCAGAACTGGTAGCAGCAGCGACCGCTTCACCAGGGTCGCCAGCATCGGCACGGTCAGTGGGCTCAGCCGTGCACGCAGCGAGAAGAAGGCTCGCATCGGTCGTTCCCCGGCGTGGGGGCGTGAAACTCGAACGGACGGCGCCTTGGGTGGGCACTTGCGACGTGCCGGGCCCCGGGCGGACTGCCCCGCAACGCAGGGGGCTCCGGGAACTCGCGCGGCCGGCCGGGACTTACGCTCGCGGCAGGCTGGCGTGTCAACCACCGAAACCGGTGGAGATTTTAGTATTCACGTTCTGTTTGTTGCACAAGCGTTGCATTTATGCACGAAACATTACAGCTGGAAAGCTACCGTCAGCAGCAGCCCTTCGGCCACGTCCCGCACCAGCCCCGGGCGCCGCGCGCGGTAGGGCTCGCCGGCCGAGGCGGTGGTCTCGATCCACTCGGCCAGCCATTCGATTTCGTCCACGCCGTAGAACACCACCGCCGCCTCGTGGTTCAGCAGCAGGCTGCGCAGGTCGAGGTTGATCGAGCCGCACAGCGCCAGGTCGCCGTCGACCACCACCGCCTTGGCGTGCGCCATGAACGGCAGCATGCGAAAGCTCACGCCCGCGCGCGCCAGGTCGCGCATGGCGCGTGCGCGCACGAAGTCGGCCAGCCGGTGGTTGGACTGCGCGGGCATCGCGATGGTCACCTGCACGCCGCGCCGCGCGGCCAGCCGCAGCGCGTCGCGCAGGCCGTCGCCGGGCACGAAGTAGGGCGTGATCGCCAGGATGCGGTGCTCGGCGCGAAAGCACGCGTCGATCAACAGCGCGTGCGCCGTGTCTTCGGTCTGGTCGGGGCCGCTCGGCAGGAACTGCGCCATGGCCGTGCCCGGTCCTTCGGGCGCGTCCTCGCAGGTGATGGCGCGCGCCTTGCGGCTGCGCACCGAGGCCCAGTCGTGGTCGAACTGGCGCGCCGCGGCCGCGGCCACGCTGCCGCGCAGGTCGAACGACAGGTCGTGCCAGGCCTCGGGGTGCGCGTCGTTGCCGGTGAAGTATTCGCCCGCCAGGTTGCGCCCGCCCGACCACAGCCAGCTGTCGTCGGCGATGGTGAACTTGCGGTGGTTGCGCAGGTTGCGCGGGCCGATGCGGCGCAGGCTGAAGAAGGGGCGGAACACCGCCACCTCGCCGCCGGCCGCGCGCAGCCGGTCGAAGTGATGGCGCGGCAAAGAAAGGGCGCCGAAGCCGTCGAGCAGCACGCGCACCTTGATGCCTTCGCGCGCGCGCTTGGCCAGGCGCTCGAGCACGGCGTGGCCGAGCGCGTCGTTGCCGATGATGAAGGTGCACACGTCGATGCGCTCGCGCGCGCCGTCGATCACCTGCCACAGCGCCTCGCGCGCGGCCTCGCCGTCGGCATGCATGCGGATCTCGCTGCGCCCCGGCGGCGCGAGGCCGAAGCTCTCGATCAGGTCGGCGGCCCAGTGGCCCGGCGGCACCGAGCGCGGCGGCCGCGGCGAGCCGGCCGGGCGCAGCTTGCGCTGGCCGAACAGCAGGTACATCGGCAGGATGAAGTAGGGCATCAGCACCAGCCCCATGACCCAGGCGATGGCCGTGGTGGGCGCGCGCTGCTCGCGGCGCGCGCGGGTGGTCAGCACATAGACGAGCAGCGCGAAAGTGACGACGAGGAAATGCTGCGAGGGGGAGGGCAGCCAGTCGAACCGCGAGACGCTTGCAGTAGGCATGGGTCGATGATGCCTCAGCGCTGCGCCGCCGCGCGCGCGAACCCCTTCAGCGCTGAAGGAAGGCCGGCACGCCCCGCCCCTGCGAGGCCAGGAAACGCATCATCGGGTCGACCACCGCGCGCACCGCGGGCCGCGCGCCCACGCGGTCGCGCCAGGCCACCAGGCGCGGCGTGGCGCCGGTCATGCCGGCGCCCTTGCGGTCGGCGAACACGTGGGCCATGTAGAAGGCGATGTCGGCGAAGGAGTAAGGGCCGGCCAAATACTCGCACTCGCGCGAGGCCAGCAGGCCTTCCAGCTCTTCGTAGAAGCGCGCGCAGGCGGCGCAGGCCGCGACCGCCGGGGCGCTCTTCATGTCGTGCTGCAGGCCGAAGAGCCGGATGACGTTGGGAAAGAAGACCTCGTCCGACTTCTGTTCCAGCTGCCGCGCGCGGGCCCGCTCGGCAATGCCCGCGGGCCACAGCGCGAGGCTTTCGGGGCCGGGGTAGCGGTCTTCGAGGTACTCGGAGATCTGCGTGGAGTCGAACAGCGCCACGCCGCCGTCGATGTCGTCGGTCAGCACCGGCACCTGCTGCTTGACCGGGTTGACCCGAAGCACCTCGGGGTGCTTGGGCTCGTAGGCGTCGTCGGTGGTGAAGGGCACCATGACCAGTTCGAAGGGCACGCCTTTTTCGCGTGCCGCGATCTCGACCTTGGCGCCGAACATGCTGAGGGGACCGGAGTAGATGTGAGTCGTCATGGGCACCGACTTGACCAGAAACCGCCCCTCAATGCATCAGGTCGTGCCCCAGACTTCCTGTGCCGTCTCGACCACCAGGCGCAGCTTGGCGCGCTGCGCTTCCACCGCGATGTTGTTGCCGTGCACCGTGCTGGAGAAGCCGCACTGCGGCGACAGCGCGAGCTGGTCGAGCGAGGCGTACTTGGCGGCCTCGTCGATGCGGCGCTTGAGCTCGTCCTTGTCTTCCATCTGGCCGAACTTCGTGGTCACCAGGCCGAGCACCACGGTCTTGCCCTTGGGCAGGTAGCGCAGCGGCTTGAAGTCGCCCGAGCGGGCGTCGTCGTATTCCATGAAGTAGGCGTCCAGGTCCATCTCCTTGAGCAGCGCCTCGGCCACCGGCTCGTAGTTGCCGGCCGCGGCGTGCGTGCTCTTGAAGTTGCCCCGGCACAGGTGCATGGCCAGCAGCATGCCCGGCGGCTTCTGCGCCACCACCTTGTTGATGAAGGCGGCGTAGCGGTGCGGCAGTTCGTTCGGGTCGTCGCCGCGCTTGCGGGCGGCTTCGCGCATGTGCTCGTCGCACAGGTAGGCCAGGTTGGTGTCGTCCATCTGCACGTAGGTGCAGCCGGCCGCGGCGAGCGAGCGCAGTTCGTCGCCGTAGGCCTTGGCCACGTCGTCGTAGAAGGCCGGGTCGAGTTCGGGGTACGCGTCCTTGCTGATGCCGGCGCGGCCACCGCGAAAGTGCAGCATGGTCGGCGAGGGGATCGTCACCTTGGGCATGTTGCCGGCCGACACCTGGCTCTTCAGGTACTGGAAGTCGGCGAGCTGGATGTCCTTCACGTGGCGGACCTTGTCGATCACGCGCATCGCGGGCGGCGCCAGTTCCTCGGTGCCGTCGGGCTTGCGGATGGTGACTGGAATGTCGGTCTTCACGCCGCCGAGCTGGTCGAGGAAGTCGATGTGGAAGTACGTGCGGCGGAACTCGCCGTCGGTGATGCTCTTCAGGCCGATGTCTTCCTGGAACCGGACGATCTCGGTGATGGCCTTGTCTTCGACCAGGCGAAGCTGCTCGGGCGTGATCTCGCCCTTGGCCTTCTGCTCGCGCGCTTCGAGCAGGTACTTGGGGCGCAGGAAACTGCCCACGTGGTCGTAGCGGGCGGGCAAGGCGGCGTGCTGTGACATGGATGACTCCGTCGTGATTTGGGGGAACGAGCGGGCATCGTATCGCCTTCGGAATGCCGTTGACTGTATACAGATGACTCGGTGTTTACCCTTGAAAGTCGCCTTCAGGCTGGAAATTCGCGAATTTCTGTATACATTGGGTATTCATGAAAACGCCCACGACCGCCTTTCCGCTGAACGCCTGGTACGCCGCCGCCTACGACGTCGAAGTGCGTCACGCGCTGCTGCCGCGCACCATCTGCAACCAGAAAGTGGTGCTGTTCCGCCGCACCGACGGCCAGGTGGCCGTGCTGGAGGACGCCTGCTGGCACCGGCTGATGCCGCTGTCGCTGGGCCGCCTGGAGGGCGACGAGCTGGTCTGCGGCTACCACGGGCTGGTCTACAACAGCCAGGGCCGTTGCACCCACATGCCGAGCCAGGAAACGCTCAACCCCTCGGCCTGCGTGCGCAACTTTCCGGCCGTGGAAAAGCACCGCTTCGTGTGGATCTGGCCCGGCGACCCGGCCAAGGCCGACCCGGCGCTGATTCCCGACATGCACTGGAACGACGACCCCGCCTGGGCCGGCGACGGCAAGATGATCCGCGTGAACTGCGACTACCGCCTGGTGGTCGACAACCTCATGGACCTGACGCACGAGACCTTCGTGCACGGCTCGTCCATCGGCAACCGCGAAGTGGCCGAGGCGCCTTTCGTGGCCACGCACGGAGACCGCTCGGCCACCGTCACGCGCTGGATGGAGAGCATCGACCCGCCGCCGTTCTGGGGCGGCCAGATCCGCCATGCGCGCGGCTACACGGGCAAGGTCGACCGCTGGCAGATCATCCGTTTCGAAGGCCCGTGCACGGTGAACATCGACGTCGGCGTGGCCGAGGCCGGCAGCGGCGCGGTGCCCCGGGGCGACAACCCCGGCGACCGCAGCAAGGGCGTCAACGGCTACGTGCTCAACACCATCACGCCCGAGACCGACAAGACCTGCCTGTACTTCTGGGCCTTCTCGCGCAACTACTGCCTGGGCGAGCAGCGCCTCACGCACGAGCTGCGCGAGGGCGTGGCCGGCATCTTCCGCGAAGACGAGCTCGTGCTCGAGGCGCAGCAGAAGGCCATGGACGACCACCCCGACCACCAGTTCTACAACCTCAACATCGACGCCGGCTCGATGTGGGCGCGCCGGCTGATCGACCGCCTGATCGAGAAGGAAAAGCCCGCGCGCGCGCCGATCCCGATCCGCCCCGTGGACGCAGTGGACGCCGTGGCCACCGTCCAGAACCAGAACCAGAAGCAGGCCGCATGAAGGTCGCGGCAGTCTCCAGCGCCGAGCCCGGCGACAGCGGCAGTTCGCAAGGCGTGAAGGCGCAGTTGCGGCTGCGCGAGATGATCCTGGCGGGCGAGCTGCCCGGCGGCGCGCGCATTGCCGAAGTGGCCATCTCCGAGCAGCTCGGCGTGTCGCGCACGCCGGTGCGCACGGCGCTGATGCGGCTCGAGCAGGAAGGCCTGCTCGAGGCGCTGCCCAACGGCGGCTACGCGGTGCGCACGTTCTCCGAGCGCGACGTGGCCGACGCCATCGAGCTGCGCGGCACGCTCGAAGGCCTGGTCGCGCGGCTCGCGGCCGAGCGCGGCGCGGCGCCCGTGGTGCTGCGCGAGGCGCGCGCTTGCCTGCAGCGCATCGACGAGCTGCTGCGCGAACCCGCGCTGGACGACGCGGCCTTCTCGCGCTACGTGACGCACAACGAGCGCTTTCACTCGCTGCTGTGCGAAATGGCGGGCAGCCCCGTCATCGCGCAGCAGCTGGAGCGCGTGGTCAACCTGCCGTTCGCGTCGCCTTCGGGCTTCGTCATCGTGCAGGCCAATTCGCCCGCCGCGCGCGACATGCTCGTCATTGCGCAGGACCAGCACCTGCAGGTGCTCGACGCCATCGAGTCCGGCGAGGGCTCGCGCGCCGAGGCGCTGATGCGCGAGCACAGCCGCATCGCGCGGCGCAACCTGCGCGAGGCGCTGCACGGCACGCCCACCGCCGAGCAGCGCCCGCTGCCGGGCGTGCAGCTGATCCGCCGCCGCGGCTGAGCCGGCGTTTTTTCCTTTCCTGCCTTTGGTGTTCCCCCGATGAAAAGCGATCTTCAATGGATGCAGGCGCAGGTCGTCGCGCTGCGCGACGTCACGCCCACCGTGCGCGAGTTCGAACTGCGCCCCCGGCGAGAGGGTGAGGGCGAGGGCGAGGGCGAGGGCGGCCTGGCCGGCGCCTACGAACCCGGCGCCCACCTGCAGGTGCAGGTGATGACCGCGCAAGGCAGGCTGCAGACCCGCTCGTACTCGCTGGTCGGCGAGGGCGACGGCCGGTGCTGGCGCATCGCCGTGAAGCGGCTGGACGACGGCCGCGGCGGCTCGCTCGCGATGTGGCGGCTGGCTGTGGGCGACCGCCTGCAGGTGAGCGCGCCGCAGAACCACTTCGGGCTCGACCTCTCGGCGCCCGGCTACCTGCTGGTGGCGGGCGGCATCGGCATCACGCCGCTGGTGCTGATGGCGCAGCGGCTGGCGGCGCACGCAAGGCGCACCGGCGTGCCGGTGAAGATGCTCTACGGCGCGCGCAATGCCGAGGAGTTCGGCTACCTGGCGCACCTGCGGGACGCATTGGGCGAGGGCGTCTCGGCCCACGAAGGCTCGGCCCCCATCGACTTCGCCGCCGCCATTGCCGCGCTGCCGGCCGGCGGCCAGCTCTATACCTGCGGCCCGGTGCCGATGCTCGAGGCCGTGAAGCGCGCCTGGCATGCGGCCGGCCGCCCCATCGCGGACCTGCGCTTCGAGACCTTCGGCAGCAGCGGGCGCCTGGCCACGCAGTCGTTCCAGGTGTGCATTCCGCGCCACGACCTGACCCTCACCGTGCCGGCCGACTGCACGCTGCTCGAGGCGCTCGACGCGGCCGGCGTGCAGACACTGTGGGACTGCAAGCGCGGCGAGTGCGGCCTGTGCGCCATGGACGTGATCGCCGTGGACGGCGAGATCGACCACCGCGACGTGTTCCTCAGCGAGCACGAAAAGCAGTCGACCACGCGCATTTGCGCCTGTGTGTCACGCGCCGTGGGTACGCTCACGCTCGACTCCGCGTACCGCGCCGACAGCTGACGCCGCCGCCGCGGCGCCGGCCACCTTGCGCGATGATCGCGCAGTTCATTTATTGATCGCGCAACAAAGGCCCGAGAGGGGCCCAGGGTAGGTGATTGCCTGCTCCGCCGAATGTTGCAAAGTGTTGAAAATAGCCCCGGTTTCGAGTTCCGTCCCTGAAGGAAAAATCATGCAAAGACGCCATCTCATCCAGACCGCCGCCCTGTCGGCGCTTGCGGTTTCCACGGTTCTTTCGGTCCCGCTGGCCAGTGCCCAGGACAACAAGTTCAAGATCGGCCTGATCCTGCCGATGACCGGCCAGTCGGCCTCCACCGGCCGCCAGATCGAAGCCGCCGCGCGCCTGTACATGGCCCAGAACGGCGACACCGTGGCCGGCAAGAAGGTCGAGCTGATCGTCAAGGACGACACCGGCCTGCCCGACGTCACCAAGCGCCTCGCGCAGGAACTGGTGGTCAACGAGAAGGTGAACGTGCTCGCCGGCTTCGGCCTGACGCCCCTGGCGCTGGCCGTGGCGCCCATCGCCACCCAGTCGAAGACGCCCCAGCTCGTGATGGCCGCGGCCACCTCGAGCATCACGGAGGCCTCGCCCTACATCATTCGCTCGGGCTTCACGCTGCCGCAGGTGTCGGTGCCCATGGGCGACTGGGCGCCGAAGAACGGCATCAAGACGGTGGTGACCCTGGTGGCCGACTACGGCCCGGGCAACGACGCCGAGAAATTCTTCAGCGAGCGCTTCCAGCTCAACGGCGGCAAGGTCATCGACAAGCTGCGCGTGCCGCTGCGCAACCCCGACTTCGCGCCGTTCCTGCAGAAGGTGCGCGACGCCAAGCCCGACGCGCTGTTCGTCTTCGTGCCCTCGGGCGCGGGCGCGGCCGTGATGAAGCAGTTCCTGGAGCGCGGCATGGACAAGGCCGGCATCAAGCTGATCGCCACCGGCGACGTGACCGACGACGATCAACTCAACGACATGGGCGACGGCGCGCTGGGCGTGGTCACCTCGCACCACTACTCGGCGGCGCACCCGTCGGCCATGAACAAGAAGTTCGTGGAGTCCTTCGAGAAGGCCAACCCCAAGCTGCGCCCCAACTTCATGGCCGTGGGCGGCTATGACGGCATGCGCGTGATCTACGAAGCGCTGAAGACCACCAAGGGCCAGGGCGGCGGCGAAGCGCTGCTGGCGGCCATGAAGGGCCAGGTCTTCGAGAGCCCGCGCGGCCAGATGATGATCGACGCGCAGACCCGCGACGTGGTGCAGGACGTGTACCTGCGCAAGGTCGAGAAGAAGGACGGGCAGCTCTACAACGTCGAGTTCGACGTGATCAAGAGCGTCAAGGACCCGGGCAAGACCAAGTAAGCGCATCGCAAGCGTTCGAAGACGGAGCTCCTGACCACAGCATGCTGACCATTCTTTTCGACGGCATCGCCTACGGCATGCTGCTGTTCGTGCTCGCCGTCGGCCTCGCCGTGACGCTCGGGTTGATGAACTTCATCAACCTCGCGCACGGCGCCTTCGCCATGGCCGGCGGTTATCTCACGGTGTTCGCGATGCAGAAGCTGGGCCTGCCTTTCCTGGCCTGCCTGCCGCTCGCGTTCATCGTCGTTGCATTGGCGGGGGCGGTGCTCGAGCGCACCCTCTACCGGCCGATGTACGGCAAGCCGCACCTGGACCAGGTGCTGTTTTCCATCGGCCTCGCGTTCATGGCGGTGGCGGCGGTCGACTACTTCGTCGGCTCGTCGCAGCAGAACGTGCAGCTGCCCGAATGGCTGCGCGGGCGCACCGAGATCGGCGACGGCGCGCTGATGCTGGGCATGGGCCACTACCGGCTGTTCATCATCGGCGTGTGCGCGGTGCTCACCGTGGTGCTGCAACTGATTCTTTCCAAGACCCGCTTCGGCAGCCGGCTGCGCGCCGCGGTCGACGACCCGCGCGTGGCGGCGGGGCTGGGCATCAACGTGAATGTGGTGTTCCTGCTGACCTTCGCGGTGGGCTCGGGCCTCGCGGGGCTGGGCGGCGCGCTGGGCGCGGAGATCCTCGGGCTCGACCCGACCTTCCCGCTCAAGTACATGATCTATTTCCTGATCGTGGTGTCGGTCGGCGGCACCTCGTCGATCACCGGGCCGCTCGCGGCGGCGCTGCTGCTGGGCATTGCCGACGTGGCGGGCAAGTACTTCATTCCGAAGATGGGCGCGTTCACCGTCTACCTGCTGATGATCCTGATCCTGATGTGGCGGCCGCAGGGCCTGTTCACGCGCAAGGGAGGCCGCTGATGGGCACGCCTTCCTCCGCCGATTTCCAGTCGGCCCTGTTGCGCAAGGCGCGCTGGCACCCGGTCGAGTTCGTGGTCTGGGCGGTGGCCTTCGCGCTGCCGCTGGTCATGCCGTCGCATTCGCTGCTGGTCAACGAGATCGCCATCGTCGCGCTGTTCGCGATGTCGCTCGACCTGATCCTGGGCTACACCGGCATCGTGTCGCTGGGCCATGCGGCCTTCTTCGGCTTCGGTGCGTACGCGGCGGCGCTGTTCGCCAAGCTCGTCATGCCCGACCCGACCGTGGGCCTGGTGGTGGCGACCGTGCTGTCGGCCGTGCTGGGCCTGGTGGCGAGCGTAACCATTCTGCGCGGCAGCGACCTCACGCGGCTGATGGTCACGCTGGGCACCGCGCTGCTGCTGCTCGAGCTCGCCAACAAGCTCGACTGGCTGACTGGCGGCGCCGACGGCCTGCAGGGCGTGGTGATGGGGCCGGTGCTCGGCCTGTTCGAGTTCGACCTGTACGGGCGCACGGCCGCCTGGTATTCGCTGGCCGTGATGCTGGTGCTGTTCCTGCTGATGCGCCGCCTGGTGCATTCGCCGTTCGGCGCCACGCTGAAGGCCATTCGCGACAACCGGCTGCGTGCCATGGCCATCGGCATTCCGGTGGTGTCGCGCCTCGCGGTCATCTACACCATCGCGGCCGGCGTGGCCGGCGCGGCGGGTGCGCTGCTGGCGCAGACCACCGGCTTTGCCTCGCTCGACGTGCTGGCCTTCGACCGCTCGGCCGACGTGCTGCTGATGCTGGTCATCGGCGGCGTGGGCTGGCTGTATGGCGGCGTGGCGGGTGCCATCGTGTTCAAGCTGCTGCAGACCTGGCTGTCGGCCGTGACGCCGCAGTACTGGATGTTCTGGATCGGCCTGATCCTGGTGGTGATGGTGCTTACCGGGCGCGAGCGCCTGCTGAAGCCGTGGTTGTGGTTCGGCATGGGCAAGAAGACAGGCAAGACAAAGAGCGCGAAGGGGGGCACGGCATGACCGACACCGTGCTTTCCACCCATGGCCTGGTGATGCGCTTCGGCGGCATCACGGCCACCAACAACGTGACGATGGAGCTCAAGCGCGGCGCACGCCATGCGCTGATCGGGCCCAATGGCGCGGGCAAGACCACGCTCATCAACCAGCTCACGGGCGTGCTCACGCCGACCGAAGGCCGCATCACGCTGCTGGGCGAGGACATCACCCGGCTCGCGCCGCACAAGCGCGTGGCGCGCGGGCTGGTGCGCACCTTCCAGATCAACCAGCTGTTCGATTCGATGACGCCGCTGGAGACGCTGGCGCTCGTCGTGTCGCAGCACCAGGGCATCGGCGCGCAGTGGTGGCGCCCGCTCGGCGCGAGCAAGGCGATTGCCGAGCGCGCGGCGCAGCTGCTCGAGCAGTTCCACCTGAGCGACGTGGCGCAGCAGCAGGTGAAGCACCTGGCCTATGGCAAGCGCCGCCTGCTGGAGATTGCGATTGCGCTGGCTTGCGAGCCGCGCGTGCTGCTGCTCGACGAGCCCGTGGCGGGCGTGCCCGCCGGCGAGCGCGAGGAGTTGCTGCAGACCGTGGCCGCGTTGCCGGCCGACGTGTCGGTGCTGCTGATCGAACACGACATGGACCTGGTGTTCAGCTTCGCCGACCGCATGACGGTGCTGGTGAACGGCACGCTGCTGACCGAGGGCGACCCCGAAACCATCGCCAACGATCCGAAGGTGAAAGAGGTCTATCTGGGCCACGGAGAAGCTGCCCATGTCTGAGCTGCTGCGCATCGAGAACCTGAGTGCGGGCTACGGCGAAGCCGTGGTGCTGCACGACGTGGCGTTCGCGCTCGGCGAGGGCCAGACGCTGGCGCTGCTGGGCCGCAACGGCACCGGCAAGACCACGCTGATCAACACGCTCGCGGGCGCCACGCGCCAGCACGGCGGCAGCATCACGCTGGGCGGGCAGGCGCTGCACAAGCTGGCGCCGCACCAGCGCGCGGCGGCCGGCATCGGCTGGGTGCCGCAGGAGCGCAACATCTTCAAGTCGCTCACGGTGCACGAGAACCTCACGGCCGTGGAGCGGCAAGGCAAGTGGAACCCGCAGCGCGTGTACGAGATGTTCCCGCGCCTGGCCGAGCGCAAGACCAACCTGGGCACGCAGCTTTCGGGCGGCGAGCAGCAGATGCTGGCCGTGGGCCGCGCGCTGGTGCTCAACCCCAAGCTGCTGCTGCTCGACGAGCCGCTCGAAGGGCTCGCGCCCATCATCGTGGAAGAGCTGCTGCGCGCCATCCGGCGCATCACGCAGGACGAGGGCCTGGCCGCGATCGTCGTGGAGCAGCACCCGCAGGCGATCCTCGCGATTTCCGACGAAGCCGTGGTGCTCGACCACGGCACCATCGTGCACACCGACCGCGCCGCGACGCTGCGAACCCAGCCGGAAGTGCTCGACCGGCTGCTGGGCGTGGCACGCTAGACCAGCTCGGCCAGCCGCGCTTTCCAGTCTTCGGCGCGGCCCAGCCATGGGCCGATGTCGATGCGGCTGGCGCGGCCGTCGGCCTGCGACAGCACGAAGGTCGGGAAGCCCTGGCCGCCCGCGCGCTGGAGAAACTGGCGGCTCGCGGCAATGTGCTGCGCGGTCGCCGCGCCGGACAGGCTCACGTACGCATCGCCGAAGGCCTTGGCGTCTAAGCCGAGCTCGGCGGCCAGCGCACCGAGCACTTCCACGTCGGCGATGCGCCGGCCCTCGACGTAGTGCGCGCGCTGCAGGCGGTGCACCATGTCCAGCCCGCCGCCTTCGCGCAGCGCCTCGGCCGCGAGGATGGCGGTGGTCGGCGGCTCGGAGTCCATCACCGCATCGGTGTCGCGCAGCAGGCCCTCGAAGTAGCCTTCGCCGAAGGGCTGGCCCGTCATCTCGGCGATGCGGCGGTCGTGCGGCATCACGTAGTCGCGCCACTGCGGCGTGATCGCGCGGCGGTTGGCGCCGGTCATCATGCCGCCGCCGTGGAACGCGACCCGCAGGCCGGGCACGCCGCGCGCCGCATCGACCAGCGGCGCGGCGGCGTAGCACCAGCCGCACAGCGGGTCGAAGATGTAGTGCAGGGTGGCGCCCTGGCGTTCGTCCGGCGTGTCGTTCATTGCGGCCATTTCATTTCTCCCTTGATGACCTTCGCGCCGAGTTCCAGCGACGAGGCGTCTTCCAGTGTCGGGTAGCGCTTCTTCATTGCGGCGATCAGCGCGGCGGAGTCCTTGGCCTTGGCGGCTTCGGTCTCGAAGGCCTTCAGGTAGCCGCGCGTGAACTTCACCGAGGCCGGCGAGTATGGCGCCGAGCCGTTGGCGTTGGGCAGGTAGTGGCCGGGCACCACGGTCTTGGGGTGCAGCGCCTCGATGCGGCCCAGCGTCTGGATCCAGTCGCGGCGCGACGCGGGCGTTTGCGTGTCGGCCACCCAGACGTGGATGTTGGCCGAGACGGGAATGCCACCGACCACGGCCTTCAGCGAAGGAATCCACGCGAAGCTGCGCTCGGGCGTGGGGCCGTCGAGGCCGACGACCTGGATCTTGCGGCCTTCGAGCACGAGGCTGTTGCCCGTCAGCGGCTCGGGCACGACCAGCGTCTTGGGTGCGTTGTCCTTCAGGATCGGGCCCCAGTGCGCGAGCTTGCCGTCCTTCGAGGCCTGGATGGCGGCCACGGTCTGCGGCGTGGCGACGATCTTCGCGTCGGGGAAGGCGGCCTGGACCACGTCGAGGCCGAAGTAGTAGTCGGGGTCGCTGTGGCTGATGTAGACCGTGGTGAGCTTCTTGCCCGTGGCCTTGATCTTCTCTACCAGCGCCTGCGCGTCGTTGCGCTGGAACTGCGCGTCGATCAGCACGGCGTCGGTCTGGCCGGTGACGATTTCCGATGACACCGGGAACATCGACCTGGCGCCGGGGTTGTAGACGTCGAGCTGGAGCGGCGCGGCGGCCGGGGACGCCTGTGCTGCTTGCGCGAGAAGCGGCGCGAGGCTCAGCGTGGTGGCGAGGGCGGCGGCGGACAGGAGGGCTCTGCGGAACATAGGGGTCTTTCGTTGGGGTGACAGCACGGACACTTCGACTGTAGGTTGCGCGAATTGAATCAAAAACCCGCTCCGAGGCAATGAATAGTTTCGAATTCCGGTCGAATGCGACGCCAGCCGTCAGTCGGTCGCGCAGCGTTCCAGGTGCGCGACCAGCAATTGCGCCGACGGCGACAGCGCCGCGTCGCCCCGGAAGCAGATGGCAAAACGCCGCCGTGCCCAGGCATCGGTCAGCGGCATCAGCCGCAGCCCGAAGGCGTCGGTGAAAGGCCGCGCCACCTCCGCGGGCACCACGCTGATGGCCAGCCCGGCGCGCACCACGCGCAGCGCGGCGTCGAAGTTCGACACCAGCACCCGGTACACCAGCGGCTTGCCCGCCACCGCCGCCTCGCGCGCCAGCATGAGCTGCACGGCGCTCAGCGCGGGCATGCCGACGAACTCATGGTCGAGCACCTGCTCGAAGCGCACATCGTCATGCTGCGCCACCGGGTGCGACGGGTGCGCGACGATGGCCAGGTGGTCGCAGCGGTAGCTGCGCCGCTCCAGCCCGTCGAGGTCGGCGGCGTCCCAGCACAGGCCGATGGAGGCCACGCCTTCGCGGATGCCGCGCACGATCTCGGGGCTCACGCGCTCTTCCATGTCGACACGGATGTTGCGGTGGGCCGGGTCCTGCAGGAACCTGGCCACGTCTTCGGCCAGCGACTCGGCCATGACCGAGGCCGAGGCCAGGATGCGCACATGCCCGCGCGCGCCGCCCGCATAGGCGGCCATGTCGCGCTCGATGCGGTGGGCGCTGCCGAGCATGGCGCGGGCGTGCTCCAGCAGCGTTTCGCCAGCCGGCGTGGGCACCACGCCGCGGCGCTTGCGCAGCAGCAGCGGCGTGCCCACCGTGTCTTCCAGCTGCGCCAGCCGCTTGCTGATGGCCGAGCCGACCAGGCTGGCCTGCTCGCCGGCGCGCGCGATGCTGCGGGTTTCACACACGGAGACGAAAAGGCGCAGGGTGGTCAGGTCGAGGTCGCGCATGGTGTTTTTTTGATGTTCCGTTTTGGAAGCCATTGGCTTCCAAAATATACCTTCTGGATCAGTTCGGAAATTCTAAGATTCCGCCGTACCCCTCACGACGGAGACAAAGTCTTGATTCACGCCTTCCTGCCGCCCCGCGCGGTCGTTCGCGAAGTGGGCCTGCGCGACGGCCTGCAGAGCATTGCCCGCGTGCTGCCCACCGCACGCAAGCTCGAATGGATCCGCGACGCGCACGCGGCCGGCCAGCGCGAGATCGAAGTGGGCTCCTTCGTGCCCGCGCACCTGCTGCCGCAGCTGGCCGACACGGCCGAACTGCTGGCCTGTGCCAAGACGCTGCCGGGGCTTTTCGCCTCGGTGCTGGTGCCCAACCTGAAGGGCGCCGAACGCGCCATCGCGGGCGAGGCCGACCTGATGATCGTGCCGCTGTCGGCCAGCCACGCGCACAGCCTGGCCAACCTGCGCAAGACGCCCGACGAGGTGGTGGCCGAGGTCGGCCGCATCCGCGCGGCGCGCGACGCGGCGGGCTCCAGGACGCTGATCGACGGCGGCGTGGGCACGGCCTTCGGCTGCACGATCCAGGGCGCGGTCGACCCCGACGAAGTGCTGCGGCTGATGCAGGCGCTGCTGGACGCCGGTGCCGACCGCGTGAGCCTGGCCGACACCGTGGGCTATGCCGATCCGGCGATGGTGCGCAGCCTGTTCGAGCGCGCGCTGCGCATCGCGGGCGACCGCCTGTGGTGCGGGCACTTCCACGACACGCGCGGCATGGGGCTCGCCAACGCCTATGCCGCGCTCGAGGTCGGCATCACGCGCTTCGACGCCTGCCTGGCCGGCATCGGCGGTTGCCCGCACGCACCCGGTGCCAGCGGCAACGTGAACACCGAAGACCTGGTCTTCATGCTGCAGAGCATGGGCGTGCAGACGGGCGTCGATCTGCCGAAGCTGCTCGACCTGCGCCAGCGCGTGGCCGCGTGGCTCGACGGCGAAACCCTGCAGGGCACGGTATGGCGCGCGGGCTTTCCCAAGACTTTCGCCGCCGAAGAAGGCGCGGCCGAAGAAGGCGCAGCCGCATGAGCACGCCCGAACCCAAACGCCTGCCGCTTGCCGGCATCCGCGTCGTCGAATTCACGCACATGGTCATGGGCCCGACCTGCGGCATGGTGCTGGCGGACCTGGGCGCGGAAGTCATCAAGGTCGAGCCCATCGAGGGCGACCGCACGCGGCACCTGCTGGGCGCCGGCGCGGGTTTCTTCCCCATGTTCAACCGCAACAAGAAGAGCATCGCGCTCGACCTGCGGCATCCGCAGGGGCTGGAAGCCGCGCTGCGCCTGTGCGCCACGGCCGACGTGGTGGCGCAGAACTTCAAGCCCGGCACCATGGACAAGTACGGCCTGGGCTACGCGGCGTTGGGCAAGCTCAACCCGCGCCTCATCTATGTCAACCATACGGGCTTCCTGCCCGGCCCCTACGAGCACCGCACGGCGCTCGACGAGGTGGTGCAGATGATGGGCGGGCTCGCCTACATGACCGGGCGCCCCGGCGACCCGCTGCGCGCGGGCACCAGCGTGAACGACATCATGGGCGGCATGTTCGGTGCCATCGGCGCCATCGCCGCGCTGATGCAGCGCATGGAGACGGGCAAGGGGCAGGAGGTGCAGTCGGCGCTGTTCGAGAACAACGTGTTCCTGGTCGGCCAGCACATGCTGCAGTACGCGATCACGGGGCAGGCGGCGGCGCCGATGCCCGACCGCATCTCGGCGTGGGCGCTGTACGACGTGTTCACCGTGAAGGACGGCGAGCAGATCTTCCTGGCCGCGGTGAGCGACGCGCAGTGGAAGACCTTCTGCGACGCGCTGGGCTTCGATGACCTCAAGGCCGACCCCGGCCTGGCCACCAACAACCAGCGCGTGCGCGTGCGGCACACGCTGCTGGCCGACCTGCGCACGCGGCTCGCGGGGCGCAGCGCCGCGGAGCTCACCGATATCTTCGAATCGCGCGGCCTGCCGTTCGCGCCGATCCGCCGGCCCGAGGAGCTCTACGACGATCCGCACCTGAAGGCCACGGGCGGCCTGGCCGACATCCGCCTGCCCGACGGCGAGCACGCGGGCGAGATGGCGCAGACCACGCTGTTCCCCATCACGCTGGGCGGCGAGCGGCTGGGCGTGCGGCTGCATCCGCCCATGCTGGGCGAGCACACGCGCGAGCTGCTGGGCGAGCTGGGCTACGAGGCCGCGCAGATGGACGCGATGCAGGAGGCCCACGCCGTGGCCTGAACGTTCCTGCGACAGATCAACAAAGAAAGAGAGACAAAGAACATGAACACGATCCACATCCCCTCGAAGCTCACGCGCCGTTCGCTGCTGGGCCTCGGCGCATCCGCCGCCGCGCTCACGGCGTTTCCCGCACTGGCGCAGGGCTCCGACAAGCCGATCCGCTTCATCCTGCCGATCAGCGCCGGCTCGGGCGTCGACACCATCGTGCGCGCGGCCTCGGTGGCGCTGGGCAAGAGCCTGGGCCAGCCCGTGGTCATCGAGAACCTGCCGGGCGCGGGCGGCATCACGGGCGCGGCGGCCATCGCCAAGGCGCCGCCGGACGGGCTCACGCTGGGCATGGTGTCGAACAACCACGTCATCAACCCGGCGGTCTACAAGAAGATGCCCTTCGACGCGGTGAAGGACTTCACGCCGATCTGCGTGGTGGGCGCCACGCCGCTGGTGTTCGTGGCCAACCCCAAGCTGCCCGCGAAGAACGTGCAGGAGCTCATTGCGTTGCTGAAGTCGAAGCCGGGCGAGTTCAACTATGCGTCGTCGGGCAACGGCACCATCCTGCACCTGGCCGACGAGATGTTCATGGACGAGGCGGGCGTGAAGGCGCGGCACATTCCGTACAAGGGCACCGGGCCGATGATGACGGACATGATCGGCGGCCAGGTCGAGATGGGCGTGGTCGCGCTGCCCGCCGTGCAGCAGCACATCAAGAGCGGCGCGCTGCGCGCCATCGGCCTGTGCGGCGCCACGCGCTCGGCGGCCGCGCCCGACATCGCGACCATCGCGGAGCAGGGGCTGCCGAACTACGCGGTCGAGGGCTGGTTCGCGGTGATCGGGCCGGCGAAGATGCCGGCGGCCGACGTGCAGCGCATCCACGACGCCGTGGTCGCGGCCTACACCAGCCCCGACGTGCGCGACGCGATGGACAAGCAGGGCAACGTCATCAGGCCCACCACGCCGGAGCAGGCGGCGGCGTATTTCCGCAGCGAGGCTGTGCGCTATGCGGCGCTGGTGAAGAAGGCGAACGTCACGATCGAGTGAAGGTCTTGCGCCTTCCCCCGGGAGGGGAGGGAGAAAGACAAAGGCCGGGGTCTATGCGGGGCCGACAGCGCGGTACAGCGCCCGCACGAAATCCGACTGCGTGATCATCCCGGTCAGCCGCTTCTCTTCATCGATGATCGGAATGTGGTGGTGCCCACCCTCGGAGAACAGCGGCACCAGGTCGACCACGGGCCGGTCGGCGCTGGCCACGCGCACCTGGCGCGTCATGATCTGGCCGACCACCTCGGGCTTGTTCGACATCACCGTGCGCGTGGCGCGGATCAGGTCGCGCAGCTTGCCCGCGATGCCTTCATGGTGCTGCAGGTCGAGCTGGCGGAAGAAGTCGGCCTGCGTCACGATGCCCACCACACGGCGCGTGCGGTCGGTGACGGGCAAGGCCTTGATGCGGCGCTCGTGCATCAGCGCCCAGGCTTCCTGCAGCGGCGTGCCGAACTCCACCGAAACGGGCGTGGCCGACATGATGTCGGCGCAGTGCAGCGTGCCCAGGCGCCGCTTGTACGACTCGAGCTCGGTCTGCTGGATCAGCGACTCGAGGTCGTCGCGGCTGATGTCCAGCACCTGGTTGTAGCGGGCCAGCACGGCGTCGATGTCGGCCTGGCTGAAGCGCGCGTTGGCCGCCGGCGGGCGCGCCACCTGCACGTGCGGATAGCGCCGGCCGGTGAGCGTGTTGTAGGCCACGCCGGCCAGCACCAGCAGCAGCGAATTGGTGAAGAAGGGGAAGAGGGCCGACGAAAAATGCGTGGTGTGCGTGAGCACCGCCAGCAAGGCCGCGGCACCGCCCGGCGGATGCAGGCAGCGCGCGCTGAACATCAGGCCGATGGCGCCGGCGACCGCGACGGCGCCGGCCAGCGCGGGATCGGGAATCCAGTTCGCGGCGGCGATGCCGACCACCGCCGACAGCGTGTTGCCGCCGATCACCGACCACGGTTGCGCGAGCGGGCTCGCGGGCACCGCGAACACCAGCACGGCGCTGGCGCCCAGCGGCGCGATCAGCCAGACGCTGGCATGCAGCGGGCTCGCCAGCCAGTGCGACAGCAAGGCCGCGACCAGCAGGCCGAGCCCGGCACCGCCCACCGCGCGCAGGCGCTCGCGGGCATCGACGTTGGAGCGCGCCGGCAGCCAGGCGCGCGCATGGGTCCAGAGGGCGTCGAAGCGCATCGGAAGGTCGCTCCCTTCGTCAGCCTTCGTGCGCCACCATGCGCCCGATCTCGGGCCAGCGGCCGTGCAGCCAGACCCAGGCGACCAGGCCGATGGCGAGCATGCTCAGCGAGGTGAGCGCGAGCGCGAGCGTGGAGTGCATCACCAGCGGTGCCACCGCGCCTGCCACGATTCCGTTGGCGGTGGAGCCGATCACGGCCTGCAGCGACGAGGCCATGCCGCGGCGCTCGGGGTGCAGGTCGAGCACCAGCAGCGTGACCACCGGCACCATCAGCGCCCAGCCGAAGGCGAACACCGCCAGCGGCCACAGCGCCCACGCCACGTGGGCCTGGAAGAAGAAGTTGGCCACCACGTTGACCACCGAGGTCACCAGCATGATCAGGAAGCCGTCGCGGATCTGCCGCTTGGGCGCCACCTTGCCGGCCATGCGGCCGCTGGCGCGCGCGCCGAGCATGATGCCGCCGATGGTCAGCAGGAAGAACCAGAAGAACTGCTGCGGCTGCAGCGCGAGGCGGTCGCCCAGGAACGCGGGCGCGGCCAGCACGTACAGGAACATGCCGTTGAAGGGCACGCCGCTGGCGAAGGCCAGCAGCAGGAAGCGCGGGTCGGAGCACAGGTCCCAGTAGCCGCGCAGCAGGTGGCGCACCTGGAACGGCTGGCGGTGGGTCTTGTGCAGCGTCTCGGGCAGCAGCTTGTAGTTGGCCGCGAACAGCACCACGCCCACCGCCACCAGGAACCAGAACACCGCGTGCCAGCCCGCGTGCACGAACAGGAAGCCGCCCACGATGGGCGCGATGGCCGGCGCCACGCCGAAATAGATCGTCACCTGGCTCATGACCCGCTGCGCCTCGGCGGGCGGGAACATGTCGCGGATGACCGCGCGCGAGACCACGATGCCGGCGCCGGTCGACAGGCCCTGCAGGCCGCGGAACAGCACCAGTTGCGTGATGTTCTGCGACAGCGCGCAGCCCAGCGAGGCCACGGTGAACACCGCCAGGCCCCACAGCACCACGGGCCGGCGCCCGAAGCTGTCCGACAGCGCGCCGTGGAACAGGTTCATGAACGCGAAGCCGAACAGGTAGGCCGACAGCGTCTGCTGCATCTCGGCCGGCGTCGCGCCGATCGACTGCGCAATGCCCGAGAACGCCGGGATGTAGGTGTCGATGGAAAACGGACCGAGCATGCCCAGCACGGCGAGCAGCACGGCAAGCGCCCAGCGCGGGGCCTGCCAGAGTTTGTCTGCATCGGGATTCATGGGGTCAGCGCCTCCGTGGGTACTTGTCGTTGTCGAGAGCAAAAAAAGAGAACGCCCGCCGCCCGGGTGAGGGGCAAGGCGGGCGCTTTGGCTTCAGCGAACCCGGATTACAGGGTGTCGATGAAGCTGCGCAGCTTGTCGGAACGCGACGGGTGCTTCAGCTTGCGCAGCGCCTTGGCTTCGATCTGGCGGATGCGTTCGCGGGTCACGTCGAACTGCTTGCCGACTTCTTCCAGCGTGTGGTCGGTCGACATCTCGATGCCGAAGCGCATGCGCAGCACCTTGGCTTCGCGCGGCGTGAGGCTGTCGAGGATGTCCTTGACCACGTCGCGCAGGCCGGCTTGCATCGCGGCCTCGATGGGGGCCGTGTTGCTGCTGTCCTCGATGAAGTCGCCCAGGTGCGAATCGTCGTCGTCGCCGATCGGCGTTTCCATGGAGATCGGCTCTTTCGCGATCTTCATGATCTTGCGGATCTTGTCTTCAGGAATCTCCATCTTCGCGGCCAGGATGCCGGCGTCGGGCTCGAAGCCGAACTCCTGCAAATGCTGGCGCGAAATGCGGTTCATCTTGTTGATCGTCTCGATCATGTGCACAGGGATGCGGATGGTGCGCGCCTGGTCGGCGATCGAGCGGGTGATGGCCTGGCGGATCCACCACGTGGCGTACGTCGAGAACTTGTAGCCGCGACGGTATTCGAACTTGTCGACCGCCTTCATCAGGCCGATGTTGCCTTCCTGGATCAGGTCCAGGAACTGCAGGCCGCGGTTGGTGTACTTCTTGGCGATGGAGATCACGAGGCGCAGGTTGGCCTCGATCATTTCCTTCTTGGCGTCACGCGAAGACGATTCGCCTTCGTTCATGCGCTTGTTGATGTCCTTCAGCTGGGTCAGCGGCACCACCACGCGCGACTGGATGTCGGCCAGGCGCTGCTGCAGTTCCTGCACCGGCGGAATGTTGCGCGCGAGCACGGCGCTCCAGGGCTTGCCGGCGGCGGCCTGCTTCTCGACCCACTTCAGGTTCAGCAGGTTCGACGCGATGCGGTTGCCGTTCTTGTCGAAGCCGCTGAAGTCGCGGATGAACTCGTCCTGCGGGAAGCCGCACTTGTCCACGATGATGCGGCGCAGCTCGCGTTCCTTCTTGCGAACGTCGTCCACCTGCGTGCGCACCAGGTCGCACAGCTTCTCGATGGTCTTGGCCGTGAAGCGGATGGTCATCAGCTCTTCGGACAGGGACTCCTGCGCCTTGGCGTACGACGGCGTGCCGTAGCCTTCCTTGTCGTAGATCTTGTGGACCTTCTCGAACATGCCGGCGATGCGGTCGAAACGCGCGAGCGCCTCGTTCTTGAGTTCTTCGAGCTTCTTGGTCAGGGCCTTGGAGCCGCCCTTGCCGTCGTCGTCGTCTTCCTCGTCGAATTCGTCGAAGTCTTCTTCGGCCACATAGTCGTCGGCCTCGTTGGGGTTCGAGAAGCCGTCCACGATGGTCGAGATGACGACCTTGCCTTCGCGGATTTCAGCGGCCAGGCGCAGGATCTCGGCGATGGTGGCGGGGGAGGCCGAAATGGCTTCCATCATGGCCATCAGGCCGCCTTCGATGCGCTTGGCGATTTCGATTTCGCCTTCGCGCGTCAGCAGCTCGACCGTGCCCATTTCGCGCATGTACATGCGAACCGGGTCGGTGGTGCGGCCGAATTCGCTGTCCACCGTGGACAGGGCCGCTTCGGCTTCTTCCTCGGCTTCTTCCACCGTGGTGGCGGTGGGCGCGGTGTTGTTCAGCAGCAGGGTTTCGGCGTCGGGCGTCTGCTCGTACACCGCCACGCCCATGTCGTTGAGCATGGTGACCACGACTTCCATGGTCTCGGCGTCGACCAGCTTGTCGGGCAAGTGGTCGGAGATTTCGCCGTGCGTGAGGTAGCCGCGGGTCTTGCCAAGCGTGATCAGGGTCTTCAGGCGCGAGCGGCGCTTGGCCAGGTCTTCTTCGGAGAGCACGGTCTCGTCGAGGCCGAACTCCTTCATCAAGGCGCGTTCCTTCGCCTTGCTGATCTTCATGCGCAGCGGCTTGACCTTTTCCTCGGTCGTCGTGGCGGCCGCGGGTTCGTCGCCCGCCAGGTCCTCTTCGATGTCCGACAGGTCGATGTCGCTCTCGGGCGCGTCCTTGTCAGCCTTGGGCTTGCGGCCGCGCTTGGCGCCGGTGGCGGGCGATGCTGAACCAGCTGCAGCGGCGGCCTTGGGCGGGCGGCCGACCTTCTTGGCGGCCGGAGCGGCTGCTTTTTTGGGATCGTCGAGAGAAGTCGATTTCGTGGGCACGGTTTTCACTTTCGTTGCGGCTGCCGCTTTGGACGCGGCGGCACCCGTCTTAGTTGCTGGCTTAGCGCCGGCTTTCAACGGTTTTTCTGCTGCGGGCTTGGTGGCGACGCTTTTGGCAAGTGAAGGAGCAGGCTTCTTTGAACTGGGCATACGACCTCGTTACGACAAGAAAAGACAAGCGAAATCACAGGCGCACCGTCACACGGACAGCGCCACCACAGCCCGTGCACAGGCACGGACTTAAAACAATTGGGAAAGAGGAATTAATTCCTCAACAGGCAAGATGTCGGGCGAACATTTGGTATGCAGTCCTTGCGGTTATTGACCCTTTCCGCCGGAATTTACCGTTGGAGTGCGTTGCGCTAGGGGTCGGCCCGGAGGTGCTGCTGTCGCTCTTGCCTAATTTCGCCAGTTGCGAAGCCCTACATTATAGCGCGTTGCGAAAATTTCAAGCAGTTTCTGCACCGGAAGAGCGCATGCGGGCCCGCAATTCGAGTCGCCGGGTCTCCAGCGCCTTGTAGCGCTCGAGGGCCTTGGGGTCTTTACCTACGGCGGCGATGGCCTCGCTTTGCTGAACCTTGAGGCGGTCGTCGAGCATGAAGTCGAGCACGCTGGAGAGTTCGCGGGCCGCCTCGGCCAGGTGTTGGGCCTCTTCGCCCTCGGGCACCGGGCCGGCTTCGGCGACGGACATGAGCCGTTCGGCCAAGGCCTCGAAATCCATGCCGCGCATGCCTTCGCGCAGTGCCGCCCAGGGCTGGACGCCGTGCTCGTGCAGCTGGCTGTCGAGCCAGGTGAAGAGCGCGCCGTGCGGGCCGGACTGGTCGCACAGCATCACGTGGAGCTCGTGCGACAGCGCCTCCCATTGCGCCATGTTCGACAGCAGCAGCCGCACCGCCACGTCGGGCCGGCTCGGCGGCGCGCCGCGGCCGCGCAGGGGCTCGATCGGCTCCTCGAACTTGCCGCCCCAGCGCTTGCCCTTGACGAACTTGCGCTGCTGGAATTTCGGTTTGCTATCGTTTTCGTAGCGCGGCGGCTCGTAGTCCTGCGGCGGCGGCATGTCCGGGTAGTAGTCGTCGCCACCACCACCTCCGTTGTAGCCGCCGGGTTCGTTGTGGCGCTGCTGCGCGGGCGCGCCGCCGGCCTTGCGCGGGCCGGGCGTGGACGCCCAGAGTTCCGACAGCGCCGGCGCGTCGAGCTGCACCAGCGTCGCGATCTCGCTCAGCAGTTGCCGCTTGAGCGCGCCGTCGGGCATGGCACTCCAGAGCGGGCGCACGTTGCTGGTCATGTGGGCTCGGCCCTCGGCGGTCGTCAGGTCGCAGCCTTCGCGGGCGGCTTCGAGCATGAAGCGCGACAGCGGCGTGGCCTCGTTCACGAAGCGCGCAAAGGCGTCGGCACCGTGTTCGCGGATGAAGCTGTCGGGGTCGTGCTCGGCCGGCAGGAACAGGAACTTGATGCTGCGCACGTCGGTGGCGTAGGGCAGGGCGCCGTCCAGCGCCTTGCGTGCGGCGCGCCGGCCCGCGGCGTCGCCGTCGAAGCTGAACACCACCGATTCGGTGAAGCGGAAGAGCTTCTGCACATGTTCGGTGGTGCAGGCGGTGCCCAGCGTGGCCACCGCATTCGGAAAGCCGAGCTGGGCCAGCGCCACCACGTCCATGTAGCCCTCGGTCACGAGCGCGAAGCCGCGGTCGCGGAAGGCGGCGCGGGCCTCGTACAGGCCGTAGAGTTCGCGGCCCTTGCTGAAGACGGGCGTTTCGGGCGAGTTCAGGTACTTGGGCTTCTCGTCGCCCAGCACCCGGCCGCCGAAGCCGATGCATTCGCCCTTCACGTTGCGGATGGGGAACATCACGCGGTCGCGGAAGCGGTCGTAGCGCTTGGCGTCGGCCTCGCTGAGTTGGCCTTCCTCGTTGTTGACGATCACCAGCCCGCTTTCGGCGAGCAGCGGGTCGTCGTAGTCGGGGAACACGCTGGCCAGCGAGCGCCAGCCGGCCGGCGCGTAGCCGATGCCGAACTGCTTGGCCACCTCGCCGGAGACGCCCCGGCCCTTCAGGTATTCGATGGCGCCGGGCGCCTGGCGCAACTGCTTGCGGTAGGCGTCGCCGGCCTTTTCGAGCACGTCGGTCAGCGTGGCCTGTTTCTGGCGCTGGGTGGCGGCGCGGGCGCGTTCGGCGGGCGAGGCGTCGTCTTCCGGCACCTGCAGGCCGTACTGGCCGGCCAGGTCGTGCACCGCCTCGACGAAGCCCATGCCGGCGTGCTCCATGAGAAAGCCGATGGCGTTGCCGTGCACCCCGCAGCCGAAGCAGTGATAGAACTGCTTGGTCGGGCTGACGGAGAAAGACGGCGATTTCTCGCCGTGGAACGGGCACAGCCCCATGAAATTGGCGCCGGCCTTCTTCAGCTGCACATAGCGGCCGACGATCTCGACCACATCGGCGCGCGCGATGAGTTCCTGGATGAATGAAGCGGGGATGGTCATGTAGGCGAAGAGCGGCAAATCATACGCAAGCGCAGGGAGCCCTGCGGGCCGACGGCATACTGAAAGCGACCGAAATCCACGCATGAAGACCCCCAACCCCCTGCAACACGCCGCGCCGCTGCTGCGCCACCCCCTGCGATTCGCCTGGGAAGCACTCAAGGAATTCCGCGCCAACCAGGGGCTTCTGCTGGCCGGCGCGGTGGCGTACTACGCGCTGCTGTCCATCGTGCCGCTGCTGATCGTGAGCGTGATCGTGCTGTCGCACCTCATCGAGCAGTCGGAGCTGCTGCGCACCATCGGGCGCTACCTCGAATGGCTGCTGCCGGGGCAATCGAAGGCCATCGTGAGCGAGCTTTCGAGCTTCCTGGACCATCGCGACGTGCTGGGTCCGGTGCTGCTGGTGACGATGATCTTCTTCAGTTCGCTGGCCTTCAGCGTGCTCGAAAGCGCCATGGCGGTGATCTTTCACCACCGCAAGGCCGACCACAAACGGCATTTCCTGGTGTCGGTGGCCATGCCGTACATCTACATCCTGTGCCTGTGCGTGGGGCTGCTGCTGGTCACGCTGGTGTCGGGCGCGTTGCAGCTGGTGGGGCAGGAGAGCGTCGACCTGCTGGGCCGCAGCTGGTCGCTGTCGGGCATTTCGGGCCTGTTGCTGTACCTGCTGGGGCTGGGCGGCGAGATCTTCATGCTGACCTCGCTCTACCTGGTGATGCCCGCCGGGCGCATGTCGCTGCGGCATGCGCTGCTGGGCGGGGTCACGGCCGCGCTGCTGTGGGAGGCCACGCGGCGCGTGCTGATCTGGTACTTCTCGACGCTGTCGCAGGTGAACGTGGTCTACGGCTCGCTCACCACGGCGATCGTGGTGCTGCTGAGCCTGGAAATCGCCGCCACGCTGGTGCTGCTGGGGGCTCAGGTGATCGCGAACTACGAGCGCCTGGACCGCACCGGCAGCACGAAGCCGCCGAAGCCGGCGGTCAGCGGGGAGCCAATCGAATCGCTCCGTCCAGACGAATCACCTCGCCGTTGAGCATGTCGTTCTCGATGATGTGCTTGGCCAGCTTGGCGTAGTCCTCGGGCGTGCCCAGGCGCGACGGGAAGGGCACGCTGGCGGCCAGCGCGTCCTGCACTTCCTGCGGCATGCCGAACAGCATGGGCGTGCCGAAGATGCCGGGGGCGATGGTCATGTTGCGGATGCCGCTGCGCGCCAGGTCGCGCGCGATCGGCAGCGTCATGCCGACCACGCCGCCCTTGGAAGCGGCGTAGGCGGCCTGGCCGATCTGGCCGTCGTAGGCCGCGACCGAGGCGGTGGAAATCAGCACGCCACGCTCGCCGGTGGCTTCGGGCTCGTTCTTGCCCATGGCGTCGGCCGCCAGGCGGATCATGTTGAAGCTGCCGATCAGATTGACCGTGACGGTCTTGCTGAACACCGCCAGCGCGTGCGGGCCGTTCTTGCCCACGGTCTTCTCGGCCGGCGCGATGCCGGCGCAGTTGACCAGGCCGACCAGCTTGCCGAGCTTGACCGCCGCGGCCACCACGGCCTGGCCGTCGGCTTCCTGGCTCACATCGCACTTGACGAACACGCCGCCGATGTCCTTGGCCACGGCTTCGCCCTTGTCAGCCTGCATGTCGGCGACCACCACCTTGGCGCCGTTGGCCGCCAGCATGCGTGCCGTGCCTTCGCCGAGGCCCGAAGCGCCACCGGTCACGATAAAAACCTTGCCGTCGATCTGCATTGAAAGTCTCCTGGATAAGACCTTCATTATCGAAGAGGCGGCTGAGGCCAGGAACACCGCGGAACTGGCTTTGCCAGGCCGCAGGTGTTGCCCCCGGTAGGGGGAAGGAGAAGCGACACGAAGTGCGCGCAGCCTGGGGGGGCGAGCAACAGGAGCAAAAAAAAGGCCTCATCCGAAGATGAGGCCCTGAATTGGATCCGTGAGGACCCAAGGAGACAACTGGTGGTGGTCGACGGCTTAGCGCTTGCGCGAAGCGGTCGCGGTCTTCGCAGCGGCAACGGCTTGCGACGACACGGCGTTGAAGTTGGCTTCGGCAACGTCGGACGCTTGCTTGACGGCCTTCTGGACCGATTCGAAAGCGTTGTTGGCGGCGGCCACGGCGCTCTTCATGACGGCAACGGCGGTTTCCGAACCGGCCGGGGCGTTCTTGGAAGCGCTGTCGACCAGGCCGACGAAGGCTTGCTGGGCTTCAGAGGCCTTGGCTTCGAAAGCCTTGCTGAATTCGGCGCTGGTGCCTTGGGCGATGTCGTACAGGTGACGGCTGTAGGCCGCGGTCTTTTCGGCCAGGGGCTGGAACAGGCTGGCTTGCAGCGTCAGCAGCTCTTGGGCGTCCTTGACGCTCAGGGCGGCTTGGGCGGTGCTCTGGGCTTCGACCAGGGCTGCCTTCGAAGCGGTCACGTTCAGTTCGACGAGCTTCTCGACGCCTTCGAAAGCCTTGGTGGTCAGGCCGAACAGGGTTTCGAGGTTGGCTTTTTGGGCGGCGAGGATTTGGTCAGCGGTCAGGGCCATTTGAGATCTCCAGAAGGGATTGAGTGGTCGGGTCACGTTGCGCTGTCTCGCCGTCTATGTTGCGGTGCAGCATGGCCTCAAGTATAGGCAGCTGAGTTTTGCGATCAAGGGGTTTTTGCTGCCCTGCAGCAATTTAGAACCCGTCTTCTAAATTTCGAAATCCGGCTGTCGCAAGGGCGATCCCCCGGGGTTGGCAGCCCGGGTGCCGCTGGCAAAATGCCGCGCGATGAGCGCCCCCACCAACCCCGCAAAACCCACCCCGCACGCCCGCAGCGGCTACCGCGCGTTCCGCAGCATCCCGACCCGCTGGGCCGACAACGACATGTACGGCCACGTGAACAACGTCGTCTACTACAGCTGGTTCGACACCGCCGTGAACGCGCTGCTCATCGAGCGCGGGGCGCTCGACATCCACCAGGGCCAGGCCATCGGCTTTGTGGTGGAGACCCAGTGCAACTACTTCGCGCCGATCGCCTTCCCGCAGACGGTGGAGGCGGGCATCCGCGTTGCGCAGGCCGGCCGCTCGAGCGTGCGCTACGAGATCGCGCTGTTCGCCGAGGGCTCGGACAGCGCCGCGGCGCAGGGGCACTTCGTTCATGTGTATGTGGACCGTGCCACCCAGCGCCCGGTGCCGCTGCCCGACGCACTGCAGCAGGTGGTGGATTCGCTGAAGGCCTGACAGACCCGGGAGGCCCGGGCCGCATCGCATCGCAGCAGCTCCCATGACAAACGGCGCCCGAGGGCGCCGTTGATCTTTTCTTGTCGAGGCCTAAAGACTTACATCGCCTTCTTCATGGCCTTGATGTCGGCCTTGCCCTGAGCTTCGTCGGCCTTGGCCTGCTTCTGGCAGGCGGACTTGGCGTCGCCCTTCTGGTCGTCGCACTTTTCCTTCGCGACTTCGTAGGTGGCCTTCACCTTTTCTTCAGCCACCTTGCGGGCGTGGCTGTCGCTCGGCTGGTACTGCTGCTCGAGCTCTGCCTTGGCAACGTCTTCCTTGCCCTTGGCTTCCTTCATGCAGACATCCTTGGCGTTGTCCTTCATGGTGTCGCACTGCGCCTTGGCGACCTTGTAGTCGGCCTCGACCTTTTCCTTGGCGACCTTGTATTCGTCCTTGGTCATGGCGCTGGCTTGCGTGGCCATGAAGCAGGTGGAGGCGAGAGCCAGCATGAGGAGATGTTTTTTCATGGGATTTTTCCTTCGAGGAGTTGACGGAATTCAGTGGAGAGCGAATGAGGGCCGGGTGGCTGGCGAACCGGTCAGTACCGTTCGAACCACAGCGCGTCCGGCGTGCGGCCGTCGCGGCTTTCCCAGTCCTTGACCTGCTTCTCGGCGTCGTCGCGGCTGATGCCGTGGCGTTCCTGGATGCGGCCGAGCAACTGGTCGCGCTTGCCGGCGATGACATCGAAGTCGTCGTCGGTCAGCTTCCCCCATTGCTCCTTGACCTTGCCCTTGAGCTGCTTCCAGTTGCCTTCGATGGTGTCCTTGTTCATGCGAATCTCCTTTGAGAAGTTGATTCGGCGGGCCTTGTTTCGCCGCCGTGAAATCAATGTCACCGGACCGATTCGCCCCCTCGGTAGGACGTGCTGTTCAGGCCCCGTAGGCAGAGGCCGACGCACCCCGTGATAATCGAACGGACGCCAAAAGTTTGAGACCGCATCGCACTGCATCGAATCGCTTACAGCACCATGATCATTCACAGCCTGCTCGACACCGACCTCTACAAGTTCACGATGATGCAGGTGGTCCTGCACCACTTTCCGGGGGCGCGCGTGGAGTACCGCTTCAAGTGCCGCAACCCGGGCGTGAACCTCGCGCAGTTCGCGGGCCAGATCCGCGACGAGGTGCGCAGCCTGTGTTCGCTGCAGTTCCGCGACGCCGAGCTCGCCTACCTGCGCTCGATGCGCTTCATCAAGAGCGACTTCGTCGACTTCCTCGGGCTGTTCCGGCTCAACGAGAAGTACATCAACATCATTCCCCAGCCCTCGGGCGAACTCGAGATCCGCATCAAGGGGCCGTGGCTGCACACCATCCTGTTCGAGATCCCGGTGCTGGCCATCGTCAACGAGGTCTACTTCCGCAACACGCAGAAGCGCCCCGACTTCGAAGAGGGCCGCCGCCGCCTCGAGACCAAGATCTCGCAGCTGCAGGACCAGGGCCTGGCCGACCTGAAGATCGCCGACTACGGCACGCGCCGGCGCTTCTCCAAGGACTGGCACGAAGAGGTGCTGCGCACCCTCACGGCGCGCCTCGGCGCCGTCACCTCGCCGCCGGTGCAGGCACCGCCCGGCACGCGGCTGCCCCAGCTGGCGGGCACCAGCAACGTGCTGTACGCCATGAAGCTGGGCCTGATCCCGCTGGGCACCATGGCCCACGAATACCTGCAGGCCTGCCAGGCGCTCGGCCCGCGGCTGCGCGACAGCCAGATCTTCGGCTTCGAGAGCTGGGCGCGCGAGTACCGCGGCGACCTGGGCATCGCGCTGTCCGACGTGTACGGCATGAGCGCCTTCCTGCGCGACTTCGACCTGTACTTCTGCAAGCTCTTCGACGGCGCGCGCCACGACAGCGGCGACCCGTTCCAGTGGGGCGAGCGCATGCTGGCGCACTACCTCGCCAACCGCGTCGACCCGCTGACCAAGACGCTGATCTTCAGCGACGGCCTCACGGTGCCGCGCACCATCGAGCTCTACCAGCAGTTCCGCGGGCGCTGCCAGCTGGCCTTCGGCATCGGCACCAACCTCACCAACGACCTCGGGTACGAGCCGCTGCAGATCGTCATCAAGATGATCCACTGCAACGACCAGCCGGTGGCCAAGCTGTCGGACACGCCCTCCAAGAACATGTGCGAGGACGAGAAGTACCTGGCCTACCTGCGCCAGGTCTTCGAGATCGAACAACCCGCGGCCTGAAGGCTGTACTGACCCGTCTGGTACGGTACGGCCCCATGAAAAAGCCCCTGCGTTTCGCGGTTGCCGCGCTGCTCCCGCTGATGTTCCCTGCCTTGGCCATGGCCGCCGAGTTCGACGGTGCCGCCCTGTCGCCCTTGTGGGGTGTGCCGTTCGCCGGCATCCTGCTGTCGATCGCGCTGTTTCCGCTGCTGGCGCCGGGGTTCTGGCATCACCACTACGGCAAGATCGCGGCGGCCTGGGCGCTCGCGTTCCTGCTGCCCTTTGCCGCGACCTACGGCGCACCGCTGGCCGGCGCGCAACTCGTGCATGCGCTGGTGGAGGAATACATCCCCTTCATCATCCTGCTGACGGCGCTGTTCACCGTGGCGGGCGGCATTCACATCCGCGGCAACCTGCACGGGGCGCCGGGGCTCAACACCGGCCTGCTCGCCATCGGCGCGGTGCTGGCGAGCTTCATGGGGACCACGGGCGCCTCGATGCTGCTGATCCGGCCGCTCATTCGCGCCAACGACAACCGTGTGCACCGGGTCCACGTGGTCGTGTTCTTCATCTTCATCGTCTCGAACGCGGGCGGCTCGCTCACGCCGCTGGGCGATCCGCCGCTGTTCCTCGGCTTCCTGAAGGGCGTCGACTTCTTCTGGACCGCCAAGAACATCCTGCCCGACACGCTCTTCATCCTGGCCGTGCTGCTCGCGCTGTTCTACGCCATCGACCGCCACTACTACCGCAAAGAGGGCGTCTTGCCCGTCGATCCGACGCCCGACACCAAGCGCGTCGGTTTCGACGGTGGCGTCAACTTCTGGCTGCTGGGCGGGGTGATCTTCTTCGTGCTGCTCAGCGGGTTCTGGAAGTCGCCGGTCAGCTTCGATGTCTTCGGCACGCAGGTGGGCCTGCCCGGCCTGGTGCGCGACGTGGGCCTGATCGCCATCACGCTGCTCTCGCTGAAGATCACGCCGGCCAAGGTGCATGCCGACAACCAGTTCGAATGGGGCCCGATGGCCGAGGTGGCCAAGCTGTTCGCGGGCATCTTCCTGACGATCATCCCGGTGATCGCGATGCTCAAGGCGGGTGCGCAGGGCCCGTTCGGCGCCATCGTCTCGGCCGTGACGCGCGCCGACGGCCAGCCCGACCCGGCCATGTACTTCTGGGCGACCGGCGTGCTGAGCTCGTTCCTGGACAACGCGCCGACCTACCTGGTGTTCTTCAACACCGCGGGCGGCGACCCGGCGGCGCTGATGACCACCTATGCCTCCACGCTGGCCGCCATCTCGGCGGGCGCGGTGTTCATGGGCGCCAACACCTACATCGGCAACGCGCCCAACCTGATGGTCAAGGCCATTGCCGAGAGCCGCGGCGTGCGCATGCCGAGCTTCTTCGGCTACATGGCGTGGTCGGTGTCCATCCTGGTGCCGCTGTTCATCATTTCCACGTTCATCTTCTTCCGCTGACCTCCTTTCGACCTTTGCGACCTTTTCGACAAGAGACAAGAGACAACACCATGAGCAAGCCCAAGATCCTGATCGCGCGCGCGATCTTTCCCGAGACCATCGAGCGCCTGTCGCAGCATTTCGAGGTCGAGTCGAACCAGTCCGACGAAGGCTGGAGCAAGGAACAGCTGATCGCGAAGCTGCAGGGCAAGCAGGGCGCCTTCACCACCGGCAGCGAGCGCATCGACGCCGCGGTGCTCGACGCCTGCCCCGATCTGAAGATGTGCGCCAACATGGCCGTGGGCTACAACAACTTCGACGTCGACGCGATGGCCGCGCACGGCGTGCTCGGCACCAACGCACCCGACGTGCTGACCGAGACCACTGCCGACTTCGGCTTCGCGCTGCTGATGGCCACGGCGCGCCGCATCACCGAGAGCGAACACTTCCTGCGCGCGGGCAAGTGGCAGAAGTGGAGCTACGACATGTTCGCCGGCTCCGACATCCACGGTTCCACGCTCGGCATCATCGGCATGGGCCGCATCGGGCAGGGCATTGCCAGGCGCGGTGCGCACGGCTTCGGCATGAAGGTGGTCTATCACAACCGCTCGCGGCTCGACGCCGCGCTCGAGGCCGAATGCAAGGCCAGCTACGTGAGCAAGGAAGAGCTGCTCCAGACGGCCGACCACGTGGTGCTGGTGGTGCCGTACTCGGCGGCTTCGCACCACACCATCGGCGCGGCCGAGATCGCGCTGATGAAGCCGACCGCCACGCTGGTCAACATCGCGCGCGGCGGCATCGTCGACGACGCGGCGCTGGCCGTGGCCCTGCGCGAGAAGCGCATTGCCGCCGCCGGCCTGGACGTGTTCGAGGGCGAACCGAAGGTGCACCCCGACCTGCTGACCGTGCCCAACGTGGTTCTCACGCCGCACATCGCAAGCGCCACCGTGCCCACGCGCCGCGCCATGGCCGACCTGGCGGCCGACAACCTGATTGCGTACTTCGGCGGCAAGGGGCCCTTGACGCCCGTCACGCCTGTTCCGCCGGCCAGCAAGTAGAAGCTGAAAAAAAGCGCACGAGAAGAGCGCATAGAAAAACAAAGCGAGCAGCGGCACCGCCCCACGACCTTGGATTCCTATTCAGACCTGATTCTTGTCGGACTGGCCGTGCTCGCGGTCATCCAGCTCGTGCTGGTGATCTGGCTGCTGGCACGCCGGCAGCCTCCCGCCGATCACGGCGACCTGCTGCGGGTGCTGGCCACGATGGGTGCCGCCAGCGAGCGCACCGAGCGCGAGCTGCGCCACGAGATCGCCGAGAGTTCGCGCGGCGCGCGGCAGGAAACCGCGCAGGCCTTCGCCACCTTCCAGCGCGCGCTGGTGCAGCAGGGCGCCGAGGCCACGCGCACGCAGAACGCGCAGCTCGACGCGTTCTCGCTGCAGCTCGCGTCGCTGCAGAAGACGCTGGCCGACACGCTCAACACGCAGCTGCAGGGCCTGAGCGATGCGAATGCGCGGCGCCTGTCGGAAGTGCGCGCGACCATGGAAACGCAGCTCGCGCAACTGCAGCAGACCAACGCGGCCAAGCTCGACGAGATGCGCAAGACGGTCGACGAGAAGCTGCAGAGCACGCTCGAAGCGCGCCTTGGCGAGAGCTTCAAGCAGGTGGCCGACCGGCTCGAGCAGGTGCACAAGGGCCTTGGCGAAATGCAGACGCTGGCCGTCGGCGTCGGCAGCCTGCAGCGCGTGCTGACCAACGTGAAGACGCGCGGCGTGTTCGGCGAGGTGCAACTCGAGGCGCTGCTCGAACAGGTGCTCACGCCCGACCAGTATGCAAAGCAGGTAGAGACCAAGCCGCGCAGCGGACAGCGCGTGGATTTCGCCATCCGCTTTCCGGGCCGCGGCGACGACGGCGCGCCCGTGTGGCTGCCCATCGACGCCAAGTTTCCGCGCGACGACTACGAGCGGCTCATCGATGCGCATGAGCGCGCCGACGCCGCCGGTGCCGAGTTGGCGGCCAAGGCGCTCGAGGCGCGCATCCGTACCGAGGCCAAGTCGATTGCCGAGAGCTACCTGGCCGCACCGCACACCACCGACTTCGCCATCTTGTTCCTGCCGGTCGAAAGCCTCTATGCCGAGGTGCTGCGCCGCCCCGGCCTGATGGACGCCATCCAGCGCCAGCACCGCGTGACGCTGGCCGGCCCGACCACCTTGCTGGCCATGCTCAACAGCCTGCACATGGGCTTTCGGACGCTCGCGCTGGAGCGCCAGGCCTCCGAGGTGTGGAAGGTGCTGGGCGCGGTCAAGACCGAGTTCGAGCGCTACGGCGAATGGGTGTCGCGCATCAAGGAGCAGGTGGCCAAGGCCTCCGACACGCTCGACAAGGCCGACACGCGCGCCCGCCAGATGCGCCTGGCGCTGCGCAAGGTCGAGGCGCTGCCCGAGGCGCAATCGCAGGCACTGCTGCCACCCACGGCCGGCACCGATACAGAGGACGAAGAAACCCCGTGAAAGGCTCCGAACTGCTGCGTGTCATCGGGGCCCAGGTGTGCCTGCACGCGACCATGGCCGGCATGCGCCTCGCGACGCCGCTGCTGGCATTGCAGCAGGGCTACAGCGCGGCGGCGGTGGGCGTGCTGATCTCGCTGTACGCGCTGACCCAGGTGTTCCTGGCCCTGCCCGCGGGGCGCTTCACCGACCGGCACGGGTTCAAGCGGCCGCTGTGGCTGTCCGTGATCGCGGCGGTGACGGGCGCGGGGCTCGTGGCGGTCTTTCCGGTCTTTCCCGTGATGTGCCTTGCCGCGCTGCTGACCGGCGGCGCGACGGGGGTCACGGTCATCGCGTTCCAGCGGCACGTGGGCCGCTCGGCCACGAACCCGACGCAGCTCAAGCGCGTGTTCAGCTGGCTCGCCATTGCGCCGGCGCTGTCCAACTTCGTCGGCCCGTTCCTGGCCGGCATGCTGATCGACCATGCCGGTCGTTCGCCCGCGGACATGCTCGCGTTTCGCATCTGCTTCGTGGCCATGGCGGCGTTGCCCCTCATCTGCTGGCTGCTGACGCGCGGCGCGCACGAGCCGGCGCCCACGGCGCCCGTGGCGGGCGCCGTGCCCACGCGCGCCTGGGACCTGCTGCGCGAGCCGATGTTCCGGCGTCTGCTCTTCGTGAACTGGCTGCAGTCGTCGAGCTGGGACGTGCACGCCTTCGTGCTGCCGGTGCTGGGGCACGACCGCGGCATCAGCGCCTCGGTGATCGGCTCCATCCTCGGCGCCTTCGCCATTGCGGCGGCCGTCATTCGCGTGGTGTTGCCGGTGCTGGCCTCGCGCGCTTCGGAGCGCAGCGTGATCCTGATCTCCACGCTGGTCACGGCGATGGTGTTCTCGGTCTACCCGCTGCTCGACTCGGCCTGGACCATGGGCCTGTGCTCCGTGGTGCTGGGCTTCGCGCTGGGCGCGGTGCAGCCGATGGTGATGAGCATGCTGCACCAGATCACGCCGCACACGCGCCATGGCGAGGCGCTGGGCCTGCGGCTCATGACCATCAACGCGTCGAGCGTGGCCATGCCGATGCTGTTCGGTTCGCTTGGCGCGGTGATCGGCATCGGCGGCGTGTTCTGGGTGGTCGGCGGCGTGGTGGCGCTCGGCGCGCGCGCGACCTGGGGGTTGAAGGCCTGACGGGGCAGGGTGCGAAACCTGTTTTCAGATAAGAGCAATTCTCATTTGATTGACATTTAACTGACCCGAAGTCAGTATCGACGCCTTCTTCAACCGACCTTGAAGGCGTTCATGCGTTCCCCCATCCCCATCGCAATTCCAGCCGCGGTCGCGGCCGCGGCCGATCCGCGCCGCCGCCTCGCGCTCGTTGCCGCGGTCTACCTCGGCAGCTTCATCGCCACGCTCGACGTGAGCATCGTCAACGTCGCGCTGCCCACGCTGCAGCGCGCCCTCGCCACCGACCTCGCCGGCCTGCAGTGGGTGATCGACATCTACGCGCTGTGCCTTTCGGCCTTCATGCTGTCGGCCGGCCCGCTGGGCGACCGCTACGGCCGCAAGCGCGCCTGGCTGGCGGGCGTCGCCGTGTTCACCGTCGGCTCCGCGCTGTGCGCGATGGCCGGTAGCCTGCCGACCTTGCTGGCGGGCCGGGCGGTGCAGGGCGTGGCGGGGGCGCTGCTGATTCCGGGTGCGCTGTCGCTGCTGGCGCATGCGTTCCCCGAGCCCGCGAGCCGGGCGCGGGTGATCGGCGGATGGTCGTCGTTCACGGCGCTGTCGCTGGTGCTCGGGCCGATGCTGGGCGGGCTGCTGGTGGACCACGCCGGGTGGCAGAGCATCTTCCTCATCAACATTCCGATCGGGCTGCTGACCGTGGGGCTCGGGCTCTGGGGCATCCGGGAAAGCGCGCACCCCGAGCATGCGGCGCTCGACCCGGCCGGGCAGGTGCTCAGCGTGCTGTGGCTGGGCGCGCTGACCTACGGGCTGATCGCGGCGGGCGAGCACGGCTGGGGCTCCGTGCAGGCTGCGAGCGCGTTGATTGCGGGCGCTGTCGGCCTGGCGCTCTTCCTGGCGGTGGAGGCGCGCGTGGCGCGGCCGCTGCTGCCGCTCGGCTTGTTCCGCGACGCGCGCTTTTCGGTGACCAACTTCGCGTCGTTCGTGCTCGGCTTCTCGGCCTACGCGAGCCTGTTCTTCTTCTCGCTGTTCCTGCAGCAGGTGCAGGGCTGGTTGCCCAGCGACACCGGCTGGCGGCTGGCGCCGCAGTTCGTCGCCACCGGCATCGTGGCCTCGCAGTTCGGCCGCCTGGCCCGGCGCTGCGACGTGCACACGCTGATGGTGGCGGGCTACGCGCTCATCGGCGGGTCGATGCTGCTGCTGACGCTGTTCTCGGCCGACACGCCCTATGCGTGGCTGGCGTTGCTGTTCGTGTTCCTGGGTGCGGGCACCGGCCTTGCCGTGCCGGCCACCAGCACGGCCGTGATGGGGTCGGTGCCTGCGCAGCGCTCGGGCATGGCCTCGGCCACGATGAACGCGCTGCGCCAGGCCGGCATGCTGATCGGCATTGCGTTGTTGGGCACGTTGATGAGCACGCGCGCCACGTCGCTGCTGGCCGATGCGCTTGCCCTGGCCGGCCTGGGCGACGCACAGCAGGCCGCTGTCGCCGCCGTCGGCCGGCACGACCTGGGGGCGTTGGCCTCGCTCGATGCGGCCACGGCGCAGCAACTGCTGGCCACCGCGCTCGCGGGTGGCTTCCACGCCGCCATGGCCTGCGCCGGCATTGCCGGCCTGCTTGCCGCGGGCCTGCTCGTGAGCGTGCGGCCCCGTACCGCTGCCGTGCCCGCCCGCGCCTGAGGCTTCGTTCTTTCCATGCCCGCCGCACATGTGCCGGTGCGCTTTCGTGCGCGCCCTTCATCGGTTTTTTTCAAGGAGCTTTCCATGATCCATCACGAACTCGGGCAGTGGCCGCTCGTCATCAGCGTCTCGTCGGGGCTTCAGACCCTCGAGGCGATGCAGGCCTTCACCGAGGACTGGAACCGCTGGCTCGACCGCGGCGAGCCCTTCGCCTCGCTGCGCGTGTTCGCCGACGCCGATGCGCTGGTCCATCCCGAGGGCGGCGCGCAGGGCGCCAAGCAGTGGCTGCAGGCGCGCGGCGCCGATATTCGCCGCCATATGATGGGCATGGCGAGCGTGGTGCCCGCCGAGCAGTACGAGAAAATTCGCAAGATGAATGTCGAGAAACTCTTCGGCGTGCCCGCCAGCACCTTTGCCGACGCCGACGATGCGCTGGTGTGGCTCGGCGAGCGCGTGATGGCGCCGCGCGGCCTGCCGTTCGACCTGGCGGCCGTGCGCGCGGCGATCCGTTCGGCATGCGCCACCTGCGCGGCCGCGGCCGCTTCCTGAGGCTGTCGATGGCGAAGAGCGGCGCGGTCACGATCCCCACGACCCCCACGGTTCTCACGATGGTCGATGGCGAGGTCGTCCCGCGCCGCCGCACCAAGGCCCCCGAGACACGCGCGCCCGCGCTGATGGACGCCGCCGAGCGGCTCTTCATCTCCAAGGGCATCGCCACCACCAGCATCGACGACATCGCGGCCGGTGCGCAGGTGGCCAAGGGCACCTTCTATCTCTACTTTCCGTCGAAGGAGGCGCTGCTCGGCGCGCTGCAGCAGCGCTTCGTCGACAACTTCTGCGGGCGCCTGCAGGAGGGAATGGACCGTCACCGCACCGACAACCATCGGGCCCGGCTCAAGGCCTGGGTCGAGACGGGGCTGCAGATCTACCTGGACAACGTCGCCTTGCACGACGTGGTCTTCCACGAGTACCGGCCCGAAGACCGCCGCATGCGCAACGACAACGCGGTGATCACGCAGCTCGCCGCGCTGCTGGAGCAGGGCGCCGCCGCCGGCACGTGGTCGGTGGACGACAGCACCATGACCGCTGTGATCCTCTTCAATGCGCTGCACGGCGTGGCCGACGACGCGGTGGCCATGGGGCAGACCAGCGACGCGGAACGCAAGCGCCGCGCGCGTTCGCTCGCGAACTTCTTCGCGCAGGCGCTGCGCCCTGCCGATCGGGCCGGGGACGACAGCGCCGGCTGACCCGATCCGCCCCGGGGGGGGCGGGGGCTCAGCTCAGAGCTTGTAGAAGCGCTTGATCGCGCTCCAGGCATCGTCGGGCGCGTCGACGTATTCGAAGAGCTTCAGGTCGCCGGGCGAGATCACGCCTTCGTCGACCAGGAAGTCGAAGTCGATCATCCGCTTCCAGTAGTCCGAGCCGAACAGCACGATCGGCACCGGCTTCGACTTCTTGGTCTGCACCAGCGTGATCACTTCGAACAGCTCGTCGAGCGTGCCGAAGCCGCCCGGGAATGCCACCAGCGCCTTCGCACGCATCATGAAATGCATCTTGCGGATGGCGAAGTAGTGGAACTTGAAGCTCAGCGCCGGCGTGACGTAGGGGTTGGCTTCTTCTTCCATCGGCAGCGCGATGGCCAGGCCGACCGAGAGGCCGCCGCCTTCGTGCGCGCCGCGGTTGGCCGCCTGCATGATGCCGGGGCCGCCGCCGGTGCACACGAAGAGCTTGTCCTGCGGCTCCTTGTCGTTGCTGTACTGCGCGACCAGCTTGCCGAAGGCGCGCGCCTTCTCGTAGTAGTGCGAGTTGCGCGCCAGCCGGCGCCAGCGCTCCGATGCCGCCGTGTCGCCGGCGGCGTCGGCCTGCGCGATCATGGCGGCGGAGTCTTCCTCGCTGCGAAAGCGCGCGCTGCCGAACACCACCACGGTGTTCTCGATGCCGTGGGCGCGCTGCTCGAGGTCGGGCTTCATCAGTTCGAGCTGCATGCGGATGCCGCGGGTCTCGCGGCGCAGCAGGAACTCGGGGTCGGCGAAGGCGATGCGCGAGGGATCGGGGTCGAGCGGCAGGCCCTTGTCCGCATGGGAGTGCAGCGTGGCCCAGGCATCGGCCAGGCGTTTGTCGTGAAGGTTGTGCGTGTTGTTCATGAGAAAACCAGACAGATAGACCCGAGTGATTGTGCAGCGTTGCAACTGGCGTGCCCAGCCAACGAAAAAGGCTCCTTGCGGAGCCTTTTTCGAGAGTGCTGGTCAGCCGGGTGTTCCCGGCCAGAGCCCGGGAAGGGGCTCAGACGCGCTTGCGGTATTCGCCGGTGCGCGTGTCGATTTCGATCTTGTCGCCTTGCGCGACGAACAGGGGCACGGGCACTTCGAAGCCGGTGGCGATCTTGGCGGGCTTCATGACCTTGCCCGAGGTGTCGCCCTTGACGGCCGGCTCGGTCCAGGTGATTTCGCGCTCGACGCTGGTCGGCAGTTCGACCGAGATGGCCTTGCCGTCGTAGAACACCACTTCGACAGCCATGCCGTCTTCGAGGTAGTTCAGGGCGTCGCCCATGTTTTCGGCTTCGACTTCGTACTGGTTGAACTCGGCGTCCATGCAGACGTACATCGGGTCGGCGAAGTAGGAGTAGGTGCACTCCTTCTTGTCGAGCACGATCTGGTCGATCTTGTCGTCGGCCTTGAAGACCACTTCGGTGTTGAAGTTGGCGATCAGGCTCTTCATCTTCATGCGCACGGTGGCGGAATTGCGGCCGCCGCGGCTGTATTCGGTCTTCAGCACGACCATCGGGTCCTTGCCGTGCATGATGACGTTGCCGGCGCGGATTTCTTGAGCGATTTTCATAACAGGGTCTCTGGATGTTGGCCGCTCGGTGCACGGGGCCATCGGCGACTTTTTGACGTTTGCCGGTGTGTCTGGCCCCGCGGTACATGTCCCGCGGCAGGTTTAGCGGACAGCATCTCGGATCGTCGAGATCCGGGCTTGAAATCCGCAAAGCCCGCTATTTTAGCTTTTTTGGCCGATCATTTTCTGCAATTGGGTGACCAGGTCGTCTTGCGCCAGCAGTCGCGCCCGGGCGTCGCGGGCTGTTTCGAGCCAGGGGCCCTGTGTTTCCAGCGCGGGCAGCGCCCCCTCTCCGAAGCCGTTCCACGCGTGGTGAAAAAGCCGCAGCGAGGGCGGGGCGCCCAGCCAGTCGAGCCAGGCGCCGAGCTTCTCGTGGTGCGCGTCGTCGTCCTGCGGGTAGATCTGCCAGACGAACGGGGCGCCGGCCCACAGGGCGCGCACCCACGAATCTTCGCCACGCACGAAGTTCAGGTCGCACGACCACAGAAGGTGGTCGAAGTCGGGTTGCGTCAAGTGCGGCAGGTATGAAATTGATAGCGCACCACGCACGACGGACGTGCGTGAGGGCTCCTTTTCATCCGAAAGAGCGGCGCGAACGGCCTGCGTGGCACGGCCCGCGGTCACCAGCAGCCGCGTGGGCCCGGGGCCTTGTTCCAGGCGCGCGAGCAGCGCGGCCAGCGCCGGCGGCTCGTAGCAGAAGAGCGAGACCAGGCGCTCGCCGCCTTGCCATTCGATCTGCTGCGCGGCCAGCCACGCCGCGCGGTCGAAGGCCTCGCGCCGCGCCGTCAGGTCGGGTTCGCGCAGCAGGCCGCCGGTGGCCGGTGTGAAGCCCGGGTAGAAGAAGCGCTTGGTCAGCCCGGCGCCCGGCCCCTTGAACACCGGCGAGGGCAGCCCGTGCAGCCGCTCGACGTACGGTTCGGCCGACAGGTATTCGAGGTTGATCCAGGCCCGGCCCGGCGCTTGGGCAAAGCGCGCGATCAGTTCCGGCGCCGGCTCGCAGCCGAAGCCTTCGACGAGCACGTCGGGCGCCGGCGCAGCCACGGCCGCCCGCAGCGCAACGGGGTCGAGCCAGTCGATCACTTCCACGCCGTGGTGGCCCGAAGGTGCCATCCAGCGCAACGCCGCCGCGTCGTCGATCCACAGCCGCACGCGTTCGCCGCGCAAGGCCAGCTGGCAGGCCAGCCGCCAGCAGACGCCGAGGTCGCCGTGGTTGTCGATGACCTTGCAGAAGATGTCCCAGCGCATGGATTGCATGGCCGGGAGTGTGCCCGTGTTCGCGGGCACCGCTTGCTATGCTGGCCGCACAACAACCACCGGAGAGAGACGACCATGAGGATGCAGACCTTCCGTGCAGCGAAAGCAGCGAAAGCCGTGCTGGCCGTGTCGATGGCGCTGGGCGGCATGACCGCCGCGATCGCCCGGACACCGACGCAGACGCCGACGCAGACGCAGACCCCGCCCGCGCTCACGCCGCAGCAGCAACGCTTCCACGACATCTACAAGGAACTGGTGGAGATCAACACCACCCATTCGGTGGGCGACAACACGGTGGCGGCGCGCGCCATGGAAAAGCGCCTGGTCGAATCGGGCTTCGCGCCCGGCGACATCCAGATCTTCGAACCCTTCCCCAAGAAGGGCAACCTGGTGCTGCGCTTCAAGGGCGACGGCAGCAAGAAGCCGCTGCTCCTGCTGGCCCACATCGACGTGGTCGAGGCCCGCCGCGAAGACTGGAAGACCGACCCGTTCAAGCTGCAGGAAACCGGCGGCTACTTCACCGCGCGCGGTTCCATCGACGACAAGGCGATGGCCTCGGCGCTGGTCTCGGTCCTGGGCCAGCTGAAGCAGGAAGGCTTCAAGCCGCGGCGCGACATCATCCTGGCGCTGACCGCCGACGAGGAACGCGGCGACGCGCTCAGCAACGGCGCCTTCTGGCTCATCAACAACAAGCCGGAGCTGATGCAGGCCGAGTTCGGCATCAACGAGGGCGGCGGCGGTGAACTGCGCGGCGGCAAGCCGAACCTGCACCGCATGCAGGTGGCCGAGAAGATGTACACCACCTACATGCTCGAGGTGCGTGACGTGGGCGGGCACAGCTCGGTGCCGACCAGGAGCAACCCGATCTATGCGCTGTCGGCGGGGCTCGAGCGGCTGGGCAACTTCGCCTTTCCTGTCAAGCTGGCGGACGTGACGAAGACCTACTTCGCGCGCAGCGCGCCGTTCGCCACCGGCCAACTGGCCGACGACATGCGCGCGGTGGGCGCCGGCAACCCCGACCCGTCGGTGATCGAGCGCATGTCGGCCAACCCGGCCTACAGCGCCCAGTTCCGCACCACCTGCGTAGCAACGATGGTGCAGGCCGGCCACGCCGAGAACGCGCTGCCGCAGTCGGCCAAGGCCACGGTCAACTGCCGCATCCTGCCGCACGACGACCCCGACGAGGTGGAGCGCCTGCTGACCCAGGCCCTCGGCAACGAGAAGATCGTGGTGCGCAACATGGGCAAGCCGCTGCGCAGCCCGGCGTCGCCGCTCAATGGCGACCTGGTGAAGACGGTGGAATCGCTCACGCAGCAGATGTGGCCCGGCGTGCCCGTGGTGCCGGCCATGAGCACCGGCGCCACCGACAGCCGGTTCATGCGCAATGCGGGCATTCCGATGTACGGCGTGACCGGCATGTTCCTCGAGCCGTCGGACGCGCGCGCGCACGGGCTGGATGAGCGCATCGAGATCCAGCGCCTGTACGACGGCCGCGAGTTCCTGTACCGGCTGGTGTCGGAACTGGCGAAGTGAGCGGGGTTGCGCAATGAGCGGCACCCGCGAACACGCGCTCGAACACGGCTTTGTTCATGTCAACGGCATTCGCTTGCACGTGGTGCAGGCCGGCCCGGCCGACGGGCCGGTGGCCATGCTGCTGCACGGCTTTCCGGAGTTCTGGCGCGGTTGGGCCGGCCAGATCGATGCCCTGGCCAAGGCCGGCTACCGCGTCTGGGTGCCCGACCAGCGCGGCTACGGTGAAAGCGACAAGCCGCAGGGCGTGGAAGCCTACGGCCTGGAGACACTGGCCGACGATATCTGCGCGCTGATCCGCAGCACAGGTCGCGACAAAGTGACGCTGCTCGGCCACGACTGGGGCGGCGCGGTGAGCTGGCGCGTGGCGGCGCGCAACCCCGAGCTGGTGGAACGGCTGGTCATCGTCAATTCACCGCACCTGGCGGCGATGCTGCGGCACATGTCGGGCGGGCGGCAGCGCCTGCGCAGCTGGTACATGCATTTCTTCCGCATTCCGCGCCTGCCCGAGCGACTGCTGGGCCGGCGCGACTTTCGCGGCCTGGTGCGGGTGCTGCGCCAGGGCAGCCGCCCCGGTGCCTTCCCGGATGCGGACATTGCGCTGTACCGCGAGGCATGGGGTCGCCCGGGTGCGCTGACCGCCATGCTCAACTGGTACCGCGCGCTGATGCGCAGCCGTGCGCGCATTCACGCCGATGCACGCATCCCCATGCCCACGCTGTTGCTGTGGGGCGTGCAGGACGAGGCGCTCGGCATCGATATGGCCCAGCCCAGCATCGCCCTGTGCGACCAGGGCGAGCTGCAGCGCATCGAGGGCGCCGGGCATTGGGTGCTGCACGAGGAGGGCGTCGACGTGAGCCGGCGCATCCTCGCGTTCATGGGGCGCGCGCCAGGTGCCGTTGCCGACCCTGCCGCGCTCGCCGCCGCACGCCCCGCCGTGGCCCTCGGGGCGTGAAGATGCCGCCCCGCACGATGCCTTCGCGCGGATGACGGTGCGGGTGCCGTTGGGTTAGTTAGGCCCCGGTCTTGACCTTGTGGCCGGGCGCGCTTGTCGTCCACGGCACATTTCGTTCCAGCCATGTCGGGGTTTGCGCGAGGGCCGCGGCCGGCCTGCGTGGCGCGCGCCACAATAGCCGCCATGTCAGACGTGCATTCCGATCAATTGCTCAGCGAAGTCGCGGCCCTGCCGCAGTTGCCGGGTGTCTACCGCTACTTCGACGCGGCCGGCGCGGTGCTCTATGTGGGCAAGGCGCGCAACCTCAAGAAGCGGGTGGCCAACTACTTCCAGAAGAGCCACGGCGGCACCCGCATCGGCCACATGATCTCGAAGATCGCGCGCATGGAGACCACGGTGGTGCGCTCCGAGGCCGAGGCGCTGCTGCTCGAGAACAACCTGATCAAGACGCTCAAGCCGCGCTACAACATCCTGTTTCGCGACGACAAGAGCTACCCCTACCTGAAGATCGCGTCGCACGCGTTTCCGCGGCTGGCCTACTACCGCGGCGCGACCGACAAGAAGCACCGCTACTTCGGGCCGTACCCGAGCGCCTGGGCGGTGAAGGAATCGATCCAGCTGCTGCAGAAGGTGTTCCGCCTGCGCACCTGCGAGGACACCGTGTACGCCAACCGCACGCGGCCGTGCCTGCTGTACCAGATCAAGCGCTGCAGCGGGCCGTGCGTCGGCCACATCGCGCCTGATGCGTACGCGCAGGACGTGGCCAGCGCCGAGGCCTTCCTCATGGGCGACACGCAGCTCGTGCTTTCCAAGCTCGAACAGCGCATGACCACGCACGCCGAAAAGCTCGAGTTCGAGCAGGCCGCCGAGCTGCGCAACCAGATGTCGGCCATCTCGCGCGTGCTGCACCAGCAGTCGATCGAGATCGCCTCCGACAAGGACGTGGACATCCTGGCCGTGAAGGTGCAGGGCGGCAAGGCCTGCGTGAACCTGGCCATGGTGCGCGGCGGCCGGCACCTGGGCGATCGCCCCTACTTTCCGGTGCACGTGGAAGACGCCGCGCAGATTCACCACGGCGAGCTCGACGCGGAAGAGGGCGCGGCCCCCGTGCTCGCCGACGCTATCGAGGTGCAGGTGCTCGAGGCCTTCATTGCCCAGCACTACATCGACGTGCCAGTGCCCGCCACGCTGGTGCTCAGCGAGCAGGTGAGCCGCGAGCTGATCGAGGCGATCTCGCTGCAGGCGGGCGCGCGCGTGACGGCGGTGTTCCAGCCGCGCGAGCAGCGCCGCCACTGGCTGGAGATGGCCGAGACCAACGCCAAGCTGCAACTGGCCCGGCTGCTGGCCGAAGAAGGCTCGCAGCAGGCGCGCACGCGCGCGCTGACCGACGCGCTGGAGCTGGCCTCGGACGACCTCGACGCATTCCGCGTGGAATGCTTCGACATCTCGCACACTGCGGGCGAGGCCACGCAGGCCTCGTGCGTGGTGTTCGAGCACCACACCATGCAGAACAAGGAATACCGCCGCTACAACATCGAGGGCATCACGCCCGGCGACGACTACGCGGCCATGCGCCAGGTGCTGCACCGGCGCTACGGCAAGCTGGCCGAGGCGATGGCCGCCGAGACCGAGGAGCTGCCCCCGGGCGACGCCGAGAGCGACGACAGCGAAGCCCCGGTCAAGATCCGGACCGCGCGCATGCCCGACCTGGTGCTGGTCGACGGCGGCAAGGGCCAGGTCTCGATGGCGCGCGAGGTGTTCAGCGAGCTGGGCCTGCCGCTGTCGCTGATCGTCGGGGTCGAGAAGGGCGAGGGCCGCAAGGTCGGGCTCGAGGAACTGGTGTTCGCCGACGGCCGCGAGAAGGTCTACCTGGGCAAGGACTCGGCCGCGCTGATGCTGGTGGCGCAGATCCGCGACGAGGCGCACCGCTTCGCCATCACCGGCATGCGGGCCAAGCGCGCCAAGGTGCGCGTGGGCGGCAGCCAGCTCGAGGACATTCCGGGCATCGGCCCGAAGCGGCGGGCGCGGCTGCTCCAGCGCTTCGGCGGCATCCGCGGCGTGGCGGCGGCGAGCGTGGAGGACATCGCCTCGGTCGAGGGCATCGCGTCCGAGCTGGCGGAAGAAATTTACAAGGCGCTGCACTGACGGCAAGAAGGCAAGACCTTCGCCGGAGGGTTAACGCCGCCATGACACAATCAAGCGATGTTCTGGACCCTACCGACCATCATGACTTGGACGCGCATCGTCGCGATCCCTTTGATCGTCGGCGTGTTCTACCTGCCGATCAGCGAGCCGATGCGCAACCTGATCGCCACGGTGATGTTCATCGTCTTCGCCGCCACCGACTGGCTCGACGGCTACCTGGCGCGCAAGCTCAACCAGACCTCGGCCTTCGGGGCCTTCCTGGATCCGGTGGCCGACAAGTTCCTGGTGTGCGCGTCGCTGCTGGTGCTGGTTCACCTGAACCGGGCCGACGTGTTCGTGGCGCTCATCATCATCGGCCGCGAGATCGCCATCTCGGCGCTGCGCGAATGGATGGCGCAGATCGGCGCCAGCAAGAGCGTGGCGGTGCACATGATCGGCAAGGTCAAGACGACCGTGCAGATGGTGGCCATTCCGTTCCTGCTCTATGACGGGCGCCTGTTCAAGGTGATCGACACCGGCCTGTGGGGCCAGTGGCTGATCTGGATCTCGGCCGTGCTCACCATCTGGTCGATGGTGTACTACCTGCAGAAGGCCATTCCGGAAATCCGGGCCCGTACCAAATGACCACGGCGGCCACGGCCCGCAACGCGGGCTGGCTGCGGGCGATGCCGGCGGTCTTCGTGCTGATCTGGAGCACGGGCTTCATCGTCGCGCGCTACGGCATGCCGTACGCGCCACCCCTCAAGTTCCTGGCCGTGCGCTACGCGTTGTCGCTGGCGTGCTTCGGCGTGTGGGTCGCGCTGGCGCGGGTCGCGTGGCCGAAGGGGCGCGCGCAATGGGGCCACCTCGCGGTCACGGGCGTGCTGATGCAGGCGGGCTACCTGGGCGGTGTCTGGGCCGCGGTGCATGCGGGCATGGGCGCGGGGCTGGTGGCCCTGCTGGTCGGCGTGCAGCCGGTGCTGACGGCGGTGTGGCTGTCGTTCAACGGCGGACGCATCACGGGCCGGCAGTGGGCCGGGCTGGTGCTGGGCTTCGCGGGGCTGGTGCTCGTGGTGGCGCGCAAGCTGGGGCAGGGCGCCGAGGTCAATGCGCTCACGATGGGGCTGGCGGTGATGGCGCTGCTGTCGATCACGGCGGGCACGCTGTACCAGAAGCGCTTCGTCGCGCCCTGCGACGTGCGCAGCGCCAGTGCGGTGCAGATGGCCGCGGCGCTGCTGGTCACGCTGCCGTTCGCGGCCATGGAATCGCAGGGCATCGAATGGAACGCGTACTCCGGCGGTGCCATGGCCTGGTCGGTGCTGGCGCTGTCCCTGGGCGGCAGCTCGCTGCTCTATATGTTGATACAGCGCGGCACGGCCACCGCGGTGACCAGCCTGCTGTACCTGGTGCCGCCGTGCACGGCGGTGATGGCCTGGCTGCTGTTCTCGGAGCCGATCACGCTGGTGACGGTGCTGGGCATCGCGCTGACCGCCGCCGGCGTGAGCCTGGTGGTGCGCGGCACGCGCTGAGCGGCGCGCGTTCTTCTCTTTTCCCCGCTTCCCATTCAGCGCGCGCCGGCCTTGCCCGGCTTCCACGGTTCGCCGCGAAACTGTTCCGCCAGGTGGTCGACCAGCAGCCGCACGCGGCGCGGCGTCTTCGGCCGCCAGGGCGCGACCCAGTGGATGTCCGCCTCCGGCATGGCGTACTGCGGCAGCACGCGCACCAGTTCGCCGGTGGCCAGTTGCGGTGCGATGTCCCACAGGCTGCGCAGCATGACGCCGTGGCCGGCCAGGCACCAGTCGCGCACCATCTCGCCCGAGTTGCTGGCCAGCGGCCCCTGCACGCGCGCACGCGCCGTGCCGCCGTCGCGCGCGTGGCGCAGCGTCCACAGCGCGTGCTGGCGCTGGCTGGGGTCGCCGTTCTCGCGCGCGACCAGGCAGTCGTGCGAAGCCAGCGCCTCGACCGTGGCCGGCATGCCCCGGCGTTCCAGGTAGGCGGGTGACGCCGCCAGCACGCGCTGGTTGCGCGCGATGCGCCGCGAGACCCAGTCGGCCGCGTGGCGCTGCTGCACCGCCCACAGCCACACCGCGCCGTCGTAGCTTTCCGCGCCCAGATCGGGCAGTTGCTCCGTCAGCATCAGCTCGATCCGCACGCCGGGGTGGCGCGCCTGGAAGCTGGCCAGCGACGGGCCGAGCCAGCGCCGGCCGAAGCCGAAGGTGGCGGCCAGGCGGATGGTGCCGGCCAGCTCGTTCTGGCGCTCCCCCAGTTCGCTCTCGAGCGCGGCGAAGCCGTCGAGCAAGCTGCGCGCGTGCACGCACATGGCCTCGCCCTCGGTGGTGACGCTCAGTCGCCGCGTGGTGCGGTCGAACAGGCGCTGGCCCAGCCGGGCCTCGAGCGCGCCCAGCCGCTTGGTGACGACCGAAGGCACCACGCCGAGCGTGTCGGCCGCGCCGGCCAGGCTGCCCGCGTCGCGGATGGCGAGCACCAAGGCCAGGTCGCCGCGGTCCATCGAAGGAGGATTCATGCCGAAATGGAAAGTATGAATTGGCCGATTGTTGCTTGATGATCGCAGGGGCGCAACGCACAATTGCCGATGTGACGGCCTCCTTCCTTTCCCTTCCCACTTTCGACATCGAGCGCAACGGCGTGCGCATCCATGGCCGCATCGGCGGCAGCGGCGCGCCGCTGCTGCTGTTGCACGGTCATCCGCAGACGCACGCGATCTGGCACCGCGTGGCGCCGGCGCTGGCCGAGCGCTTCACCGTGGTGGCCGTCGACCTGCGCGGCTACGGCGATTCGGGCCGGCCCGCGCCCGATGCCGAGCACGCGGTCTACAGCAAGCGCGAGATGGCGCTCGATGCGCTCGCCGCCATGCGGCACCACGGCTTCGAGCGCTTCGGCGTGCTGGCGCACGACCGCGGCGCGCGCGTGGCGCACCGGCTCGCGGCCGACCATCCGGCGGCCGTCGAGCGCATGCTGCTGCTCGACATCGCGCCCACGCTCGCGATGTACGAGAACACGTCGGAGGCCTTCGCCAAGGCGTACTGGCACTGGTTCTTCCTGATCCAGCCGCCGCCGCTGCCCGAGGCGCTGATCGCCTCCGACCCGGTGCGCTACATCCGCAGCGTGATGGGCGGGCGGCACGCGGGGCTGGCGCCGTTCGCGCCCGAGGTGCTGGCCGAGTACGAGCGCTGTGCCGCCATCGCGGGCACCGCCGAATCCATCTGCGAGGACTACCGCGCCTCCGCCACCATCGACCTCGCGCACGACCGCGCCGACATCGCCGCCGGCCTGCAACTGGCGCAGCCGCTGCGCGTGCTGTGGGGCGAGCACGGCGCGGTGGGCAAGGCCTTCGACGTGCTGGCGCTGTGGCGCGAGCGCGCCGCCGATGTCTCGGGCCGCGCGCTGCCGTGCGGCCACTACGTTCCCGAAGAAGCGCCCGGCGAATTGCTCGCCGAGGCGTTGAGCTTCTTTTCATCTACCCGACAAGCAGGAGCCAAACCATGAGCACCCAGAGAATCGCAGTCATCGCTGGTGACGGCATCGGCAAGGAAACCACGCCCGAGGGCCTGCGCGTGCTCGAGGCCGCGGCCACCAGGTTCGGCATCGACCTGAAGTTCGACCACTTCGACTTCTCGAGCTGGGACTACTGCGAGAAGCACGGCAAGATGCTGCCCGACGACTGGAAGGACCAGATCGGCGGCCATGACGCCATCTTCTTCGGCGCGGTCGGCTGGCCCGAGAAGATCGCCGACCACGTGTCGCTGTGGGGCTCGCTGCTGATGTTCCGCCGCGAGTTCGACCAGTACATCAACCTGCGTCCCGCGCGCCTGATGCCCGGCATCATCGCGCCCGTGGTGCGCCGCGACGGCACGCCGCGCGAGCCCGGCGAGATCGACATGTACATCGTGCGCGAGAACACCGAGGGCGAGTACTCGAGCATCGGCGGGCGCATGTACCAGGGCACGCCGCGCGAGATCGTGCTGCAGGAAACCGTGATGTCGCGCGTGGGCGTCGACCGTGTACTGAAGTTCGCCTTCGAGCTCGCGCAGTCGCGCCCGAAGAAGCACCTCACCAGCGCCACCAAGTCGAACGGCATCTCGATCACCATGCCGTACTGGGACGAGCGCGTGGCCGAGATGGGCAAGAACTACCCGGGCGTCACGCTCGACAAGTTCCACATCGACATCCTCACCGCGCACTTCGTGCAGCGGCCCGACTTCTTCGACGTGGTGGTGGCGAGCAACCTGTTCGGCGACATCCTGTCCGACCTGGGGCCGGCGTGCACCGGCACCATCGGCATTGCGCCCAGCGCCAACCTCAACCCCGAGCGCACCACGCCGTCGCTGTTCGAGCCGGTGCACGGCTCGGCGCCCGACATCGCGGGCAAGGGCATCGCCAACCCGATCGGGCAGATCTGGTGCGGCGCGATGATGCTGGAATTCCTGGGCCACAAGCAGGCGCACGACGCCATCCTCTCGACCATCGAGAAGGTGCTGGCGCCCCAGAGCGGAGCGCCGCGCACCCCCGATATCGGTGGAAATGCGAGCACCAGCGACCTCGGAAAAGCGATCGCCGAAGCCCTTTGAACAGCTTTGCGCCGCCTTCAAAAAAGACTTCACGAAACGCCCCTAAAATCGCGCGCTCCGCTGATCTGCAAGGCCTCGTGTCTTATTGACACCCTGCAGACCAGTGGTTGTAATCCTCGCTGGCAGTGCGCTGCCGAGGCGTCAGTCCTGCCAGGTTCTTGAGTCCGCACACTTCGCGGCCAGGTCGCAGCTGACGGAAGCCGACCAACATTTTTCTGCAAGGGGCCCTTGTGAACAAGACCGAACTGATTGAGCACATCGCAAAGAACGCCGATATTTCCAAAGCTGCAGCAACCCGTGCGCTCGAGTCCACCATTGGCGCTATTCGTACCACGCTCAAGAAGGGCGGCTCCGTTTCGCTCGTCGGTTTCGGCACTTTCGCAGTAGGCAAGCGCGCGGCCCGCACCGGCCGAAATCCCCGTACCGGCGACGCGATTAAAATCAAGGCCGCCAAGATTCCGAAGTTCCGTCCGGGCAAGGCGCTGAAAGACGCGCTCAACTAAGACGTTAGACTCGGAGAGTATTTCCGGTGGGGTGCTTAGCTCAGTTGGTAGAGCGGCGCCTTTACACGGCGTAGGTCGGGGGTTCGAGCCCCTCAGCACCCACCACCACCCGATGCAAAGGCGAACCACAAGTTCGCCTTTTTTATTGCCGTCCGACATCCGTCGAAAAAGAGTGTTCAAGCATGTTTGATTTCTTCCGCAAGTACAACAAGATCGTCATGATTTTCTTGTTCTTGCTGATCATTCCCTCGTTCGTGCTCTTCGGTGTCGAGCGCTACCAGGGCTCCGGCGGCGACGAGAAGGTCGCCCGCATCCAGGGCCACGACATCACGCGTCCCGAGTGGGACCAGCAGCACCGCGTGGAGACGGACCGCATCCGCCAGCAGTCGCCCAATGTCGATCCGACGGTGCTCGACTCCGACGCGCTGCGCTATGCCACGCTGGAGCGCATGGTGCGCGACCGCGTGCTGGCCGCCGCCGCCGCGAAGACGAACATGACGGTTTCGGAAGACCGCCTGGCGCGCATGTTCGCGCAGGACCCGGGCCTGGCCGCGTTCCGCACGCCTGACGGCAAGTTCGACCGCGACGCCTTCATGCGCGTGACCGGCCGCACGCCCGAGCAGTACGAGGCTTCGGTGCGCTCCGACATGACAACGCAGCAGGTGCTGCTGGGCGTGTCGGGCACGGCCTTCACGCCGCCCGCGCTGGCCTCGACCACCATCAACGCCTTCTACGACAGCCGCGAGATCCAGGTTGCCCGCTTCGCCCCCGACAGCTTCGCGTCGAAGGTCGCGGTGAGCGACGCCGACATCGAGTCCTACTACAAGGACCACATGGCGCAGTTCCAGGCGCCCGAGCGCGCGGACATCGACTACCTAGTGCTCGACATCGAGGCCGCCAAGAAGAACATCGTGCTGAGCGACGCCGACCTGCAGACCTACTACAAGGACAACACTGCGCGCTTCGGCACGAAGGAAGAGCGCCGTGCGAGCCACATCCTGATCAATGCGCCGGCCAGCATGCCCGCCGCCGACCGCGAAAAGGCGAAGGCCAAGGCCGAACAGCTGCTGGCTGAAGTGAAGAAGGCGCCCAACACCTTCGCCGAAGTGGCCCGCAAGAATTCCGATGATGATTTGACTGCCAAGAACGGTGGTCAATTCGATATGGGGCCGAAGGGAAGTCTTGTTGCCAAACCACTGGACGACGCCGTGTTCGCGCTCAAGAAGGGTGAAATCAGCAGCCTGATCGAAACCGAATTCGGCTTTCACATTGTTCAGCTCAATGACATCAAGCCTGCCCAGGTGACCCCCTTCGAGCAGGTGCGTGCCACCATCGAGAACGAAGCGCGCGCGCAGCAGGCCACGCAGGAATTCGCGAAGGCGGCCGAGGTCTTCACCGATGCGGTCTACCAGTCGCCCGACAGCCTCAAGCCCGCCGCCGAGAAGCTGAAGCTCACGATCCAGACGGCCAAGAACGTTGCGCGCACCGCCGCGCCGGGTGCCGCCGGCGCGCTGGCCAGCCGCAACTTCCTGAGCGCGCTGTTCGCGCCCGACTCGCTCGAGCGCAAGCAGAACACCGAGGCGATCGAAGTCGGCTCGAGCCAGCTGGCAGCAGGCCGCGTCACGCAGTACACGCCGGCGCATGCCGTGCCGCTGGCGGACGTGAAGGACAAGATCCGCGCCCAGCTCGTCACCGAGCGTGCCGCGGTGCTCGCGAAGACCGAAGGCGAAGCCAAGCTCGCCGCATGGACCGCGAAGGCCGACGGCGCGACGTTCGGCGCACCCGTGACGGTGTCGCGCCGCGAGGCCCAATCGCAGCCGCTGCCGGTCATCGACGCCGCGCTGCGTGCCGACGCCTCCAAGCTGCCGGCGCTCGTGGGCGTGGACTTGGGTGCACAAGGCTATGTCGTGGTGCGCGTGACCAAGGTCGTGCCGCGCACGCCGCCGGCACCCGAACTCGCGAAGCAGGAGCAGGCGCAGGTCGGCCAGTCGATCGCCGCCGCCGAAGATGCCGCCTACTACAACCTGCTGAAGGAACGCTTCAAGGCCGAGATCCTCGTGCCGAAGCCGGCGGACACGCTGCCCGTCGCGGGCCGCTGAGATACACGGCTGGCGTCGAGACGCCAAGCCCACCAAGCCCGAGCCATGGCTCGGGCTTTTTTCATGGCGAGCGCCGATCCGATGCATTTGCTGGTCGTCGCACGAGGGACAAGCGGCGCCTGCGCTTCTTGCCAGAATCCCCGGCATGGGAACCCTCTACCTCGTGCGCCACGGACAGGCCAGCTTCGGCGCTGCCGACTATGACAACCTGAGCGAGCTCGGGCATCGGCAGTCGGTGCGGCTCGGCGAGTACTGGCGCGAGCGCGGCATGACGTTCGACGCGGTCATCACCGGCACGCTGAAGCGCCATCGCCAGACCTGGGAGGGCATTGCCAAGGGGCTGGGCCTGACGCGCGACGACGTGCTGCCGTGGCCCGGACTGAACGAGTACGACAGCGAGGCGCTCATCGCGACCATCCACGACGGCAAGCTCGAGAAGCCGGACTCGCCCGAGATGTACCGCCATCACTTCCGCTTGCTGCGTGAAGGCCTGGGCGCATGGATGCAGGCCAAGACGGCGCCGGTCGGCATGCCGAGCTATGTCGACTTCCTGGGCGGCGTGACGACCGCGCTCGACCATGTGCGCGACAGGCACCACGGTGCGAAGGTGCTGGTGGTCTCGAGCGGCGGGCCGATCAGCACCGCGGTCGGCCATGTGCTGGGCACGAGCGCGGAGACCACGATCGAGTTGAACCTGCGCATCCGCAATACCTCGGTGACGGAATTCGCGTTCACGCCCAAGCGGCACATGCTGGTGACCTACAACACGCTGCCTCACCTGGACGGGCCGGCGTACGAGGGGTGGGTGACTTACGCCTGAGGTGTACGTCGCGAGCCTGCTTGTGCTTCAGGTTGTGCTTCAGGCCTGCCAGACGCCGTAGCCGGCCTTGCGCAGCGCGATGCCGAGGTCGACTTCCATCAGCCGCGCGTCTTCGTAGGTCAGGGGGTTGTAGCGTTCGTAGAGCGCGGGCAGCAGGTGCAGGCCGAATTCCTGAACGAAGCTGTTTGCCTGGATGCCGGCCTTGTGCTTGTCGAAGCGGATGTCGGGGTCCAGCCCTGTCATGCCGACGTAGACGAAGGGCTTGCCGAGTTGGTAGTCGGGGTTGGCGCGCCTGAAGCGGCCGTTGTTCCAGACGCGGTCGTCGAGCTCGACCACATAGACGTGATGCCTGGCGCGCGGCTTGCGGGGCATGGCTTTCGGGGTGGCCGCCCGCGCGACGCGGGGCGGCCGCGGAGGCATCAGCTCTTGCGCTTGACGAGGCCGTAGAGGATCAGCAGCACGATCGCGCCCAGCACGGAAGCGATGAAGCCTGCACCCTGGCCGGCGGTGTACCAGCCGAGCGATTGGCCCACGTAGGTGACGATCAGCGAGCCCGCGATGCCGATGATGGTGGTGACGATGAAACCCGCGGAATCGTCGCCCGGCTTGACGGCGCGTGCCACAAGACCCACGACGAACCCGATCAGAATAGTCCAGACGATGCTCATGAAGAAATTCCTTTGGTGGTGAAGGGGAGTGGCCAATGCCGAGCCCGCCTGCGCGAGCCGCATTCATGATAGCGGAGCGATTTGCGCGCGAGTGTCGCCAACGCAGATGAAACGCAGACGCGAGAATTTTTGCCCGGTGCCGTGACGCCGGGCCTGCGCGGCGTCCTACAGGTGCGCGGCAAACGCCGCGGTACACCCTGTGCATGCTGGAAAAATTGCCCGATGTCATTGGCCACGCGCTGCAGGGCGTGCGCGCTGGTCTGGACCAGATCGTCTTCAACACCCTTGGCTTGCGCGAAGGCATGGCGTCGATCGAAGTCACAAGCCTGGCCTTCACGGACCATGCGCCGCTGCCGCCACGCTACACCGCTGACGGCGAGGGCGTTTCGCCGCCCCTGCAGTGGAAAGGCGTTCCGGCCGGCGCGGCCTCGCTGTTGCTGATTGTCGAGGATGCCGATTCGCCGACCCCCAATCCGCTGGTGCATGCCATCGTGGTGAGCCTGCCGCTGGACATCGGTTCGCTGGCCGAGGCTGCGATGCCGAGCGAAGACAACGAAGGCGCGGGCCTGCATGTCGGGCGCAACTCGGCCTTGCAGTCGGCCTGGCTGCCGCCCGATCCGCCACCAGGACACGGAACGCACCGCTATGCGTTCCAGCTGTTCGCGCTGAGACAGGCGCCGGAATTCTCCGATGCGCCGGGCCGCGACGAGGTCGTCGAGGCCCTGCGCGAACATGCAATGGCCAGCGGCCTGCTCATCGGCACGCACGAGCGGCCCGATGGCTCGATCAGGATCGAGGAGGGCGCGACGCCGAACGGCCCGCTCGCCGCAGGCTGATGGCGGGCCAAGGTTGGGTCGGAGGGGACCGGCGACAGGCCGCCAGCGATCAAATCGCGTCTTTTTGATCGAGACCCTTCAAAAGCACGATTTTTAACGCTAGAATCGAAGGCTCTGCGGTGGCTGTAGCTCAGCTGGTAGAGTCCCAGATTGTGATTCTGGTCGTCGTGGGTTCGAGTCCCATCAGCCACCCCAAAAAATATCTCCTTTGCGCTATTGCTCAATAGCAATCAAAGGATTACACCGCCGGGCTTGCCCCGGCGTTGTCATTTCCGAGCCGCAACTTCTTCTGGTTGCGCGCTGCGCTCTTTACCGATTCCCCTCTGCATATAAGCCGTCCACGCCGACGCGCTTTGTGTTGCGAGTTGTTGCATCAAGGCAATCGGAAAAGCGATTTTTCGCTTCAAGAGGCTCTTGTGGCAAAAGAAAATTGAATTAAAATCCGCTCGTTTTCAATTTCTGGAGTCCAACAAATGGCTTCGACCCTCGCCGATATCAATTCTCAGATCAAGAAGCACGACGAGCAGATTGCGCAATTGCGCAGGCAGGCCGAAGAGCTGCGCAACCAGGAACGCTCCGGCGTGATCGAAGAGGTTCGCAAGAAGATTTCCGAATACGGATTGACGGCTTCCGATCTGAAACTGACGGGGCGCGTGGGTGCGGTCAAGCGCGCCGCAGGTGCTGCGCCGGCCAAGGCAGCAGCCAAATACCGCGGTCCGACGGGCGAAACCTGGTCCGGTGGCCGTGGCCGCAAGCCGCGCTGGGTGACCGAGGCATTGGCCGCAGGCAAGTCGCTCTCGGATTACGAGATCAAGTAAGTGCCTCCCGCCTTTCTGGGCAAGTGCCCAATAAAAAAGCCCGCATCCGCGGGCTTTTTTATTGGGCGTACGAAGCGCGGTGCGTTCAGTTCACCATCACGAGTTTGCCTTTGACGCCGCGCGAGCCCATGTGGGCGTAGGCGGCCTTCAATTCGGACATCGGCATCGTGCTGTCGATCACCGGCTTGATCTTTCCCTGGCCGTACCACTGGGCCAATTCGGCCATCATCTGCGCATTGGCCTTGGGTTCGCGCTTGGCGAAATCGCCCCAGAACACGCCGACCAGCGACGCGCCTTTGAGCAGCGTCAGATTCAATGGCAGCGAGGGAATGGGACCCGACGCAAAACCCACGACCAAATAGCGTCCGCGCCATCCGATCGAGCGAAAGGCCGGTTCCGCAAAATCGCCGCCGACCGGGTCGTAAATGACGTCCGGGCCTTTGCCGTCGGTGGCGGCTTTGATCGCATCGCGAAAGCCATTGGGCAGTGCGTGCGTCGTGTAGTTGATCGTCGCGTCCGCACCAATTGAGCGGCAAAGTTCGCACTTTTCATCGGTCGAGGCGGCTGCAATGACCTTGGCGCCGGCCGCCTTGGCGATCTGGATGGCCGCCGTGCCCACGCCGCCGGCCGCGCCGAGCACCAGCACGGTCTCGCCGGGCTTGAGTTGCGCGCGGTCCATCAGGGCGTGCCATGACGTCGCGTAGATCATGATGAAAGCCGCCGCGTCCACGTGGCCGAAGCCCTCGGGCAGCGGCATGCACAGGGCCGCGGGTGCGAGCGTGTGGGTGCCGAAGCCGCCCGTGCCCGACAGGCAGGCCACGTTCTGGCCGACCTTGAGGTGCGTGACGCCGTCACCGACCGCCTGCACGACGCCCGCATATTCCGAGCCCGGCACGAAGGGCAGGGGCGGCTTCATCTGGTACTTGTTCTGCACGATCAGCAGGTCGGGGAAATTCAGGCTCGCCGCCTTGATCTCGATCAGCACCTGGCCCGGGCCCGGCGCCGGTGTCGGCAGTTCCTTCCAGGTCAGCGCGTCGACGCCGGTGGGGTTTTCGCAAAGCCATGCGTGCATGCTCGAGTCTCCTTCGTGTGAGTCGGGTGGGGGCAATGAATGCGGGCGATGATAGGCGGCGCGGCAGGGCGGGCTTGTCCCTGCTGCGACGCACCCGCCGCCTACAATCCGGGGGCATTCAGGACACCATGAAGATACTCATTTCCAACGACGATGGCTTTCAGGCGCCGGGCATCGTCGCACTGCACGACGCGCTCAAGGACATCGCCGATGTCGAGGTGATTGCACCCGAGCACAACAACAGCGCGAAGTCGAATGCACTGACCCTGGCGGCTCCGCTCTACGTGCACCAGGCGCACAACGGCTTTCGCTATGTCACCGGTACGCCGGCCGATTGCGTGCACATCGCGCTCAAGGGCCTGCTCGGCTACCGGCCCGACCTGGTGGTCTCCGGCATCAACAACGGCGCCAACATGGGCGACGACACCATCTATTCGGGCACCGTGGGCGCGGCCATGGAGGCCTACCTGTTCGGCATTCCCGCCATCGCGTTCTCGCAGATCGAAAAGGGCTGGGCGCACGTCGATGCGGCCGCCCAAGTGGCGCGCCGGCTGGTGCAGCAGATCGAGCGCGAGCGCATGCTGGAAGGCAATGCATTCCTGCTCAATGTGAACGTGCCGAACCTGCCTTTCGACGAGCTGAAGCCCGTCAAGGTCTGCAGGCTCGGCCGCCGGCATTCGGCCGAGAAGGTGATCACGCAGGACAGCCCGCGCGGCGAGACCATGTACTGGATCGCCGGCGCAGGCAGCGCCAAGGACAGCGGCGAGGGCACCGACTTCCACGCCACCGCGGCCGGACACATCGCGCTGACGCCGTTGCAGATCGATCTGACCGACCACGCCAACCTGGGCCAATGGCGCGAGACGGTGGCCCGTCTCGGCAATTGACATGGCCACGCAACGGCCCAGTTTCCCCGTCCGCCTGACACCCACCGCCTCGGCCGCCACGCGCGGGCGCATGCCCGCCGTGCCGGTCAAGCCGATGGTGCCGTCCACGCCCTCGATGGCGTCGAACGCCGTGCGCGCGCGCATGGTGCAAAAGCTCGCGGCGCAGGGCATCTCCGATCCGCGCGTGCTGCGTGCCATGAGCGCGGTGGAGCGGCACGGCTTCGTCGACAGCGCGCTGGTCAACCAGGCGTACGAAGACACGAGCCTGCCGATCGGCCTCGGGCAGACCATCTCCAAGCCGAGCGTGGTCGCCCGCATGATCGAGCTGCTGCTGGCCGCACCCGCGCTGGTTGGAAAGCCGCAAGACAAGCTGGGCCGCGTGCTCGAGATCGGCACGGGCTGCGGCTACCAGGCCGCCGTGCTGAACCACGTGGCCTCCGAGGTCTACAGCATCGAGCGCCTGCGCGGGCTGCACGAGCGCGCGCGCCTGAATCTGCGGCCGTTCCGGCTGGCCACGGTGCACCTGATGCTGGGCGACGGAATGATCGGCTACGCCAAGGGCGCGCCCTACGCCGGCATCATTGCAGCGGCAGGCGGAGAGGCCGTGCCCGAAGCATGGATCGCGCAACTCGCCGTGGGCGGCCGCATCGTCGCGCCGACCCACTCCGCCAGCGGTGGACAAGCCCTTGTCGTCATCGACAAGACCGCTCGGGGACTGGAGCGCCTCGTTCTTGAGGCGGTTCACTTTGTCCCCCTAAAATCAGGTATCGCTTGAAGGAACAACAAATGCAGGGTTTAGGCAATCGGAGTTGGTTCGCTGGCGTCACGTTGGCCTTTGTGCTCGTGATCGCGGGCTGTTCCACACCGCGCGGGCCGGCGCCGGTCGAAGACCGCGGCACGATGACGCGCGCACCGAGCCCCACAGTCCCCGGCGGCCCGCCCATCACCACCGATGCCAACGGCAAGCCGCTCGCGGGCATCGAGAACTACGGCAAGCCCGGCTACTACGCCGTGCGTCCCGGTGACACCATCCGCCGCATCGGCGCCGACACGGGCCAACGCTGGCAGGACCTGGTTCGCTGGAACAACATCGACAACCCGGACCTGATCGAAGTCGGCCAGGTTCTGCGCGTGATTCCGCCGAGCGGAACCGCTGTTGCTGTCGCACCGCCGTCGGGCATGTCGTCATCGCCTTCTTCGGAAGGCGCGACGACGAAGCCCGTGACGCCGCCCGCGGCCGTGGTGCCGGCGGCAACTGCCAGCAGCGCGGCAAGGCCGTCGGTGCCGGTCACGGCGTCGCCATCGGCACCGGGCAGCGGCAATTCGGGTGACGACGACCTCGGCTGGATCTGGCCCGCGGGCGGTTCGCTGATCGCAGGTTTCGACGAAGCCAAGAACAAGGGCTACGACATCAGCGGCAAGGCGGGCGACCCCGTGCTGGCGGCGGCCGACGGCCGCGTGGTGTATGCGGGCGCCGGGCTGCGAGGCTATGGCAACCTGATCATCCTGAAGCACAACAACACCTACCTCACGGCGTATGCGCACAACCAGACGCTGCTCGTGAAGGAAGACCAGTCGGTTCAGAAGGGCCAGAAGATCGCCGAGATGGGCAACAGCGACGCCGACCGCGTCAAGCTGCATTTCGAGATCCGCCGCCAGGGCAAGCCCGTCGATCCCTCGCGCTACCTGCCCAACCGGTGATGCCATGGCTGCCTCCCGTCCCCGCCGCACGCTGCCTGTGCGCGGGTCGGCGGGCAAGGGCAGCCCGTCACCGGCAGCGCCCGCTGCTCCCGACGACGAGCGCGATGCCTTCGACGCCAAGGGCGCCGTCGACGCCGAACCCCTGACGACCGATGCCGCGCTGCCTCACGGGGCCGTGGGCGAACTGGTGGGCGGCGAAGGCGCGGACGCCTTGACCATCTACCTGCGCCAGGTCCGTCGCACCGAGCTCTTCACGCCCGCGCAGGAATACGAGACCGCCTGCGCCGCGCGGTCCGGCGACTTCGAGGCGCGGCAATCGATGATCGAGCACAACCTGCGGCTCGTGGTCAACATCGCCAAGAACTACCTGGGCCGCGGCGTGCCGCTGTCGGACCTCATCGAGGAGGGCAACCTCGGGCTGATGCACGCCATCACCAAGTTCGAGCCCGAGCGCGGCTTTCGCTTCTCGACCTACGCGACCTGGTGGATTCGCCAGTCCGTCGAGCGCGCCGTCATGACGCAGGCGCGAGCGATCCGCCTGCCCGTGCACGTGGTGCGCGAGCTGCAGCAGGTGCTGCGCGCGCGCCGCACGCTCGAGGGCGACGCGGAATTCGTGGCGCAACGGCCCGAGGGCGTGCGCGTGGAAGACATTGCGGCGCTGCTCGGTCGCGACGTGCAGTCCGTGGCCGACCTGCTGGCGCTGTCCGAGGCACCGCGTTCGCTCGATGCGGGCGATGCGCGTGGCGACGAAGGCTTCACGCTGGCCGACACCGTGGCCTCCGAGGACGAGCAGGGCAGCCCGACCGAAGTGGCACACAGCCACGAGGTGGAGCGCCTGCTCGACCAGTGGGTGCATGCCCTCGATGCGCGCGAGCGCGAGGTACTGGAAGGCCGCTACGGCCTGCACGACCGCGAGCCCGAAACCCTCGAGGTGCTGAGCGTGCGCCTGGGCCTCACGCGCGAGCGTGTCCGCCAGATCCAGAACGAGGCGCTGGCCAAGATGCGCCGCCAGTTGGCCCGTTCGGGCGTGGGGCGGGACGCGCTGTTCTAGCGGGGTGCGCCGCGCTGAGACAATCGGGGGATGACGGAATCCATCGAAGAAAAGAAAACCCCCACGAACCCCGCCGCGAACCCCGCTGCGACCCCTGCCGCGAAGTCCTCCGCGAAAGACGCCACGAAAGACGCCACGAAAGGCGCCACGCACGCGGGTGACGAGTGGCTGCAGGTCGAGTCGCTCGACCTCGACGCACAGGGCGTGGCCCACAAGGCCGACGGCATGGTCGTGTTCATCGAGGGCGCGCTGCCCTTCGAGGAAGTGCAATTCAACGTCCACCGCCGCAAGAACAACTGGGAGCAGGGCACGGTCACGGCCATTCGCCGCGAGTCGTCGCAGCGGGTGCGCCCCGGCTGCCCGCATTTCGGCCTGCACACCGGCGCCTGCGGCGGTTGCAAGATGCAGCACCTCGACGCCGCCGCCCAGGTGGCCGTGAAGCAGCGCGCGCTGGAAGACAACCTCTGGCACCTCGGCAAGGTGCGCCCCGAGAACCTGCTGCGCCCGCTCGAAGGCCCGGCCTGGCACTACCGCTACCGCGCGCGGCTGTCGGTGCGCCACGTGGTCAAGAAGGGCACGGTGCTGATCGGCTTCCACGAGCGCAAGAGCCGCTACCTGGCCGACATGCAGGTCTGTCCCGTGCTGCCCAAACAGGTCAGCGACATGCTGATGCCGCTGCGCGCGCTGATCGGCTCGATGGATGCGCGCGAGACGTGCCCGCAGATCGAACTGGCGTGCGGCGATGCACCCGAGTCCACGAAGCTCGGCACCATCGCGCTGGTGCTGCGGCATCTCGAGCCGCTGTCGCGCGACGACATCGACCGGCTGAAGGCTTTTGCGGCGCAGAACGAGGGCGTTCAATGGTGGCTGCAGGCCAAGGGGCCCGACACCGTGAAGCTGCTGGAAGAGGGCGGCACGCCGCTGGCCTACCGCCTGCCCGAATTCGGCGTGACGATGCCGTTCAAGCCGACTGACTTCACGCAGGTCAACCCGCACATCAACCGTGCGCTGGTCGGCAAGGCGCTCCGTCTGCTCGACGTGCAATCGGACGAGCGCGTGATCGACTGGTTCTGCGGCCTGGGCAACTTCACCTTGCCGCTGGCGAGCCGGGCGCGCGAGGTGCTGGGCATCGAGGGCAGCGACACGCTGGTCGCGCGCGCCACCGACAACTTCAAGCGAAATGAGCCCGCAACGCCCGTCCGCCGTGCGTTGTCACCTGCAACTTTCGTAGCACGCAACCTGTTCGACATGACGCCCGCCATGCTGGTGGCCGACGGCAGCGCCGACAAGTGGCTGGTCGATCCGCCGCGCGAGGGCGCATTCGCGCTCGCCAAGGCCATTGCCGACCTGCACCAGCAGCCCGAGCTGCGCACCGACGGCTGGACGCCGCCCAAGCGCATCGTCTACGTGAGTTGCAACCCGTCGACGCTGGCGCGCGATGCAGGCCTGCTGGTGCACCAGGCGGGCTATCGCTGCACGCATGCGGGGGTGGTCAACATGTTCCCGCACACGGCGCACGTCGAGTCGATCGCGGTCTTCGAGCTGGAATGAAAGAAGGGCCCCTCGGGGCCCTTCTTGCTGGTGCGCCTGATGCGCGCGGTGCGCTCGTTCAGTCGCGTTCGCCGCCGAAGATGCCCAGCAGCGCCAGCAGGCTCTGGAACACGTTGAACAGGTCGAGGTACAGCGCGAGCGTGGCGCTGATGTAGTTCGTTTCGCCGCCGTCCATGATCTGCTTCAGGTCATAGAGCATGTAGGCCGAGAAGATGCCGATGGCGGCCACCGAGATCACCAGCATGCCGGTGCTCGAGCCGACGAACACGTTGATGACGGCGCCCAGCATCAGCACCATCGCGCCAACGAACAGGAACTTGCCCATGCCCGACAGGTCGCGCTTGATGACCGTGGCCAGCGAGGCCATCACGAAGAACACGCCGGCGGTGCCGCCGAAGGCCGTCATGATGAGTTCGGAGCCGTTCTTGAAGCCGAGCACCATCGCGATCAGGCGCGACAGCATCAGGCCCATGAAGAAGGTGAAGCCCAGCAGCACCGGCACGCCGGCGGCGGAGTTCTTGGTCTTCTCGATGGCGAACATGAAGCCGAAGGCGCCGCCGAGGAAAACGATGAGGCCGAGGCCGCCCGTGAGCGAACGGGTGATGCCGGTGCTCACGCCGACCCATGCGCCCAGCACGGTGGGCAGCAGGCTCAGTGCGAGCAGCCAGTAGGTGTTGCGCAGCACGCGTTGGCGTTCGGCTTGCGCCAGTGGCTGGCCGTAGCCGGCGGAGGTGTCTAGGGTGGTAACGCGGTCGTTCATGGCCGGAGCTCCTGTGGTTGCTGCGAAGACGCAGTTGGGGCGCATTCTAGGGGCCTGCAAGAGCAGGGGAAGAGAAAGACCGTATGCAGGATGTTCCTAAGCCCGCGGGGCCGCTTTCCGGCTTCATTTCGGGCTGAAGACACTGGGGGCGGCATGGCCGTTATGCTGTCGGGTTTTACGCAACCAGAGCACACCATGAAGACCAAGTCATTCCTCGAACTCGCCGACGTCAAGGCCGTGGCCGCCGCAGCAGAAGCCGAGGCTCTCAAGAACAACTGGGCCGTGACCATCGCGATCTCGGACGACGCCGGCAACCTGCTCTGGCTGCAACGCCTGGACGGCGCCGCGGCACTGTCCTCGCACATCGCTCCCGCCAAGGCGCACACCGCCGCCATGGGCCGCCGCGAGAGCAAGGTCTACGAAGACATCATCAACGGCGGCCGCACCGCATTCCTGACGGCGCCTGAAGTGCAGGGCCTGCTCGAAGGCGGGGTGCCGATCGTGAAGGACGGCCATGTGATCGGCGCCGTGGGCGTGAGCGGCGTGAAGTCGAACGAAGACGCGCAGATCGCCAAGGCGGGCATCGCGGCACTCGGCCTCTGATTCTTTTCGTTCGCACAAAGCAAAACGCCGACTTCGAGTCGGCGTTTTCTTTTGAGCGGTTCAGCGTGAAAAAAAGCTTGGCTAGTCGGCGAACCGTTGGCTAGCAAAAAACGACCCTTCGGAGATGAATCTCCTCGAGTCGCCCCACGATGAAACTTGCGCGGAGGGCGGGCTGATTCGACCTACTTGGTCAGGATCAGCTTGCCGAGTTTGGTGGCTTGAAGCCGATAGAGGGACCCGTTGTGCATGATCGCGACGGTCTTGCTTCCTTTCAGAAGCTCCGTGCTTTCGAGCATGGCCACCGGACGCGATGCCTGGATGGACGCATGGCCGCCGCCCGATTGGTCGAGCGAAGGATGGTTCAGAACAGAAAAGGCGTTGGGCGTGGCTGGCATTTGGAGTTCCCTTATCGAAGCGATGACTGAATGATAATGATTCGCAATAAAAAGTCAATCGCCGCGACGAAAAAATTTTCGATCGCGGCGCATGCGATTCAGGTCACTTCGCGTCGGGCTCCGTGATGAAGCCGATCTTGCGCACGCCGGCTTCACGCGCTTCGGACATGGCCTTGGCCACGCGCTCGTAGCGCACGGCCTTGTCGCCGCGGATGTGCAGCTCGGGCTGCGGTTCCTTGGCCGCCTCCGCGGCCAGGCGGGAGGGCAGTTCGCTGTCGTCGATCTTCGTTTCGTTCCAGTAGTAGGCGCCGTCGGCCGTCACACTGAACAGGATGTTCTGCGGCTTGGGCTGCTCGGGCTCACTGGTGGCGCGCGGCAGGTCGATGTTGACCGCGTGCTTCATCACCGGCACGGTGATGATGAAGATGATCAGGAGCACCAGCATGACGTCGACCAGCGGCGTCATGTTGATCTCGTTCATCACCTCATCGGGTTCGTCTTGCGTTCCGAAAGCCATGATGCTCAGCCCTTCTTGAGCGGAACCACGATCGATTCGCTGCCGCTCTGGACGCGGGCGCCGGTCACGAAGTAGGCGTGCAGGTCGTGCGCGAAGGCGTTGAGCTTGGTCAGCACGAACTTGTTGCCGCGCACCAGCGTGTTGTAGCCCAGCACCGCCGGAATGGCCACGGCCAGGCCGAGCGCCGTCATGATCAGCGCCTCACCGATCGGGCCGGCCACCTTGTCGATGGTGGCCTGGCCGGCCGAGCCGATGCTCATCAGCGCGTGGTAGATGCCCCAGACCGTGCCGAACAGGCCGATGAAGGGCGCGGTGGAACCGACCGAAGCCAGGATCGCCAGACCGCTCTGCAGGCGCGCGGTGAACGCGTCGATGCCGTTGCGCAGGGCGCGCGTGATCCAGTCGCTCACGTCCAGCGCATCGTGCAGATGGGCCTTGGTGTTGCGGTGGTGGGCGGCGGCTTCACGGCCTTCGAGGGCCAGCGCGCGGAAGGGGTTGGAGTCGTCGGTGCCGAGCTTGTTCAGCGCGGTGGCGAAGTCTTCGCTGTGCCAGAAGTCTTGAGAGCGCTTGGCGAGGCGCTTGTAGCGAATGACGTCGAGGGCCTTGACGATGATCACGATCCAGGACGCGAGCGACATGCCGATCAACAGCACCGCCACGGCCTTGGTGACGAAATCGCCCTGGTTCCAGACGTTCATCAAGCCAAATTGGGAATCCATACGAAGTTGCTCCAGAGAAAAATTAGTTCAGGACGTAGTTGACGGGGGCGTCGTAAGACATGGCCTGAACCACGCCGTTGACCTTGCCGGGGACGAACCGGCATTTCATGATGTATTCGACGGCGGCCTCGTCGAGGCGATCGAAGCCGCTGGATCTCTTGACTTCCGCGCTCTTGGGCAGGCCGTCGACACCGACCAGCACCCGCACGATGACCTTGCCCTGCTCGCCCAGGCGCTTGCTCATGGCGGGGTAGACCGGCCGCGGATTCTGCAGGTAGTCGGCGTTGCTCGACGGCAGCGACACCGCGGGCGGTGCCGGCGGGGCCGGCGGCGGTGCGGGTGGCATCGGCGGCGCCGGTGGTGTGGGCGGCGCCGGCGGCGTGGCGGGCGGGGGTGGTTCCGGGGTGCCGACCGGCGCCATGGGGGCCGGCGTGGGCTTCGGCTCGCGAATGGCTTGCGGCCGCGGCGGCGGCGGTGCCTTCGTCACCTTGGGTTGGGGCGGCGGCGGTGGAGGCGGGTCGACCTTCGGCGTCGGCGGCTCGACGAACTGGCTCAGGATCTCGACCGGAATCACCACTTCCGCGGCGCGGCGCAGGAGCCCGCTTTGCAGCGCCCAGAGCGCGGCCCCGTGAAAGAGGATGACGCCGCCCGCAATGAGGGCATTGCGGGACAGGCCGAGGAAGGAGGGGGGAGGGGCAAAGCGGTCAGACACGATCAACCATTCGAATGCGGGCACCCTGAAAGGTGCCCCGATTGCAGCAAAACCGCTACGAGGACGCGAGGGGCGTCGCTTGCGTTACTTGCGAAAAATCCACCAGACCGAACCTGCGACCAGGATCAGGCTGCCGCCGAGTGCCGAGACGAGTTCCATGCCTTGCTTTCCTTGATGGAGTTGGCAAGCTGGATCGCCCTCGCACCCGTTTCGCAGTTCAGTGCGGCGACCGGGTGAGACGCGCTGCATTGCGCGACGATATCGCGCGCACAGCCTTCACATTGGCCACATTGGGTGGCCACGCCGAGCTCGAACTGGACTTCGTCGAAAGTCATGCCGGCGCGCACGTGGCGTGCGATTTCGCGGTCGGAGACTCGGCGGCAGACGCAAACGATCATGGCGGTGAAAGCGGCAGTTAGCTGGCTGTTGGAAGTGATTGATTATAAATAAGAATCCATCGCATTTGCAATAACCAGATGTTACGAACCGCCCAACGAATCGGACCCGAGCGGAATTTCGCCCGTTCAGACCTCCGACCAGAGTCGTAACAGGTTGTGATAGTGGCCGGTCAGTGCCACCGTTTCCTCGCATTCGCCCAGGCGGGCGCGCAATTTCTGGATGTTCTGGTCAAGTTCGAACAGCATGCCGCGCTGCTGGTCGCTGCGCACCATGCTCTGCAGCCAGAAAAACGAGCAGACCCGCGCGCCGCTGGTCACCGGGTGGACGCGATGCAGGCTGCTCGCGGGGTAAAGAATGAGGTCGCCAGCCGGCAGCTTGACCTCGTGCGAGCCGTAGGTGTCGATCACCTCGAGCTCCCCGCCTTCGTATTCCTCCGGCTCGCACAGGAAGAGCGTGCACGACAGGTCGGTGCGCAGCTGTTGCGCGCCGCCGGGCAAGGCGCGCACGGCGCCGTCGACATGCACGCCGTAGTGCTCGCCGCCTTCGTAGCGGTTGAAAAGCGGCGGCACGAAGCGCAGCGGCAGCGCCGCGGAGAAGAAGAGGGCGTGGCGGGCCAGCGCGGCCAGCACGGCGCTGCCGAGTTCGCGGCCGATCTGCGATTGCTCGGGCAACTGGCGATTGCGCTTCACCTGCGCGCCCTGGTCGCCCACCGTCTCGCGGCCGTCGGTCCAGTTCGTCGCATCGAGCGCCGCGCGCATGTCGCGCACCTGGGCAGGACTCAGCACGTCAGGCACATGCAGCATCATTTTTCAGCAACTCCACAAATAGGAAGCCTTGGCGGACCCGCCTCGGCTCGAGTTTCGCAAATTCAAAGGTTCGGGCTCCCGTCGCCGCCGCGCAACCCGGCGGGGCGACCGGGCTCAATAGACGTCGCGCCGGTAGCGCCCGCTGGCCACCAGGTCGCTCACGAGTGCCTCGCCGGCGACTTGCCGCAAGGCGCCATCCACGCCCGAGGCCATGCCCTGCAGGCTTCCGCACACGTAGACCGCCGCGCCGTCTTGCAGCCACCGAAGCAGGGTGTCGGCCGACTGCAGCAGCCGGTGCTGCACGTAGAGGCGTTCTGCCTGGTCGCGCGAGAACACCATGTCGAGCCGCTGCAGCACGCCGTTGGCCTGCCAGGCTTCGATTTCCTCACGGTAGAGGAAGTCGTGCGCCGACTGGCGTTCACCGAACACCAGCCAGTTGTCGTGCCGGCCTGCGGCGGCGCGCGCACGGAGATGCGCCCGCAAGCCGGCCAGTCCGGTGCCGTTGCCGACGAGGATCAAGGGGCGGGCTTCGTTGCCGTCGAGCCGGAACCCGCGGTGCGGGCGCAGCCGCAGCGAGACGCTGTCGCCGAGCGTGAGGGTGGAGGTGAGCAAGCCGGACGCCGCGCCCAGCGTGCCGTCCGGGTGCTGTTCCTGCCGCACGAGCAACTGCAGTTCGCCATCGCGGTGCAGCGATGAGATCGAATAGTCGCGCGGATGTGCCGGGTCGCTGGCGATGCCGATCTGCACCAGGTCGCCGGAAGACCACGGCGGCATTGGGCCCGACTGGGGCGCCAGGCCGAGGTGGAAGACCGGCGCGCCGGCGCTGCCCGGATTGAGCAGCTCGCGCGTGACCAGCCGCCAAGGTGCGAACGTCGCCTCCGCGGTGGTGCCGGCCTCGCCGCCCCATTGCGCGTGCCAGGCGGCCAGCGACGCCGGGTCGCTGTTGTCGACATCGATGCGCTCGAATTCGCGCGTGGCGCCGGCCGTATGCAGCCATTCGTCGAGCGCGCGGCCAAAGCCGCAGAAGTTGGCGTACTGGCGGTCGCCCAGCGCCAGCACGGCGTAGCGCAAGGCAGCCAATGCGGGCGGCGATGCCATCACGCGTTCGGCGAACACGCTTGCGCCGTCGGGTGCATCGCCTTCGCCATAGGTGCTGGCGATGAAGAGTGCCCGGTTCGCGGCAGCCAATGCTGGTGCGTCGAGCGCGTTCAGTTCCATCACGCGCGCCGGCGTGCCAGCGGCGCTCAGCTGGCGCGCGGTCTGCCAGGCGATGGCTTCGGCCTGCCCGGTCTGGCTGGCGAACAGCACGAGGACCGGCGCCTTGTCGGTGCTGCTGCCGCTGCCGTTCCCGTTCCCGTTGCCGTTGCCGCTGCCGCTGCCGTTCCCGTTGCCGTTGCCGTTGCCGTTGCCGTTGCCGCTGCCGCTGCCGTTGCCGTTGCCGCTGTTGTCGCTGCTGCCGGTGAGCGCCGCGGCGTCGCGCGCGGCAGCGATTTTTCGCTTCTGCTCGCGCAGGTAGATCGATGCGCACAGCGCCGTGTACGCCACCACCGTGGAGCCCGCGCCCAGCGCGCGCCATGCCATGTCGCTCATGCCGCTGTCGCTGGCGGCCAGGCGGGCGTGGTGCGCACGACGGGCGGCGACGCGTCGCCATGGCTCAAGAACAGCGCCGCGATGCCGTGCCGTTCGGCAAAGCTGAAACCTTCGTCCGGCCCGAGCACCGTCAGCACCGTGGCCAAGGCATCGGCCTGCATGCATTCCGCATGCAGCACGGTGACGCTGGCGAGCGCATGCGCGGCCGGTTCGCCGGTGCGTGGATCGATGGTGTGCGACCAGCTGCGTCCTGCATCCGTGCGCGTGTGCCAACGGTCGCCCGAGGTGGCGACGGCCAGGTCGGCGAGCGCAATGCGGCGCGCTGCGTCCGCTTCGCCTTCGACGAGCACCCGCCACGGCTGGCCGTCCGGCCGCCGCCCGATGCCGCGCAATTCACCGCCGATTTCGAACAGCAGGTCAGTCAGGCCCAGCGCGCGCAGCGCATCCACGCCGTGGTCCACGGCAAAGCCCTTGGCGATGCCCGACAGGTCGAGCGTGAAGCCGCCGGGTTGCGTCAAGCTGCCTTGGTCTGCGTCGAACGCCAGCCGCTGCCAGCCGACGTGCGCACGGGCTTCGGCCAGCGCATCGCCATCGGGCACGCCGTCCTGCCGGGCTTCGGGGCCGAAGCCCCAGCAGGCGACCAGCGCACCGACGGTCGGGTCGATCGCGCCACCGCTGGCTGCATGCCAGCGCGAGGCGCAACGCATCACCTCGGCGAATTCGGCGGGCAGCGCGTGGCGCGACCCGGCAGGCGCGCGGTTGAACCGGCCGATGTCCGAGTCCGGCTCCCAGTGGCTCATCTGCGCGATCACGCGGCTCAGCGCCGCGTCGACCGCGTCGCGCACCTCGGCCAGCGGCCGCATGCGCGGGTTGTCGAAGCGCAGCGACCATGTCGTGCCCATCGTCTGGCCGCCAAGCTGCTGCAGCGTGGCGGGATCGGCGGGGCGCGGGACGGCCGCATTGGCGTAGCCGCCCGCGCGCCAGGTGCTGAACGAAATGCCCAAGGTGGCTTGCTGCCGTGTCAGGGCATCACTTCAAGGGTGGCCGCGTAGCTCAGGCGGCGCTCCTTGGCTTGCGGCACCGTGGTCTTGCCGTCCTTGGTGCTGGCGTCGAGCCAGTACATGCCCGCGGCCGGCCAGGTCACGCTGAACTGTCCCTTGTCGTCGGTCTTGAGCTTGAGCTCCTCGAGCTTGTCGCGGTACTGCGTGTTACCGGCCGTCACGGTCACTTCGAGGTCCTTGGCGGGCTGGCCGTCCAGGTGCAGCGTGAAGGTGGCCTTCTCGCCCTTGGCGAGGTCGGTGGGGCTGCCGGTGGTGATGAGCTCCAGGCCCTGGCCGATCGGCTTGAGCGCCGAGGGCTTGCCGACCGTCACGAAGGTCTCGATGCGGCCGGACGACTGCGTGATCGCCACGTCCTGCGCGTCCGCCGGAATTTCCTTGCCGATGGTCTCGGCCGAGCCGCGCGCGCGCTTGTTCTGCCCGGTGGCCTTGTCCTTCCAGCTCGCGAAGGCACCGGCGTTGATCACGGCGATGCGGTACGTGCCTTGCTGCGCCACGCTCACGTCGAACACGTTGCGCAGCTTGAGCTTGGCCTCGCTCTCGGGCTTGACGCTGCTGCCGTCGGGCGCGGTGATCTGCAGGCCGTCGAGGCGCAGCGGTGCGTGGTTCGCAACGAACAGGTCGTTCGACACCGCGGCGTCGACGCTCACGGTGTCGGCCTTCGAGAACACGGTGGAAGAGGGCAGCAGCCAGGCGTTGTGCGCCTGGGCCAGCGAAGCGGCCGACAGGGCGATGGCGATGGCGGCGGCGCGCAGGGGAAAGTGGGTCATGGCAGGTCCTTGAATGAACGGGAGCGGTTGGGCAGTCAGGCGGCAGTCGAAGGGTCGATGCGCATCAGGGCTTGAGTTCGAGCTTGATCTCGCCCAGCTCTTCCTTGCCCGCGGCCGTCGGTTGCGCCGCGGCCGTGGGCGGCCACTGGAAGGGGATGCTCACGACCTCGCGGCCGCCGACTTCGCGCGCGGCTTCCACCACGAGCTTGTAGGCGCCCGGTGCGAGCTTGGGCATGGCACCCGTGCCTTCGGTGAAGCTCAGCTGGTGCTTGCCGGCGGGTTTGGTCGCGCCCGTCACGCCGTCGACCGGCACGGCGAGCTCGCGGCCGCCGCGGCGCCACCACTGGCGCAGGTCCTTGAGCCACTTGGTGCCTTCACCTTCGGGGTTGTTGGTCTTGGTGCGCACGTCGTACCAGACGGCCAGCGTGCCTGCCACCGAGTTGTCGGCGCGTTCGATCCAGGCGGCCACGTAGGGGCGGTGGTACTCCGAGACGTTCAGCCGCGGGATCTCGACGTTGACGGCCAGGCCGGCCGCGAAGGCCGGAGCTGCGAACAGCGCCGACATGGCGAGCGGCGCAAGGGAATAGCGAACGTGCACGGAAACCTCTTTTCCTGAATCGAAAAACCAACGGATCAATGAATGAACAGCAGCGCGAGCAGCACCGGCACCACCAGCCCCATGCCGACCATCGGCCAGGTGAAGGGGCGGTTGCCCGCGTGCATCTTGAGAATGAACAGGCCGGTGAGCGAGAAGACCAGCGCGGCGCCCGCGAAGATGTCGATGAACCAGCTCCACGCGGCGCCGGTGTTGCGGCCCTTGTGGAGGTCGTTGAAGTAGGAGAGCCAGCCGCGGTCGGTGCGCTCGTATTCGATCTCGCCGTCGGCCAGGCTCAGGCGCAGCCAGGCGTCGCCGCCGGGGCGGGGGAGCGAGAGATAGATTTCGTCGTCGGACCACTCGGCGTCGCGCCCGGCGGTGCCGACGTCCCATTGCTTGTGCACCCAGGCCTGCAGTTCGGCGGGGAGGGGGGCCTTGCCCTTCAGCGCCTTGGCGGCGGGCAGTTGCTTTTCGAGCTGTGTGCGAAGCGGTTCGCCGATGGCGCCATTCAGCTTCGTGATGGCCGGCTTGGCCTCGATCTGCCCCGCGTGATTGAGCGTGAAGCCGGTCACGCTGAACAGGATCATGCCGATCAGGCAGATCGCCGAGCTGACCCAATGCCATTCGTGCAGGGTCTTGAGCCAGTAGGCGCGGCGGCGGTTGTCGGAGCGGGCAGCAGTCATCGGAGGCGCGGATTTTATCCGGTCAAATGAGAATGACTGTTATTCGTGGCCGGTTAAGTTACGTAAAGCAATAAAAAACGGGACCGAAGTCCCGTTGGATGGCAAGCGCGGGGCTTGGCTTACGCGATCTCGCCCATCTGCGACTGCAGGTAGTTCTGCAGGCCGACGTGGCCGATCAGGTCGATCTGGGTTTCCAGGAAGTCGATGTGCTCTTCCGTGTCGTCCAGGATCTTTTGCAGCAGGTCGCGCGAGACATAGTCGCGCACCGATTCGCAATGCGCGATGCCGGCCTTGATGGTGGCTTGCGCGCCGGTTTCGGCGCCGAGGTCGCAGCTCAGCAACTCGGGCACGTCTTCGCCGATGTTCAGCTTGCCCAGGTCCTGCAGGTTCGGCAGGCCGTCGAGCATGAAGATGCGGTCCATGAGCCAGTCGGCGTGCTTCATTTCGCCGATCGATTCCTCGTATTCCTTCTTCGCCAGCTTGTCGAAGCCCCAGTGCTTGAGCATGCGGTAGTGCAGGAAGTACTGGTTGATTGCGGTCAGCTCGTTCTTGAGCTGCGCCTGCAGATGTTCGATGACCTTGGGGTCGCCCTTCATGATCGTTTTCCTTGTTCTGAAAGAGGGGATTGTCCGGGGGCTCGCAGGACCCGCGCAAGCATTCCCCTGCGCAGCCGGTCTGCATGCGTACGAGGGTGATAGGCGTTCGTATTCGGGCGGGCCGCGAAGGCATCGGCGCCTTTGTTTTTCATAGGCCGCACCGATGCAATCGATAGTTCATTGCTATCAAAATGTCTTATTTGGTAGCTATACTCATGGCTCGCACTTATTTTTGTCCACCCGCAGCATCCAAGGAATCACCATGTCCCTGATCAACACCCAAGTCCAGCCCTTCAAGACCCAGGCCTACCTCAACGGCAAGTTCATCGATGTGTCCGACGAGACGCTCAAGGGCAAATGGTCCGTGCTGATCTTCATGCCCGCGGCCTTCACCTTCAACTGCCCGACCGAAGTCGAAGACGCGGCCGACAACTACCCCGAGTTCCAGAAGCTGGGTGCCGAGGTCTACATCGTGACCACCGACACGCACTTCTCGCACAAGGTGTGGCACGACACCTCGCCGGCCGTCGGCAAGGCCAAGTTCCCGCTGGTGGGCGACCCGACCCACACGCTGACCAACGCTTTCGGCGTGCACATCCCTGAAGAAGGCCTGGCGCTGCGCGGCACCTTCGTGATCAACCCCGACGGCATCATCAAGACCGCCGAAGTGCACTCCAACGAAATCGCCCGCGACGTCAAGGAAACCCTGCGCAAGCTCAAGGCAGCGGTCTACACCGCCGCGCACCCGAACGAAGTCTGCCCCGCCAAGTGGAATGATGGCGACAAGACCATCGCTCCGTCGTTCGACCTCGTCGGCAAGATCTAAGCAGCGCCCCGCGCGAAAGCCCGGGCGCTCACGAGGCCCCCGGGCTTTTTTGTCCCCAGTTGATAGTTTTCAGTTATCGAAAGAGAGTCCCTCATGCTCGACGCCAACACCAAAGCCCAATTGAAGAGTTACCTCGACCGCGCCACGCAGCCGATCGAGATCGTCGCCTCGCTCGACGACAGCAAGGCCTCGGGCGAGGTGCTGTCGCTGCTGAAGGACGTGGCCGAATCGTCTGCGCTGGTCAAGCTGACCGAAAGCCGCGACGACAACCACCGCAAGCCCTCGTTCTCGGTCAACCGCCCGAGCGAAAACCACGGCCCGCGCTTTGCCGGCCTGCCGATGGGCCATGAATTCACGTCGCTGATCCTTGCGTTGCTGCAGATCGGCGGCTATCCCCCGAAGGTCGAGCAGGTTGTGCTCGACCAGATCAAGGCGCTCGACGGCGACTTCGAGTTCGAGATCTACGTGTCGCTCACCTGCCACAACTGCCCCGACGTGGTCCAGGCGCTGAACCTGATGGCGGTGCAGAACCCGCGCATCCGCACCACCATGATCGAAGGCGGCACCTTCCAGGACGAAGTGAAGGAACGCCAGGTCATGGCCGTGCCCACCGTGTTCCTGAACGGCACGGAGTTCGGCCAGGGCCGCATGAGCCTCGAAGAGATCCTCGCCAAGCTCGACAACAGCGGCGTCGAGCGTGAAGCCAAGAAGATCGCCGGCAAGGACCCGTTCGACGTGCTGATCGTCGGCGGCGGTCCCGCGGGCGCCGCAGCTGCCGTGTATGCCGCACGCAAGGGCATCCGCACCGGCGTGGCTTCGGAGCGCTTCGGCGGCCAGGTGCTGGACACCATGGGCATCGAGAACTTCATTTCGATCAAGGAAACCGAAGGACCGAAGTTCGCCCATGCGCTCGAAGAGCACGTGCGCGACTACGAGGTCGACATCATGAACCTGCAGCGCGCCAAGGCCCTCGTGCCGAATGCGGGGCCGGGCAGCGACCTGATCGAAGTGCAGCTCGAAAGCGGCGCCTCGCTCAAGAGCAAGACCGTCATCATCTCGACCGGCGCGCGCTGGCGGAACATCAACGTGCCCGGCGAGCACGAGTTCAAAAACAAGGGCGTGGCGTACTGCCCGCACTGCGACGGACCGCTGTTCAAGGGCAAGCGCGTCGCGGTGGTCGGCGGCGGCAACTCGGGCGTCGAAGCGGCAATCGACCTGGCCGGCATCGTGGGCCATGTCACGCTGATCGAGTTCGACACGCAGTTGCGTGCCGACGCCGTGCTGCAGCGCAAGCTGCGCAGCCTGAAGAACGTCGACATCTTCACCAACGCGCAGACCACCGAGATCACCGGCGACCAGAAGGTCAACGGCCTGGTCTACAAGGACCGCGCAACGGGCGAGCTGAAGAAGGTCGAGCTCGAGGGCGTGTTCATCCAGATCGGCCTGGTGCCCAACACCGACTGGCTCAAGGGCACGGTGGAGCTGTCGAAGCACGGCGAGATCGTCGTGGACGCGCGCGGCCAGACCTCGGTGCCCGGCGTGTTCGCGGCGGGTGACGCCACCACCGTGCCGTTCAAGCAGATCATCATCGCGGCCGGCGACGGCGCGAAGGCGGCGCTCGGTGCGTTCGACCACCTGATCCGCACATCGGCCCCGGCGTAAGTAAGCCTAAAGTTGCTCAGTTGAGAATTATTCTCATACAATAAAAGGCTTGGGCCGAACCCGTTTCCGGTCCCTCACCGCCAGCCAGGTCGGCCCGCGCAGACGCCTGCGCCCGAAGGTCCAGCAAGCAGTTTTTCAACTGTTTCCTGGACCTTTTTCGTGGCCACCAAAAACACCCCTTGTGCTGCTGTTCGCGCTGCCGTTCGCCCTGGTTTTCGCCTTGCCCTCCTGCCGTGCCTGATCGCCTCCGGGCTCGGCCTCGCGGCCCCCTCGTGGGCCCAGCGCGTCGCGGCGCTCAATGAAGTGGTGGTGAGCGGTTCACGCTCCGAGCAGGCGAGGGACGACCTCGCGGTGAGCACCGAAGTCATCGGCCGCGACGACATCGAGTCCAGGCAGATCACCGACATCCGCGACGCCGTGCGCGACCTGCCCAACGTGTCGGTCAAGCGCGCCCCCGCGCGCTTCGGCCTGGCGCAAGGCAACACCGGGCGCGACGGCAACGCCGGCTTCAACATCCGCGGCCTCGACGGCAATCGCGTGCTGATGCTGACCGATGGCATCCGCACGCCGCGCAGCTATGTGTTCAGCGCCAACGCGTTCGGGCGCGACTACTTCGACCTCAGCCTGGTCGAGCGCATCGAGATCATCAAGGGCCCGGCCTCCGCGCTCTACGGTTCAGACGGCCTCGCGGGCCTGGTCAACTTCATCACGCGCGATCCGTCGTCGTACCTGCGCGACGGCAAGACCTTCGGCGGCAGCGCCAACGTCGGCTACAGCGGCGACGACAACGGCACGCACGGCGGCGTCACGCTCGCGGGCAAGGCCAACGACACGCTGCAGTGGCTCATCTCGGCCAACATGGGCCGCTCCAGCGCGCTGGAGAACATGGGCAGCAACAACGCGGCCAACGTCGAGCGCACCACGCCCAACCCGCAGCGCGACCGCAACAAGGCGCTGCTGGCCAAGGTCATCCTCACGCCCAACGCGGACCAGCGCCACGGCTTCACCTTCGAGCACGTCGACAAGACGGCCCGCTACGACCTGCTGTCGGGCGTCGCCAAGCCGCCTTACGCCTCCACCTCGGTCGTCGGCCTGAACGCGAAGACCGACCTGCAGCGCGACCGCTTCACCTACGACGGACGCCTGCGCCTGAACTCCGTCATGGCCGACAGCCTGCTGGCCGTGGTGAGCTACCAGAAGGCAAAGTCGCGCGAGTTCATCTACGAAGACCGCTACACCGCCGCCGACCGCACGCGCGACGTCACCTACGACGAGAGCACCTGGCAGCTCGGCCTGCAGGCCGACAAGATGGTGCGCATGGGGCCGGACATGGGAGGGTGGGCCCAGAAGATCACCTACGGCTTCGACTACACGCGCACCAACGTCGAGAACCTGCAGACCGGCCTGGTGCCGCCGGCCGGCGAGAGCTATCCGCTCAAGCGCTTCCCCGACACGCGCGAGAGCTCGTCCGCCTTCTACGTGCAGGACGAGTTCATCCACGACCGCTGGAGCATCACGCCCGGCATTCGCTTCGACCACTTCTCGCTCGACGCGAAGCAGGCCGGCTTCGGCGCGCAGGCCGTGTCGCTGTCGGGCTCCGCGGTGTCGCCCAAGCTGGGCGTGCTGTTTCGCGCCACGCCGCAATGGAGCGTGTACGGCAACTACGCCTCGGGCTTCAAGGCGCCCAACGCGTTCCAGGTGAACAACTTCTTCGAGAACGTGATCTCGGGCTACAAGACCATTCCCAATCCGAACCTCAAGCCCGAGAAGAGCCAGAACATCGAGCTGGGCCTGCGCGGGCGCACCGGCATCCTGAGCTTCGACGTGGCCGCCTTCACCGGCGACTACAAGGACCTGATCGAGAACGACCGCCAGGTGGGCGGTGTGTTCGGCTCGCGCACCAATCCGGCGACTTTCCAGTCGGTGAACATCGGCCGCGCGCGCATCAGCGGCTTCGAGATCAAGGGCGAGCTCGACTTCACCGACAACGGCAACGGTTTCTCCGTGCCCTTCGCCTACGGCCAGACGCGCGGGCGCGACCGCACCAACAACCGGCCGCTGAATTCGATCGATCCGAGCAAGGCCAGCGTGGGCATCAAGTACCAGGCGCCGGTGTGGAACGTGAGCCTGAGCGCGGTGAACCACGCGCGCAAGAAATGGTCCGACATCGACGCCACCGAAGTCACGGCCGGCACCCAGTTCCAGACGCCCGCGGCCACCACTTTCGACCTGGGCGCGCAGTGGCGCATCCGCAAGGACCTGCGCCTGAACGCCTCGGTCACCAACCTCACCAACAAGCGCTACTGGATGTGGAGCGACGTGCGCGGCCTGGCCTCGACCTCGACCATCCGCGACGCCTACACCCAGCCGGGGCGCAGCTTCAACGTGTCGCTCGTGGCGGACTTCTGACCCCGGCGAACCGCCGATTGCACACCAAGGAAACCCGATGAACGCCCAAGACATCCGAGACCGATTCGCCGCATTGCGCGCCAAGGGCATGCGCCACAAGGACGCCGCCGCGGCCATGGGCCTGTCCGAGGGCGCGGCCGCGGCCGCGCACACCGGCACGCATGACAAGGCCTTGCGCGCCACGCGGCTGCGCGGCCCCTGGGTCGAACTGCTGCAGGCGCTGGAGCTGTGCGGCCCCGTGCTCGCGCTCACGCGCAACGAGACCACGGTGCACGAGAAGACCGGGGTCTACGAGAAGGTCTCGGGCAGCGGCGCGATGGGCATCGCGCTGGGCGAGGCCATCGACCTGCGCCTGTTCTTCAGCCGCTGGCATGCGGGCTTCGCGGTGAGCGAGGCGGCAGCCAACCCGGGCGTGCTGCCGTCGCTGAGCCTGCAGTTCTTCAACGCGCAGGGCGTGGCCGTGCACAAGATCTTCGTGCGCGACGCCACCGACCGCGATGCGTTCCAGTCGGTCATCGACACCTACACCGCGACCGGCGAAGAGGCTGGCCCCGTGGCGTTCGTCGCAGCGCAGGACAAGGCCGCGCCGCGCGAAGACAGCGCCGTCGATGCCGCGGGTCTCGCCGAGGCCTGGCGCGGCATGAAGGACACGCACGAGTTCTTCGGCCTGCTCAACAAGTTCAACGTGGAGCGCCAGCAGAGCTTTCGCCTGACCGAGGGCGAGTTCACGCAGCGCGCCGAGCCCGGCGCCATCCGCGCACTGCTGCAGGAAGCCTCGTTCGACGGCACGCCGATCATGGTGTTCGTCGGCAGTCCGGGCTGCATCCAGATCCACTCCGGCCCCGTGGTGCGCATCGAGCCCATGGAGATGCGCGGCGCCGACGAGAACGCATCGCCGATCCGCTGGCTCAACGTGCTCGACCCGGGCTTCAACCTGCACCTGCGCGAAGACCGCATCGCCAGCGTGTGGATCGTCGAGAAGCCGACCAGCGACGGCGTCGTCACCTCGGTCGAGGCCTTCGACCATACCGGCGAGCTGATGGCCATGTTCTTCGGCGCGCGCAAGCCCGGCACGCCGGAGCTGGAACCGTGGCGCCACATCGTGCGCGAGCTGCCGCGCCTTCAATCCACCACACCCGCGCCATGACCGCCTTTCACCACATCGCCCGCCGCCTGCCGCAACGCCGCGACGTGCTGCGCCTGATCGGCGCCTCGTCGCTCGGCGCCGCCGCGCTGCCGCTGTTCGCGCAGGACGCGAAGCTGCCGAAGCTCGTGACCGTCAGCGGCGCGATCACCGAGGTGGTCTACCTGCTGGGCGCCGAAGGGCAACTGGTCGGCACAGACACCACCAGCCTGTACCCGGCCGCCGCGCGCGCCACGCCCAAGGTGGGCTACATGCGCCAGCTGTCGGCCGAGGGCCTGCTGTCGCTCAAGCCGGACGCGATCATCGCCACCAATGAATCGGGCCCGAGCGTGGTGCTCGACCAGGTGCGCAGCGCGGGCGTGAAGGTCGAGATCATCGAGGCCGACCACAGCTGGGGCGAGGTGCAGCGCAAGGTGCAGGCCGTGGGCCGCGCCGCCGCGCGCGAGGCGCAGGCGCGCGAACTGCAGGCCAGGCTCGACGCCGAGTGGGCCCGGGTGCAGCAGCGCGTGGCCGATTCAAGGGCGCGCAAGGTGCGCACGCCGCGCGTGCTGTTCGTGCTGTCGCACAGCGCCAGCCCGCAGGTGTCGGGCGAGAAGACCGCCGCGCACTCGGTGATCGGTTTCGCGGGCGGCGTGAACGCGCTCGGCGGCTTCCAGGGCTACCGGCCGATGACGGCCGAGGCCATGGCCAGCGCCGCGCCCGACGTCATTCTCACGAGCACGCAAAGCATCGAGGCCCACGGCGGCGTCGACAGGTTCTGGCAACGGCCCGAACTGGCGCTCACGCCGGCCTTCAAAAAGCGCAGCCTGGTCACGCAGGACGCCTTGCTGCTGCTGGGCTTCGGCCCGCGCACGCCGGCGGCCATTGCCGAACTGCACGAGAAGTTCCTGGCAGCGGTGGCATGAGCCAGCGGTTTTCCGCGCGGGCCGTGCTGGGCTGCAGTGCGCTGCTGCTTGTCGCCGCGTTCATTCTGGGCGCGGTGTCGGGCGCCTATGCCATCAGCCTGCCGCAACTGTGGAAGGTGCTGATGACGCTGGGCCACGGCGCCGACAAGTCGCCCGAGCACCTGGTGTTTCTCAACATCCGCCTGCCGCGCCTGGTGCTCGGCGTGGCCGCGGGCGCGGGGCTCGGCATGGCGGGCACGCTGATGCAGGGGCTGTTTCGCAACCCGCTGGCCGACCCTGGCCTGGTGGGCATCAGCAGCGGTGCCGCGCTGGCCGCTGGTGTGACCATCATCCTGGGCGCGACGCTGTGGCCTTCGCTGCCGCGCACGCTCGGCAGCTGGACGCTGGTGCTCATGGCCTTCGGCGGCGGGCTCTCGGTGACCTTGCTGATCTACAGCCTCTCGCGCAGCGAGGGCGGCACGCGCATGGCGCTGATGCTGCTGGCCGGCATCGCGGTCAATGCGCTGGCGGGCGCGGGGCTCGGCTTTCTCAGCGTGATGGCGACCGACGAGCAACTGCGCAGCCTGCAGTTCTGGCTGCTCGGCAGCCTGGGCGGGGCGCGCTGGAGCGCGGTGCTGCTGGTGGCCGCGGCGGTGCTGCTGGCATGCCTGGCGGCGCGCTCGCTGGCCGCGCCGCTGAACGCCATTGCGCTGGGCGAGGCGCAGGCGGCGCTGCTCGGCGTGGACGTCGAACGCATCAAGCGCCGCGCCATCGTCGTCACGGCCGTGGCCGTGGGGGCTGTGACGGCGACGACCGGGATCATCGGTTTCATCGGGCTGATCGCGCCGCACTGGGTGCGCATGGTCGCCGGGCCCGATCACCGCGTGGTGCTGCCGGCCTCGGCGCTGCTGGGCGCCGCGCTGGTGCTCGCGGCCGACACGGTGGCGCGCACGGCGATGGCGCCGGCCGAGCTGCCGCTGGGCGTGCTCACGGCGTTCATCGGCGTGCCGATGTTTCTCTGGATGCTGCGGCGATTCAAGGGGCGCATATGACGACGACCCCACGCGACCCGATGGCGCTGTCGTGCGCCGGTGTGGAGGTCCGCATCGAAGGCAAGGCGCTGCTGGCCGGCGCCTCGGTGGAACTCGCCGCGGGCAAGGTGACGGCCATCCTCGGGCCGAACGGGGCCGGCAAGTCGACGCTGCTGTCGGTGCTGGCCGGCCAGCGCGCGCCGACGCAGGGCAGGGTGACGCTCGACGGCCGGCCGCTCCAGGCGCACGGCATGCCGGCGTTGGCGCTGCGCCGGGCGCTGATGCCGCAGGAAAGCGCGGTCGCCTTCGACTTCACCGCGCAGGAGATCGTGGCGCTGGGCCGCTACCCGCACCGCCGGGCGCCGGGGCGCGACGAGGACGCGATCGTCGAGGAGGCCATGGCGCTCACCGACGTCTCGGCGCTGGCGGGGCGCGTTCTCAACACGCTGTCGGGCGGCGAGAAGGCGCGGGCGCACATGGCGCGCGCGCTGGCCCAGCTGTGGCATCCGCGGCCCGATGGCGCGAGCCGCTGGCTGCTGCTCGACGAGCCCACCGCGGCGCTGGACCTCGCGCACCAGCATTCGGCCATGCGCCTGCTGCGCGCCTGGGCCGGGCGTGGCGTGGGCGTGGTGGCGGTGCTGCACGACCTGAACCTGGCGCGGCGCTATGCCGACGAGGTGGTGGTGCTGGGCGGCGATGCTGGCGGGCTGATCCAGGGGCCGGCCGCCGAGGTGCTGCAGCCGGCGCTGATCGAGCAGGTCTGGCGCACGCCGTGCCAGAGCGTGACCAGCGCGGACGGCACGGTGCAGTATCTTTTTGGATGATTTCGCCGCCGTACACACGCCGTACACACGCCCTACGCACGCCCTACGCACGCCCTACGCACGCCAGTCGTGCACAGGGCGCTATCTGAACGATAGCAACCTCAGTAGTTGAGCCGCTCGGGCCGCAGCTCCTGCAGGATCGTGGTCGCGATTTCCTCGATCGACTTGGTGGTGGTCGAGAGCCAGCGGATGCCCGCGCGCCGCATCATCGCCTCGGCCTCGCTCACCTCGTGGCGGCAGTTCTCCAGGCTCGCATAGCGCGAATTCGGCCGGCGTTCGTTGCGGATCTCGCTGAGCCGCTCGGGCTGGATGGTCAGGCCGAAGATCTTCTTGCGGTGCGGCATCAGCGCCGGGGGGAGCTGGCGGCGGTCGAAGTCTTCGGGAATCAGCGGGTAATTGGCGGCCTTCAGCCCGTGCTGCATCGCCAGGTAGAGCGAGGTCGGCGTCTTGCCGCTGCGGCTCACGCCCACCAAGATGACGTCGGCGCCCTGCAGGTCGCGGTTGCTCTGGCCGTCGTCGTGCTGCAGGCTGAAGTCGATCGCGGCAATGCGGTCGTTGTATTCCTTGCTCTTGCTGACGTCGCTGAAGCGGCCGATGCGGTGGTTGGACTTCATGGCCAGCTCGATTTCGAGCGGGCGCACGAAGGTGCCGAACATGTCCAGCAGCATGCCCTTGCAGCCGGTTTCGATCACTTCCAGCACGTCCATGTTGGCCAGCGTGGTGAAGACGATGGGGCGGACCCCCTCGACTTCCGCCGTGTGGTTGATCTGGCGCACCGCCTGGTGGGCCTTGTCGACGGTGTCGGTGAAGGGCAGGCGCACATGGCGCGGCTTCATCTCGAATTGCGCGAGAACCGCGTTGCCGAATGTTTCGGCCGTGATGCCGGTGCCGTCCGATATGAAGAAAACGGTGCGTGTGTGCATGGTCTTGGGTTCTTGCGGCCTTGTCCTGCGGCGCGTGCGGGCCTGCCACGCCTACAATCCGGCCCATTATCGGGAATCCGCTTTCCCCACCCCCCAATTCTTTCCATGCACACCGCGACTGCACCCAAAGCAACGACAACGATCGTGCCGCGCCGTCTGCATGCGGCACCGGTTTCAACTTCTGGAGCTTCCCCATGTCTGCACTTTTCGACGCGACCGCCCTGGTCGTACCGTTTGAAAACCTGAGAATGACCGACGTCGAGTCGGTCGGCGGCAAGAACGCCAGCCTCGGCGAGATGATTTCGCAGCTTCCCCAAGGCGTGCGGGTGCCGACCGGTTTCGCGACCACGGCCCACGCATTCCGACAGTTTCTGGCCCACGACGGCCTGGCCGACAAGATCAGCAAGCGCCTGGCCGCGCTGGACACCGAAGACGTGCGCGCGCTGGCCACCGCCGGCGCCGAGATCCGCGCCATGGTCGAGGCCCAGCCTTTCCCGGCCGACCTGCAGAAAGCCATCGGCGAGGCCTTTGCCACGCTGAGCGCCGGCAACCCGGCCGCCTCGTTCGCCGTGCGTTCCTCGGCCACCGCCGAAGACCTGCCCGACGCCTCGTTCGCGGGCCAGCAGGAAACCTTCCTGAACGTGGTCGGCATCGAAGACGTGCTGCACAAGATGAAGGAGGTGTTCGCCTCCCTGTACAACGACCGCGCCATCAGCTACCGCGTGCACAAGGGCTTCGAGCACGACGTGGTCGCGCTGTCGGCCGGCGTGCAGCGCATGGTGCGCTCCGACCTCGGCGCCGCCGGCGTGATGTTCACCATCGACACCGAATCGGGCTTCGAAGACGTGGTGTTCATCACCTCGAGCTACGGCCTGGGTGAAACGGTGGTGCAGGGCGCGGTGAACCCCGACGAGTTCTACGTGCACAAGCCGACCCTGAAGGCCGGCAAGAAGGCCGTGATCCGCCGCAACCTCGGTTCCAAGCTGATCCAGATGGAATTCGCCACGCCCGAAGAGAAGAAGGCGAGCGGCAAGCTGGTGAAGACCACCGACGTCAAGGCCGAGCAGCGCAACCGCTACTCGCTGAGCGACGCCGACGTCGAGCAGCTCGCCAGGTACGCGCTGGTGATCGAGGACCACTACGGCCGCCCGATGGACATCGAGTGGGGCAAGGACGGCACCGACGGCCATCTGTACATCCTGCAGGCCCGTCCCGAGACGGTGAAGAGCCAGCAGCAGGGCAAGGCCGAGCAGCGCTACAAGCTGCTGGGCAAGGGCGCCGTGCTGGCCGAAGGCCGTGCCATCGGCCAGAAGATCGGTACCGGCGCCGTGCGCCTGGTGCACAACATCAGCGAAATGGACCAGGTGCAGGCCGGCGACGTGCTCGTCACCGACATGACCGACCCCAACTGGGAACCGGTGATGAAGCGCGCCGCCGCCATCGTCACCAACCGCGGCGGGCGCACCTGCCACGCGGCCATCATTGCGCGCGAACTCGGCATTCCGGCCGTGGTCGGCTGCGGCGACGCCACCGACCTGCTGAAGGACGGCACGCTCGTCACCGTGAGCTGCGCGGAAGGCGACACCGGCTTCATTTACGACGGCCTGCTCGAGACCGAAGTGACCGAAGTGCAGCGCGGCGTGATGCCCGAGATCGACCTGAAGATCATGATGAACGTGGGCAACCCGCAGCTCGCCTTCGACTTCGCGCAGCTGCCGAACCACGGCGTGGGCCTGGCCCGGCTGGAGTTCATCATCAACAACAACATCGGCGTGCACCCGAAGGCCATCCTCGACTATCCGAACGTCGACAACGACCTGAAGAAGGCCGTGGAGTCGGTGGCCCGCGGCCATGCGTCGCCGCGCGCGTTCTACGTCGACAAGGTCGCCGAAGGCATTGCGACCATCGCCGCCGCGTTCTGGCCCAAGCCGGTGATCGTGCGCCTGTCGGACTTCAAGTCGAACGAGTACCGCAAGCTGATCGGCGGCAGCCGCTACGAGCCGGAAGAAGAAAACCCGATGCTGGGCTTCCGTGGCGCCGCGCGCTACCTGAGCGCCGACTTCGGCGAGGCCTTTGCCATGGAATGCGAGGCGCTCAAGCGCGTGCGCAACGACATGGGCCTGACCAACGTGCAGATCATGGTGCCCTTCGTGCGCACGCTGGGCCAGGCCGAGCGCGTGACCGGCCTGCTGGGCGAGCACGGCCTGAAGCGCGGCGAGAACGAGCTCAAGCTGATCATGATGTGCGAGGTGCCGAGTAACGCCATCCTGGCGGACGAGTTCCTGCAGTTCTTCGACGGCTTCTCGATCGGTTCGAACGACCTGACCCAGCTCACGCTGGGCCTGGACCGCGATTCGGGTCTCGAGTTGCTGGCGGCCGACTTCGACGAGCGCGACCCCGCCGTGAAGGCCATGCTGAGCCGCGCCATCAAGGCCTGCAAGTCGCAGGGCAAGTACGTCGGCATCTGCGGCCAGGGCCCCAGCGACCACCCGGACTTCGCGCTGTGGCTGGCGGAGCAAGGCATCGAGTCGATCTCGCTGAACCCCGACAGCGTGATCGACACCTGGCAGCAACTGGCCAATCGCTGAGCCGGAAAAGCAGGAAAAGCCGGAAGACCTGGAAAAACGGCGGGCCCGCGCGCCCGCCGCGCGACGCACTGCGGGAATCCCCATGGAGGGATTTCCCGTGTCAGCTTGGTGTCATTGAAACAAAATGCGTTTCCGGTGTCAGACTTGTGTCTTAACGGGGCGCATCCCGGCAGCTCGCGGGGGACACCAGCATGATTCTTGTCAAGACAGACGTCGGCCATCAGGTCCTCAAGGACCGCTCGGTGCCGCTCACGCCGCGCCAGCGCTCGGCGTTCATCCTGTTCGACGGCAAGCGCTCGGTCGATGACGTGGTCGCCGCGGGCATGGGCATCACCGCGGAAGATATCGAGCAGATGGTCGAACTGGGCGTGCTGGCGCCGATGGGCGGCAAGCCTGTAGCCGCGCCGGTCGCGCCCGTTCCCGAGATTCCGAAGCCTGCCGCACCTGCACCCGCGGTCGCATCCGCGCCTGCACCTGCACCTGCAGCCGCGGGGACAGCGGGTGGTTCGGGCCGCAGCAAGCAGCAGCGCTACAAGGACGCCTACCCGATCGCCACGCAGCTCACGGGCAGCCTCGGCCTGATGGGCTTCCGGCTCAACCTGCAGGTCGAGGGCACCACCAGCTACGAAGACCTTGCGGCGCTGGCGCCGAAGATCCGGGCCGCCGTCGGGCCGGAGAAGGCCGCGGCGCTGGACAGGGCACTCAACGACTGAGCACCCTTGCCGGGATGGCAAATCCAGGGCTATAATCGCCGGCTTTGCCTTGCCACACTGCGCCAGACGCTGCAGGTGGCTTTTCCCTCTTCTTCGGAAGAATCCACAAGGAGTGCCATGCGTCACTACGAAATCATTTTGCTGATCCACCCGGATCAGAGCGAACAAGTTCCGGCCATGCTGGAGCGCTACAAGGGCCTGATCACGGCCGGCGGCGGCAAGATCCACCGCGTTGAAGACTGGGGCCGCCGTCAGCTGGCATACCAGATCAACAAGCTCAACAAGGCTCACTACCTGTGCGTCAACATCGAAGCTGAACAAGCCGTGATGGGCGAACTGGAACACGCGTTCAAGTTCAACGACGCCGTGCTGCGCCACCTGACCGTTCAGAAGAAGAAGGCCGACACCGGTCCTTCGTCGATGATGAAGACGGTCGAGCGCGAAGAAGCCCGCAAGGCTCAGCAGGCCGAATACGCCGCCAACAACAACTGATGGTGTGAATGCCGCCGCTGCGGCAACAGGGGTCAATCAGCTGCTGCTGAGCGCCTCGGTTGCCGAACTCGGAGTCCTGCGATACACGCCAGCCGGCTTGCCCGCCATCGACCTGAAGCTCGAACACGAGTCGACGCTCCAGGAGGCAGGCAAACCCCGGCAGGTGAAGACGGCCCTCAAGGCCGTTGCCTTCGGCGCCATCGCCGAACGGCTCGCAAGGCAGTCGATGGGAAGTCTCTGGCGTTTCCAGGGTTTTCTCGCCACACCGGGCAACGGCAAGCATCCGGTCCTGCATGTGCAGGACTTCCAGCAAGATTAATTTTTCGAGAGGTCCATCATGGCCACGTTCAAGAAATTCAACAAAGACAAGCGCCCGAAGCGCAACACCCAGTCGCTGCTGTTCAAGCGCAAGCGCTTCTGCCGCTTCACCGTCGCTGGCGTCGAAGAAATCGACTACAAGGACATCGACACGCTGCGTGACTTCATCAGCGAAAACGGCAAGATCATCCCCGCACGCCTGACCGGCACGCGCGCGATCTACCAACGCCAGCTGAACACCGCCATCAAGCGCGCGCGCTTCCTGGCCATGGTGCCGTACAGCGACCAGCACCGCGTCTAAGGAGTCGAGAACATGCAAATCATTCTTCTGGACAAGGTTGTCAACGTCGGTGGTCTGGGCGATATCGTCAAGGTCAAGGACGGCTACGCACGCAACTTCCTGATCCCGACGGGCCTGGCCCGCCGCGCCACCGCTGCCAACAAGGCCGAATTCGAAGCCAAGCGCGCCGAACTCGAAAAGGCTGCGGCCGCCAAGCTGGCCGAGTCGCAAGCCCAAGGCGAAAAGCTCGGTGGCACGACCATCAAGCTGACGCAAAAGGCTGGCGTGGACGGCCGTCTGTTCGGTTCGGTCACCAACGGCGACATCGCCGAAGAGCTGAACAAGCAAGGCTACAAGGTTGTCAAGGCGCAAGTTCGCCTGCCCAACGGCCCGATCAAGGTTGTTGGCGACAGCAGCGTGAGCGTTGCGCTGCACACCGACGTGGTGGTCGACATCAACGTGACGGTCTACGGCGAAACCGCCTGATCGCTCCCAGCGCCTTGTGCGCTGCTGCAGAAGCCGCCCTCGGGCGGCTTTTCTTTTTTTGTGCCCAGGTTTTCCAGCCCGTTGCACTGGAAGATCACCGTTTATTCACAACCTTGTCCACACACGCACGCGCGTGCGCGGCTTAGCATGCAGGGTTGCAAGGGAAGTCCATGTCCGCCGTTTTCTCCTATGCCGACAATGCCCCGTCGGCCGATCGCCAGGTTGCCCAACTCCGCATTCCGCCTCACTCCATCGAGGCCGAGTCGAGCGTGCTCGGCGGCCTGCTGCTCGACAACGGCGCGTGGGACCGCATGGGCGACCTGCTGGTCGACGGCGACTTCTACCGCCACGAACACAAGCTGATCTACGCTGCCATCGGCGGGCTGATCAATGCCAGCAAGCCGGCCGACGTGATCACGGTCTACGAGCAGCTGCAGAACCTCGGCAAGGCCGACGACATCGGCGGACTGGTCTACCTGAACTCGCTGGCGCAGTACGTGCCCAGCGCGAGCAACATCCGGCGCTACGCGGAAATCGTGCGCGAGCGCTCGATCCTGCGCAAGCTCGTCTCCGCCAGCGACGAGATCGCGACCAACGCCTTCAACCCGCAAGGCAAGGCGGTCGACAAGATCCTGGACGAGGCCGAGCAGAAGATCTTCAACATCGGCGAAGAAGGCACGCGGATGAAGCAGGGCTTCCAGAGCATGGACGCCCTGGTGGTCGAGCTGCTCGACCGCGTGACCGAGATGGCCGAGAACCCGAACGACATCACGGGCGTTCGCACCGGTTTCCACGACTTCGACAAGATGACCTCGGGCCTGCAGCCCGGCGACATGATCGTGCTGGCCGCGCGTCCGTCGATGGGCAAGACCTCGCTCGCGATCAACATCGCCGAGCACGTGGCGCTCGAAGAGGGGCTGCCGGTGGCAGTGTTCTCCATGGAAATGGGCGCCTCCCAGCTGGCGGTGCGTATCGTGGGCTCCATCGGCCGCATCGACCAGGGCCACCTGCGCACCGGCAAGCTCAGCGACGAAGAGTGGCCGCGGTTGACCGAAGCCATCGAGAAGCTGCGCACGGTGTCGCTGCACATCGACGAGACGCCGGGCCTCTCGACCAGCGAACTTCGCGCCAATGCGCGCCGGCTCGCGCGTCAGTACGGACGGCTGGGCCTGATCGTGGTCGACTACCTGCAGCTCATGTCGACCAGCAGCTCCGGCGACGAAAACCGCGCCACGGCCGTGGGCGAAATCTCGCGCGGTTTGAAGATGCTGGCCAAGGAACTGAAGTGCCCGGTGATCGCGCTGTCGCAGCTCAGCCGCGGCGTCGAAAGCCGCACCGACAAGCGCCCCATGATGAGCGACTTGCGCGAGTCCGGCGCCATCGAGCAGGACGCGGACATCATCATGTTCATCTACCGCGACGACTACTACAACAAGGAGTCGAAGGAGCCGGGCGTGGCCGAGGTGATCATCAGCAAACACCGTAACGGGCCCACAGGCACCATCAAGCTCGCCTTCCTGAAGCCGATCACCAAGTTCGAGAACCTGGTCGGCTACAGCAACAATGACGAATACTGACCGCGGTCAACGCGGTCAACGCGCTCAGCGCGCTCAGCGCGCTCAGCGCAATCAGCGCGGCCCGCCGGCATTCCAGGGCGGTGCGTCGGCGGGGTTCTGCGGCACGACCTTGCCGTGCGCGGTTTCGGCTTTCAACTGCCGCAGCATGTCGGCCAGCGTCTTGCCCGGTTCGTCGCGAAAGCGCTCCACCAGCAGTTCGATCGCATCCATGCGGTCGAGCCTGAAGCCCCTGAAGTCGTTGCGCAGTTCGCACCAGGTCGACAGCGTCCACACCTTCCCCCAGTAGAAGCAGCCGAGCGGCCGCACCGTGCGCTCGCTGGCATCGCCCGACACGTCGCGGTACTGCAGCCGCAGCTTGTTGTGCGACTGCACGGCCTCGCGCAACGTCTGCAGCCGCGCGCGCAGGGTGTGGTCCAGGCCCAGCGCGGGCGCGTACAGGGCCAGCGCTTCGGCCGACACACGGGCCGCCGGCGGCAGCACCGACAGGATCTTGCCCAGCCCGGTCTCGATGTCGCGCGCCAGCGCCGGATCGACCCAGCTTTGCGCGAGCCGCGCCGCTGCCACGAGCGCCGAAGCCTCGTCCTGCGTGAACATCAGCGGCGGCAATTCGAAGCCCGCGCCCAGCCGGTAGCCCACGCCGGCCTCACCCTCGATGGGCACGCCCTGGTGCTGCAGGTCCGCCACGTCGCGGTACACGGTGCGCTCGGACACCTCCAGGCGCTGCGCGAGGAAGGCGGCCGTGGTCAGGCGGCGGCCGCGGATGAGCTGGACGAGCTGGAAGAGTCGGTCGGCGCGGCGCATCAGCGGGTTCCCGTGAGCTTCTTCGCGAAGTCTTCGACGAAGTAGCGCTTGCCGCGCTGCACGACGGTGTGGCCTTCGGCCTCGAGCTTGGACATCTGCGCGTCGATGCCGCCGGGGTACTTGGGGTTGAGTTCGCCGCCGATCTTGAGGGTGCGCCAGTAGGGCGTCTGGCGGCCTTGCTGCGCCGGTGCTTCTTCGGCCGCATGCGCGACCATGTGCGCGAAGATCGCCGTGGTCACGGTGCAGCCGATGGTGGCCTCGTGGCGCACCGCAATGTCTTGGCCGATGCCCATCACGGTGACGAGCCGGCCCTCGGGAATGCTGCGCATGGCGGCTTCCACTTCCCGCGGCGACGGCGTGGCGATCGTGCCCTCGCCATGCCTGGGGCGCAAGGCGGCGGGAATCGCCCTGACGCTCGGCAGGTGAGGGTAGCTGGCCAGCCTGTCGTGCCAGCTCTTCTTGAGGCTCATGCAACTCCGATGTGGATCGCCACCTTGTCGGGCCCTTCGTAGGCTTCGAAATCGCTGCGGTAGCGGCGCGCGATTGTCGGGTGCGCCTCGAAATACTGCCAGATGCGCTGCCAGGTGGCGATGACCATCTGCGGCATCTCGCCCTGGCCGGTGAAGACGAGGTAGTCGCCGGCCTCGATGGCCACGCTGCCTTCGCCGCTGGTCACTGCGACGCCGGCCGTCACGTCGAAGGCGCCGTTGGCGTCGGATTCGTAGGCCGAGTACACGCCGAAGATGCGGGTGTCGCCGTTGCGGTGCGGCGTCGACGCGTAGGTCTGTTCACCGAAGAAGCGGCCCCACAGCGCACCGAGCCGGGCGGTTGCGGGGATGCTTTCCTCGCGGTTGGTGGTGCGTTCCGTGAGGCCCGCGACGCGGAAGGCGTCGTGGTGTTGGCGGATGGGTTCCATGTGTTCTGTTCTCTTCAAAGTGCCAGTGTCTTCAGGTCGGCCTTCATGGCCTGGGCGATCAGCTTCATGTCGTCGTCGCCGACGTCGAACATGCCGAAGCGGAATTTATAGCCCCACAGCTTCGGGTTCTCGATGAAGGCGAGGCGCTCGATCAACGGCGCGATCGGCGCCTCGTGCGCGCCCGTGTAGGCCACGTCGCGGCGCCACGGGACGAAGCCGTTGCCCATGTCGAACTCGTAGGGCGCGCCAGTTTGCACGATGCCGATCGACACGAAGCTCTGCAGCTTGTCGGTGCCGCTGAACACCGTGGCCGGCGAGTAGTAGACGACACGGTCGCCGCCCGAAATCCGCTTGAGAGGCGCGTGCTTGCCATGGCAGGCCTGCATGAAGCCGAGCGGGCGGTGGTCGCGGCCGCGGCGCGCGTGTTCGGCGCTGGCCACGGCGATCCAGTTGCGCTGCGTCATGGCTGTGGCTCAGTCGAGGGCGTGCAGGCCGACTTCGTTGCCTTCGGTGTCGCGCATGTGGGCGATGAAACCCATGCCGGGCGGCAATGCGGACTTGGGCGCCACGATCTGGCCGCCGGCGGCCTCGATGCGCGCGAGCACGGCATCGATGCCGGGCATGCAGTCGAGGTAGATGCGAATGCCGGTGCCGGCGCGCGCGCTGGCGCTGGCGCCGGCCTGCAGGGCGCCGCCCGTGGCGGGTTTGTCGTACGGGAAGATGGCCAGCGTCTCGCCGCCGATGTTCTCGCGGCGCAGCTTGCGGCCCAGCACGGTCTCGTAGAAGGCCTGGGCACGGTCGATGTCGGCGACCGGGATCTCGAACCAGCTGATGACGTTCTGCTTGTACATGGGGACTCTCTTTCGTGTCGGTTGAAGGAGCCCCGATGGTGCGACCCGCCTCCTGACAACGTGTTGTCAGGAGCCTGTCACGGCGGGCGAAAAAAAGCCCGCGATGCTCTTGCGAGCATGCGGGCTTCTTGCAGGTCGAGAACTGGCGAGCGGACGGGTCGGCAGTCGGGTCGTCAGAGCACGTCGCTGGCGAAATCGGCCAGGCGCGAGCGTTCGCCGCGCGCCAGCGTGATGTGCCCGCCGTGCGGCCAGCCCTTGAACTTGTCGACCGCGAAGGTCAGGCCCGAGGAGCCTTCCGTCAGGTACGGCGTGTCGATCTGCGCCAGGTTGCCCATGCAGATGATCTTGGTGCCGGGGCCGGCACGGGTGATCAGCGTCTTCATCTGCTTGGGCGTGAGGTTCTGCGCCTCGTCGATGATCACGTACTTGTTGAGGAAGGTGCGCCCGCGCATGAAGTTCATGCTCTTGACCTTGATGCGGCTGCGGATCAGCTCGTTGGTGGCCGCGCGGCCCCACTCGCCGGCACCACCGCCGTCGCCCTTGGCCAGGAACTCGAGGTTGTCGTCCAGCGCGCCCATCCAGGGGCCCATCTTTTCTTCTTCCGTGCCGGGCAGGAAGCCGATGTCCTCGCCCACGCTCACGGTGGCGCGGGTCATGATGATCTCGGTGTAGCGGCGGTCGTCGAGCACCTGCGTGAGGCCGGAGGCCAGCGCCATCAGGGTCTTGCCGGTGCCGGCGGTGCCGGTCAGCGTGACGAAGTCGATCTCGGGGTCCATCAGCAGGTTCATCGCGAAGTTCTGCTCGCGGTTGCGGGTGTTCACGCCCCACACGGCGTTCTTGCCCGAGCTGTAGTCCTTCAGCGTCTTGAGCACCGCGGTCTTGTCGCGGATCTCGGTGACGCGCGCGTACATGCTCGGTTCACCGGGCGCCTCGAAGTACACGAACTGGTTGATGTACAGGTTGGGCACCAGCGGACCGCTGATCCGGTAGAACGTGTTGCTGCCGCTCTGCCAGCTCTCCACGGTCTTGCTCTGGCGGGTCCAGAAGTCGGCCGGCAGTGCCAGCGAACCCGCGTAGAGCAGGTCGCCGTCTTCCAGCGTCTTGTCGTTCTGGTAGTCGTCGGCGGCCAGGCCCAGCGCGCGCGCCTTGACGCGCATGTTGATGTCCTTGGACACCAGCACCACTTCCTGCCTGGGCTTGCCGGGCTTGTCGGTGGCGTACTCGTCGCGCAGTGCCTGCACCACGCCCAGGATCTGGTTGTCGGCCTTGCCCTGCGGCAGGCTGACCGGCAGCGAGTAGTCGAGCGGGGCGGTCTGGAAGAACAGCCTGCCGCCGGCCTCGCGGTGGCCGGTGGTGTCGAGCTTCAGGCCCTTGTCGATGTCGGCGTCCTGCGCACCGGCCAGCGCGTCGAGCGTGCGGCTGGTCTGGCGGCCATTGCGTGCGACTTCGGTGGTGCCCTTCTTGTGGCCGTCGAGCTCTTCCAGCACGATCATCGGCAGGAAGATGTCGTGTTCCTCGAAGCGGAACAGGCACATCGGGTCGTGCAGCAGCACGTTGGTGTCGAGCACGAACAGCTTGGCCGGTCCGGTGGACTTGCTGCGCTTGGTGCGGGCCGGGGCCTGCGGTGCGGCCACCGGGGCAGGGGCGGGCGCGGCCGGGGAGAGCGTGGGCACGCGCGTCTCGACCTGGATGGCCACGGGCTGCTGCGGCGCGCTCACCGGCACGGGCGCGGGTGTGGACGCGGGCACGGGCACGGGCACCGGTTTGGCCTTGGCCTTGGCCCGGCGCGACGGACGGGCGGTTTCGCCGCCGCCTTCGGCGCCGAGGTTGTCGAACAGTTCCAGCGGCTGCGGGCCGCGCGAACCGGCATCGTCAGCACGCTCTTCGCCGGACCGGCGCGAGCCCCTGTGCGAGGACCGGGCGGGCGCGTCGATCGCGTCCGGCGAGAGCAATGCAGCGCGTTTCGTGGGGGCGGGAGGCAATGGCATGTGTCAGATCGCTCGCAGAAAGTAGGAACCAGAAAACGAAAAAGCCGCCTGTAGACCAAGGCGGCTTTGTTCGGGGGATGCGGTCGTGGAGCTCAACGGCATGAGGCCATTATGCACACCCCGGATGACGGCCCGGCTGCTCTTTACGCGCTGCGTTGGGCATTCCCCACGCAGCGCTGCCAAAGCGCCGGACCGGCGAGCTGTTCGCCCGCCGCGGCCGTCAGGCGGCCTTCTTGAGGGCCTTGACAGCCTTGAGCACGTCGTCGACATGGCCCGGGACCTTGAGTCCGCGCCATTCGGCCTTCAGGATGCCGTCGGCGCCGATCAGGAAGGTGCTGCGCTCGATGCCCTTGACCTTCTTGCCGTACATGATCTTGTTCTTGACCACGCCGAACATGTGGCACATCTTCTCTTCGGTATCGGCAATGAGCTCGAAGGGGAGTTCGAGCTTGGCCTTGAACTCGTCGTGCGACTTCATGTTGTCGCGCGAAACGCCGAACACCGTGGCCCCTGCCTTTTCGAAGTCCTTGTAGCGGTCGCGGAATTGCATCGCTTCGGTGGTACAGCCCGGAGTGTTATCTTTCGGGTAAAAGTACATGACCAGCACGTGGCCGAGATGCGAGGTATTCGAGACCTTGAGGCCGCCCGTGGCGTTGGCGTCGAATTCAGGAATGGGTTTGTTGACAACGATCGCCATGAAACTTGTTTTCTCCGTTAGATTCCGTCTTCGAGCCCTCTCGCACCGTTTTCAGACGGGCTTGCTCGAAGAATGAAGGATTGGTCGTTGCTAACTTTGGGGTAGCGGGCCTGTTCGCAACCCAGTATTTTACCCCGAAAACACCCGCCTCAGTCAGCCGCCGGGCTCTCGACGAGCAGGGCAGCGATGACATGCCTGCCTTCGCCGGCCAGGATGTTGTAGGTTCGGCAGGCCGCGGCGGTGTCCATGGTCTCCACGCCGGTGCGTTGCGCCATCAGTGGCCGCAGCCATGCGGGCTGGGGGAACCGGATTCGGCTTCCGCTGCCGAAAATGATCAATTCCGCGCCCAGCGAGGCCAGTTGCGCGAAATGTTCCGGCCCGATCTGCTCGAAGCTCGAACAATCCCAGGCGAAGCGCTCGCCGCGTGAGCCGACGACCACGCTGCCTTCGACCTTTTCGTTGTTGATCGCCACCCAGCCGGGGCCGTGTGCGGTGAGGGATTGGGCGTCGGATTTGTCGGGCTGGAGCTTCATCTGTGCACTGGGAACTGTGGTCAAATTATAGGTTTTCCCTAGTGACACGAGCCCTCGCAAGGGCTTTTTCCAGACGTGGCCCTCCGGGCCTGTAACTCCGAGTAAGCAACCCGTTAACCCGAGCCCGGGAGGGCCCTTTGAAGCAGCTCAAGAAATCGGCCAAGCTGGCCAACGTCCTCTACGACATCCGCGGTCCCATCATGGACGCCGCCAAGCAGATGGAAGAGGACGGCCAGAAGATCATCAAGCTCAACATCGGCAACCTCGCCGTGTTCGGCTTCGATGCCCCGGAGGAAATCCAGCAGGACATGGCGCGCAACCTGCCGATTTCCGCCGGTTACTCCGACAGCAAGGGCGTCTTCGCCGCGCGCAAGGCGGTGATGCATGAGACGCAGAAGCAGGGCATCACGGGCGTCACGCTCGACGACATCTACCTCGGCAACGGCGCCAGCGAGCTGATCGCCATGTCGACCAACGCGCTGCTCGACGACGGCGACGAGCTGCTGCTCCCGGCCCCCGACTACCCGCTGTGGACCGCCTCCACCAGCCTGTCCGGCGGCACCCCCGTGCATTACCTGTGCGACGAGGCCAATGGCTGGATGCCCAACCTGGACGACATCCGCGCCAAGATCACGCCGCGCACCAAGGGCATCGTGGTCATCAACCCGAACAACCCGACCGGCGCGCTGTATTCCGACGATCTGCTGAAGAGCATCGTGGCCATCGCGCGCGAGCACGGCCTGGTGATCTTCGCCGACGAGGTCTACGACAAGGTGCTGTACGACGGTGTCAAGCACACCGCCATCGCCAGCCTGTCGAGCGACGTGCTCACGCTGACCTTCAATTCGCTTTCCAAGAGCTACCGTTCGTGCGGCTACCGCGCCGGCTGGCTCGTGGTGTCGGGCGACAAGCGCAGTGCGCAGGACTACATCGAGGGCCTGAACATGCTCTCGAACATGCGCCTGTGCGCCAACGTGCCCGGCCAGTGGGCCATCCAGACGGCGCTCGGCGGCTACCAGAGCATCAACGACCTCGTGTGCGATGGCGGCCGCCTGCGCCGCCAGCGCGACCTGGCCTACGAGCTCATCACCGCCATTCCCGGCGTGAGCTGCGTCAAGCCCAGCGCCGCGCTCTACATGTTCCCCAAGCTCGACCCCGAGGTCTACCCGATCGAGGACGACCGCCAGTTCTTCCTCGAGCTGCTGAAGGAAACCCGCGTGATGCTGGTGCAGGGCACCGGCTTCAACTGGGCCACGCCCGACCACTTCCGCATCGTGTTCCTGCCCCATGAGGACGATCTGCGCGAGGCCATCAACCGCATCGCGAAGTTCCTGGAGCAGTACCGCTTGCGCCGCAAGACGCGCCCATGAAGCCGGCCTGCGTCGCTGCCGCCCTGTCGCTTGCCGCGCTGTCTGCGCTTTCTGCGGCCGCCGCCGACAAGGCGCCCGTTTCCTTCTCGCACAACGACTGGGAACTGGCCTGCGACAACACGCGCACCTGCCGCGCAGCCGGCTACCAGCAGGACGGCGAGCCGGTGTCGATGCGCATCACCCGCAAGGCCGGGCCCGGCACCACGGTCGACATCGCGCTGCAAGCTGGCGGCGAAGACGAGCTCAAGGGCCCGTTGCGCCTGAAGGTCGGCAAGGCCACCGTGTCCGGCCTCGAGGGTGGTTCTCCCAGCCTCGACGCCAACCAGGTCCGCACCGTGCTGCCCGAACTCCTCAAGAGCGACGATGCCACCCTCACGGCCGGTGGCGGCAAGAAGCGGGTGCTCTCGCTGTCCGGCCTCAACGCCGTGCTGTTGAAGATGGACGAAGCCCAGGGCCGCGTCGACACGCCGGGCGCGCTGGTGCGCCGCGGCGGCAAGCCCGAATCCTCCGTGCTGGCGGCGCTGCCGATGCCCGTCGTCAATGCGCTCAAGCCCGTCAAGGCGCGCCCCGGCGACGATGCCCTGGCGGCGCGCATCTTTCCCTCTCTCAAGTTGAGCGAAGCCGACGGCCCTTGCAACAGCATGGACGCGGTGCAAGCGAAGTCGCTTCAGGTCCACCGCCTGACCGACAGCAAGGTCCTGCTGTCGCTGGAATGCAGCGTGGGTGCCTACAACTCCACCAGCCAGCTCTGGATCGCCAGCGACAAGCCGCCCTATGCGCCATCGGCCCTCGAAGCCAACGGCGATTTCGACGACAAGGACGCCAGCGTCTCCTCCGTCATGAGGGTCCGCGGCATCGGCGACTGCGTGTCGAGCGAAACCTGGCACTTCGACGGCAAGGGCTTCGTGCGAACCGGCGCCACCATCGACAGCCTGTGCCGCGACTTTCCCGGCGGCGCCTGGAACTTGCCTCGCTACGTCAGCCGCGTCGTGAACGCCACGCCGTCCGCCACCCCATCCAAACCATGAACGCAACGAGTGCGACTCCCCCAATGAAACCCATCCAAGTAGGCCTGCTCGGCGCAGGCACGGTCGGCAGCGGCACCTTCAAGGTGCTCCAGCGCAACCAGGAAGAAATCAAGCGCCGCGCCGGCCGCGGCATCGAGATCACCATGGTGGCCGACCTCGACACCGCCCGCGCCCGCGAAGTGGCCGGTGAAGGCGTCAAGGTGGTCGCCGATGCGCGCGAGATCATCGCCAACCCCGACATCGACATCGTCATCGAGCTCATCGGCGGCTACGGCATCGCCAAGCAACTCGTGCTCGAAGCCATCGCGGCCGGCAAGCACGTGGTCACCGCCAACAAGGCGCTGCTCGCGGTGCACGGCACCGAGATCTTCGCGGCCGCGCACGCCAAGGGCGTGATGGTGGCCTTCGAGGCCGCGGTGGCCGGCGGCATCCCGATCATCAAGGCGCTGCGCGAAGGCCTCACGGCCAACAGCATCCAGTGGCTGGCCGGCATCATCAACGGCACCACCAACTTCATCCTGTCCGAGATGCGCGATAAGGGCCTGGACTTCGCGACCGTGCTCAAGGAAGCGCAACGCCTGGGCTACGCCGAAGCCGACCCGACCTTCGACATCGAAGGCGTGGACGCCGGCCACAAGGTCACGCTGATGAGCGCGATCGCCTTCGGCATTCCGGTGCAGTTCGACAAGGCCCACATCGAAGGCATCACCAAGCTCGCCGCGCAGGACATCAAGTACGCCGAACAGCTGGGCTACCGCATCAAGCTGCTGGGCGTCACCAAGCGCACCGCCAAGGGCATCGAGCTGCGCGTGCATCCGTCGCTCGTGCCGTCCAAGCGCCTGCTGGCCAACGTCGAAGGCGCAATGAACGCCGTGGTGGTGCACGGCGATGCCGTGGGCACCACGCTGTACTACGGCAAGGGCGCCGGCAGCGAGCCGACCGCCAGCGCCGTGATCGCCGACCTGGTCGACATCACCCGCCTGCACACCGCCGACGCCGCGCACCGCGTGCCGCACCTCGCCTTCCATCCGGACGCCATGAGCGACCTGAAGGTGCTGCCCATGTCCGAAGTCGTCACCAGCTACTACCTGCGCCTGCGCGTGGCCGACCAGGCCGGCGTGCTCGCCAAGGTGACGGGCCTGCTCGCCACCGCCGGCATCAGCATCGACGCCGTGCTGCAGCGCGAAGCCGACGAAGTGGGCGGCGAAGGCTCCACGCAGACCGACCTCATCATCCTCACGCACGACGCGCGCGAGGGCACCGTCAACGACGTCATGGCCGAGCTGCAGGCGCTGCCGACCGTGCTCGAACCCATCGTGCGCATCCGCAAGGAAGAGCTGTCCTGACCGTCGTGGAACGCCGGTGTGCCCACGCTGATCGCCACCTTCGCGCTGGTCGGGTTGCTCCGCTTCGCGCACGTGGAGCTTCCTCGCTGGCACCTGGCGTTCTGGTTCGCGGTGCTGGTCGTGCTGGCGCTGTTCGCGAGCCTCGGATGGTGGCAACTTGCGCTCAATGGGGCGGGCAGCTTCCTGGCAGCCTGGGCCTACTTCTGCGCGCTCGATGCGACGGACAATGTCGAATACCGGGCATTGCACTACGTCGTTCTTTTCTTCGGTCTGTTGGCCTTGATCGGCTCTCGCTTCTGGCTTGATATCCGTCACTATGGAATCGGTCTCTAGGAATATCCTGTGAACTACCTGAGCACCCGCGGCCACCCCGACCGCAAGCGCTTCTGCGAAATCCTCCTCGAAGGCCTCGCGCCCGATGGCGGCCTCTATCTGCCCGAGCAATATCCGCAGGTCGACACCGCCACGCTCGCCAAATGGCGCGCGCTGCCCTACGCCGAGCTGGCGTTCGAGATCCTCTCGCTCTACATCGACGACATTCCGCCGGCCGACCTGAAGGCGATCTGCGCGAAGACCTACACCGCCGACGTGTTCGGCTCCGAAGAGATCGTGCCGCTGCGCGAGCTCGAAGACGGCGTGTACCTCGAAGCCCTGTCCAACGGCCCCACGCTGGCCTTCAAGGACATGGCGATGCAGCTGCTGGGCAACCTGTTCGAGTACGAACTGACCCGCCGCGGCGCGGAGCTCAACATCCTGGGCGCGACCAGCGGCGACACCGGCAGCGCGGCCGAGTACGCCATGCGCGGCAAGAAGGGCGTGCGCGTGTTCATGACCTCGCCGGACGGCCGCATGAGCCCGTTCCAGCAGGCACAGATGTTCAGCCTGCAGGACGAGAACATCCACAACATCGCCATCACTGGCGTGTTCGACGACTGCCAGGACATCGTCAAGGCGGTGTCGAACGACCTGGCCTTCAAGCGCAAGTACCGCATCGGCACGGTCAACTCGATCAACTGGGCGCGCCTGCTGGCGCAGGTCGTCTACTACTTCGCGGGCTACTTCCAGGCCACGGCGGGCAACGACAAGCCCGTGAGCTTCACGGTGCCCTCGGGCAACTTCGGCAACGTCTGCGCGGGCCACGTGGCACGCATGATGGGCCTGCCGATCCAGACGCTGGTGGTCGCCACCAACGAGAACGACGTGCTCGAGGAGTTCTTCCGCACCGGCGTCTACCGCGTGCGCGCGTCGGTCGACACGCACGAGACCTCGAGCCCGTCGATGGACATCAGCAAGGCCAGCAATTTCGAGCGCTTCGTGTTCGACCTGGTCGGGCGCGACGCCGCCAGGCTGCGCAAGCTGTTCGTGGAAGACCTGGGCCTGCAGGGCAGCTTCGACCTGAGCACCGACCCGGTGTTCGAGCAGGCCGCCGGGCGCTTCGGCTTCAAGAGCGGACGCAGCACGCACGCCGACCGCCTGGCCACCATCCGCGACACCGACAAGCGCTTTGCCACGCTGGTCGACCCGCACACCGCCGACGGCCTGAAGGCCGCGCGCGAACAGCTCGCGCCGGGCGTGCCGATGGTGGTGCTGGAGACCGCATTGCCCATCAAGTTCGCCGCCACGCTGGTCGAGGCGCTGGGCGAGGAACCCGCGCGGCCGAAGAAGTTCGAAGGCATCGAGGCGCTGCCCAAGCGCGTCGTGAAGCTGCCGGCCGACGCCGAGGCCGTGAAGGCCTACATCGCCGAAAACTGTGACTGACCCCGGTCGCGCCCCCGCATGAAGGTCGTCGGTTTCGCCGGTTATTCGGGCGCGGGCAAGACCACGCTGCTGGAGCGCCTCATTCCGGCGCTCAAGCAGCTCGGCCAGCGCGTGTCGGTGGTCAAGCACGCGCACCACAAGTTCGACATCGACCATCCCGGCAAGGACACCTACCGCCACCGCGAGGCCGGTGCCTTCGAGGTGGTGGTGGCGTCCGACAAGCGGCTCGCGGTCATGCGCGAGTTCGAGGTGCCGGTGGAACTCGATGTGCACCAGCTGCTGGCCGAGGTGCACCCGGCCGCCGACTGGGTGCTGGTCGAGGGCTTCCGGCACAGCGACGTGCTGAAGATCGAGATCTGGCGCCAGCCCGAGGGCAGCGAGCCGTCGCGCCCGGTGCTCTACGTCGACGATCCCTTCGTCACCGCCATTGCCACGGACGACCCCGCCAGCCTGCCGTCGCCCACCGAGCGGCCGCTGTTCGACCTCAACGACGCCGAGGCCATTGCGAAGTGGTTGATCGACAGCGGCGAGCGCTTCGAATACAACCCCGAACACCATGGCTGACACACCCGTTCCCGCTCCCGTTCCTTTTTCGGCCTCTTCGCTGCGCCCGCCGCTGATGCCGCTCGACGAAGCCATCGCGGTCCTGCTCGCGAAGGCCACGCCGGTGTTGCCCGCCGAAAGCGTCGGCACCTTCGACGCCGACGGCCGCGTGCTGGCGCAGGACCTGGTCTCGGGCCTCACCGTGCCGCCGCGCGACAACAGCGCGATGGACGGCTACGCCGTGCGCGTGGCCGACTGCGCCGCGCCGGGCGCCGAACTGGCCGTGGCGCAGCGCATTCCCGCGGGCACCGTCGGCACCGCGCTGGCGGTGGGCACCGCGGCGCGCATCTTCACGGGCGCGCAGATTCCCGAAGGCGCCGACGCGGTCGTGATGCAGGAAGACACCGCGGCCACGCCTCAGGAAGGCAGCCTGGGCTCGGTGCGCATCGCCATCGTGCCGGCCGCCGGCCAGTGGGTGCGCCGCGCGGGCGAAGACGTGGCTTCGGGCGACGTCGTGCTCAGGCAGGGCGAGCGCCTCACGCCCGCCGCGCTCGGCCTTGCCGCCAGCGTGGGCTTCGACCGCCTGCAGGTCGCGCGCAAGCCGCGCGTGGCCATGCTCTCGACCGGCGACGAGCTGGTGATGCCCGGCGAAGTCACGCCCGACGCCATGAAGCCCGGCGCGATCTACAACTCGAACCGCTTCTTCATGCGCGCCTTGCTGCACCGCCTGGGCTGTGAGGTGAACGACCTGGGCATCGTGCCCGACAACCGCGAGGCGACCATCGCGGCGCTGCGCGACGCGGCCGAAAGCAGCGACCTGATCATCACGACCGGCGGGGTCTCCGTCGGCGAGGAAGACCACATCCGCGCGGCGCTGCAGTCGCTCGGCGAGCTGCAACTCTGGTCGCTGTCGATGAAGCCCGGCAAGCCCTTTGCCTATGGTTCCATCGCGCGCGGCAACGGGCAGGGCGCCTGCCATGTGACGGGGCTGCCCGGCAACCCGGTGTCGAGCTTCCTGACCTTCCTGATGCTGGTGCGGCCCTTCCTGCTGACACTGCAGGGCGCCACGCGGGTCGCGCCCGAAGCGGTGCAGATGCGCGCCGATTTCGACTGGCTGCGCGCCGACAAGCGCCGCGAGTTCCTGCGCGCGCGGCGCAACGCGGCGGGCGGGCTCGAGCTGTTCGGCAACCAGAGCTCGGGCGTGTTGACGTCGATGGTCTGGGGCGACGGCGTGGTCGACAACCCGGCGGGCCACACCATCCGGTCGGGCGACACCGTCGACTTCATTCCCTTCGCCTCGCTGCTCGGCTGAACCGCGCCATGAAAGTCCGGATCCGTTATTTCGCCTCGGTGCGCGAGGCGCTTTCCAGCAGCGGCGAAACCGTCGACACGCAGGCCGCCACGCTCGCGGCATTGCGCGACGAACTCATCGCGCGCGGCGGCGCCTACGCCACCGCGCTGGCACGCGGCAAGGCGGTGCGCATGGCGCTCGACCAGCTCATGAGCGACGAAGCCGCCGCGCTGGGCGACGACTGCGAAGTGGCTTTCTTCCCGCCCGTCACGGGCGGTTGAGCCGGGCGTCGAGCGCCACCAGGCGCTCGCGCAGGCCGTTGGACGCACGGGTCATCGGCGAGCGCAGCTCGTCCTGCATCTGGCCCGTGTGCGCGAGCAAAGCCTTCAGCGGGCCGGGGTTGGGTTCGGCAAACAGCATCTCCACCAGCGGCTGCAGCGCCTGCCATTCGGTACGCGCCTCGGCCAGGCGGTTGTCCGCCAGCAGGCGCACCAGCTGCACGAAGCGGCGCGTCTGCACGTTGCCGCTGGCCGCTATGGCGCCCGCGCCGCCTTCGGCCATGGTTGCGAAGATCTGGTGGTCTTCGCCCGTCAGCACCTGCAGCCGGCCGTCGGCAATCACCGCGCGCGTCTTGGCCATGTCGCCGCCGCAGTCCTTGATGGCGTGGATGCGCGGGTGCGCGGCCAGCGCCAGCAGCGTGTCGCGGGCGATGGTGACGCCGGTGCGGTAGGGAATGTCGTAGACCAGCATAGGCACCGTGCTGGCGTCGGCGATGGCGTGGAACCATTCGAGCAGGCCGACCTGCGAGGGGCGCACGTAGTGCGGCGCGGCCACCAGCAGGCCCGCCAGCGGGCGTTCCGAGAGCTTGCGGGCCCAGGCCGTGGCCTTGCCCAGGTGGTAACCCGAAATGCCCATGACGACCGGCAAACCGCCCGCCGCGCCCAGCACCGTGTCGAGCATGGCGAGCTGTTCGGCCTCGTCGAGCGCGGCGGCCTCGCCGGTCGAGCCGCAGGGCACGAAGCCGGTCACGCCGTCCTCGGCGAGGCGGCGGGTCAGGGCGGCAAGCGCGGCGTGGTCGACCGCACCGTCCCGGAACGGGGTGACGAGCGCCACCCAGAAGCCGGAGAAATCAGGCGCGGTGGAGGAGGTTGGGGATGTGGTGTCGAGTTGTAGAGGCACGCGGGTTTCCTTTCAGGAATCGACCGATGGAAAGAACCACCGTCCGATGCGCGCGCAACCCAAGAGGGGCCAAAGCCTTTGTGCAGGTTCCGTCGCTCATCCGACGACGGAACCTCGGCTCCGGTCAGACGAGCTTTGGTTTTTTGGCTTTGCTGCAGCCCTGGCGCGCACCACGGCCTTCGGGGTGCGAGGGCACCATGAAGGATGTGGGGAGGCAAGGCATCGCGGCAGTTTATCCCGGTGCCACAATTCCGGCATGAGCGGCGCACGTGTTTCGATCCAGACAGCAGATTTCGACCTGGCACAGGAGGTCGCCGCGTTGCGCGCCGGCGACACGCGCGTGGGCGCGGTGTGCACTTTCGTGGGCACGGTGCGCGACCGCAACGACGGCAGCAGCGTCTCGTCGATGGAGCTGGAGCACTACCCCGGCATGACCGAGAAGGCCATCGAGGCCATGATCGACGAGGCGGTCAGGCGCTTCGACATCCTCGGCGCGCGCGTGGTCCATCGCGTGGGCCTGCTGCAGCCGCTGGACCAGATCATGATGGTGGCGGTGGTGTCGGCGCACCGCGCTCAGAGCTTCGAGGCCTGCGAGTTCCTGATGGACTACCTGAAGACCCAGGCGCCGTTCTGGAAGAAAGAGCAGACGCCCGAAGGCGCCCGCTGGGTCGATGCGCGCGTGGCCGACGACGCGGCGCTCGCGCGCTGGGGCATCAGCGCCCCGAACGCCTGAGAGGCTTCCTTTACAGCGGCTTGAACCCGCTGGCCTGGATGATCTTTTCCCAGGCCTGCGTGTAGGTGCGCACGCGGCCCGCGAACTGGCCCTGCGGCTCGTAGCCCACCGTCAGCCCCATCGTGGTGAGCTTCTGCTTCACGTCGGGCATGGCCAGCACCTTCTGCAGCGCGTCGCCGTACTTGTCGATGATCGGCTGCGGCGTGCCCACCGGCGCGAAGATGCCGTAGTAGGGCAGGTCGTCCAGGTTCGCGAAGCCCAGTTCGGTGAAGGTCGGCACGTTCGGAATCACGGCCTGGCGCTTGGCGCCGATGGAGGCCACGATGCGCACCTTGCCGGCCTTGTGGTTCTCGATGAAGTCCGGCACCGAGGCGATGCCCGCGGTGATCTGGTTGCCCAGCATGTCGGCCGTCATGGGCGCGCTGCCGCGGTAGGGCGCGGGCTGCACGTCGATCTTGTACTTGTCCGAGATCATCTTCACCAGGAACTCGGGAATCGAGGCCGGTGCCGGGATGCCGATGGTTTCCTTGCCGCCCTTTTGCGTGCGGACCCACTTCACGTACTCGTCCATGGTCTTGGCGGGCGTGCCGCCCGACACCGCCAGCACGTTGGCGAAGGTCGCGAAGCCGGCCACGGGCACGAAGTCGGTGGCGGGGTTGAAGCCCGGGTTCTTGATGACCTGCGGCAGGATCGAGATGGTGTGGTCATGCGAGAGGAACAGCGTGTGGCCGTCGGCCGGCGAAGACTTCAGCACGGTGGCCGCAATCTGCCCGCCCGCGCCCGCGCGGTTTTCCACCACCACGGGCACGCCCAGCACGTCCTTGAGCTTCTCGCCCAGCGTGCGCGCGATCGCGTCGGTGCCCGCGCCGGCCGGAAAGCCCACCAGCAGCCGGATGGGGGTGCCGCTCTGCGCCTGCGCGAGACCCGACAGGCTGGACAGGCCTACAGCTGCCAGAAAGACGCCCGCGCTGATCGCCCGGCGCACCGGTTGAACGCGCTGCATTGAAAAAACCATGATCGACTCCATTCGAGAGAGAGAAATGCCTACGGGCAAGGAAAGGGATCTTGTGCAATACCCGTGCCCGGGTTGCCCCGGTCTGCAGGTAATGGCGGACAGCCTTGAATCGTGCCCGAACGGCCCTATTTTGGATGCAGGAATACCACCATGCGACAAGACAAACTCACCACCAAATTTCAGGAAGCACTGGGCGACGCCCAGTCGCTCGCGCTGGGCAACGACAACGCCTACATCGAACCGG